>DASRRV010000412.1:0-4558 GCA_035695545.1 Candidatus Sulfotelmatobacter sp. | reverse complement strand
ATTCGGTGGCGTCAACCCGAGCCGAAGAGCAAACAACTTCCGCTTAGCCCGCGAGGTTGCTTTCTAGTGTCCTGCGTGCTCTTTCTTCACCCTCTCACGGTCTCGTTCTTGCTCCGTGAGGAGTGTCTTTTTGAGGCGGCTATTAATCTTGCTCAAAACCCAAAAGATCGACACAAGAAGAATTGCGATTACGAAAAGCAAGAATTGGACGGGCATTCTTGAGCCTTCGCGTGCCTGAATTTAGTGGAAAACTCTCCTAATCCCACACGAATGGGCGCGGGATGTCAATGACCAAAGCGGGATCTCAATCCGCGCCATGAAACATCGGATGCGAAGGCAGCTCGCTCAATTTCCGGCCTTGGCCAAAAGCTTAACCAGGTCATACAGGAACGTCTGCCCCTCATAGAACGACTGGACACCCATCCTTTCGTCACGCCCGTGAAAACGGATGTCATTTCGATCGAAGAAGAAGCCCTGAATGCCGTAGGTCGGAATGCCAGCTTGGCGCAGATAGGCGCCATCGGTAGCGCCCATCACCATGGTTGGCACAACCGGCAACCCCGGCCACTGGGCTTCGGTTGCGCGTTTTACGGAATTGAGCACGTCGGGCCGCATGGCGGAGGCTGGGCCCCTTCCTACCTCGCCGCTAATCGTGAGGGAGACCTGGTCATCGGCAACCACTTTTTGCAGAGCGCTCTGCACATACTCGATCGAGTCTTCCGGTAGCACGCGGCAGTTTACATTGGCAGCTGCGAGTTGTGGCAACGCATTCTTGGCGTGGCCACCTTCTAGTTGGGTGGCGACACAAGTCGTACGCAGGGTGGCATTCCACGTGGGAGCCGCACCGGCCACTCTCTGCATCGCTTCCTGAGAGCCCTCGGCCACTTTGGCGAGGTCGGCGGTGATAGGGCCCGTTTCGATTTTTGCGATTTGGCCGAAGTACGCGGCGGTCACTTCATTGGTCTTCAGGGGAAACCCGAAGCGAGATAAGCGATCGAGTGCGCCCGCGAGATGGTAGATGGCGTTGTCCGCTACCGGGATGGAACTGTGTCCGCCCTTATTGCGGACCTCGAAGCGAAAATTGATTACATATTTTTCGCTGACCTGCAAATTGTTCGAGATCTTCTTGCTACCCGCTGATTCTCCCCAGCCACCCTCGTTCAGCGCCAGTTCGGCATCGATCAAGTCGCGGTGATTCTTAAGGAGCCACTCTACGCCGTTGAACGGTCCGCCACCTTCTTCATCCGCAGTGAGAGCCACAATAATGTCGCGGTCGGGCTTGAATCCTTCCTGCTTATACCGAATCAGATTGGCGATCCAGACGGCGGCCTGAGCCTTGTCGTCGCCCGTGCCGCGTCCGTAGAAGTAACCATCTTTCTCGACGAATTGAAACGGATCCAGTGTCCAGTCTTCACGTTTGGCCTCGACTACATCAGTGTGGGCCAGAAGAAGGATCGCCTTGGCCGTTCCCGTGCCGTGGTATCGAACCACAAGATTGGCCTTCTTCGGGTTCGGACCACCGATAAAGATGTCAGAGTCCGGGAATCCCGCGGCCTTCAATCGGGCGGCCGCCGCCTCGGCGACCGGAGTCGTCGAACCAGTAGTGAACCCGGATTGGATCTCAACGAATTCTTTGTAGATATCGTGTGCGAGCTGTTGATCGGCAGGCGGTGGCATGGTCTGGGCGCTCAACGTGAGCGCGCAGAGAAGCAGAAGCGGAAAGAGCGATCGGAACATGCGGCATTCTTCCATGCCGATAGATTTGGCGCAACCTGCTAGCCTGCCGCGAGATGGGGATAGCGTTGGCCTATGGCTTGAGCAAAGGAATCTGGAATGACAGTTGTAGTTCGAGCATGAGGCCGAGTACCCGTCGATTTGGTAGAACATTGGGGTCTTTTTGGGGGAGATTACCTTCGCGAAATCGGGCACCGACTTCAAGCGAGGTTGAGCCATCTGTTCCTCGGTTGTAGTCCAGCGCTTGATAAAAACTGTTGGCCCCAAGGTTGAGCTGGCAACAAAAGTTACAGCGCCAATCGGCAAACGATCTCGATAACTCGCCGACTGTGCACAAACGGCTATCGCAAGATCAAGCAGCCTGGTCGGCTGGAGGTTTCTCTTCCGCGAGGCTGGCAGATGAAATAGCGTGATTTGAGCAGCTTCGGCCCGGTCGTAGAGATTTCCCCGCTGCAAGCGTGCAGAGCATCCGCCGACAAGTCACTAGGAGTTCTCCCAGCTGACACACCTGCGTCCGAGGCTTACTGTCCAAGCACTTGACGAAGACGACTCGACGCGGAAGACAACTGGCTGGCGACTTCGCGTGACGAACCGAATTCACAACTCAAACTTCCGCAAGAAACAGGAAATGGCCATGTCTAAACCCTCGTTCGTCCGGCGTTTGGTGAGCAGCCATGCGCTGGTTTGGTTGGTGTCCGGATCCTTTGCTGCTGGTGTGCTTGCAGTAGCCTGTTCCACGCGAAATGGCAATTTGGTTACAGCCGCGGCTCCCGCATCGCCAGAGTCGGAGAACTTAGTGCGTGAAATCGTCGCCGCCGGACGACTTGCCGATCTCCGATGGCCCGATTTTCCAGACTACCGCGACCAAGTGAAGACCTTTTACGAGTCCTCCCGTTATAGCCTGGCATGGGTTCGTGACAGCCAGGCGACCCCACAAGCAGTGACAATCGTCGACATTCTGCGGCAGGCGGATGGCAAAGGTTTGAACCCGGAAGACTATGACGGTTCCCGTTGGGACGGACGCATGAAACAGCTCAGCCAGCCGGCGGACGCGGCTCGCTTTGACGCGGCTCTCACCGTCTGCCTGATGCGCTACATCTCCGACCTGCACATGGGAAGAGTGAATCCCAAGCACTTCGATTTCGGACTCAACGAAAAGACGTCACACTATGATCTCCCGCAATTTTTGCGCCAAGACTTGGTTAACAGCCAGGACATTAAGGGCGAGCTCGAAAAGGTAGAACCTCCATTCCTGGGTTATAAAGGCACCCAAGCGGGACTGCGCCGCTATCTGGAATTATCGGGCCAGGATGATGGTGAGCAGTTACCCGTGCCGCCCAAAGCTCTCGAGCCGGGAAGTCCCTATGCGGGAGTGCCGCGGCTCACGCACTTGCTTCGTCTGCTCGGCGACATGCCGGCCGATGCCGTGGTTCCCGCCGGTGACGTCTATCAGTCACCCCTTGTGGACGCGGTGAAGCGTTTCCAGGGACGCCACGGCCTTCCAACTAATGGACGCCTGGGCCCAGAAACCGTGAAGCAACTCAACACTCCGTTGAGCAAGCGTGTCGAACAATTACGCCTGACCCTGGAGCGCTGGCGATGGTTGCCACAAGAGTTCCCGCAGCCGCCCGTGGTTGTGAATATTCCCGAGTTCCGCCTGCGCGCATTTGGCGAGAACGGAAAGATAGTCCTGAGCACGAACGTGATTGTGGGCAAAGCGTTCCGGCATGAGACTCCCGTTTTTGATGAAGATATGCGGTATGTCGTTTTTCGTCCTTATTGGAATGTGACGCCCAGTATCCAGCGCTCCGAGATCGTGCCCGCCATTCAGCGCAATCGCGACTATATAGCCAACAAAAATTACGAAGTGACCACGCAGGCCGGGCAGGTCGTGACCTCAGGGGCGATCAGCGATGAAGTTCTGCAGCAACTACGCGCCGGCAAGCTCGCCGTGCGACAGAAGCCCGGCCCTAAGAATGCTCTTGGCCTCGTAAAGCTGATCTTTCCCAATGAGTACAACGTCTACCTGCACAGCACGCCATCCCAGCAGTTGTTTTCGCAGACCAAGCGTGACTTCAGTCACGGATGCATACGGGTGGAAAAAGCGGACGAATTGGCCGCATGGGCGTTAGGGGACAAGCCAGAATGGACGCTCGAAAAAGTTCGGAATGCGATGCAGAAAGGCAAGGACAACTCTCAGGTCAATCTGACCAAACCGGTTCCGGTGCTCATCCTTTACGGCACGGCAGTCGCCGAGGAAGATGGATCCATCCACTTTTTCGACGATCTCTATGGGCACGACGCCGACCTGGAGAAGGCCCTGGCAAAGGGGTATCCGTACCACCGGTAAGAAGTATGAGCGCGGTTGCTAGTTCTTCTTAGCCGGGGCTGGCTTTGGAGTCGCCAGGGGGAATCTTTCCTCGCACTTCTCTTTCATGGAGGTCATGTGAAAATCCTCCTGCATCATGAGATCGGCCTCCACACAGCCATAATGAAGCTGTAGAGCGATGTTTTCAGGATCAACTTCGAAACTCTCCGCGTAGACTTTATCGGGGGCCACAACGACGGCATCGTATGGCAATGACGGACCGCCATCCGGCGCCTCGTTGTAGGAATGCAGTGGAAAGCTCTGGTTGATCTCGGCAAACTTCGGGTCAAACGTATTTCGCTGCTCAGGCGTTAAGGTTGTTGTCACCGCGTCGTAGGCCCGTTTCCGCCACGCCAATAAGGCATTCGATTCCAGCATTAGGGTCAGATCCTCTCGAAAGTCGGTCTCCAGGATCAAGTCGATCGTGCGTAACAGGATCTTCCTCCCGTCGGTGAC
>DASRRV010000411.1:0-11223 GCA_035695545.1 Candidatus Sulfotelmatobacter sp. | reverse complement strand
AAGCCAGAAGAACAAGTAAGACCGTGATTGCGAGACAAGATTTCCGCTGCAATCCCTTCACGCGGGCGATCACAGGCACTGTTACCGCTCTACCAAACATGAGAATTTCTCCTTGAAGGTGTTCGAAATACTTCTGTCTTGATCAAAGCAGTCGCAGTGCCACATTGCTGCGTGATGAACCAGGGTTGGAGCCTGATGAATCCTCGATTGGCGGGGTCAGAGATTGCGGTCTATGAAAAGCTGGAAACGAACTTCTGAAAAAAGGATGTCGTTGGAGGACGGAGTCATGTCGCAGGTTTTTGAGTACAACAGTCCAGGAAGAAGCTGCTGTAGGAGGGGATAGGCTGAGCGAGCGTCACAATGGCTTGCCCAGAGTTCAAGTCGTAAGGGCCGTTTGTAAGCTTTTTTCGCAGTAAAGCGCGATTCGCCTTCCGGCGGGCAGACACAAGCCGTTCCTTGATCTCACAAATGTATTGCCTTCGGCTGGCGGCCAGATCCAGTGCTGACTCGAGCCGTTCCACATCGAACGGTTTACGAGAAGGAATAAAAATCAGGTATTTCCCGTTATTACTTCAGTACAACGCGATGAACCAGGTAAGCCATATATGAGGAAAGAGACGTTCGCCGCATAGATTGCGGCTGAAATCCGGGCGACTTAGTTGGCTTGGAGTGGAATGTGGCTAGAGTCATGCAATTTTATGTCCGAGATCTCTTCCCGCGACCTGTGAAGAGACAAGGTGGTCGTCAGGACAAGTAGTTGAGTTTCCACGATGTCACAAGTATTTGGTCCCCGATCCGCCGGTGCAAACTCTTGAGTATCGAAATCTCGAAGAAGGATGCGAGAAGACCCAAAACCGTGGACGAGAATGACCAAGACCGGCAGCCTGAGAAACTGGTTCGCGGTGATTGTGGCCTGGTTCACCCGCTTCGACCTCTTGCATCGAGCTCCGTGAGTGGGCCGCGTTTGGAAGGTGATGTCGAAGAGGTTGTCGTGAGCAGTTTGGTTCATAGCTCAATGCGGCGATATGCGGTGATATCCGTTCGCAGCGAACAGGGTTGCGAACGATTGGTCATTGAATATCCCGACGAGAAAATCCTTCGTGACCTTATAGCGGCTCCGAGCATTTTGGGATTAGGGTACCGCTCTCGCGAGGAGGCTCAGGCTAACATTGACGGTCGCACGACGGCAGGGCACTTTTCGCCGCGAAAGTTGACGACCTGATCATTCGCCGATTACGAACCAATTCAACGATCGATTACTCCTGACAGGAAGCCGGGAAAAAATGAGCGATTGGGATTTGCACTGTCGTTCTAGGGCAGGTACGTTCGTGTTGGCCGACAATGCAAGAATCGACCTCTCGATGAAAACGAGCACGTTTCTGATTATTAATTGAGCGAACGGACGTCAGACGATATCGTGAGTCATCGGAGGCCCTGGGCGACTCGCGCGTTCTTGCTTTGAAGCGAGCGGCCGCTTGGGTGCGGATGCGGACACAGACCACTCACCTCCTCGATGTAGACACGGAAAATCTCGGCTACGCTCCAGGCCTGAGCAATACATCCGCAAGGGCGATGGGGCGCATCACCCTCGAAGATCTCCGAGATATGCCCTAACCCGGCTTCTGCAAGGTGAGACTCAAAAGGAGACAACCAAGCTTGCGCTTGGCGCTTGGCCTGCTTGCTTCCTCCATTCATCTTTATATACGCCGTGATGAACGGTCCAAGCAGCCACGCCCAAACAGTTCCCTGGTGGTACGCTCCATCACGCTCCATGGGGGTACCGGTGTATCGTCCGCGGTATTGCGGGTCGCTTGGTGCGAGGCTGCGAAGTCCGAAAGGGGTCAGTAGATGTTCTTCAACTTTCTCCACCACGCTTCTGGCGCGGTCGCGGGGCAACATGCCGTGAGGGAGACTCACCGCGAAGATCTGGTTGGGGCGGATGGAGGGATCGGGAGGACCGCCGTTTATCACATCGTACAAACAGCCGAGCTTCTCGTTCCAAAAGAGCCGGTTGAAGCTCCCCTGCGCGACCGCTGCCATGTGGCGATAGCGCTTTCGCTCAGCCTCGTCCATGAACTTGTTGGCCAAGTCCTCCATTATGCAGAGCGCGTTGTACCAGAGAGCCTGGATTTCGACGGGTTTGCCACGGCGCGGCGTTACCACCCAGTCGCCGACCCTGGCGTCCATCCACGTGAGTTGGACTCCCGGTTCGCCGGAAACCAGCAAGCCACTGTCATCCACTTTGATTCCGTAGCGCGTGCCGCGAACCTGCCAGGAGATGATGTCAGCAAATATGGGGTAGAGTTCGTCGCGGACCAACTCCAGGTCGTCCGTGTACGCAAGGTATATGCGAGCGGCTTCGATAAACCAGAGCGCTGCGTCCACCGTGTTGTATTCTGCTGTCTCCCCCGCGTCAGGAAAATGGTTGGGCAACATGCCCCGATCCACGTGCTTTGCGAAGGTGCGCAGCACACTGCGCGCGACATCGTACTTGCCGGTCGGTAACGTGAGGCCTGGCAGGGCAATCATGGTGTCGCGACCCCAGTCGCTAAACCAGTGGTAACCCGCGATGACCGTTTTCTCGTCTCCACGCGAAACCAGGTATTGATCTGCTGCAACAGCGAGGTTTTGGGCAAAGCTATCCTCAATCGGAGATGCCAGGAGCGCTTTTCGGCGACGTGTGATCTCTGTCTGCCGATACTCGACTACTCGGGCAGCATCACGTTCCTCGGTGGAGGCGATGATCGATGCCCGGCGGCACGACCGCAGATCGAAACTCAGCACAAAGGGATTAAAGAGATCTTCCGAAAAACTGAGCCCGCGTTCGCGCTCGGCGTCATATTCAAGGTTGCGATACCAGTCGCCCGTTTCTTGTACCTCGATAGCGTTGTGTGCTAAGTGAAGGCGAGGCAATCCGTGATAAGGAGTGACACTTGCCAATCCAGAGTGTTCTTGCACCACTCGGTTAATGGCGCCGTTTTCGCGGGTTGTGCCGTGGTAGTCGCGGAATGCAATCAACGGACGGATCTGTAGTCGCAAGTTCTTCGGCACGTCCGGACGATTGATCTTCTTCAGTTCATAGCGAACGACCGTACTGTTTTCAGCGTGAATCATGAACACGGACTTCTCGAACTCGAGGTCTTCTACCTCGTACGTAAACACTGGAAATGGGTCGAGGCGAAACTGTTTGAGATAGTGGAATCCATGCGGGTGAATAAGACCTGGATAGCGGTTGGCAGATAGCTCGAAACGCTTCCCGTCGATAAACAGCGTCTCTTCAAGCTTAGAGAGGAGCACTATTCGGCCGACAGGTGGTTTACTGGCGGCCACCAGAAGGCCGTGGTAGCGGCGGGTGTTCATGCCAATAATTGTTGACGAGGCAAAACCGCCAAGCCCGTTGGTTTCCAGCCACTCCCGCCGCAGAGCAACTTCCGGATCACTCCATTGTTCCCGTCCGAACTGAATCATCACGCTCCTTACGAATTCAGTTTGCGCCTACCGTGGCAACTGTGGCTCAGTTTTCTTGCATTCGAGAAATTCGCCGCTCTGTTGCATTAACTTGGTGACAACGCCTGTCCATCCGGTTTGATGGCTGGCGCCCACCCCGGAACCGGAGTCGCCGTGGAAGTATTCGTGAAAGAGAACCAAGTCGCGCCAATGAGGATCCGACTGGAATTTGTCCAAATTGCCGAATACCGGTCGGTGGCCCTTTTCGTCTCGAAGAAAAATGTTGGTCATCCGCCGAGATAGTTCACCTGCCACTTGCCACAACGTCTTCATGTTTCCCGATCGAGTCGGGAACTCAACTTTGAAATTGTTACCTAGATAGTGGTGGAATTTCTGTAATGACTCGATGAGGAGAAAATTCAGCGGAAACCAGATGGGGCCCCGCCAGTTCGAATTGCCTCCGAATATTCCGGTCGACGATTCGCCTGGCTCGTAGTCCACTCGGTGTTCGGTTCCGTTGAGGCGGAGCGTATAAGGGCTTTCGCGATGAAACCGTGACAGCGCGCGGATCCCGTACGGTGACAGAAACTCACGGTCGTCCAGCATGTACTTAAGAATGCAGCGCAGCTGATCTTGATTTGCGATAGACAACAACCGACGCTCGCCCGTTCCTGCGCTGCGCATACAGGCGAAGTTTTCCGTGAGGTCGGGACGGTTGTCGATGAACCATTCCAGACGCCGCTTGAAGTCGGGCAGCCCAGCGAGCACTTCTGGCTCCAGAGTTTCGACCGCAAACAGCGGGATTAACCCCACCATAGAGCGAATCTTCATTGGAAATTCGGTGCCATCAGGCAGCTTCAACACATCGTAGAAAAAACCGTCTTGTTCATTCCAGAGTCCGATGCTGTTGTGGCCACGATGGCTCATAGCATGAGCGATGTAGATAAAGTGCTCCCAGAACTTGCTGGCCAGATCTTCATAGCACGATTCTTCTTTGGCCAGTTCGAGAGCGATCGCCAGCAGATTCAGGGTGTACATTGCCATCCAACTGGTTCCGTCAGACTGCTGGATGTACCCGCCGGTAGGCAGGGGAGCGCCGCGGTCGAAAACGCCGATGTTGTCTAGTCCGAGAAATCCTCCCTGGAAGATATTCATGCCCTCGGCATCCTTGCGGTTTACCCACCAGGTGAAGTTCAACATCAACTTGTGGAAGATGCGCTTCAGAAATTCGCGGTCGCTTCGGCCGGTGCGCTTCTTGTCGATCTTGTACACGCGCCATGCGGCCCATGCATGCACGGGCGGATTCACGTCCCCCAAAGCCCATTCATAAGCAGGTATCTGCCCGTTAGGGTGCATGTACCACTCGCGGAGCATCAGCGTGAGCTGCTCTTTTGCGAAGTTCGGGTCGACCAAGGCAAGCGGAATACAGTGAAATGCGAGGTCCCAAGCCGCATACCACGGATACTCCCACTTGTCCGGCATGGAGATCACGTCCGCGTTGTACAGGTGAGTCCATTGATGATTGCGTCCGTTCTGTCGTTCCTGGGGTGGGCGTGAGTTGCCGGGATCGCCTCGCAGCCAATCCTTGATAACGTAGTGATAGAACTGCTTGGACCAGAGCATCCCAGCAAAGCCTTGGCGCATGACGTTCTGGGCGTCTGCGGAGAGGTCTTGCGGAATGACCGTTGCGTAAAAATCGTCAGCCTCACGCCGCCGGAGCGCGAACGTTTTGTCGAAGGCGGCAAACGCGTTCTTTCCTTTGAAGTCAAAGTCGGCAAGTCGCATCCTTATTACAACCGTTTCTCGCGAACCGAGTGTCAGTTGGTAATGGGCGGCTGCTTTCGAGCCAACATGTTCGGGATTGACCGCTTCCTTTACAGCGTTCACGACATGGTCGTTGATGCCGTCCTTCACGAAGGGAGTCCGATTCTCGATTCCAAATAACCGTCGCGCGTTCGTCTCGTTCTCGGTAAAGAGGAGTTCCGGGGTGCCTTCACAATGGAGCCACCGCGTATCGGGATGAGTCTGGTTGAGCTGAGAAAAATTCAATTCGATGACGGGATTGGGTTCGGGGCTCGACGCATGCAGCTTCGGGCGTTGGGCATCATTTCCCCAGGACCACGTATTGCGGAACCAAATTGTGGGCAGAACCCGAAGATCAGCCGCGTCCGGTCCACGGTTTGTGATCGTGATCTTGATCAGGATGTCCTCGAGATCGGCTTTGGCATACTCCACGAACACGTCGAAGTAGCGATCTTCGTCGAATACGCCCGTATCAAGTGCTTCGAACTCCGGTTGGCGCCTGTCCCGGCGACGGTTTTCCTCTACCAGCTGCGCGTAAGGGAACTCCGCTTGGGGGTATTTGTAAAGATACTTCATGTAGGAGTGCGAAGGTGTGCTGTCGAGATAGAAGTAGTATTCCTTGGCATCCTCGCCGTGGTTGCCTTCGTTTCCAGTCAGACCGAAGATCCGTTCCTTCAGAATCGGATCACGCTCGTTCCATAGCGCCAGTGCAAAGCAAACCAGTTGGCGGCGATCACTGATTCCGGCCAAGCCATCTTCGTTCCAGCGATAGGCGCGCGAACGGGCATGGTCGTGTGGCAGATATTCCCACGCGTTCCCGTGTGCGCTGTAATCTTCGCGCACTGTGCCCCATGCTCTTTCGCTGAGATAGGGGCCCCAACGCTTCCAGTGCTTCTTGCGCGCGCCAGATTCAGCGAGTCGGATTTCCTCTTTCGTCATGAAAGACCTTCGTATTTCAAATTAGGCTCATCTGCGAACCAAACTCTTATGAAACTTGCAAATCGCCGCAGCGTGGGCCGAGTCCGGTATCGTTCACCGGGTCGTCGATGCTTGAATCGTCCTGTAGAGATCAGGGTGGCAAGTCGTAGACAAGATCAAGGTGCCAGTCGTTTCTAGACAACGCGGTGCGGACGTTGCGACTCACATCTCCTCCTAGTTCTCCTCGATTTCGATGACGTCGCCATTTCGCTGGCGCATCAGAACAGTCTTTAGATCCATTCTTGCGGGAAGAATTCTCTCGGTTCAAATATCCCGTTCGGGATGTCACCGGCTGGAACAGGGTCCATGGACCGGCAGCACACGTCACACAGAAACTAGAAACTGGAAACTAAACCAGAATCCGTCTCCGTCGTCATATGTATGGCCAAGCTCCCCGCATGCACGGATCCGAGAATCCACACATTGCCCGGCGATGACGCAACTCCGGTCCACAGGAGATCACAAGGAAATCCTTCCTTCGTTGGATTGGGACTAGATGCGACTTTCCAACTGTTCCCGTCCCAGTGCAATAACAGTGTCATCTGGTGGCCCGATCCGTCGGCCGCGAAGTAGGAACCAAAAGCCCAGATGTCATTGTCCGAATTCGCCGTCAATCCAAGCAAACGATTCGACTGACTCTCGCTATTCGGTCCAACATTCGGACTCGGTACCACGGCCCAACTCGTGCCGTCGAAGTGCTCGATCAACGTCAGCGTTGCCGCCTGCTTGGGAGGCGCGACCGGTGTCGAAAAACCCACTGCCCATGCATCGTTCGGCGCCAGCGCCAGCACGGCGTTCAACTTGTTCGTACCCTCGCCTACGTTGGGAGTTGCCACACGCTTCCAGCTCGTGCCATCCCAGTGCATTGCCGACGTTGTGATGCTGTCGGAACCGTTGAAACCCACCGCCCAGGCATCATTGACAGCGTCGGCGGACGCGCCGAACAAAAACTCATTGTTCGATTCCCCAGTTGTCGCCGTCCATGCTTTGCCGTCCCAGTGCTCGAAAAGGGGAGAGACCCGACCGGTGGCAAGGTTCACGAGGCTGCCGATTGCCCAAACGTCATTCGGCGAACTAGCCGTCATGGCGAAGACACTCGCCCGGTCTTTCTTCCCGAACTTGGGGGCCGCAAACAGGCTCCACTTGGTTCCATTCCAACGCTCGATCACCTGCCCCGGGTGCGGCCCGTCAGTGACGTTTCCCGCTGCCCAGGCTAAAGTGGGAGAAATATCGACCACCCCCTGCAGAAAGCTGTTGTTGTCGCCTTTAATCATCGGAGCAGAAAACGCTGTCCACGTCGTGCCATCAAAATGGATCGTCGACTGCCCAACCCCCCAAATATCGTTGGGAGAAGATCCCGAAGCCGCAAAAAGTTCGCTATTGAGGTTCTCGTTTGGAGTTGGAGCCACCTGAAAAATCCAGCGTGTGTCCGTTTGTCCCCAAGCCGCCGAATCTGAAAAGGCAACAGTCAATCCGAACAGTATTACTGCCCTAAATGTGAGTTTCACGATTACACCTGAATAGTGCCCAGTTAAGCCCGTGCATCTTGACCTTCATAGTTGCCAACTGGCGCGCGCCATTACTTATTCCCTATCCCGCGTTATCGTTTCAATACGACGCTCAGGAGGCATCGAGATTCATCGAAGGTTGAAGTTCTGTAGGAAGTTTAGGATTGCCCCTGCGGAGAACCAGATTAAACCTCCAAGACAACCGTTCCCTTCGCCCGACTGACACAAGGCAGTACGTATCCCGCATTTTTCTGCTCGGCCGTCAGCCCGGCGTCGACGTCCATGTGAACGCTGCCGCTTAGAAGTCGGCTAGCGCACGTTCCGCATTGACCCGCACGGCAGCCATACGGAATCTTCACATTGTTTTGCTCTGCCATATCCAGCAAGGTACTCCCGGCGAAAGCCTGGCAAACTTTCTGCGAGTGAAGGAACACAACGGTTTCGGCCGGGCGGGCTTCGCGTGGACGGGGCTCCGTGGAACGTTGGTTCTCCCCAAAATTTTCCTGCAGGATCCGGTCCGGGTCTACTCCAAGAGTTGAGAGAATCTGGCGCGCGCTATCCATGAATCCACTGGGACCACAGATAAAGAAAGTAGGTGAAGCCGGGTCGGTCACGTGCTGGGAGACAAATTCCCTAGTAAGACGGCCGCTGTGCCCTTTCCATGTTGCATCTGGTCGTGACAGGCACACCTCATAATCGAAGTTGAGTAGAGATCTTCCAAGTCGGGCGAGTTCGTCCTGGAAAATGATGTCCGCAGCGGTGCGCACGCAGTACAGGAGCGTGACCGAAGTTGACAGTTTATGGTCGTCGATATAGCGCAACATCGAAATCATGGGCGTGATTCCACTTCCTGCCGCGATGAGCACTATGCTTGTGTGGTATGTCTGGTCAAAATAAAACTGGCCATACGGCCCGCGTGCTTCCAGTGTGAGGCCGGGCTTGGCGAGGTCATTGAGAAAAACAGATACACAACCATTTTTCATCCGCTTGGGCGTGATCTCCACAAAGGTTTCATGGATCGGCGACGAGGAAATAGTGTAGGACCGCGGTACCCGTCGACCATCGATGGTTAAGTGGAACGTCAGGAACTGCCCTGGCTTAGCACGAAACCGTCTTTCGTCCAGAATCCGGAAGCGCAGCGTTTTGGTGTCGTGCGTTTGCTGTTCGATCTGTGACAGCACAAGATGCATTGGGCTGTTATCATTTTCGTGTTCGGCCAGTGGGGTCAGCCGCGTGGGCATCTCCAGAACGCCCGATGACTCCACGGAGGCACGCGGCTGCTGCCTCTTCCTAAACACCAACGCACACTGAAATAGGCACACTGTAACAACGAAGCTGGTCGCCAGTCTCAGCCCCAAGCTTCCGGCGTTCGCCGAACGAAGAAGTTCCGAGAGGGTAGGAATGGACACAAGTGCGAATGAAATCACGAAGATTGTTATTCCCAGTGCCTTTAGCGACGAATGACTATGCTTGTAGCGGCGTGCGATCAATATCTTCACGAAGAGCAGAGGCAAGAGGACGAGCACAAGCACAATATGCAAGAGCAGGTGCGTAGGCAGATGACCGGTTATTCCCACACCTACAAGTCTCTGACTCATGCCGTAGGCCATGATGCAGAGGAGGGTCACAAACATGTACCCACCCGCCTTATGAAGAGCGATCAATCGGGCTCTCGTCGTTCCGTTGCGCGAGGGCTGGGATGCTTCCAGCATCAAGACCACGTTGGCGGCGGCCAGCGTGACAAACGCAATGCCGGCCACAATAGCGGAAATATTTGACATTGGCGTCCATCCCCTCTGAGCCGCACCTTGCGATACCGATGTTGTCGCTATTAACCGTCTTCTTCGACGTTGGCGGCCGCTCGCCCTCTGTTGCTGTCAACAGCATCGGACCACGATCTACTCCAGACCTGGGTGCGTTTCGAACGATCTCGCCAACCGACGGCGTGCAAGACCAACCATATACAAAAGGCCACCCCGGTGATTGGGACAGCCAGTCGTTTGTTCCCAATTTCTTTTCCTAGCTTCTAACACCGACGGCTCGTAGCGCCGCAACAATTGAGCCAACGATACAAGAACCGACCAGTAAAAGCGGAGCGCTCAACAATAGACCGCCCAGCAACTCAACTATGCTTTCCAACATTCGCCGTCCCCTCGATCTCAAGTGGTGTACGCCCGAAGCTCGTGTATTCAAAGAACAGGCGCACAGATTGCCGTGGAGTCCGCGTCCTGAAGAGATCCCAGCTTTCCGAACACGAGCTCCATGGCGCTCTCAAATAACCCAGTGACGCCCAAGTTGTAAATCGACCTCCAAACCAGGTTGCGGCAACTACATACTGCCTAGGTTCTGGTCAAACACCAGCGCCTGTTTTAGATGACGAAAATCGATCTCTTTGAGCGTTGACGTGCCCGCGCCAGTTGCTTCGGTCACGATTGCGTCCTGTTTGACTTGGTCGTCATTCGTCTTCAACGTCCCTGGTACGGTGACTACAGTCTTTCCGTTCTGCTGGAAAGTTACCTGTACCGCGGGGCCTGTCCCTTGCCACTCCACTTTGTAGTCGCCGGGTTTCAGTCTTGTACCGCCGATTTCGACGGCGTTAGAGATCTCGACCAAATGTGCGTTGTCCTGTGCAAGGGCGCTTCCGCACATTCCGAGCACGCAAGTAAGAGTAAATACGGCTGTGAAATACGATGTTTTCATGATTTGTCCTTATGACAATGTTCTATGTTTCACTATTGATAACGTGCTCGCGCGGCTTTTATTCCCGAGGTGTCTCTTGAACCGCTGCAAGCGTGGGAGTGATAGGTGGTCGCGCGTGATGTTTATTGTGAATCGTGGAATCCCCGCCGTCGGTGAGGCAAAAGGTACGTGAAGCCCGCAAACCTTCTCACTGCATCGAGAAAGAGCTGAGGCCACGTTGGCAGCAGATGGGACGGACGGAGTGCCCCGTCGCACCTTCTGCTAAAGCCGTGGACTCTGTCCGTGAGCACGCGGCTCGAACGGTGTTTTGCTCACTCTTCTACTAGCAGCGTCCCTTTCATACCTCTATGACCTATGCCGCAGACACTCGAGCAGCGAAATTGGAAAGCGCCAGCCTTGTCAGCGGTGAATTCGACGACCATGGTCGTTCCCTTAGGGATCTTCTGATTGATGTTAAATTCGTCCAGCTTGAATCCGTGATCGTGGTCCGCAGCGGTCATGATCAGCTTGACCTGCTCGCCCTTTCTGACGCGCAGCGCGCCAGGGCTAAATTCGTACTTCCTGAGCGTCACCTGAATTTCATGTTTCCCTCGCATCGGCGTCCCCCCATCTTTAGCTGCTTGGGTAACTGTCCTGGCCGATGCTGCCGACAAGAACGTGAGTCCTATTAACATCGTCGTCATCCTGTTCACGTCGAATTCCTTTGCTTGAAACTAGGTTGTCACTCACCGGAGATAACCAAAGGATTGATCTTTTATTCCAGACCGCACGGGAGTGCGCTTTCACT
>DASRRV010000410.1:0-8818 GCA_035695545.1 Candidatus Sulfotelmatobacter sp. | reverse complement strand
CGCGGGTGCCCCATTTCTCGCGTCTTTTGCAAGAAGTGGGGCGCTTTCGCGGCCCAATCTAGAAAAGAAATCCGGGAAGGGCACGAGCTCGCTCGTGCCGCCTAGAGCCGCCGAAAACTGCTGCGCTTCAGCGCCTGAGGTAAGCTTCCGTCGCCGCCCGACTCAGTTCGATCCGGCCGCCTGCAGAACCGCTTCAGGAGCGTCGAATTGGATGGGCCGATTGTAATCGGAGTACGAATAACGCCCGCCGCCGTCCAAGGTCATCTCATATGGCAGATGATCATCCAACCCCACGCACACCAAACCTTGCTGGCCAGAGAACTGGGACTTCATGGCGAACTTCCATTCCTGGCAGCGAACGCCGTTGACCACCTTCTTGTCGGCCTTTCCAATCATCGCACTCCTGAGCATGCCCCTGACGTCCGGCAGCAGATCGCGAATTGTGCCATCCGCCAGGTTGTCGCAGTACCACTTTCCTGAATATTGGATGTGTGTGTCCCCGGTTTTTTCCCAGGATCCATCAGCCTCGCGCGTGTACCGGTCGAGGCCCACCCGCAACTCATCTTGCTTCATCTCGAACCCGGAACCTCCGGTTTGCGAATTCTGCAAGTGGACAATGCCGCGGTTGCAATCCATCTCCCACAATCTTCCGGAATGCTGGCCGCTCGCCGCGCTCTCGACATAAATGCCGCGAAAGCTCTTGATCTGCCTCATCGCTTCCAGCATCTTCTGGAACTCCGCGTCCCCGCTGTTCGGCCCCACAAAGAAGCCCACTCCCCAAAACACGAACCCAGCGACCACCACAAGCGCGCCAATCCAGAAACGGTTACCCATAATAAAGTCCTCTCCCCAAGCACCCTCGCGCTTAGGTTAGTGGAGAGAATCTGAGGCTGAAAGTTACTGACGTACCTGAAGCCGCAATTCCGTAAAGGATCAAATCCGAGGAGTCACTGGACCTGTAGCTTCGCAGCGAATCATTGCATCGCGCGAGTTCGCCGTTCACATCCTGAATCGCACGACCCCGCGCTGGCGGAAGCTTGCCGGCCCTGCCCAGTTCCATCCACAATTCCTGGCTGCGCAGATAGAACGATCTGGCATTCGTCCAAGCGTGGACGCGCGTCGCTGGCTCTCCACCCTGTCCGGCCTTGCGCACATAGAGCCGCGCCGTGTTCGACAGGGCGTCTGCCAGGGCAATGCGATCCTGGACATTATTCCGATCCGTGGCAGTGAGGCGCTCGAGCAACTCGACGCCGTTGCTGTATTGCTTCAGGGCATCATGGGGTCAATCGGTCCGAGTGCTTTTGCCAGATTCGTATAACATTCCGCGAGCGCACCACGGTTCGCGCTGCTGTTTGGGCTTTTCTCCGACAACGCCAGCGGCGCCGCAACAGCCCTGCGATAGTACTCAATCGCACCCTTCGTATCCCCGCTATCCAGCATGCAATTGGCCAGGCGCGTAGCTGTTCGCCAGGTGATCGCCACTCCGCTCCGCAGGATGATCAGGGCTTCTCGCACCTGGCCCAGTTTTCCCATGGCCGATCCGACTTTGCTCTCGCTGAACGACAAATCCAGGATCGCTTGCCAGTTGCCTGGATCTTTTACGACAAGGTCGCGATCAATATCCAGAGCAACCCGGTACTCCGCAAGCGCCCCGCGCACCTCACCGCTTCGCATCAAGACATCCCCAATCTGGTTGTGCGCAAGAGACCGGTTCCGCCGCCCCTGAACATCTTTTGGATCAGCGGAGCTGAGCGTTTCAAATAAACTGAGCTCTTCCCGGAACTGCATCAGAGCGGCCGAATGATCGCCCGCTTCCACCAGCGACAACCCCACGTTGTGGTGAGAGAAGGCTAGCTGCCGGCGGTAATGCGCGTTGTTAGGATCAAGCCTGGCCAGTTCCTCGCGGATCGCTAGCCCTCTTCGCCGATTCTCCCGCGCCCCCGCAGTATCCCCCGTCTCTTGCAGAACGTTCCCCAGGCCATCCAGACTCGTAGCCAGATGAATCTTGCCTTCCTGATCCGAAGGACGCGCCTCGAGTATTCGCTCGCTAAGTTCCACCGCCTGCCTGTACTCGGCCGCCGCTTCCTCCAGATGCCCCACCAATTTCAGCAAATTTGCATAGTGATAGGTCTGGGTCACTCGCTCCGTTTGAAACTTCGGGTCGCTCGCGAGTTGTCCCGCGAGACCTTCGTACATCTTCAGAGCGATGCCGGAATGTTGGACTGCCCCCGAGGTGTCCCCGAAAAGTCGAGCATATCGCTGATCTCCTGGTGAGTAGACGCCAGCGCCAGCGAGACCTGTTGATTCTGAGGTTCCGCGCGATACAGTGTTTCTAGAATCGCTAGCGCCTTCCGGGAACTCTCCAATGCGCCTTTGGTATCCCCCAGGTTCGGAAACATGGGATCGCCTTGCACGTCGCCGACTCTGCTGTAAGCAGACGCGATTTCCATCGGCAGCGAGCGGTCCCCTCGTGCCTCGGCGGCAAGCCCGTCCAAATATTCCAGAGCACGCTTCACCACCAGCGACCGTGCCGGCGTCGATCCCGGAAGGTCCCGGATCGCATCATCAAACTCAAATAGAAAAGAGTTTGCCAGCCTGCGAACGTCATTGAATCTGCGGTCCGCCCGCGCTCGCTCCTGCACTGCGACCCGCGCCTCCCGCAACGTCGCCACCACGCCTCCCGGCACCGCGAGCGCAATCAACGCCACGGCCAACACTCCCGCCTTGTGCCGGCGCACGAACTAGCTGACCCGATACGAGGGGGAATCCGGCGTTGCCTTCACCGGGAGACCTTGCAGGTGCCGGCGAATATCCTCACCCATTTGCTCGACCGAGGCGTAGCGGCGCGCTGGCTCCTTGCGCAGAGCCATTAGCACGATGTTATCCAGGTCGCCTTTGAGTCCGCGGCTGAGCTTCGCGGAATTCGCCGGATTCCGACTTGCCTTCGAGGTCTTCAATAGCAGCTCCAACCTTCAAGGGAAGCAGGGATACCTGGTCGTCACGCTAGCAGCAGAATCACAATGGCTATGCGTCGCACGCCAGCACTTTTCGAAGATAGCGCATCCCGGCACCGATTACAGCAGAACTGAGGCGCGGAGTTCCAACGTCCTTGGACGACAGTCGCAACATGCCAACGCACAAGATGACAATTGGCTAGCCAAGGGTCGATGAGTGAAATGGGTTTATCATCAACCGGCTGTTTGTCGGACATACTTCGGCAAGTTCTTTTGGAGCAATTGAGTCAGGTTGACAGGATTGAAATTGTATCTTCTGCCGAGAGGGGACGACATCGCGTTTCGTTGCAGGACCGGTCCAGGCGTACTGCTGATCACGTAATCCTGAAGGTCCGCAATGCTCCCATACCTCGGCTCCGCTGGTTCTTGGCTGCGAGGTTCGTGTCACGCGGCGCGCCGGTCTGCGTAGGAAGCCAACTTCGCCGCCAGATCTCGGGCAAGGTGCCCCTGCATAATGATCCGCGTTTCGGGATTGGCATCGAGAAATTTCAGCAGAGTTTCAACCTCCCATCGCATGGCGCGGAGGGTTTCCACTACCACTGCATCCACATTGGCCGTGACGCCGCTCAACAGCAGCGCGGAGCCCACGAGGTTACCCGCACCCAGCTCACCGAGGACACTGTTGTCTTTCGTTACCTGCACCCTCCCTCGGAGGATTAGCGAGATAGCCTCAACCCCTCTTCCCTGCTCGATCACGCGTTCGCCCTTCTCGACAGTGATCCATGACCCGATGCTCAACACCTGCAGAACCTTTCGCGGCGGCAGATCCCGAAAGAGAAGCCTCCGTGCGTTTTCCTCCTCTGGCGTCAGTTGGATGGGGCGACGCTCCAAGAAAAGACGCCATGATTGCAATGCGTTGATCGTCGCAAAGACGACAGTCCAACCGAGTGCTACCCACAGCGGTGTCGGCTGGAGGGCAAAATAAGGAAGGGCAATCAGCGCAGATGCCAATGCGAACAACCGCAGCCACAGAATGTCGCGAACGCTGTAAGCCACCAACAGCAGAACATTTGCGGCGTGGAGGAAATAGTTTGGGTTAAGTGAGGTCATCCCGCGATCACGGCTCCGGTTGTGTCCTACCGACCCTAGGTTTTTGGCTTAGGCTGCGCGACGTTTTATTCTTGCCATCTGCACGATGGTAGGTGGAATGCGGACGCGCATGACTTTACCTGATTCCTGCTCCAGGGCGTCCACAAACGCACAACTTTCGCCGACCATGATCGGGTTCGACACCAAGTCAAATACTCTTCCGTAGAGCTTCACCTGATTGTCTTGAGCAAAGCCAAGGCGTTTGATCGTTTCACAGAGGGTGTCCGGTTCGTTTCGCCCGCGGAACTCCTCGGGCTCTTCGTGGAACGGGAAGTGATCATCGAACTGGGTGCTGCTCACGCGACATACCTGCCCGATGCGATCCGCCGTTTCGGACCAAGCATGCTCGCGCCCTCAGAATTTTCTGGCCCGTCTACGCTGGACGTCCTCTCGGGCAGGGTGCGGTCAACCGAGGCACGATTCTGTTGGATTAGTTCATCCAATCTCGGAACCACTTAGCAAACTCCTTGTTTTGCTTGACTTTGGGTTTAATTGGCTCGTTCGGACAAACAGTAATACTACCGGGGCTGCTACGGGCGGCAGAACTGGGGATTCTTGCAGGCGGAGCCCCAAAAAAAACTAACTATTGAAAACAAGCCACTACACGTTTCGACCCATGATTGGGCTTGCAAACATCTGTCACTTATCGGCACTACAGGAACTGGAACTCCGGAGATCGTTGGCAGATTCCAGACACGTACTGACCACTTCCAGACTCCGCGAATTCTACGAAAACAACTGATAATCCTGACAGCTTTAAAACTCCCTATGCCCTGTTCCACTGAGAGAAGTCGTGACAACGGGCTATTTGGTGATCGGATAAGAAACAGCTCACCAACGATGAGGAGCGCATCAATGAACTTCCGAATAGTCGTTTCCGGCCTTGTTTTGATCCTGCTGGTTGGAGGTTTGGCCAGCGCCAAAGATACACCCGATCAGAAACGCGACAAGACTCGCAAGATGGCATCGCAAACACTCGAGGAACTGTACAAACTCCAACCCTCATCCAAGGACCTTATCCAGAAATCAGCCGGATATGCAGTTTTCAACAACATGGGCACGAACCTGCTTCTGCTAAGCACGGCCCGCGGCGCTGGTATTGCAGTCAACTCGAAAACCAAGCAGGATACTTTCATGAAGATGATCTCCGCCGGCGCCGGCCTCGGCGTCGGCGTGAAAGACTATCGCGTGATCTTTGCGTTCGAGAATGCGCAGGCCCTGTCAACGTTTCTCAATTCCGGTTGGGATGGTTCCGCGCAAACAGATGCCGCAGCCAAGACGAGCAAGTCGGGCGGAGCATACTCGGGAGCGGCCTCGGCTGCACCGGGCGTGTGGGTTTATCAGATCACCAAGAAAGGTCTCGCACTGCAGTTGACCTTGCAGGGTACGAAGTACTACAAGGACGACGACCTCAACAAACCGTAGCTCTGGGCGAAAAGAGACACGCGTCCGCCGCGGACCGACAG
Organism: Candidatus Sulfotelmatobacter sp.; assembly: GCA_035695545.1. GTDB lineage: Bacteria > Acidobacteriota > Terriglobia > Terriglobales > Acidobacteriaceae > Sulfotelmatobacter. Next base: position 3,249 of record DASRRV010000410.1, on the reverse strand, counting down.
GGGCTTCGCAATTCTCATCGGAAACCGGCGATTTACACTCAAGTTCCCCCCGTTCTGTTCTTCAGATCGATTCAGACCGCTTCAGACCGTCTCCATGGACATTTCGTAAACGTGGCGGCAACATGCCGCGCAGTACAGCGAAGGAGAGACTCTCATGAATATCCATATAGCTCGCGTGGTGGCTGCATTCTGGCTGCTGGTTCTTTCACTAACCTCACTAACCTTGGCACAGACGACAGATCCAACGAATCCTCCAGCTTCTTCCAACGTTACGACGACAGGCGGAACGGTGAATGCGATCCCCCTGTTCACGACGGCGACCAATATTCAGAGCTCCATCCTTACTCAGACCGGAACAACAGGCCTCAATGTCCTTGGCAAATTGACCCTGCCGGCCGCGGGGGCAGCAACGGCCGCCGGCGGCAAGAATTCACGGCCCGAGGGATTCGTGGCATCCGCGTTTAACAGCACGACTTCGACCGCCGTAGCTCAGACGTTCCAACTGCAAGCCGAGCCGGCCGGAAATAATACGGCGGCTCCCGGCGGTACGCTGAACCTGCTCTACGGTTCGGGCACTGCCGCCCCTACGGAGACAGGACTGAAGATCAGCAATAAGGGCGTGATCATCTTCGCCCCTGGACAGACCTTTCCAGGTGGCGGCTCCTTCTGCATAGCGACGGGCGGCGGCTTCGGCAATGGTGGCACGACTTTCGTTGGGCCAGCCTTTACTGTGCCAGCGCAGAACAAGTGCACACAGTGGTCGGGCTTCACGAAGACCGCTTCCACGGTCATCTTAAACACGAGCGGCGCCGCATGTCTTTCGACCACTGGTAAGACGCTGACCGTCAGCGTTTCCAGCGCCGACCCGTCGTTCTTTACCAATCCGGTTTCGGATTACATCCAGTTGACCCGGGCGTCCTCAACGGGAACGTTCACCGGTGGAACAGACCAGGGTCAATTCGCTGGAAGCGCAGACCAGATCACCTGCACGTCCGACCTGTTGTCACTCCCTGATTCCCACGACTGACCGGTCGTGCACTGTTTGTGAGAAATGAGGTGGGTTTAGCAGCCCAGTTTTAGGGCTGATTATTTTCGGCGAATCCGCTTTTTTCATTCGCGCTTGGAGTGATGATGGCATAGCCACGCCCACCTCAAACATACTATTTGATGCGGAAAGATTTCACGCTACGTAGTCGTGCTTCTGGTGCACAAATTTGCAGTAATCGGCTGGTGATGGCGGCTCACTCCGATGATTGACTCGAAATTCCAGCAGACCGCCCGCTGTCGATGAGTAAAATGGCATTTTTCGCCAACCCTGGCTAATTACAATAAGCAAATGCTGAGTGCGGGACACATGGTGACGAAAGTCGTGCCTTGGATCATGGGGATCACTCTCACCAGTCTCGTGATCTATTGGATTAGTAGAGTAATCAGATATGGGGGCAGCGATTCCTGGACGCTCACGTCGGGCAAGATCGAGAGATACGACAAGCCTACGTATATGGGCGACACTCGCAAGGGCTCATGTTTCACGCAGGCCCGCTACAGCTATACCGTTGATGGCGGCGAATATTCAGGCACATGGCTTACGCCGGTATTGCGAAACCTGGAAGCGCTGAATGAGTTCTTGGAGAAAGAATTGCCGGTGGGAAAAGAAGTGAGTGTGCGATATAAGCCCGGAAAGCCGGGACGCAGTGTGCTGGCGGACGGTCCTGAGCTTGAACCAGAGCCGATGGTGATGAAAACCGATTTCAATGTATAGACACTGCAATTGAATGGAGCGGGCGTTTACGCTCACTGACCCAATTCCGAGAGCACTTTCAAAAACTCCGCTTGCGCACATTAACCGGACGCTGCACGAGACGGTCGTCTATTACATAAATAGCAGGCTACGACGTGCGGCCCCAAGCCTGCGCCTCGATCTTCCAGACGTCATCGCGCTTCGCGAACGTGTATGCAAGGGTACCAGTCCGAACGACGGATTGGCCCTTAATCGTGAGACTGAGAGTCCCCGATATGACGGCATATGCGGACGAGCGCTCGACATTCCAGAAGCCCATCTCGTAGGACAGGCGCTCTTTGGTCACACCGAGGTTATTGCGCCATTTCTCTACGTCAGCGAGCCAATTGGCCGGAGCATTTGGATTCAACCAGCGATACGGCGCTATGCCGTCGATGATGATCGAGGTGCCCCCGAAAACGCCGAGGAAAAGATCGCTGTCGTGGGTGTTGAAGCCGTTGATATGGGCGTCGATTAGGGCCTTGATTTCGGCGAGTGGTTCCTTTGGCACGGGGACTGGTTGCGCAGCCATATCATCCCCTTTCCTTAGTCTCGCGAATTGCCTGCCGAATAAGGTTAGAGTCCTGTGTTTGCAAACTGCACTGTCATGTTCTACAGGGTTTGAACGAGCATCGAGTTCCGATGATTTTTCGCCAATTGGCCGTATGACCTCGATTCTCGGATACGAGGGTGAGACTTCAATGTTTTATTAGGCCGTTCTCCTGGCAGGCAGATTCCGTCTCCATAGGTCAGTTTGTTGCCTTGCTGCGTTTAACAGCAGCTGCTTTTCGTGGCAGCTAGTATGAACTGCTACGCCTTGTTCATCCATCACGCGGTGATCAAGCAGAATGTTTGTCCCGCAGATCAAGCAAACCTTCATATCTCGCGTAGACTGCGACATGGGTTTAGTCGAGAGCATGGCTGGGGCGCCTCACTTTTCCGAGATTACTTTCGGAGTGGTTGAATGGAGTGTAGCACTAGGGGGAATGATCACATTTGGAAAATGGGACAATATCAAGCGGAAAATGGGCCAATGTCGCTGTCGGTCTTCGGAGTCTCTGCAATGTTTCAGACCCGCCGTGAGATCATGTCGCCATCCTAAAACCTTGGGCATTTTGAGTGAAGTGGGTACGTTTCGCCAGCTACGCTGGCTGCCATAAAAAGCGAGCGCCCCAAACTCGTTTGAGATGTGGCGCTCACCAAATCAGCCCTCCCCCTGAGTGCTGTTGGCGACACGATGCTATGGAATTGGATCTCGACCATGGAACTGTCAAATTTGACAGGTGCAGCGGTCGTGCCTATATCGCACCCCCCGCTCAGGTGTCGACGGTTGGGATAGAACTCGGACGCGTTTGCTTTAGGCAGAGGGCTACCACTCTCACCCTTTCGGTTGCGAGGTGGGTTCACAATTCCGCCATGACCACGTTTTCCGAGGCCCCCCTATAATTCCGGACGGCCGAATTTCCCAG
>DASRRV010000409.1:0-92819 GCA_035695545.1 Candidatus Sulfotelmatobacter sp. | reverse complement strand
CATCTTCCAAGGGATTGCGCGCCAGTACGTTTACCACTCTTTTCGGTCTCCTGGCGGTGACCGGGATGCGCGTGAACGAAGCTCTCGGTCTGGATCGACGGGATGTCGACCTCACTCTGGGAATTCTTCACATACGGCGGACGAAGTTTGGAAAGTCGCGGTACGTGCCGGTTCATCCATCCGCAGTAGAGGCTCTGACAAAGTACGCTCAAACAAGAGATCGCATCGTTTCTGCGCTACCCACTCCTGCGTTCTTTATCTCGGAGCGAGGTGGCCGGATTACAGAGTGGACTGCGCGATACACCTTCGCCAAGCTGTCCCAGCATCTCGGTCTCCGCATATCGGCCAAGGGACACGGCCGTGGTCCACGGCTTCATGACATGCGACACCGATATGCTGCCCACACTTTAGTCCAATGGTATCGCGCTGGGCTCGATGTCGAACGAGAACTCCCCAAGTTGGCTACCTACCTGGGGCACGTCCACCTCAACGATACCTACTGGTACCTGGAAGCCGTGCCAGAACTCCTTCAGTTGGCCACGGATCGGTTGATAGAGCGGGAGACGCAACGATGATCTCCGCCGAGCTGCCCTCTCTTCTTCAAGCTTTCTTTACAGATCGCCTGTTTCGTCAACGGCGAGCGAGCCCGCATACCATAGCAGGCTATCGCGATTGCTTCCGCCTGCTTCTGCATTTTGCAAAAGAACGACTAGGCAAAATGCCTTCGAAGATCCTGATCGAAGATCTCGATGCGCCCTTCCTTGCTGGCTTCTTCGAACACCTGGAAAGCGTTCGCAAGAACAGCGCTCGCACGCGAAATGCACGCCTGGGAGCCATCCACTCTTTTTTCCAGTACGTAGCTTTCGAGGAGCCTGCATACGCGTTGCATTGCCAGCGGATACTGGCCATGCCCAGCAAACGACACGAACGACGGCCAATCGAGTTTCTCAACCGGGAAGAGATCGATGCGCTGCTTGCGATTCCGAACCTTTCCACCTGGATGGGGCGTCGCGATCGAACCCTATTTCTTGTCGCTGTCCAGACAGGTCTACGGGTTTCCGAGTTGATTGGGTTGAACGGCCAAGATGTCGTGTTGGGGACTGGCGCCCACGTGCGCTGCCTGGGGAAAGGAAGAAAACAACGTTGTACGCCGCTCCGTCCAGAAACGGCAACGATGCTAGGTGCTTGGCTACGCGAATGCCATGGTCTGCCCGAAAACCCGGTCTTCCCCAGTGTCCGTGGTGGTCGACTGAGCCGCGACGCGATCGAGCGTCTTATCACCAAGTACACCAATGTTGCCAAACAGACCTGCCCGTCGCTCAAACGGAAGAAGGTCTCCCCGCATGTTCTTCGGCATAGCGCCGCTATGGACCTTCTTCAACATGGAGTTGATCGTTCCGTGATCGCGCTCTGGCTGGGGCACGAAACCGTGGAGACAACTCAGATGTATCTCCACGCAGATATGCGTTTGAAGGAGAAAGCGCTCTCTCGCACAGCCCCGCTCGGCATCAAACAAGCACGGTACCGTCCTGACGACAAGCTGTTGGCCTTCCTGGAGAGCCTCTGATTATGCCGACTCTAGACTCAGCCCGCGCCCCTCCCAAACTGCTGTTTCCAGTGAGCAGTCGGCATAATCAGGAAGTCGGCATGCTGCCGATTATGCCGCGCGCGGCATAAGAGACACACGTTCGCTTCGCGCTTGGTGATGAGCGGGGCAGATCTACGTACCGTGGCTGAACTACTAAGGGACAGCTCGCTGACTATGGTGATGCGCTATGCGCACCTAGCTCCAGACTACCGCCTTGCCGCGGTGGAGCGCATGCATGCTGCCTTCGCCACCGAACCAACAGCCACCAGAACAGCCACCAGCGGGTTGGTTGGGTCAGCATCGGCAGTCAACATTGTGCAATAAGGCCCTTGTTTACCAATGAACTGGAGTGGTAGGCGCGGCAGGAATCGAACCTGCAACCGTCGGATTAGAAATCCGATGCTCTATCCGTTTGAGCTACGCGCCCCTGTCTCTAAGTTACCCACTTTGTAGTATGCGAACAAGCGCCCCCGGCTACGGCCGAATGTCCGCAAGCGGGGAATTTGCGGAACGGGACGCGCGAGTGAAGAAAACGACGAACGTCTTACCGGGCGGTGCTCCTCCATCACCTGCCGGCTTCGAGCGCTGGAACATCCACCCAGCTTCTCGTTCGATGGCTCTGCAGCTCTGCGTCGAGGATTCTGAGTTGCCGCAGTCCATCGACGAACTGCGGGTACTCTGGACTAGCGCCGGGGTTGGCGATAGACGCGTAGAAGCGCCGGAAGACCTGCTTGAAGGTGTCATCGTAGCCTTCGCTGTGGCCACCCGGAAGATCGGCATAGCTTCGTGCTGCAGGCTTTAGTAGCGACGGGTCCTTGACGTAGATCTGATTGCCCACGTCGCGATGGCCGACCCACAGTTCGTCGGGCCGCTCCTGATTCCAAGCCACGGAGGATTTCGTGCCATAGATTTCGATACTGAGCCCATTCTTGCGTCCTGCGGAGACCTGGCTGGCCGTCATGCAGCCCCGTGTGCGGGCCCCCATGCGGAAAACTACAGCGCCGAAGTCTTCCGTATCGATGGGCGTTTCGATGTAGTCTTCCGGCCCGAGCAACGTATTGGCAAAGGTCTCGACGGAGTGTTTGGGCTGCTTGCGGGTTGCGTGAAATGTCTGGAGGTCAGCACAGAGGCTGGTCACGCGCAATCCGGTGACGTGTTCCGCCATATCGAAAAAGTGTGAGCCGATGTCGGCCATGCAGCGCGAGGGCCCTCCTGCTTTGGTCTCAACCCGCCAGTTCCAATCCCTATCGTAAAGGAGCCAATCCTGGGAATACGTACCCTGCACCACCAGAATCTCCCCCAGGTCCCCGGCTTCTCTCAGACGGCGCATCTGCTGCACCATGGGGTAGTAGCGCAGATTGTGACACGTACAGTTGCGCAATCCTTTTTGAGCGGCGAGCGAGGCAAGTTCTTCCGCTTCCGCGACAGTTGTGGCGAGTGGCTTCTCGCAGAGCACGTGCTTGCCCGCCAGGAGAGCGCCCTTCGCCATGGAAAAATGCAGGGCGTTGGGAGTGCCGATGTGGACCGCATCGATTGTCGAGTCGCGAAGCACCTCTCGATAGTCCGTCGTAATCAGAGGGACGGAGAATGCCGAGCCCAGCCTCCGTGTCGCCTCTGCGTTCCGGCCGGCGATTGCAGCCGCTTCTACGGATTCCACTCGCCGCACCGCTTCTAGATGAACGCGGCCCATAAATCCAGTTCCGAAAATTGCTGTTTTGATCGTTTTCATTGTCTGTCCGTTTCGAGGTCTGTTTCGGTCTACGACCACCAGGCAGCTGCCGGCTGCTCGCGGATCACGATGCCGTTAAGCAAGTTCGCCGCTTTCGTCAACCCCTCGCCCGGCGAGAGCAGGCTATCTTCGTGCTCGATAGAAAGAACGTAATCGTAGCCAAACATGCGCAAAGTAGAAATGAGCTCGCTCCACCACTCAGCCCCGTGGCCGTAACCGCAGGTGCGGAAGATCCAGCTGCGGTCGCGCTCCTCCGTGTATGGCTTGGTGTCGAGGACGCCCGTACGCACCAGGTTTGCAGGATAGATCTGCGTGTCTTTGGCGTGGACGTGGAAGATGGAATCGGCAAGCACGCGCACGGCGGCTATGGGATCAATTTGTTGCCAGAAAAGATGGCTGGGATCGAAGTTGCAGCCAACGCTCTTTCCCGCAATGGATCGCAGGCGGAGCATCGTCTCCGGGTTGTACACGACAAATCCGGGGTGCATCTCGACAGCGATCTTCACCCCGTGGTCGGCGGCGAACTTTGCGTGCTCAATCCAAAACGGAGCAACCACCTCGTTCCACTGCCAGTCGAGAACCTTGCGGAAGTCCGGAGGCCACGGGCAAGTCACCCAGTTCGGCGCTGTGGCATTGGGCGAGTCGCCAGGACAGCCTGAGAAGTCGATCATCACGGAAACTCCAAGCTTCTCAGCCAGCAGGATCGTCTTGCGGCTCACTTCGCGGTATTGCTTCGCCTGCGCCGCATCCGGATGCAACGGGTTGCCATGGCAACTTAACGCGCTAATGCTGACACCGTGATCGCTGAGGAGCTTCTTAAAGTCAGCCAGTGCGGAGGGGTTGTCGAGCATCGAAAGCTTGCAATGGGCATCGCCTACATAGTTCCCGGTGGGAAGTTCCACGGTGTCAATGTGCAGTGCGGCAAGCTTCTTGAGAACCTCGGCCAATGGCAGCTGTGATAGTAAAGGGGTAAACACTCCAACGCGCATACGGTTTCTGTCTCCTCAAATCAAAGCGCTCATTCTACCGCAGTGGCCTTATGTTACCTTTATGGTTTTGCTGGAGGTCCCTTGCGCCAAGCACGAATTGCTTTGTTCGTCTTTCTCTTCCTGCCGATCCTGGCAACCTTCATGGCCGCTCAGAATCCTGCAGGCGTGGATCCTTCCCTTCCACCGCCGCCGCACGAGAAGCAAATCCACCTCAAGCACATTCTGGTGATCGGGCAGACCAAAGGATTCGAGCACGACTCCGTATCGGACGCGATGGTTGCCATCTACAACATGGGACGCGAGAGCGGCCTCTGGGAAGCCATGCTGCGCACTGATGTCGAGCTGATCACGAAGAAGGACCTGCAGAGGAATACGAAGAACCTCGACTACTTCGATGCCCTAATCTTCGTGAGCACGACCGGCGAACTCGACCTGGACGATAGCCAGAAGAAAGATATGCTCTCGTTCATCAAGGATGATGGCAAGGGTTTTGTGGGAGTTCACGCCGCCCTCGATACCAACTACAAATGGCCGGAATACGGCGAAATGATCGGCGGATGGTTCGATCAACACCCGTGGTCCACGTTCAACGCGCCCATCATCAACGAAGACCCGAACTTTCCGGCGGTACGACACTTTCCAAAAGCGTTCCTTAAATACGACGAAATCTATCAGCCGAAAGAGTGGTCACGCGATAAGGTCAACGTGCTGCTGAGTCTCGATCCCGCGAAGCTCAACTATGCGAATAATCCGCGCATCCATCGAACCGATCATGACTTTGCCGTAGCATGGGACAAAATGTACGGAAAAGGCCGTGTCTTCTATTCCACTCTCGGCCATACACAAGAAGCGTGGAGTGACCCTGACATCCGCAAGATGTATTTCGAAGCGATCAAGTGGGTGCTGGGCATGACCGAAGGCAGCACGGCTTCACATCCGCGGCCGTAAGTGTCCCGTGTGTGCGCTGGATATGGTTTCGAACCGGATCGTGTGCGAGGTAGTCACTACGCGATGAATCTTCTTAGGCCCGTCCCCTGGAGTTTGCAATTTGCGGCTCTATTCCTGTTGAGCTTCGCGGTTTCCGAATCACAAACCACGCCCCACAGAACCAGCGCTCCAGCACAGGCGCGAAAGTCCTACCCGCAGGCCCTCGTCGACAGCGGGGCGTCGATCTTTCAGCAAGAGTGTGCCTTTTGCCATGGCAAAGATGCCGGCGGCGGAGAGAGCGGGCCTGATCTCACACGATCGAAATTGGTGCGAGAGGATCTCGACGGGGAGAAGATCGGTGCCGTCGTGCGCAGCGGCCGTCCTGAGAAGGGGATGCCGCCGTTCAATTTTTCCGATCCGCAGATCGCCGGCCTGACGGCCTTTATCCATACCCAGCGGAACACTGCACTCACCAGAAAAGGCGGGCGCAAGGGCGTTGACGTCGAAGATCTTCAAACGGGAAACGTCGAAGCTGGAAAGCAGTATTTCAACGGCGCGGGAGGCTGTTCCGCATGCCACTCGCCCACAGGAGATCTGGCGGGCGTCGCCTCGCGTTTCGAAGGTCTCGCGCTCGAAGTGCAGATGCTGTATCCCGGCAACGCGAAATCCAAAGTCACGGTGACCCCGGCTTCCGGTCAAACGATCACGGGGACGCTCGACTACCTCGATGAGTTTACGGTTGGGCTCATCGATTCTACGGGTGTGTATCGATCGTGGCGAGCCGCCGACGTGAAGTACACAGTCGACGCGCCCGTGAACGCTCACGTTGAGCTGTTCAGCAAGTACACGGATGCCGACATCCACAACCTGATGAAGTACATCCAGACGCTGCGCTAGTCACGAGGTCTCATGGAAATGAAGTTATTGAGGGCTGCATTTCTTCTTGCCGCGAGCCTGTGGATCATCGCGCAGCCTCTTGGCGTGCACGCGCAAGACGTGAATGCACAAATGCTGGTCCATCCTCCGACAGACTCTTGGCCAGGCTATCACGGTGACTATTCCGGCAGGCGTCACAGTTCGCTCACGCAGATCAACACGCAGAACGTGAAGAATTTGTCTCTCGCGTGGGCCTTCCAGACGAACCAGGCAGCCGACATCAAGTCCTCGCCCCTGCTCGTAGATGGCATCCTGTACTTCACGGTTCCGGACAACATTTGGGCCGTCGATGCCCGTTCAGGCCACCAGATTTGGCACTACACCTACCCGCCGAACAAAGGCTTGCACATCGGCCATCGCGGCGTCGGGATGTACAAGGGATATCTTTTCTTTTTGACTCCTGATGCGCACCTGGTATCGCTCAACGCCAAAGACGGAACGGTGCGTTGGAAAATCACTGTTGCCGATGCCACAAAGGGCTATTGGACCACCATGGCGCCGCTTGTGGTCGGCAGCCACGTGCTCATCGGAGTGTCCGGAGACTTCGATAATCTGAGCGGCTACATTCGGTCGATCGATCCAGAGACGGGTGCTACGCAGTGGCAATGGGATTCGACTCCGCCCGTGGGAACTCCGAATCAAACCACCGGCGGAATGACATGGATGACAGGGACGTATGATCCCGATCTCAATCTCGTCTACTGGGGGACCGGGAACCCGACTCCCGTCCTGAACGGTTCGATGCGTCCGGGCGATGACCTCTACACGTGCAGTATCGTCGCGCTCAATCCGGAGAGTGGCAAGCTGGCGTGGGCCTTCCAGCCCTCGCCGCATGACACGCACGACTGGGATGCGGTCGAAACTCCTGTACTCGTCGATGCGGACTTTCACGGCGAACCGAAGAAAATGCTGATGCAGACTTCCCGCAACGGCTACTTCTTCGTTCTCGACCGCACGAACGGAAAGAGTCTTTTGACCGTTCCTTTCGGACCCGTGAACTGGTCACTCGGAGTCGACAAAGACGGCCGTCCGATTCCGAATCCTGCCAAAGAACCTGCCCCGGACGGACGCTTGATCGCGCCCGACGAGGGCGGCATGACCAACTATCGTTCTCCCAGCTTCGACACAAAGAATGGTTTGTTCATCGTCGACGCTCACCCTAGCTGGAGCCTCTACTTCGCCAAGCCAGCCGACGGAGTCTACGGATGGGCCGGCGCGGACTACGACGTCTGGGGCAAGGGTGTGATCGAGGCGATCGACTATCAGACGGGCAGGATCCGTTGGAGCCACGAACTCGGACCGGAGGGGGCAGGCGCCGGCGTGCTGACCACGGACTCAGGACTCACCTTCACCGGCGACGCCTTGGGGAATTTTCTGGCGTTGGACTCGACCGATGGGAAAACGCTGTGGCACGCCGGCTCAGGCGCGCACATCGTGAGTTCTCCCACGACATACGAACTTGACCGACACCAGTTCCTGCTGACCAGCAGCGGCGGTGTGATGTTCGCTTTTACGCTTCCGGAAGGGCTGTGAAGCACAGAACTCCACCCCAACCTGAGGAGGTTCCGCCGCCCTTATTTCTTTACCGCCCACGCCAGGCCATCCGCGCCCGCGCCTGCATCGATCAGCTTTTCCACCGTCCAGTCCGACGTGCGAATCACTGCGATCTTGCGGCTCGCATCGCATGAGACATAGGCGATCTTACCGTCGGGACGCACCAGACTCTCCTGCGGAATCGCCGGAACATCGAGCACCTTGGCCACCTTCAGAGTCTTGAGATCCACGACCGCGACCTTGTTTGCCGACGGCACGGCGACAACAAGCCATTTGCCATCCGGCGTCGGCGCGGTTCCATAACCCAGCCCGGGCAAGGGAATCCACGTCTTAATTTTGTCCGTCCCAGTGTCGATAACGGCCAACTGCGGTTTCGTCACATCGGAGGTGAACGCCATGGCCCCGTCAACCGACAGTGAGATGCGCTGTACCTGCCCGGCAACCGGGATCACCGTAATCGTCTTTCGATTCTCCATGTCGAGCACCGAAACCGTTCCGGGACCAACGTTGGCCGTGTAAGCCCGCTTCCCGTCCGGCGTAATCGCAAACATATGCGATTCTTTCTGCCCGGTAGGTACCGATCCCACGATCTTCAGCGTGTGCGGATCAATGACGCTGATGGAGCTGTCCAGTTCCGTCGAAACATAGAGCATGCCGTCTTTCGGGCCGAACTGCGGGCAGTGGGGCCGCACGCCGTGCCCGAAATCAACAGTGCCGATCACCTTGCGCGACGCGATGTCGATCACGTCGATGATTTGTCCGTCGGTGCCCGGCTTGCCCACGCCGGAATTGCCGTAGATCGGCACGTACGCAAGTCGGCCATCGGGCGACGCGATCACTTCATGCCCAGTGATTCCGCCTTCGGCGACCGTAGCGACTTGCCGGCCAGCCAGCGGATCGACAATGCCCAGGGTCTGCTCACCCTTGTTGGCGATCAAGAGCATTCCCGCGCCCGACCTGGTGTCGGGAGAAGGAGCGGTAAACGAGACAGTCATCGCTGAGAACCCCATCGCGAGCGGCAAGACAAACTGTAAGAATTTCATTCCGATCTCCCCATGGAAGTTCCATGCACGTCTTCCACCTGCATCTTTGATAGGGAAGAGTCTACATCAGGCTGCCCGAACCTCCATGGCAGCTCGCGAATCGGCAATTTTACATCCGGTGCCGCGAGCCGCTCGAATGGGTGTACAATCGCTGCCGTTTTCGTAGTCAGTGCGACTGGATTCGGACCACAATGGCTGGCCTGCGGGCCAGAGAGAAAGCGAGGTCGAACACGCATGAACTCGAAAGTAAAACTGCTTTTCGGAGTACTCACCGCTCTCGCCATGATGCTGCTGACATACGCGCTGCCGAGGGGCGGCGCTTTGCGCGACGCGTCCCTGGTGCAGTTTCCTTTGACCGTCGGGGTGTGGGCGATTTTCGTCTTGCTCTTCGTGAAACTGAAATAACAATTCCCATTAACGAGACATAGACAGGCTGGGTGCCGGTCGTGCCTATTCGCAACTTCGGCAACCTTGACGGAGCGGCAGTGGAAATTGCCGCTCCGCCGATGGATGCTTAGTTAACCGTGAAACTCGTAGCGCTGAAGACACTGCCCCCCTTGGTCGTGACCAGGATCTTCCCGGTCGCGGCCCCAGTGGGCACCTTCGCAGTGATCTGCGTGTCCGAGTTCGCCGTGAACGTAGCCGAGGTCCCGTTGAACGTCACCTTCGTGGCCTGCGTCAGGCCCGTGCCAGTAATCGTCACAGAAGTTCCTGCCACTCCACTCGTGGGCGAAAAGGTCTTGAGGGTTGGTCTCACCTTGAATATTTTGTTGCTGGTGAGCGTGGTCGCGCCCGTGGTAACCGTAATGCTTCCGGTAGGCGCTCCTGCTGGCACTGTGGCGAGCAGGAAGGTGGTGCCGGTTCGCGTGACGGTGGTCGCTGTCACGCCGCCAAACTTGACGACCGACGCTGCACTGAAGCCTTGGCCTAGAATCCCGATCTTCGCTGTCTCGATGCCGGCTATGGGAAGGAGAGACACAAACGGCTTGTACTTTGTGCTCAAACTGTAGAACGAGCCGCTGCTGTGGCTCCCGCCCTGCTCTGTAGTGCTGTAGAACGTGCCCTTGGTGGAAAGCAAGAGTGGGGCGAACGGCTGTAGGCTGTTCGGTTGACCGAGTGGATACAGATATAGGTTGTCGTACACGCCCTTGGTGGTGATGTCGAAGAGTCCGGCTTGGCCGCAGCCGCCGCCAGCGCAATCCGACGCGGCGCTATACAACAGGCCATCCGGTCCCTGCGTCAGCGGCAACCTCGGATAGGCGCCCATCGTGGGTGGACTGGGGAAATTGTAAAGGACCGTCTCTACGCCTTGGGGGGTCAGTTTGAATACAGTTCCAACATTGCTGCCGCCATTTCCTTCCGTGGTCCCGTAGTAGTTTCCGTCCGAACCCTGGACCAGGCTGGTATAGGGGTTGAGACCGTCTGTGCCGCCCTTGAACGCGTAGACCAGTGTTTCCTTACCTGTGGTCGAGATCTTGAACACTCCGCCGTTGCTGATGATCCAGCCATTTCCCATGCCCCAGAAATTTCCATCGCTGCCTTGAATCAGGCCCAAAGGTAGGGCCGTGTCGCTCGGGGGACCTTGGAAGCTATACAACTGGGTATACGTGCCCGCCGCCGTGATCTTCCACACCGTGCCATAGTTGCTTGCCCCACAAAAGCTCGTTGTTCCGTAATAGTTTCCGTCTGCACCCTGCGTCGGAGGCGCAAGCGGACGACATCCGTCGGTAGATCCCCCAACGAACGTGTGCATTACGGTCAATTTGCCTGCGGGAGTCACTTTGAAAATGGTGCCGCCGTTGTTGACCGGGTCGGAGTTACAGGTGCCGTAGAAGTTGCCATCAGCGCCGAGCACCAGGCCGTTGCATTGGGTTCCCTCGGATGTTTGCATGGTATGCAGATACGTGATCACTCCAGAAGGAGAAATTTTGTAAATCACGCCGTCATTGGTAGGGCCTCCGGTGGGACCGGCTTGGGAGACACCATAGAAATTTCCGTCACGACCTTGTGCCATGTTTCCAGCTGTGTAGGTTGGGTCTCCATTGATGCCACCGAAGTTGTACAGGGTAGTGACGGTTTGCGCCTGCCCGGGAGCCGCGATTGCAGTGAGTAGAACAACAAGGACGAGCACGGTAAGTGCAACTGCGGCCGTGCCTGACTTCCTGACCTGATGCAGATTCGACTTCATGGAATCTCCTTATGCTGAGGCTTATTGCCGAAGTTGGGGACTCTATTGCAAGCTGAACGGTGTTCTTCACTGGTGCCGCGGACTCGCGATGCGTCACGACCACGGTTAGCATCGCCACACCGAATTCGGAGATCACCAAGAATCCTGGCTCTTCAAAGGATTTCTCCGCAGCGTAAAAGTTGAGACGTAGCGATATGGGGGAGCGTTCAAGTGTTCCTCCGCCCACAAACTGGAAGACTGATCTCGAACACGGGCTGAATCTCGCCGAAAGATTGCCGCCGGTCAATCCTCCGGCGCTTACGCCGCTTCTAAACGTGGATCACCCACTAACCTGCTTATTTCTTAATTGGATGTAGGTCATGGTCACGCCATCCCTGTTCCGAGGCGGAGCGACAGGTCAAAGATTTTCGGCGTGCTAGACTGATATCCCTCCCCTGTAAGGTCAAGTCCCGTGCCTTCGCCTGCACCCTCCAATCGCGAACCTTCCGCCGACCTGGTGCGCTTCGGTCGGTTCGAAGCCGATTTGCGCTCGGGAGAGCTACGCAAGAATGGGGTGAAGGTCAAGATTCAGGAGCTACCCTTCCGGGCATTGAAGCTTCTGGTCAGCAATCCGGATGAAGTACTGAGTCGCGACGAGTTTCGTCAGGCACTCTGGCCGGATGGCGTGTTCGTAGATTTTGACCGTGGCATTTCGAGTGCGATCAATCGCCTGCGCGACGCTCTGGGGGATTCCGCCGAGAATCCGGTCTTCGTAGAAACTGTCGGTCGGCGAGGCTACCGCTGGATCGCGCCCACGCATTCTCCCGAGCCTGCAGGGCCGGCAGCCACCCCGCAGCCCGCGAATGCCACCGAGGCCCCGCGACCGACGGCTCCCGGTCCGCGCTGGAAGTGGATTCTCATTCTCCCTGTGCTGGCGTTACTCTTTTCGGCGTGGATCTTTCGCCCTGGATACCGCTCTGCCCGGGCAGGCCTCCGATCGCCCGCTTCCTCCATCGCCGACGCGAATTTTTCGTATCGTCCCGCCAACCATGAAGCCGAAGACTTCTACCTCAAGGGCCGCTTCTACTGGAACGAACGCACTCCCGAGAGCCTGAACCAGGCCGTGGACGCCTTTACCCAGGCCATCGTTCATGACCCGAAATACGCGCAAGCCTATGTTGGTCTGGCCGACTGCTACAACTTGCTGCGCGAGTACACTGTCATGCCGGCCTCAGAAGCCTACCCGCGCGCTCTTGCCGCCGCCCGAAAAGCAGTCGAACTCGACGACCAGTCTTCTCAGGCGCACGCTTCTCTGGCCTTCGCCCTTTTCTACGGCGCGTTGGACTCCGCTGCCGCCGACCGCGAATTTCGCCGCTCCCTTGAATTGAATCCAAACAACGCCATCGCCCATCACTGGTACGCAACCTGTTTGCACGCGCTCGGGCGCAGTGGAGAGGCTGTGGCCGAGATTGACCGCGCCCAGGCGCTCGATCCGAGCTCGAAGTCGATCCTTGCCGACAAGGGACCTCTTCTTATAGGCATGGGCCGCCAGCGCGAAGCTCTTACCCTCCTGCTTCAAATGGAAGCTAGCGAGCCCGCTTTCATGTCTCCACATCGCTACCTGAAATATCTCTACCTTGATACGCACGACTATCCCAACTACCTGGCGGAGATGCGGAAAGAAGCGGTCATCACTCACGATCGATCGGCCCAAGCAGTGGCCGAAGCAGCCGGGAAAGCTTTCGCCACTGGTGATGCAAGATCGATGCTGGAGGCGGTACGCCGCGAGCAAACCAAGCTTTACGATCAGGGACAGTTTTCTCCCTATCGGCTGGCCGAAACCTACGCCGCGCTTGGTAACCAGAAAGGAGCGGTGGCTTATCTACAAATCGCTTACGATCGCCGCGCCGACGGAATCATGGAAACGGCGTCAAATCCGCTTTTTCGCGGCCTGCACGACGACCCCGCTTTCCTGGCGCTGCTAGCAAAGATGGGCATGTCTCCGGTGAACTGAGGGTGAGCGGAAGACCTGGCGTTCGGGGGAGAATGTGTGCCTGAATTCCTGAAGGAGAAGCTACCTGGGGATTTTCTGCGGCGCTTCTTAACTCTTACTCCCTACAAATTTCTGTTCCAGCCCCTCATACACCTCTTCGGCCCTACGCAACGCGTGCTGCACGTTCTCGCAGATGTTCTCCTCGCCAATGACCTCGGAGAACTCCGCCTGATGAATCAGTTGTGAAGGCTGCTCGCGCGCTCCGCACAATATCAAAGTACGCTTGCTCGCGTGCAACTCTTTGGCTACCTCCTCGATGGCGAACATCCCTGTCGCATCAAGCGCCGTCATATTTCTCAGCCGCAAGATTACGACCGGCGGCAACTTGTGCACGTTCGCGGTGACCGCCTGAATCTTGTCGGTCGCCCCGAACAGGAACGGCCCGTGAATGCGGAAAATCGTCGCGTAATAGGGAATGTCTTTGTCCTGCAGAATGTGTACTCGCCCATCTTCGACGTAGTCGTCGGTCACCTGCGAAACAGTAGTGGTCGAAGCCACGCGGCTGATGAACAGCAAAGCCGCCAGAATCATTCCCGCCTCAACGGCGACGGTAAGATCCGCAAACACCGTCAACGCAAAAGTCACAAGCCAAATGCTGATATCAGTCTTGGTGAGCTTGAGCAACTGGGGAATCTCGCGCCACTCCCCCATGTTGTAGGCGACGACCATTAGAATTCCCGCCAGCGCCGCCATGGGCACGTAGCTGACCAGCGGCGCCGCGAAGAGCAGAATGCATAGAAGAGTCAACGCGTGAATGATCCCGGCCATCGGCGACTGCGCTCCCGAGCGAATGTTGGTCGCTGTCCGCGCGATCGCTCCCGTAGCCGGCAACCCGCCAAACATCGGCGAGAAAATGTTGGCTACGCCCTGTCCAATCAGTTCGACGTTGGGATTGTGTCGGTCATTGCTCATACGATCCGAGACCACCGCCGACATGAGTGATTCAATCGCCCCCAGCATAGCCACGGTAAACGCAGGTCCCAGCAGACCATGAATCAAGTCCGAACGAAACTTTGGGATTTGCAGATGCGGAAGTCCGCTCGGGATCCCTCCGAATCTCGTCCCGATCGTCTCCACCGGCAGCTTGAAAAAATAAACCGCGCAGGTGGCCAGCAGCAACGCGACGATCGGTCCCGGGATCCGCGCTGACAAACCGCGACAGATGATCAGCGTGAGCAGAGTGAACACGGCAAGCGCAGTGGCCTCGAAAGACAACGTATGAAAGTTCCCCGCCAACGCTTCCATGCGCAGCCAGAACACGCCCGGCACTTTTTCCAGATGCAGTCCGAAGAAATCCTTGATTTGCGTGCTGGCGATGAGTACCGCAATCCCGTTGGTGAATCCAATTACGACTGGACGCGGAATAAATTTCACCGCAGTACCCAGTCCGGTGACGCCCATGATGACCAGCAGCATTCCGGCCATCACGGTGCACATGAACAGGCCATCGACGCCGTGCGCCGTGACGATTCCTGCGACCACCACAACGAAGGCACCCGTCGGACCGCCGATCTGCATCTTCGATCCGCCCAGTGCCGAGATCAGAAATCCAGTAACGATCGCGCAGTAGATTCCCGCCTGCGGCGTCAGCCCAGAAGCGATGGCAAAAGCCATAGCCAGCGGCAAAGCCACCAGTCCAACCGTGACGCCAGCGATCAAATCAAGCAGGAATTTGTGTCGGTCGTAGTCGCGCAAACACAGCACTGACTTCGGAAGCCAGTTTTCATTCAGGAAAGCACGCGCCATTTTCACATTATCGCTCCGCCCGTGGGAATCGGGTAGGTGACGTACGTGCATTCGTAGATGCGTTCCTCGCAATGCCTCTGCTGGTAGCGCCGATCCAACCGAAGGGGATCGATCATCCGCCTGTAGAATCCCTCCATGGGACTCCTTCGAACATTGGGATGGCTAGCCTGCGTCGTCTATTCCACCGTCCCGCTGTTCTGGCTGATGGTCCATCCGCGCGCACACGTGTGGCGGGAGAGAGAACGGTCGCCATTCCGGGTGCTGGTCCCGGCCTGGATTGTGATGTGGGTTGGCATAGGCGCACTGACTGGACCGTGGCGGCGAGTGGCCCTGTATTCGACGTGGTGGGGTTGGCTTCCTTCCTTGCTCCTGTTCGCCTGCGGAGCTTTTATTTACTCCCACGCCGGAGCGCATTTCAGTTGGTCCCAGCTCGGAGGCCTGCCCGAAGTTCATGCAAAAAACCGCGACCAGCGCCTGGTGACGACCGGAATTCGGTCACGCGTCCGCCATCCGGTATATCTCGGCCACTTGTGCGAGATGCTGGCCTGGAGCGTTGGCACCGGTCTGGTCGTGTGCTGGGTGCTGACCGCGTTCGCGATCGTGACCGGCGCAGTGATGATCGGCATGGAAGACGCTGAACTGGAGAAGAGATTCGGGGAAGAGTTTCGAAGCTATCGCGCCAATGTGCCTGCCGTTGTACCCCGCATCTAACACGCCTCCACCAGGCTCGCAGAGAAGCGCAAGCTATAATCCGTCTTGGCTAAGAGCCGACGGCTGACGCCCGACGCCCGCTCCCCATGCGCTTCGAACTTTTCATCGCGACCCGTTACCTGCGCGCCAAACGCCGCCAGGCGTTCATCGGCATCATCACGGCCATCTCGGTTGCCGGAGTCGCGGCTGGCGTGGCTTCGCTGGTGGTCGCTCTCGCCATCAACAACGGATTTCGCCAGGACCTTCAGGATCGTCTGCTCGGCTCCACATCGCACATCACCCTCCAGCGTATCGCCGACGACGGCATCAAAGACTGGCCCGCACTTCTGGGTCGACTCGCGAAGCAGCCTCACGTGGTTGCAGCGGCTCCAGCAATCTTCGAACAAGTCCTGATCTCCCGTGGCCCTCGCGCCCGCGGCGCCGTGCTCAAAGGCATGATTCCCCGCTACGAGCGCAAAGTGGGAGACTTGCTGAATTCGGTGAAGGAGGGATCAGCTTCTCCGCTCGAGGAACCGGCGACTTCAGCAGAATCGGCGAGGGCGGACGGGGCGTCCGCCCCTCCACAGTCTCCCGACTCTCTGGAAGGCGTGCGGCAACGCATTTCCGCAATGCCCCCCATCGTGCTCGGTAGAGACATGGCCAACAATCTCGGAGCCAAGGTCGGCGACGACGTGCTCGTGACCAGCCCGCAAGGCGAACTCACTCCCGTCGGAATGGTGCCCAAGTACAAACGCTTCCGCGTAGTCGGAATTTTCAACTCCGGCTTTTTCGACTACGACTCCAGTTGGGCCTTCGCCAGCCTCTCCGACGCTCAGAAGCTGTTTGGCCTCGGTGACCTAATTTCTGTGGTGGAGTTCAAGATCGACGATCTTGACCGCGCCGACGCGATTTCGCAGCAAATCGAAGATGCCGCTGGCAAGGGCTTCATGGCCACCAACGCCCTCAAACAGAACAGCGCGCTCTTCAAGGCTCTGAAAACAGAGCGCCTGGTCACCTTCATCACCATCGGCTTAATCGTATTCGTCGCCGCTCTGAACATCCTCATCTCCCTCATTATGATGGTGATGGAGAAGACCAAAGACATTGCCGTGATGATGTCGATGGGGACGCACCGCGCTCAGGTGCGCAACCTCTTTATTGCCCAAGGCGTGCTGATCGGACTGATCGGAACCGTCCTCGGCCTCGTCCTCGGCTACGCCATCTCCTATGCCGGAGGCCACTACCACGTGATCTCCCTCTCTCCGGAGGTCTACTCGATCGACTACGTTCCTTTCGCGCCGCGGGTTATCGACGGTGCGATTGTCGCGTTAGTGGCGATAGGAGTTTCTTTCGTGGCCACGCTCTATCCCAGCTGGTCCGCCTCCCGCATCCTCCCAGCCGAGGCCCTCCGCTATGAGTAGCGGACCATATGGTGCCTTTCCTTCATGCACCTTCGTGTCCTCCGTGGTTCCAGCCTTTGATCTTCCCAGCATCAACCGGTGTGACTTCAATCACATGCGAGCTCTCACCGTCGTTATACAGTTTTTGCAATACCGATTATGGAATCAAAAGCACGGAAACGATTTGGACAGCCCATGCACTAACCTAAGTGTTGGCGGATACTGGTCGAACAGTATTTTCCCCTCCGCCAGACCGCACGCTGCGAACCGCCTGTGGAACGAAAGGGATACCAATTGCATCTAACTCCACAAGACTCGATGCTTCGAGTCGAAGACCTCAAGAAGGTCTTCCGGTCCGGCGAGTCGGATCTGGTGCTCTTTGAGAACCTATCGTTTGAGGTGAAGCGAGGAGAAATGCTCGCGATCGTGGGCGAATCCGGGGCAGGGAAGAGTACCTTGTTGCACATCCTTAGCGCTCTTGATCGTGCTTCCGCAGGTGACGTATACTGCGCCAACTTGCGATTGAATTCCCTATCGCACGACGAGGCCGCAAACTTTCGCAACCGCGAAACCGGCTTTGTTTGGCAGTTCCACTATCTGCTGCCAGAGTTCACCGCGGCAGAGAACGTTGCCATGCCCCTGCTGCTTCGCGGGCAGTCATGGCAGCAAGCCGAGCCAGAAGCTTCACGCTGGCTGCGCGAGGTCGGACTGGAGCAGCGCGCGCATCATCGCTCAGGCGAGCTTTCGGGCGGAGAGCAGCAGCGGGTGGCTCTGGCCCGTGCGCTCATCACCGGTCCCAAGCTACTGTTGGCCGACGAGCCGACTGGGGACTTGGATGGACAGACGGCGGAAGCCGTTTTTGATTTGATTTGGCGTTTGCATCGCGAGCACCAACTTACCTCCCTCATTGCTACACATAACTTGTCGTTCGCCCGCCGCTGTCATCGTGTCTTAAAGTTGCAGCGGGGCCGCATAGAGGAGATTTCGCCGGAGTCGTTGCCGGCATAGGTTTCGAGCCCGGTTTTCAGCCGCGAAGCGGCGAAAGAATACAGCCCACGGCGTCAGCCGTGGGTGGGAATGCAGAAAATGAGTAAGGCCCGCAGGGGCGAAAAAAGCAGCAACATTAGTAAGACAAAGTGCAAGAAAATGCTCAGGCCGAAAGCAGTTCGCTCAGTTCCTTCGGTAACGTGATCAAAGGTTTACAAAATCGTTTCGGAGCTTGGGTTTTGAGGCCCTTTGATTGCATAATGTAGAGATAGGTAACAATAAGGTAGGCGGTTCCAGGGATCGGGTTTGGTAGGTCGGGGTAACGTTCTTCTCGACCAGGAAGGTCAGGGGGAAGGGCATTATGTTTGAACGCTATACGGAGAAAGCCAGGCGCGTCATCTTTTTCGCGCGTTACGAAGCCAGCCAGTTCGGGTCTCCTTACATCGAGACTGAGCACCTGCTTCTCGGACTCCTGCGCGAAGACAAGGCCCTGACCAATCGTTTCCTGCGCTCCCATGCTTCGGTGGAGTCCATCCGCAAGCAGATCGAGGGGCACACCACCATCCGCGAGAAGGTCTCGACCTCGGTCGATCTTCCGCTGAGCAATGAGTGCAAGCGCGTCCTCGCCTATGCCGCCGAAGAAGCCGAGCGCCTTTCGCACCGCCACATCGGCACTGAGCACCTGCTCTTGGGTTTACTCAGAGAAGAGAAGTGCTTTGCCGCCGAAATCCTGCACGAGCGTGGCTTGCGCCTCTCGACCATCCGGGAGGAACTCGCCCGCAGCACACAGGAAAAAGCTCAGCCGCAGCGTCAGCGTGAATCCTCGCTGCTCGCCGAATTCTCCCGCGACCTGACTCAGGCCGCCATGGACAGCCAGCTCGACCCTCTGGTCGGACGCGAAGGCGAAGTCGATCGTGTCATTCAGATTCTTTGCCGTCGCACCAAGAACAATCCGGTGCTAATCGGCGAGCCGGGCGTAGGCAAGACCGCCATCGTTGAAGGACTCGCCCAGCGCATCGCCGACGGTGAAGTTCCTTCGTTCCTCGCCGACAAGCGCATCCTCGCTCTCGACCTCTCGCTCATCGTTGCCGGCACCAAGTATCGCGGCCAGTTCGAAGAGCGCCTCAAGACCATCATGAAGGAGCTGATGGAGAATCAGAATTCCATCATCTTCATCGACGAGCTGCACACGCTGGTCGGAGCAGGATCCGCCGAAGGTTCGCTCGACGCCGCAAACATCCTGAAGCCCGCCCTCTCACGCGGCGAGATTCAGTGCATCGGCGCCACGACTCCTGGCGAATACCGTAAGTCGATCGAGAAAGATCGTTCGCTCGAGCGCCGCTTCCAGGCCGTAAAGGTTCCGCCTCCGAACGAGGCGGACGCCATCAAGATTTTGTTCGGGATCAAAGACCGCTATGAGAAGTTCCACGCCGTCACCTACACCGACGACGCCATCAACTTCGCGGTCTCGCACTCGAACCGTTACATCCCGGACCGCTTCCTTCCCGACAAGGCGATCGACCTGGTCGACGAAGCGGGAGCCCGCGTGAAACTGCGCCAGACTTCGCTTCCGGAAGAGATCACCGAGGTCCAAAAGCGCATCAAGTTCATCGTTCACCGCATGGAAAATGCCATCGCGAACCACGAATTCGAGAAGGCGCGCTTCTACTCCGACGAAGAACGCAAAGAGCGCGAGAATCTGCGCGCCTTGCGCGAGAAGTATCATCTCGACGAATCCTCTACCGGTGTAGTCAACCGCGAAGACATCGAAGACGTCGTCTCGCGCTGGACTGGCGTGCCCGTCACCTCGATTAAGGAAGAGGAGACGCAGAAGCTGCTGCGCATCGAAGAAGAGCTGCACAAGCGCATCATCTCGCAAGACAAGTCGATCAGCGCCCTGGCTCGCGCCATCCGCCGTTCGCGCGCAGGCCTGAAGAATCCGAACCGCCCCATCGGCTCGTTCTTGTTCCTCGGACCAACGGGCGTTGGCAAGACCGAAGTCGCCCGCACCCTGGCGCAGTTCATGTTCGGCACCGAGAAGGCTCTGGTCCGCTTCGACATGTCCGAGTTCATGGAGAAGCATTCGGTCTCAAAGCTGATCGGCTCGCCTCCGGGATACGTCGGCTACGAAGAAGGCGGACAGCTTACCGAGCGCGTGAAGCGCGCCCCGTATTCTGTCGTTCTGCTTGATGAAATCGAGAAGGCGCATCCGGATGTCTTCAACATCCTGCTGCAGGTCTTCGAAGACGGCCAGTTGACCGACGGACTCGGCAACACGGTCGACTTCAAGAACACAATTCTGATCATGACTTCGAACATCGGCGCCCGGCATCTGCAAAAGCGCGAGGGCCTCGGCTTCCAGTCGTCCAAGGAAGACGCGATCGCCGAGAAGGTCGAAGAACTGGTCAAGAACGAAGTCAAGCGCACGTTCAATCCTGAGTTCCTGAACCGCCTCGACGAGATCATCCTGTTCCTGGCTTTGAGCGAGGCCGACCTGATCCAGATTCTGGAACTCATGGTCACGCAGCTCAACCAGAACCTTGCGCAAAAAGCGATCACGGTCACGGTGGCCGACGACGCCAAGAAGTGGATTCTCAACCAGACGTTGACGGATCGCAGCTACGGCGCGCGCCCATTGCGCCGCGCGTTGCAAAAATACATCGAAGACCCTCTGTCGGAAGCGCTCATTCAGGGCACCATCACCACGCGCCCCGCCTTCATCGAGGTCTTCTTAGAAGACAACAAACTCTTCTACCGCCCAGTCGACTCCGAAAAGGCGGAAGGCGTGTTGTTGTACGAGAACTAACGCTGTCACCTTTCAGCTATCAGCCGCCAGCGAAATGCCGGCGGCTTTTGCTTGTGTAGAGGCCGACGGCATAGGTTACATCAGAAACTTCCCGGCCTCCGGGCGCTGCACATTTCGCAAAATAGCAACTCGCAATCGTCTTATTGCGGATTGCTTTGATTCGGTCTTGCGACCCCAGGCCAACTGCTTTTACTCCTGTACAATTTTCTCGTGCCCTTGCCCGCCAAGCTGCGTCTCGCTGCAATCGTTATCATCTCCCTGGCCATTGCTGCCAGCGCGGAGTCCGTCAAGCAACTCAAGCCCACCGGCTACGTCAACGACTTCGCGGGAGTCCTCGACGAATCCACGAAAACCCAGATCGAAGATCTTTGCACTCAAGTCGACCAGAAAGCCCACGCCCAGATTGCCCTCGTCACCATCAACACCCTGGACGACTCCGACATCGAAAGTTATGCCGTCGATCTCTTTCATCAATGGGGCATCGGGGCAAAATCCTCGAGTCGCGGTGTCCTCATTCTTTATGCGATCCGCGACCACCGCGCCCGCATCGAAGTTGGCTACGGCCTCGAGCCCATCCTGCCCGATGGCAAAGTCGGCGGCTTTCAGCGCGAAGCCATCCCGCTGATGCGCGCCGATGATTACGACCAGGCCTTGTCGCTGGTCACAAGCCGCATCGCAGATGTAATCGCCGCAGATGCCGGAGTTCAGCTTACGAACTCCCGGCCGCGGGCGCCGGCACGAGGCGTTCATGATCGCGGGGGCGGCTCTTCGATTGGCGGATTTATCTTAATCATCATCGTTATACTGATCATCCTTTTCACGCCGTTGCGCAGCGTTCTTTTCTGGATTCTTTTTTCCAACATGTTCGGCGGCGGACGCGGTGGTTTCGGTGGAGGCGGTGGTTTTGGTGGATTCGGAGGGGGCGGTGGCGGAGGGGGCGGCGGCTTCGGTGGATTCGGCGGTGGCAGTTCGGGTGGCGGCGGCGCAAGCAGCAGTTGGTAGGAATTGAGGATGCCATGAATTCCGAAGACATGATTCCGGAAGATAAGATCGCAGAATTTGTGAAGCGCTGTCGCGAGGCGGCTGAAGGGAACCTCGAGGCCATCGTTCTTTTCGGATCGGCCGTCTCGGGAGATTTTCATTCCGGTCTCTCGGACTTAAACTTGTTCTGTGTTTTGCGGGACAGCTCGTTTCACAAATTGCAGGCCCTGGCGCCGGCCGTGCAATGGTGGGGGAAGCAGAAGCAACCGCCTCCGCTCTGCATGACGCGTCAGGAACTCGAGCGCTCCACCGACGTCTTCACCATCGAATTACTGGATATGGTCAAACATCATCGAGTCTTGTTCGGCCAAGACGTGCTCCAGGGACTGCAAATTTCCATGCGCCTGCACCGCGTTCAGGTGGAATATGAGTTGCGCGAAAAGCTCATTCTGCTTCGCCAGCACGTGCTCGTGGCCGACGGCAAGGACTCGCATCTATGGGACGTTCTGCTGCATTCCGTGGCGTCATTCGCTACGCTTTTTCGCCACGCGTTAATCGCGCTGGGAAGTGAGCCGCCGTCGAGCCGCCGCGAAGCAGTCGATCAGTTGGCCAAGCGAGTGAAATTCGATGCGCCCGCCCTCCAGCAGGTCTTCGATGTTCGCGAGAAAAAAGCGGACGCCCGGAAATTGAATGTTAACGAACTTTGCGCCCGATATCTGGCCGCGATCGAGAAAGTCGTGGCAGCAGTCGACGAGGCGCTGGACTCGGAGAAGCCCGTGTAGAAGCGGTCCCGGCTACCGTGAGCAAAGTCGAAGAGTCCGCCGAGCGCTGGGAAGAAAGCGTGACCTATACAGCAGTGGTCTGAAAGTCCCCGGACGATTGCGTCCGGAGCCATACGATTCAAGGAGAACGTTATGAGCAAAGGATTGATCGCCGTAATCGTCGTCGTCCTCGTAGTCGGAATTGTCGGGCTGGTATTTTTCGGACAATACGTCGGCGTGCGTAACACGCTCGTCACCAAGAATGAAAGTGTGAAAGCAGCCTGGTCGCAGGTCGATATCGTGCTGCAACGCCGTGCCGACCTGATCCCCAACCTCGTCGAAACGGTGAAAGGCTACGCGAAGCAGGAACAGACCGTCTTCGGCGATATTGCCAAGGCCCGCTCCGCGCTGCTATCCGCGGGCACTCCGCAAGATAAGATCGCCGCCAACCGCCAATTGGACGGAGCTCTCGGCCGTCTCCTGGTGGTCGTCGAGAATTATCCGCAGCTGAAGTCCAACGAAAATTTCCTCCGTCTACAGGACGAACTGGCAGGCACCGAGAACCGCATCGCGGTCGAACGCAAGCGCTACAACGACACGCTGCAGGACTACAACACCTACGTCCAGCAATTCCCCAACAATATTTTCGCCGGATGGGCCGGCTTCAAGCGGAACGATGCCTACTTCGCCGCTTCCGAAGGATCGCGCGAAGCTCCAAAAGTAAACTTCCAGAGTCCAGCGCCATCAACCCCGCAGCCGGCACCCGCCCGTTAATCGGCCCGTGTGGGGGCGGACGCAGCTTACCCGGCGTGAAGGTCGAAGGGGCCGCCTTGCCAGATTCCCCCCTCCGCGCAGCCCCACCTTGGCCGGCTTGTCATCACAGGGGCCCCTCCACGACCCTCTCCCTCCACGACCCTCTTGACCACGCCGCCGAACCTGTGACAAGATGCCCCGATCAAAAGCGGGCTCAGCGCCAGAGTCCGCCAGCAACTGGGGCGTGCGACCGAGGTGACGTATGAAGTACAGCCGGTACACCCTGCTCGTTTGCCTTCTCGCATTAACCTTCACCCTCAGTGCCAGCGCACGAGACGTAGTTCTCCCCGCGGGCACGCTCTTGCAATGCACTCTCAACGAACCTAACTTCTCCGCAGCGTCAGTCGATGTTGGGGACCCCGTACTTTGCCACCTGCGTAGCGTGACCGAGTTCGGCCAGCAAGCCTTCCCTCGCGGAAGCTATCTGGTCGGCCATCTCGAATCGGCGAAAGATCCCGGCCACTTCTTCGGCAAGGGATATCTCAAGCTGCAATTCGATCGCATCGGAGTGCCCAGCGGCGATCTTCCGCTCGAAGCCAAGATCATCGCCACTCGCGGTTACAAAGTCGATAAAGAAGGCAAGATCGACGGCAAAGGCCACGCCAAACGGGACGTCGCGGAATGGATGCTGCCGCCGCTATGGCCATGGAAAGTGATCATGCTGCCCGCTCGTGGTCCGCGTCCCAAGCTCAAAGGCGAAACCGTTCTCAGCCTTCGCCTCATGGATGATGTGGATATCCCGCAAGTGGCGCAGACCTACGGGCCCAACTGGCACTTCTTCGGCCATCCTCAGAATCAATCTTTCAACGACGCGCGGCTGGACAGCCCTCCACGGCAACTAGCTGCCCGTCCGGTGATTCCCGTCAGCGATCAGGCGCAGCCACAAGTGTCGTACGCCAGTTACGTCACGCATGATGTGTCCGTGCCTGCGCACATAACGGGTGCTCCCGGCATGCCGGTCTTTGTTCTCAACACCGGCACAGTGCTGTCGGTCAGCGGCTACGGCTACCAGGACAACCGCATCACCTACTCCCTCATCGGAGGAGGAACGGGCGTCATCAGTGCCAACGAAGTCGACTGGAGCACCACCACCCGCGTCAACGCCCAGCGTGGCCTCCGCGTCACGCTCCACCAGGGACACGCGAGCCCGGAAGCAACCGGCTTCTAACCTGTTCCTCACCACTCAAAACCTCAAGCAGCCGCCGGCACCACCGGCGGCTTTTGTTATCTGGCGAATCTGTTATGTAGCGAGACGCAACTCTGCACGCTCTAACCCAATGCCAAGTGCCGCGCCGGTCACCAGATTTTCTTAGCGTCCTTCGCGGCATTTCTTTGCGACCTTTGCGCAAGTCTTGAATCTTTCAATGGATCCAGAATCTTCACCGGAAGGTCCCATGCCCAAAGTCAACATCGCTGAGAAATTCGCCCAGATCACCGAATACTGGAAGCCCTACATCGCCGCGGAACTCAACGGCCAGTGCGTCAAGCTCGACAAGATCAAGGGTGAGTTCATCTTCCATCATCACGAAAATGAAGATGAGCTGTTTCTCGTCGTAAGAGGACGCTTCCGCATGGAATATCGCGACCACCATGAGTGGATCGAAGAGGGCGAATTTGTCGTTGTACCGCGCGGCGTCGAGCACCGGCCGGTCGCCGACGAAGAATGCTGGTTCCTGCTCTTCGAGCCGTCCTCGACTCTGAACACGGGCAACGTCGTCAACGAACGCACCCATCGCGAACTGGAGCGCGTGTGAGCAGCTCAGGGCAGCATCAGCAGACCAAGCGGCATCTATAATTGATCCGTGGAGCTCACCGTCTACTCTGCCTTCTGGTGTCCCGAATGCCGCGAAGCCAAGCGCTTCCTCGCCAAGCACAACATTGCCTATAAAGACATCGACATCGAGACCACGCCCGGAGCAGCCGCCGAAGTCGTCAAGCAAACCGGCAAACGCGCCATCCCGCAATTTGTGATCGACGGCGAATGGGTCCAACCCTACGACCCGCGCAAAGGATTTCTCTACGAAGAAATGTCCAAGCGCCTCGGAATCAACGCCCCGTAATCCCGATCTTCTTTCCTTCGTGTACCTTAGTGCCCTTAGTGGGTAAAGCTTTTGCACTCCTTCCGCGCGACCCGTATCGCATGGCCAGTATCTTCGGTACCGTGGCAAACCCGAGCCAGACAAGCGAAGATAACCCATTCCAAGTTCTCGGACTCCAGCGTCCCATTGCTCAAGAGCCTGAAACACAACGACTTGGACCGAGTTCCGAGGACGCTACTTCGACGACCCCATGGCCGAATCCCAGATTCACGAGTCCCCGACCCCTGAACCCGATCCTGCCCCCCAAGAATCAATCGTCAGCGACAGCTGGCAGCAGATGGTGCAGGGCGTCCTGGGCGTTGTCCTGCTCCTGGGAGCCTTGGCCATGTTTCACTACTACGGTCCGTTAGCTTCTCAGGGCGTACCGCCTGACGATCTTCAAAAGCAGGTTCACGAACTCACCGCACAAGTCGACCAGCTCAAGCAAGAGCAGGCCATGCCAGCCGTGGTCCTGAACCGCTACCGCAATTCCATCGGATACATCTATGGCGTCTACCAGGTGGGATTCGCCAATCAACGTCCCTCGATTCGTGCGCGCGTTTCTGGTACGGGCTTCCTGGTCGGCGACGGACTGGTTGCCACCAACCGCCACGTAGCCGAGCCCTGGTACGGAGACTCCGAAGCAGAGTCCCTGATTCATCGCGGAGCCTCAGCCACACTGGAAAGTCTGGTCGTGTTCTTCCCCGGATCGCCGACGCCCGTGGACCTGTCGCCCGCTTCGGTATCGAAGACTTCCGATCTCGCGGTCTTGCGCGCGGAGAAATCCGACGTGGTTCGCGGCCTTCCTGTGCTGCCTCTGGCCAACTCGCCCAGTTCTCCAGGACAGCTGGTCACCGTAATCGGCTATCCCATGGGCATCGCTGGAATGGTCGCCAAGTCTCCCACCGGAATTTACGAGCGTCTCGCTTATCGCCACAACGACATCAACGCTGCCAGCGAGTTAGCGGCTCTCTCTTTGATTCGTCCCTCGGCCACCTGCGGACACCTTGGCGATGTCGTCGGCGACAAACTCATCTACGACGCGCCCACCGCCCACGGCGGCAGCGGGGGTCCAGTATTCAACGTCAAGGGTGAAGTCATCGGCGTGAATTCCGCCTACATGGATGGCTTCTCCGGCGGAACGCTTGGCGTTTCGGCCGATTCCCTCCGTCCTCTGCTGCAAGAGGCGCAGAACAAGAACTAGGACGCCCCCACACGAACTCATTCCCGCACTCAGCAGGCGTCAGTTCGCTCTGCCAAGCCGTGTCCTCATCAATGACGATTGCTCCTGCGTAAAATGCAAGCCTCCCATTGCGATCTGACGCAGGCTTTCGCCCTCCCACACAGGCGCCATGATTCCTATATACGAATGGGCGTGCGATCCCAGCAGTAGATGCCCAAGTTCGTGGGCGGCCACCGTCCCCAGGAGCGCGGCCAGGTTCGCGCCCCACTCGTGGTGAGCCTCCGCCACCCGCTCGTAGAAGACGTTGCTGTATTTCCCGCTTCCATCCTCACCAAGAAAAGACACTCCGAAGACCGAGTCGGTTGATGTCTTTCCTGTCGGGACAATGTGCAATACAAACTGGTTGGCGCCGGGAACAACCCGGCACAAGTCCGCCACACTCTCCGATCCGGCGGGACAGTTCACCCACGCAGTTTCAATTCCCGCCGCCCGAAATATTCTGGCCGCTTCCACCTCGGACTGTCCCAGCACCGGTGGCGAAACACGGGCGCTATCAATAACCAGTATTGTGATCGTTGTGTTGTCTTGGCTGCTACTTGCCGGCGCGGCAAAATTCACCCCCAACAAAACAGTCGCGCATCCCACATATCGTTTGAATCTGAACCCCATGCCCTTGCCCTCCGTATCTGGTGGCAAGGTGGCCTATGGGCTTGGGTGCCTCAAGGCTCTGTGGGTGACCCACGGATAAATTCTTTGTGACGGCTTAAGCTCCCAACCGTCAAATGGTTACAGGGCGGAATGACATGGGGTCCAGAGTGGTGAAAGTACCAAATCTCGGGATCGTACAGAACATCGCGGAGAACTCGAACCGGTCTGCGCGCGAAGACTCGGGCACCCGCCGGTTTGGCGTCTTCGAACTTGACCTCCGCGCTGGAGAACTTCGCCGCAACGGAATGAGGGTCAAGCTGCAGGAGCAGCCCTTTCAGGTGCTGGCGCTGCTCCTCGAACAGCCGGGAGAGGTCGTCACCCGCGAAGACCTGCGCAACCGTCTGTGGCCAGCCGACACGTTTGTCGACTTCGATCACAGCCTCAACGCCGCCATCAAGCGACTGCGGAACGCCCTAGGGGACTCCGCGGAGAATCCTACATTCGTCGAGACCGTAGCCCGGCGCGGCTATCGCTTCCTCGCCCCGGTAAGTACGACATTGCCGAACGGTAATGGGACTTCAACCGCCGCGCCCACGATCGTCCCACCTTCCAATGCAGAAACGTCTGCGCACACGTCATCGCGATCTCATTTGTGGTGGATGGTCGCTGTCCTTGCCGCGGTGGTTCTCGTGCTGGTCGGACTCAAGCTCGGTTTAATGCTGGCGCGAGGCCATTCGTCTGCTCCGCCGGTTCGCATCACCCGCCTGACTGCCAATCCAGAAGATGATCGCGTTCGCGCATCCGCCATTTCCCGCGACGGCCGCTATCTCGCTTTCGACGATGAAACCGGCTTTTATCTTCGCCAGATTGACACGGGAGAAACGCACCCATTGCCCTTGCCTGAGGGCCTGAAAGTGGCATACCTCAGTTGGTTTCCTGACAGTGCTCACCTGATCGCGGCTTTGACCGGAACCCGCCGCGAATCGAGTCTGTGGGAAATCTCGGTCATGGGCGGAAGTGCCCGCAAGCTTCTTGACGACGCCAGATGGCCTGCGGTCTCACCCGACGGCAAACAGGTCGCGTTTGTAACCGGCAAGAAAATGCAGGAGCAGATTTGGCTGATGGGTCCGGATGGTGCTCAGACGCGCAAGCTGGCTGGCGAGCAGGGCGACTTCTTCGGCGCGTTGGCGTGGTCCCCGGACAGCACAAGGATCGCCTACACCCGAAGAAAGTTTTCCTATGCCCTTGGCGTGAACGGAGCGATCGAAGTGCTCGACGTGCGCACCCAGCGCGTGCGCAGTCTGCAGCAAGCCAGCACTCTGGGTTGGTTTAACAACCTCGATGGCCCTCTGGCTTGGGTTCCCGATGGGCATCTGATCTACGCCTTGAACGAGCCCCGTCCACGACAACTGGAGTCCAACCTGTGGTCCGTCGCCCTCGATTCGGAAGGACAGCCTGTCGGTACACCGCAACGCCTGACCAACGATCCCGGCGCCGTACTGGGCATCACGACTTCAGCTGACGGAAAACGCGTAGCCTACCTCAAAGGTGTCCCGCAGCCGGACGTTTACATCGCGAGGTTGGAGCCTCACAACACCATCAGCAGCGAGCCACAACGCTTGACCCTTGATGACCGCCAGGACATTCCGTTCGATTGGACCCCGGACAGCAAATCCGTACTCTTTATGTCCGATCGCACTGGAGCCTTCAGCGTCTACCGGCAGGCCATCGATCAGCCCGTTCCCGAGATGCTCGTCACGAGCGACCGGCAGGTCATGACTCCGCGCATGAGTCCCGATGGCACACAAATTTTGTACCTCGTCTACCCCAATTGGTCCGACAAGACCTCCACCAGCACCTTGATGCGCGTTCCTTTGGCAGG
The DNA here is from genome assembly GCA_035695545.1 of Candidatus Sulfotelmatobacter sp. Taxonomy (GTDB): domain Bacteria; phylum Acidobacteriota; class Terriglobia; order Terriglobales; family Acidobacteriaceae; genus Sulfotelmatobacter. The sequence continues at coordinate 63,858 of DASRRV010000409.1, read as the reverse complement.
AGGCGCGCCCCAACCCGTAATCGAAGGACCTCTGGTCAGCAATCAGCAATGTGCGCGGGCTCCAGCAACGCTCTGTCTGTACGGAGTCTTCTCCAACAGCGCGTTCTCGTTCTATAGTTTCGATCCGCTGAAAGGAAACAGCGCCTTGGTTTATCAAATCAAAGACGCTCTTCCCAACGACTACAACTGGAGCTTGTCTCCCGACGGAACCATGCTGGCCATCGGCAGGGGAAAGCAGAGTGTCGAAGACTCCCGCATCCGTTTGGTGTGGTTAAAGACCGGTTCTGAAAAATGGCTGACCATCTCGGGCTGGCCGGGAGTGGCCTCCCTTGATTGGGCTGCCGACAGCAAGAGTTTGTGGGCACCTTCGGCCGGCGACGAGGAAAATACGCTGTTGAATATCGATCTGCAAGGCCACATCCGTCCGGTCTGGCAACCGAAGAAAATGAGCGTCCGCTGGGCGATTCCGTCCCGCGACGGCCGCTATCTGGCCCTCCACGTAGCCAGCGACAGCTCCAATGTCTGGATGGTCGAGCGTTGATGTAGGGGCGGATGCCCTCGTCCCCCGGCGGAGCGTCAATTCCGCGCGTGAAGCCGTCTCGACGAAATGAAGTACTCCTACCCGCGCTGCCCCGGCCCCACTCCATACGCGGCCAGCAAATCCTGCAGTGTCACGATCCCTTCCAACTGATGCACGTCCGCCCGGCTCACGACCGGAAGAATGTCGACCCCGTTCGCTCCCATGCGCTCCAGCGCCAAGTCCAATCCTTGGTCGGAGTGAACGTGCGGAAAAATAGGTTCCCGGATGATCTCACCCAGTTTCTGAGAAGAATGCTCAATCGCTTCTTGTTCCAAACTCGATAGCTTGGCTACTCCGATCACAATGCGTCGGCCACCGTCTCTCTGGTCGACGACCAGCCAGGTTCTCAGCCCGCTCGCCGTAACCAGCCGCAACGCTTCTCCTACCGTGATCTCACTGGACAATGCTTCAGTGGCCGGACGCAGGACTCGCGACACCTGACGTAATCCGGCTCGTTGTCGTTCTTTCGTTGAGGGCAGGTGTATGCCATCCTGCACGGCGAGTGCCTCGTAAATCGGTTCATGCTGCAGCCGCGAAGCGAGAAACAGGCTGACCAGATTCGCAATCATCAACGGCACGATCACCGCGTAGTCCTGCGTCATCTCAAAAATCATCAGGACGGAAGTCATCGGAGCGCGCACGATTCCCGCGAACACCGCTCCCATTCCTACCAGAGCGTAAGCCCCCGGCGTGGCCGTATAGGCCGGCCATAACCGGTGAGCCACCGTTCCCATGCTTCCCCCCAGCATGGCGCCGATAAACAGCGCAGGACCAAAAATTCCGCCAGCGTTCCCGGACGAATAACTGGTGGTCACGGTGATCAACTTCAATACCACAAGCATCACCATCAGGCCGAGCGCCATCCGCCCATTCAGGGCCTCTCCCACATATCCATACCCAACGCCTAGAACCTGCGGGACGAACCATCCCACCAATCCGACCAGCAATCCGCCGACAACCGGTTGAACCCAGATCGACCTTTTTGGCAATCGCAGAAATCGCGCCCGCATTCGCAGCAAAAGTTGAGTGAACGCCACCGACACTATTCCGCCGGCCACGCCCAGCGCTGCGTACACCACAAATTCCACCGGATGTACCAGCCGATACTGCGGCACTTTGAACAGCGGACTGTTTCCCAACGACAACCGCAGCACGACCCACGAAGTAGCTGACGCCAGCACTACCGATCCCAACACCGGGGCATTCAGGTCCCCCATGATTTCTTCCAAAGAAAACAGCACCGCCGCCAGCGGAGTGTTAAACGCTGCCGCGATTGCTGCCGCCGCTCCCACCGGAACCAACTGCTTCACTTTCTCCGGACGCAGTCCCAGAAGCCGTCCCAGTACCGACGCGATCCCGCCTCCCACCTGCACCGATGGCCCTTCTCGCCCCAGTGGAATTCCGCTGGCCAGCGTCGCCGAAGTACAAAAAAACTTTCCCAACAGCGTTCGCAGGCTGATAAATCCTTCGCGCGCAAACAGCGCCGCCTTGGTCTGCGGCACGCCGCTGCCCCGCGCGTCCGGAAAATACCGATACAACAGGTAGCCGATTCCCAGCGACCCCGCGACCGGAAAAAGAACGCGCCGCCAAGCCGCGCCGCCCGCCGGATACAGCCGCATTCCCAGCCGCTCCGTGACCAGAATGAACGCGACCACCGTCAACCCGGTCAACGCTCCAATCACCATCGCAAGCACGAGGAACACCTGATCCTCACGCGGACGCAGTCTGGAAAAGCGACGCGACACAGTCGTGCTCCACCAACTCCCCTTCATCGCGATTTGATTCTCACTCGCGCTCATCGTGAATAGATTGTCGATCCTGGCTGCCCTCGGATGGAAGTGTCGATTCGTATCAGGGGGATATTCCGCGGTATATGAGTGGAAGAGAAGCCCATGAAGGCCATGTCAAACGTGGCCAACGAGCACGGGCATTAACCATGGGGATCGGCTTGCGCCGCGACAACGTTTCTGGATTGGTCGATCGGGATCGGAGTCCCCAGAATCACCCCTCTAGCTTCGCGCCCCGATCCATCCCGGCTCAATCACATGTTCATCCTGAAAGCGCCGCAGCCGCGCCGCAAGAATCGCCGCCCGTCCCAGGTATCCCACGACTCTCCGTTCATCGGTTCGGTCGACCACCGGCAACCGTCCAATATCGAAGCGCAACAACTTTGCCGCCGCCTCCGACACCAGTTCATCCGGATACGTCACCACCAGATGCGTTTTGCCCGCCTCCTGCACCGTCATCCCGCCGGATGAATCCTTGTCGAGTGCCCGTACCATGTCGCCCCGTGTGATGATGCCCGCAAGCTTCCCGTCGCCGTCCAGAATCAGCAGCGCCTCATGCCGCGCCACCGCCGGATCATGCCGCGCCACGCGTTCCGCCAGTGCGCCCACCTTCATGTCCGCCGGAATCACAGGCGCATCCTTCTCCATCGTCTCGCCCACGGTAGCCTGCGTCAGCGCATCCGCCTCGTAATCCTGGTGCACGCGCAATCCCCGCCGCGCCAACTTCTCCGTCATGATCGAACTGGCGGGCATGAATAGCATCGCGATCCCGTCCGCAATTACCGCCACCAGCATCAGCGGCAACACCGAGTTGTAGTCTCGCGTAATCTCAAACGCGAAAATGATGAACGAGAATGTAGCCCGCGACGCCGCTCCGAACACCGCTCCCATCGCAACCAAGGCGAACGCCCCCGGAGAAAGATGAGCTCCCGGAAAAACGTAATTCCCCACCATCGCAAACAGCCCGCCCATCGCCGCGCTCCATAGAAATGTCGGAGCCAGCAGTCCTCCCGACGTCCCCGATCCCAGCGAAATCACCAGCGCCAGGAACTTTGCTGCCATCACCACCAGCAAAATCTTCCACGCCAGCTGGCCATTCAGAATGTCGCCAATCGTGTCGTACCCCACGCCAAACACTCGCGGCACGAAGAACCCAATGATACCCAGTGCCAGCGCTCCAATCGCGGGCCACCACAGTTCATCGACGGGAAGCTTTTCAAACGAATCTTCCACCCAATATAAAGCTTTGCTAAGCCCCACCGCCGCCAGCCCACACACCAGGCCCAGCACCAGATAGAACGGCAGCGCATGAGGGATCCCGAAATCCATCGCCGAAACTTGAAACATCGGTCCCGGCCCCAAAAGTTGCATGTGCACCGCAGTCGCCAGTGTGCTCGCGACCACCAGCGGGATAAACGATCGCGACTTGAATTCAAAGAGCAGCAACTCGATCGCGAGAATCACCCCCGCGATGGGAGTATTGAACGTTGCTGACATTCCCGCCGCCGCCCCGCAAGCCAGCAACGTTTTCCGTTCGACCGCGGTCGTGTGCAGCACCTGCCCCACCAGCGATCCAATCGCCCCCCCGGTCTGAATGATTGGCCCTTCCGCGCCGAACGGTCCGCCCGTTCCAATCGCAATCGCCGCAGAAATCGGCTTCAAAAGAGCGACCTTGGGCTCGATCCGGCTGCGATTCATCAGCACCGCCTCCATCGCCTCCGGAATGCCGTGCCCCTTGATCTTCGACGATCCATACTTCGCCATCACCCCGACGATGAGCCCGCCAATCACCGGAACCAGAATGACCCAACCGCCAAGCTGATGGAATCGCACGCTGGTGAAACTCGCCGACCACCGGTGAAAAAAGAAGAGATTCGTGAACAGCCCGATCAGCTTGTACAGCGCATAGGCCACCACGCCGGCGACCAGCCCAATCCCCGCCGCCAGAAACGAAACCAGCACAATGCGAAACTGTGCCGGTTGTGAAAGAGAAGAAACTGCTTCCGCTGTGTCGGTCAAATGAATGTTGTCCTGCATCCTCGGCTCTTGATCCTCATTGCTTTCCTTTGCGTTCTTCGCGATCCCTTTACGACCCTCGCGGTTCAAGCTTTTGCTCTCGTTAGCCCGCGCAGCACTCTACCGTTTTGTCCCCGCCCTATAAACCAGATGGCCTCTTGCTTTTCTTAGCGCCCTTCGCGATCCCTTTGCGGTTCAAGCTTTTGATCCCGCTAGTCCGAGCGGGAGTGTGCACTCAATAAATCAGATGCCTCGTGTTTTTCTCCGCGTCCTCCGCGGTTCAAGCTTTGGCCCTAACTCGTCCCGCTCGAGGCTCCAAGGTTTCCCCTCCATTCTCAAAATCCGCCGACTTCTCTCCCGGCATCACCCGCCGCAACGCAGCTACCAGACTAGGAGCCGCACTCTGCAACTCCTCGTGATGATGCAACGCCAGATCTCCCAGCACCCGCTCCCCCTTCGCTGTAAGCTCCAGCAACACCTCCCGCCGGTCATCCTGTGCCCGTTCCCGACGCACGAACCCCCCTGATTCCAGACGGTTTACCAGTTCCACCGCGCTGTGATGCTGCACCTGCATCCGTTCCGCTAGTTCGCGAATGCGCGGCCGCACTCCCTCGGGCATCCCCTTGATGGCCAACATAAGCTGGTACTGCCCACGCTCCAGTCCAGATGCCTGCACCGCGCGCTCGCTGAAATGCAGGAACTTCCGAATCTGATACCGGAATTCCGCCAATGCCTGATAGTCCGCCACCGTAAGCTTCTTCATCCCGCCGATTCTATCGTGAAGCGATAGTCTCTGGTAAGTATATCGTGAAACGATATATACTGAAAATCGCTGGGTGTTGTGATTGTGGTGCCCCGCTTCTCCCGCGTTCTGTGCGAGAAGTGGGGCATTTTTTCCTCGGTGACCCTCAGAGTCGCCTGTGTTTAAGGTTCCTAATTCCACGCCACCAGCCTAGCCTCCCACCCCAAATCCCATTTAGAATCCTTAGTCCCCCAAGACGAGATAGGAGACTCTAGTGATCCCGCGCTACACCCGCCCCGAGATGGCCCGCATCTGGAGCGACGAAAACCGCTTCCGCACCTGGCTCGCCGTCGAAGTCGCCGCCACCGAAACCCTCGCCGAAGCCGGCATGGTCCCGAAAGATGCCGCCAAGGCTATCCGCGAACGCGCCGACTTCCGCGTCGAACGCATCCACGAAATCGAAGCCGAAGTCCGCCACGACGTCATCGCCTTCACCACGGCGGTAGCCGAAATCGTGGGCCCCCACGCCCGCTGGTTTCACTACGGCCTCACGTCCAACGATGTCGTCGATACCGCGCAAGCTCTGCTCATCCGCCAGTCCTCGCAGGTCATCGCGCAAGATCTCCAGCGTCTCTCCGAAGTCCTCGAGCGCCGCGCCTGGGAGTTCAAAGACACTCCCATGGTCGGACGCACCCACGGAATCCATGCCGAACCGATCACCTTCGGCTTCAAAATCGCCAACTGGTATTCCGAAACGCAGCGCAACATAGCCCGCTTCATGGCGGCTGCCGAAGACATGCGTGTAGGAAAATTCTCCGGAGCAGTCGGCATCTTCGCCCACCTCAATCCAGAACTAGAAGAAAAGATCTGTGCCCGCCTGGGATTGAAAGCCGCCGCCGTTTCGTCGCAAGTCATCCAGCGCGACCGCCACGCCCACTACCTGGGCACGCTCGCCGTAATCGCCTCAACGCTGGATAAGATTGCAACCGAAATCCGCCACCTGCAGCGCACCGAAGTCCGCGAAGCCGAGGAGTTCTTCAGCGAAAAACAAAAGGGCTCCTCTGCCATGCCCCACAAGCGCAACCCGGTAACCTGCGAGCAGATCAGCGGCCTCGCCCGCGTCGTCAGAAGCAATGCCCAGGCCGGACTCGAAAACGTCGCCCTCTGGCACGAGCGCGACATCTCGCACAGCTCCGCCGAGCGTGTCATCCTTCCCGACTCCACCACGCTCATCGACTACCTGTTAAGCAAGACAAGCAATCTGATCGAGACGATGTTCGTCTACCCGGACCGCATGCGCGCCAACCTCGAAAGCACGCGTGGCCTCATCTTCAGTGGGCAACTCCTGCTCGATCTAGTCGAGCACGGAGTGTCCCGCGAAGATGCCTATCGCGCCGTCCAGTCCCACGCCATGCGAGCCTGGAAAGAAGGTTTGGATTTTCATCAGCTGGTTCTAGCCGACAAGGAAATCACGTCCCACGTACCTCGCCAACAAATCGAATACGCCTTCGACTTGCCGCGCCAACTGAAGAACGTAGACAAGATCTTCGCCCGTGTGTTCGGTACGCAGAACCAGTCGGCAAGGACAAAGCCAGCGGGAAAACCTGCACGAACAAAAGAGAAGAAGAAACAGAAGTGAATCGGGGACTCCGCCCTTGTTCCTCCATCTCCTAGAAGGCTAAGCCTGCCCTAATCTTGTCGAAGGGCGGAGATCTTGACCTTCTACTCCGCAATCACTGAGGCGTACCCGGCCCACCCTCGATCGATGCCCGCAGGGCCTTGGCAACTTCCCCCGCAATATCGTCCTGCACCATCAAGATGTCATCAAACGGTCGGTCATACGTCTCAGACCACACAACGTACCCGGTCTCTGCTCGAACCAGTCGCGCCGCGATCCGTACCCTCGCGCCTGACTTGCGCACGCTCCCATCGAGCACATAGGCGACCCCCAGCTTCTTCGCAATCTCCGCGACCGGAACTTGTTTACCCTTGAAATAAAACGACGACGTCGGCGGCGGCACGCGAAGCCCCGGGATCTTGCTGAACTTATCAATCAGCTCCTCGGTCATGCCGTCGGCGAACTCCTCCTCGTGCATCCCTTCGGTGAGATCGAGAAACGACAGGACCGCGATGGACTTCTGCGGCTGCGCAGCAAGAGCAAGCCCTGCTGCATTGTTGCCGCCGACTCGCCCCCGGACCATGAAAGCAAGGAAAGCACTGACGAGTACGAGCAAAATCGCCGCGCCTGCGGCCCAATTGAATCCCGTTCGCCGGCTCGAAGCGGGTGTCATAGCATCGCCGACAGGCGCAATGGACGGACCTCCGCTCAGTCGATCCTCACTAGGACTGTTCGCCCAAGGACTAACCCTCGCCACCATCCGATACCCCAGTCTCGGCACGGTCGCGATATAACTCGGTTGTTTGGGATCGTCGCCGAGCACACGCCGCAGTGATGTCACCGCCTGGTAAACCGAGTCCGGACTGACGTTAACGCCACTCCACACCTGATTGAGCAGGTCATCGACGCTGACGACCTCGCCGGCGTTCTCGGCGAGGCACAACAGCAGCCGCATCGCCCGCGCCTCCAGCCGCGCGGTCTCGCCATTTCGCGAAATCTGCCCGGCCGCCGGATTCACGCACCATTCTCCGACGCGAAGCATTGTTGTGGTGGGGCGTTGCATGTCAGATCAGTTCTCGTGTTCTATCGTATTACCGCTTCACTCATACCGCAGCGCAATGATCGGATCCACCTTCGTCGCCCGCCGCGCCGGAATATAGCACGCCAGCGTCGCAATCCCGATCAACAGCGCGGCGACCGCCAGGAAAGTAAGAGGATCGGTTGGCGCCACACCGAACAGAAGCGACTGAATCGTCCGTGTGATCGCGAACGAGCCAACGACTCCAATCGCCACTCCAATCAACGTCGTGCGCAATCCCTGCCTCAGGATCATGCCCAGCACGTCCTGCGATCGCGCCCCCAGCGCGATGCGCACGCCAATCTCCCGCGTTCTCTGCGCCACACCGTATGCCATCACTCCGTAAACCCCAGCTACGGCCAATAACAAAGCGGTCAGCGCAAAAACCAGCACCAGGGCCAGATTGCAATGACGCGATCCCAGCGAAGCCGAATAGATCTGCGTAAACGTGCGAAAACGTGGCGGCACGTTTGGCGCTTCCTCGTGAAGAATGCTGCGCGCCGCGGCCATCACCGATCGAAGGTCGCCATCCGCGTGCATCACCACGCTGAGATATGCCCGCGGCCGCTGCAACAAGTTCACATACACAATGGGCCGCGGCGGCTGCTCAAGCCCATATTCATGCGTGTCGCCAACAATCCCCACGATGGTGAGAAGGTGCAGATCGCTATCCATGTTGCCGAACTGAATGGTCTGCCCAAGCGGATCCTGATGCGGCCACCGTACCCGCGCCAACGATTCGGTAATAACTGCCACATGAGGCGAGTCGCGCGAGTCGCGCTTCTCAAAAAGCCTCCCGCGAATGAGCGGAATCCCCAGCGCTTGGAAGTATTCCGGCGATGCCGCGCAGAAATCCGCCGTGCCGCGGCGCCCCACTTGTTGATAGAACGCATAAAGATCCTTATAACTCTTGGGATTTTCCTCGGGACTCATCAGCAGAAACATGCCGTCCGGCAAGCCGCCATCCATCGGCACTGCATTGGTCGCCGCCACCTGCTGTACTTCCGGAATCGCATGCAGACGTTCGATGAGCCTGCTCAGGAATTCGGATTGATGCGTCTTCTGCGCGGCCTCGGCCTCCGGCGTCAAGTTCTCGGCCGCGGGCAGTTCGAGATCCATCGCCAGAATGTTGTCAGTTCGAAATCCCGGATCCACCGAGAGCACGCGCAGCAGGCTGCGTCCCAGCAATCCCGCCCCCACAAGCAGAACCAGCGTAGTCGCAAGTTGTGCCGCAACAATGGCGCGACCCACACGCTGGCCGCGCTGTGTCCCGGCATTCCCCCGCTCGCCTTCCACTAACTTCCCGCGCAACTCGCCCGACGTCGCGCGCAGTGCCGTGAATACTCCCAGTCCAAACGCAACCAGAAACGAAATGCCGGCAGCAAACGCCAGCACCGGCCAGCTAATCTTTATATCCGCGAGGCGCGGCAAGTCATCTGGGGCCAGCGCCAGCAACCCACTGACCAACCACGTCGCAATCAGCACGCCTGCAACACAACCGAAAGCGGAGAGCAGCCCCGTCTCCGTAACAAATTGCCGGACGAGCCGCCGGCGGCTTGCCCCCAGCGCGTTCCGTATCGCCAGCTCTCTCCCGCGCGCCGATGCCTGCGACAACAGAAAATTTGCGACGTTGGCGCACGCCACCAGCAGCAGAAAACTCACCGCGCCCAGCAGAATAAACAGTGGCGAACGCACTTGCCCCGTCAGCGAAGCCTGGAGCGGAATCACGGCCGCATCTTTCAGCAGATAGTCGTTCTGCTCCGTCGACTCGTGCACGATGCGCTGCGTAATCGCGCTCAGATCGGCATTCGCCTGCGCCACGCTCACGCCATCCCGCAATCGTCCAATGCCGTTGAAGTTGTGTGAAGTGCGGCTGGTGTTCTCCGGATCAAGCTCCGCCAGCAACCACAAATCCGTCTTCGCCGGAAACTCAAATCCCTCCGGCAAAATTCCAATCACCGAATAAATGCGTCCTTCAATACGAAGCTTGATGGCCGACAGATCCCGCGCCGCCCCCAAATGCACTTTCCAATAGTCGTAACTCGCGAGCAGCACCGGCGCCGCACCCGTATGCGCATCGTCCGCTGCAAACCCGCGTCCCACCACCGCCGCGACGCCCATTACCTTGAAGAAATCTCGAGTGACCGACGCTACTCCAGTTCGCCTCGGTTCAATGCTTCCAGAAACACTCTCAATGCCGTCGGCGTATTTCGCCACCGCCTGAAAGCTCCGGCTCTGGTCGCGGAAATCGTCGAAGTTCGGATCAGCCAGCCTCGAAAACTTTCCCTGGTGATTGACCTCCCAGATCGCCACAATCCGATCCGCTTCCGGATAGGGCAGCGGCCGCAGTAGAACGCCGTACACCACGCTCCAAATCGCGGTCGTCGCGCCAATCCCAAGCGCCAGCGTCAGAATGGCCATCGCGCTGAACCCGGCATTCTTGCCCAGTCCTCGCGCGGCATACTTCAGATCTTGCATCAGGGTATGGAACATGACCGGTCCTCCCCACTCTTAGGACGCACTGGACGACAATTGGTCATCCCGTCGCCTTGCGCGACCAACCCCAGAGATCGATTCAGAGGTCGACCCGTAGATTAAAGCAGAATAACCCGATTTCAGAACTATTCAGAGTGTTTCAGGCCGGGCTCAGGACTTTTCCTGCCTCGCATCGCTACTGTGCAAAGAGCAAACGAAGGATAAAGGTAAACCGAGGACAACGAATGACTGCAGACTCTGCACCTCAGCCCTCCGCGAAGCGGAGCGCCCTACTAGCCATCGGCGTGGGAGGCCTGATCGGCGGCGCCCTCGACCTGACTCAAGCCTGCGTCCTCTTCGGATGGGACATTCCCCTCGCCATCGCCGCGGGGCTGCTGGGCAAGCAGGCGTTCGACGGAGGCGCAGGCACGTATATTCTTGGCGTCCTTCTGCACTTCTTTATTGCGCTCACCTTCGCCGCGTTCTACTACGCGTCCAGTCGCCGCCTGCCGTTCTTGAAGGAATACCCCTTGGTCTGCGGCCTGTTCTACGGCGCGGGAGTCCAGGAAGTCATGAACCTGGTGGTTCTCCCGCTCTCAGCCCTGCACTCCCGCGGACCCTACAAACTCCACGACCTGATCCTCGGACTAGTAGTCCACATGGTCGTAATCGGCCTGCCAATCGCATACAGCGTCCGCCGCTTCGCAAAATGATGTTGCGGAAAATTCTCGACATACAGCTGAACGGAGAGCGAGTAGAGAGGACTCGGGACTCAGGGCTCGCGACTCAAAACTCTATTCAAACCGCAGCGCCGCCATAGGATCCACTCGTGTCGCGCGCCGCGCCGGAATCCACACCGCGAAGAGTGCGACGGCCATCAGCAGCACAGGCGTCACGATGAATGCCGTAGGGTCCCACGCCTTGACTCCAAACAAAAAGCTGGCCAGAAAGTGCGTGAGCCACAAAGCTCCCCCAACGCCGATCACGACGCCGATCAGCGCCAGCACCATTCCCTGGCGAATAACCATGTTGCGTATGTTCGAAGCCTGCGCGCCGAGGGCCATCCGGACGCCAAGTTCCTGCGTCCGCTGCTGCACCGAGTACGCCATCAGGCCGTAGATTCCGATCGCCGCCATCAGCAGCGCCGACGAACCAAACACCGTCAGCAACATCATGTTGAAGCGTTGTCGCGAGGTCGTCTGGATGACGATCTCATCCATGGAGCGGACGTGCGCCACAGGAAGTCCTCCGCTAGCTTCGCGCAACGCAACCGCGACCGCGCTGATCTCCGTATGTGGCTCGAGCCGAGTGCGGACAATCCACCAAAGCGGCGCGATGCGGGAGTTGAGTGCGGTAACTTTATCGGGCATCTGTGCGACTGGGATGTACATGGTGGGCGCGGGATCGGTGTCGAGGCCGCCGTCCCGCATATCTCCCACCACGCCGATGATCTGCCGCGGCGGCTCAACAAACACCGGTCCCACATTCGCCCCGATTAGCAGGCGATCGTCGAGCGGATTGCCCTTCGGCCAGAATTGTTTGGCCATCGCCTCGTTAATGATCACTACACCTGGGGCGGATCCGTTGTCGTGCTCAGTGAAACTGCGCCCTCGCACGATGGGCGCTTTGAAAGCGTCAAAGTAACTCCACGAGACCGGAAAGTATCCCGCTCCGCCGGTCGCGGGATCGTTGCCCTTGGGCCGGCCCACAACATCAAACGGCAGTCCAAAGCCGCCCTGCAGCGGCAGGCAGCACGCAGCCGCTGCCGATGTCACGCCCGGGACAGCATTTAGCCGCTCGGTCCCGTCGTGAATCAACTGCGCCACGCCCGCCGTGTTCTGGAAGCGCTGTCCGCTGATCGACATCGCCATGGTGAGCACGTTGCGCGTGTCGAAACCAGGATCGACGGCGTGCAGCTTGATGAACGTCCGGATCAGCAGCGTCGCTCCGATAATGAGCACCAGCGCGAGCGCCATCTCGCTGATGGCCAACAACGATCGCACCTTGCCGCTGCGAAACCCGACACCCGATCGATTGCTGCTCTCATTCAGCGCCGCCGCAAGATTCGTGCGTGACGCCGAGATGGCTGGCACAAGCCCGAAAAGTATTCCCGTGAGCACCGACACTCCGAGCGTGAACATCAGCAGGTTCACATCCAGAGTCACTGCCGATCCGTTTTCCCCGATGCGCGGAATATCTCCCGGACTGAATGCCAGCAACAAGCGAACTCCGGCGAAGCCCAGGATCAGTCCCAGCACTCCGCCTGCAAGTGAAATGACGAGGCTCTCCGTCAGCAACTGCCGAATGATGTGCCACCGGCTCGCTCCCAAAGCCGAGCGCGTAGCGATCTCCCTCTTGCGTCCCGTAGCGCGAATCAAAAGCAGATTCGCCACATTCGCGCACGCAATCAGCAGAACCAGACCGACAGCTCCCAGCAGAACGAGAAGTGAAGTCCGCGTGTCGCCGACAATGACTTCCTGCATCGCGGTAACGCCAAATGAGCTCTTCGGTCCGAGCGCTCCAGGATACGTTCTGCGAAATTCATCGGCGGCGAGGTTCAGGCGCGCGTTCGCCATCTGTCCGGTGATTCCCGGCTTTAGCCGGGCTCCCACCTGGAAGTAATGCGCCATGTCCTTCGAATTAAGATCGAACTGAAACGGCAGCCACAGATCGCCCGGCTGCTCGCTGACGAACTCCCGCCCAATGACGCCCACGACTTGGTACGGCTGGCCGTCCAGCTGAATATTCGTGCCAACGATCTTCGGATCTCCGCCGAACCGCCGCTTCCACAGACCGTAACTCAGCACCGCAACGTTGCCCCCGTGAGGACTGTCCTCCGCCTCCGTAAACGTTCGGCCGGCGAGGACGGGCGCGCCAAACAGACTGAAATAGTCTGCGGTTACGTGGATCCCCTGCACTTGTTCCGGCTCGCTGCCGCCGGTCAGATTCAGCCCGGCGCCGCCCGTGTCATATCCCGCGACATACTGGAAAATGCCAGTCTGCCGATGCCATATATTGAACTTTGGAACGTTCGCTCCAGGGAACGATCCCTGGTCGCCCCTGTTCATCAGTTGCACCAACGACTGCGGGTCCGGATAAGTAAGCGGCTTCAGCAATACCGTATTGATCACCGAAAAGACTGCCGTATTCGCGCCAATGCCAACGGCGATTACGAGGATGGCGATCGCAGTAAAGCCGGGCATCTTCGCGAGCGAGCGCAGCGCGAAACGAAAATCACGCCCAGCATCTTCGAGCCACGGAAGCAATGTCATAAGCCACCTGCCGAAAGAGCATACACCGGTTCTGCAAGCAGCTCGTCAGCGGTCCGCAAAACAAAAATTGTGGCACGGACACTCCTGGAGGGCAGACTTGGGGCCCTATTCCTCGCGTACGTTGCGAAAAATGGGGCCATTTCGCAGCTCGCCTAAAGAGGAAATCCGGAACAGGGAAATCTGGGAAGGCTGCTCTTCGCCTTGTGGACAGCACCGTTTTGTGGAAAAACGGCGCTTCAGCCACGCGTCACACGTATCAAGAGAAAGGAGTTTCACCACTGCCAGTTTTTGCGCAACTAATCCAGCAGCGGCCGCGCCGATCCACCGAGCAGCGAACTATTCATGTTGAAAATGTTGTGATGCCCCTCCGGACCGCCCCAGGCGAACATCATCGACACCATGGGGAAGCCACCCGCGCGCAGCGTAAGTCCGGCGGCGAAGCTGTGCTTGAGATGGTCGAATCCCACGTCCCCTCGCGTTAGCGCAACCCGCCCCTGGTCCGCCAGGAACTTCACTCCGAATGGGCCCCAGATCGAGTGCTCGAAACTTTCCTGCAACAGCAGAAGATTGGGTGCGCGAAACCGGTAGTCCTGATAACTTCCCAGTGACATACTCCCGTTGATATCCGACCCGCCCAGAGTCGGCTGGAAATAAAACGGCACCGCGCTGCTCGCCGAATTGATCGACTCCGTCAGCAGCAATCTCGCTGTGATGAAGCCGTTCAGATTCCGCGAACGCGACACTTCCGGACACTTCTCATTCCCATGCGAACACGAGTTCGGACCATTCCCATCGGTGTTCTTTATTGAAGGCCCCGACTCTGTGTAGCCATACAAATAGAACGTGTGATTCAAATCCACGGTCCATCGCAAGAACGAGTTCGTCGAACTCGACGGCGCGAAGTACTGCTGAAACTTGCCAACGTAATTCAATTCAAGGTGATCGCCGATCACCGGCTTGATCCGCACTCCTTCGCCGAGTTGTACGAATCCCGGCTGTTTGCTCAGTCCCGGCGCCGTCTGGTCCGTGTACACATTCAGAATGGATGGCACCGACTGCCCGTTCGCCCCCCGTATGTCCACAAAGCGCCCATTCACTTCGCCCAGCAGCGCCAAATTCAGCTTGCTGATTGCCGGCAACTCGAACACCGGCTTGATAACGCTGCCTCCCACAATCGTCTGGGTCATCCCAAAGACCGACGCGTCAGCCAGCGTCGAATCGTTGCCCAGCCCGAAGTAGTTCAGCTTGTTCAGCGAGATCGCTTGCGCATACAGATCGAAAACGGTGTAAGGATGCACCAGGTTGATTGGCTTCTTGGCGGGAGTCGCGGGCTTCGGCTCCCCCGGTTGCGGGATCACGGGCGTAATCACGTGCACCGGTTCCTGCCCGGTGTGGACGAACTTCATATACCCGCCGGCGCGCCACGATCCGCTGAACGCGCCCACCGCATCCACACTCGAGCTTATCCGCCAGTTCTTCGTGTTCCTCTCCGTGACCAACGCCGCTCCCAGGCTGAACCCGTTCTGCGCCGGCATGCTGCCTGCGGCAATGTGCAGTGGATGATCCGTAAACAACTCGATCGCGCATCCGGGCGCTTTCTTGAAGTTGAATCCCCCGCACGCGTCGCCCACGCGCTCACCCTCGCGCCGGAAATCCGCCTGCAGAAAACTCTCCTGAGCCACCGCCACCGTACACGCCAGCCACAGCACTACCACTAAACTCCGCATACTGCCTCCGCCAAAGAGCACTGACTATTTCTTTCGTCCCCGCTTCGCACTTTTCGCTTTCTTCGCGCTAGACCGCTTCCGCTCAGCCCGTTCATCGGCGACGGCCGCAATCTCAATCACGCCCTTGCGCTTGCGTACCGGTTTCGCCCGCCGCGCCGCAGCGTCCTCGTGCGCAGCGTGGATCGCCTCCGTGACTGCGCGAATGTATTCCGCCGCCTCGCCCTCAGTCTTGATTGCATTAATGTAGATCTGACTGCGATACCGCAAAGGCAGCTTCCTCTCCGCGTCGTACAGGTGTTCAATCTGATTTTTCAAGAGCGCATTCACCGGCCGGCTCGGATCGAACGCACTCTTCGGCGGTCTCGGCACTTTAATAAGCATCATCCAAAACTCCTTCCCAGCGGCGCACTCCTCGCCCAATCCTAAACGTTGAAATCCGGACAGTCGTCGCGCATCACACCCAGCGACAGCAAGTTGTTCGCTGCATTCCCGGTCGGCCCCTTCGGCTCGATAAATACATCCGCGTTCGTCTCCCGCGGAGACCGCGGCGCGTAGTCGCCCAGAAAAAACTTCGTCACCGTCCCTGGAATCGATGCATGGTCGAACACCCGATCCACTACCGTCCCCTTCGGAATCCACGGCGACACCAGGATCGCCGGCACCCGTACTCCCAGCCGGTCAAACGCGAACGGCATTCCCGTCCCGGTGTCATTGGCCGACGCCGTGAACTGATCCGGCGGACAAGCCGGCGGCACGACGTGATCGTAAATCCCTCCATGTTCGTCATACACAATCAGCAGCGCCGTGCTCTCCCACAAATCCGCATTCGACTTGATAGCGTTGTAGACCGACGCGATGTAAAGCTCTCCCGCCTGCACATTGTGATCCGGATGCTGGTCGTTCGCCGCTTCCTCGCCGCTGTCGGTCTCATGATCGTTGAAGTTCGGCTCGATAAACGAATAGTCCGGCAGATCCCCTTTCTTGCAGTCATCCAGAAACTGCGGGAATGTGCCAAACACCTCCGGCTGATGCTGCAGCAAGTTCGTGATCTCCATCGTCGAACTCGATGTGTCGTAGTAATACAGCTTCGACGTATGCTTCGGAGTCGCTCCGATCAACCGGTCGTAAATGCTCTTGAACGGTTCGTTGATATACAGCAGATTCATATCGACCCGCCCGAACGACGTTCCGTAGTGCGCGAACGCGCGATTGCAGATCGTCGGCCCTGGAATCGACGCAAACCACCGGTTAAACACGGCAAACTCCAGCGCCAGCGTGCTCAGCACCGGCAGGTCCGATTGCTTGAAGTAGTACATGATCTTCTGCGAATGTCCCACGTCGCGCTGCTGGTTGAAGTAGCTCTTCACGAAGCCCTGCATGTTGGCCGCGCGGCCCGGGCTAGTTTCCCCGCCAAAGATCTGCAGATCGACCGCCGGAAAGTGATGATCCGGATCCGGCTGCAACTGCGACTGAAACTCCGCCAGCGGTTGCGGCTTGACCGCGTTCCCCTTCGTGTCTGGATTGTTGTACGGATCCGCCGCGACGATTCCGTCGATTTTCGGATTCACCGCCTTCAGTGACCCCAGCATGTGATCGAACGAGCGGTTCTCCATCATCAGCACAACAATGTGCTGTAGCTTGTCGAGTCCAGGCGCCATGAGACACTCCTGCGTGCTGCTAAATAGTGCCGCTCACCTCAAAAACGTTTCCCAGGAAATACAGCGGGACGACCGACGAATGTGGCAAACACAACTGCGGACGAAGTAGCTGACCTTCTTGTCGAGCATTGTCGCCTCGTGATCGGACTCAGAACAAGTACAGCCCAAGGAAACCCCGGAACCACCCGGCGTGAGCTCCTCCGTGCCCCTCTGTGCCCTCTGTGTTAAAGGCTTTTTGAAGTTCGGGTCGAAGATACGAAGGGCCCGGCTTCGGTTCTTAGCCTGCCCTGAGCAAGCGAAGCGCGTCGAAGAGGGCCAAAAAGCGGAGCTGACCCGCGGCTTCCAGTCGCTGGCATGGACCACGGACATTGCTGCGGAAGACGCAACCAATCGCTACCCCAAAGGGAAGTCATCCGTCAGCAAGAGGAACCCCTCTCCTCTGGGACTAGCGGGCCGCGCCAGCGCCATTTCTCCCAAGAAATCCTGACTTAACCTGATCTCTTTCCCCCCCATCTCGCATTACCTGGTAGGGCTCTAAGTCCGCGCCGCACCCCAGCGGCCACAGATCCCGAGGAGACGCCAATGTTGGACACGAACAACCACGGGGATTTCCGTTTCACCCCCAGCAACAAGATCCCACGCCTCTGCCGCCTACTCCTTCTTCTCAGTCCATTCTGGGCCTGTCTTCCCTCGGCGTACGCCCAATTCTGCTCCGCTCCCTGGAGCACCTCACTTACGTCTACGGCACTATACTCGTCGATGGCACTGGCACTGGCACCGGAACCAACAGACCCTACACTTCTACGACTGACGAGTCCGCGGCCATGCAGGTCAAAATGGCGACCCAAATTACCTGCAACTGGGCGACCCTCCAAGTGCCAGGCGTTGGCGTCGGCTCCGACCAAATTCACTTGCAGGACTCGAGGAGCCTCTTTAGTCGCGAGCGGACCTCGTCAGTTACCTCAGCCAGCCGTTTTAGCAGGGGCAACCCCGAAGGAGAGAAGCTGAGTGCGTTCGAGCCAGTCAGGCGGGCGCGCATGCTGACAGTGTCGAAGACATAGAATCCCGCCAGTTCTTTACAATTCTGGCCTCGACTCCAGGTGACCACTCTTTTTGACCCATCTTTTGACAGCTCGATGTCTGCCTGTGGTGTCGCACTAGCTGCAACGACGATAGCTGCGTTCGGCAACAGGTCACGTTCTCCGCGCGCAAACGCAGCGCTTCCAAGAGGTCTCACATAGCCCGTTTTGCCCGCTCCATTGTCCCCGTAGATGAGTGTTAGCTGCTCGCCGAAAAGTATCTCCTGTCCACACGGAAGGGCGTTCACGTTTCGGAGATTGAACATTCGTTCAAGCCGGTATCCGCTCACATCGTGCCCGTTCTCATGAATCGGGAAGGACAGCCGCGGCCGCTGCGAGGTTGGCACCTGAAGAAGGCTCGCGTCGTGCATGCGGAGGTCTAGCAATCGCTGGGAGTGTTCTTCCGTCATGTGCGTATCGTTGGAGATCAATTCAAGCGCCGCCTGCTCCCAGTACTTGAGATCGGCGGCCCAAGCCCTAATCCGATCGATAATTTTGGGCATTAACGCTCCTGGCAAAGCAAAAGGGGACACGGCGTGCCGTGTCCCCCCTCACCGTACGTCTTCGAAAACCTCTACCAACTGATTGGCCTCAGTGGCTTAAAACCGCCGAGGACGGTTCCTGTTGCGGCACGGCTAGAAGCCGTGCCCTTCCCAAAGCCCGCAGCTAAGAGCACCCGCTAGTACTCCCACAACTTCCGCACCGGTAGCAGCTTCCATTCCGTGTCATGATGCTGCCGCAGAAGCTGCAACTGGGAGCGTCTCCCAGGTCGATGAGGCTCGAGAGCGCGTCGGCGGCGTGGACTGGGCCGGCTTCCGACTTTCGGCTTCTGGCTTCCGGAATTGCGACCGCGCCGTCCACGTCGCCGGTGAGATCTGGCTGAGGGGTGACGCCTGCGGGCCGAAGCCTGAGATTCTCGAACAGCATCTGCTGCTGGCCGGTGAGGAAGCGGAGTTGGAGCCAGCGGAAAATATAATCCATGATCGACTTGGCGTAGCCGATGTCCGGATTGCCGGACCATCCACTCGGTTCGAAGCGGGTGTGGGCAAACTTTTCGCAGAACGTCTTCAGCGGAACGCCATACTGCAGAGCGAGCGAGACCGCGAGCGCAAAGCTGTCCATCAAACCAGATACAGTGGATCCTTCCTTGGCCATCTTCACAAAAAGCTCGCCGGGATCGCCGTTGGGATAAAGACCGACGGTGACGTATCCCTCGTGGTCTCCGACTTTGAACTTGTGCGTGATCGAAGCGCGCTCCTCCTGCAGCTTGTGGCGCACCGAGCGCGGAGGAGCGTTCATGTCCTCTTCCTCCACGTGCTGCGCCGCTGCGATGCGCGCATCGTCCTTGGTGGAGTTCGCGGTCTTGGTGCCGGCGGCGCTGAGTGGCTGAGACTTCTTGCATCCGTCGCGATAAATGGCGACCGCCTTCAGACCAAGCTTCCAGGCCTGGAGGTAGGCTTCCATGATGTCTTCGACGGTGGCGTTCTCAGGAAGATTGACGGTCTTCGAAATGGCTCCCGAAATAAACGGTTGAGCCGCCGCCATCATCCGCAGATGTCCCATGTAAGCAATCGATCGCGTCCCCTTCGCCGGCTTGAACGAGCAATCAAACACAGCCAGATGATCGTCCTTAATATGAGGAGCCCCCTCAATCGTTCCAGTAGCGTCAATGTAACTAACAATTGCATCCGCCTGATCGTGGTTGTACCCCAGCTTGAACAAAGCCGTAGGCACGGTGTTGTTAACGATCTTAATCATCCCTCCCCCCACCAGCTTCTTGTACTTAATAAGAGCAAGGTCGGGTTCGATTCCCGTAGTGTCGCAATCCATCATGAAGCCTATGGTGCCTGTTGGCGCTAACACGGTTACTTGGGAGTTGCGGTAGCCGTGTTTTTCGCCATGGGATAGGGCTTCGTCCCAGCATTGTTTACTGGCTTCGTAGATGGCGGCGGGGACATTGGCTTTATTAATTCCATTTACTGAGGCGCGGTGCATGCGGATTACGTCTAGGAATGGTTCGCGGTTGATGTACCAGCCGGGGCAGGCTCCGCCGGGCATTACGTTGGAGCCGAGATTGGTCTCGGACAGATTTTTCTTTGTTGGCTCGGTGGCCGGAGCTAGAGACGGGCACTGTTCTGCGATGCAGCTGCTTTGCAGATAGGCTTCGCCGCACATGATTGCCGTTACGCAGCTGGCGTAGTCGCGGCCGGCGTCGGAGTCGTAGGGGAGACCGGCGGCCATCAACAGAGCGCCGAGGTTTGCGTAGCCTAGTCCCAGCGGACGGTAGTCATGGCTGTTGCGCATGATTTGTTCGGTGGGGTATCCGGCGTTGTCGACGATGATTTCTTGCGCGGTGATCAGGACATCGACAGCATGGCGGTACGACTCGACATCGAACGTTCCGTTCGGCGCGAACTTCAGGAGATTCAGACTGGCGAGGTTGCAGGCTGAATCGTCGAGGAACATATATTCGCTGCAAGGATTGCTGGCGTTGATGCGGGCGGTGTTCTTCGATGTGTGCCAGCGGTTGACCGTGGTGTCGTATTGCATGCCGGGATCGCCGCAATGCCACGTGGCTTCGGAGATCTTCTTTAGGAGATCTTTGGCCTTGTACGTCTTGACTACCGTGCCGTCTTGCACAGTGCGCGTGGAGAAATCGGTGTCGCGGACTACCGCGTACATGAAGTCGTCGGTCACGCGGACAGAGTTATTCGCGTTCTGGAAGAAGATGGAAGAGTAGGCGTCGGAGTCGGGATGCGAGCCGTCGTATCCCATAGAGACGAGGGCATGGGCCTTGGCTTCTTCTTTCATCTTGCATTCGACGAAGTCGATGATGTCGGGATGGTCGACGTTGAGGATGACCATCTTGGCGGCGCGGCGAGTCTTGCCCCCGGACTTGATGACGCCGGCGAAGGCGTCGAAGCCTTTCATGAAGCTCAGTGGACCGCTGGCGGTGCCGCCGCCAGAGAGCGTTTCAGTCGATCCACGCAGCGGCGACAAGTTTGTACCGGTGCCGGATCCCCACTTGAAGAGCATGCCTTCAGTCTTGGCCAGCGTGAGGATCGAGTCGAGCGAATCTTTCACCGAATTGATGAAGCAGGCGGAGCACTGGGGTTTGGTGTATCCGGTGACGCCGAATTCGACTTGCTGGGTTTGCGGGTTCCAGTGCCAGTTGCGGCCATCGGAGTTGGGCTCGATGCGATCGCATCCCACGTTGAACCAGACGGGGCTGTTGAAAGCGGCGTACTGGCGGACCAGGATGTGGACGAGTTCGTCGTGAAACGTGGCACCGTCTTCCGGTGTGCGGAAGTAGCCCTGGGATAGACCCCAATCGCGGATGGTTTCGGCTACGCGGCCGACGAGCTGGCGGACTCCGGTTTCACGCTCGGGGGTGCCGATTTTGCCGTGCAGATATTTCGAGGCCACGATGTTGGTGGCGGTCATGGACCAGTCTTTGGGGACTTCGACGTCTTTTTGCTCGAAGATTACGCCTCCCTGGGAGTCGGTGATCTGAGCTAAGCGGAGATCCCATTCGACTTCGTCGTAGGGGGAGACACCGAGTTTGGTAAAGAGGCGGCGGAAGGAGAGGCCGGGGGCCTTCTTCTTCTGGGTGGGGACGGCGGTCGAGACTGCGGGGTTCGCGGAGGCGGACGGGGCAGCGGCGGATTCAGTTGCGGTTCTGAGTTCTGACATCTTCGGGGTCTCCATTAATTAGATTCTAAGCGTGTTGCGCCGATTCGGGTCCGGTGGAGGACGGGGAATCGGGGGGATCTTGGGTGTTAGGTCTTCGGCATTTCAGGCGTCCCTCCGGGACGCGGGTCCGTCTATTTGCGCTCGTTCCCGGCGTTGAAACGCCGGGCTATCATCAATCGTCCCTTCCGGACGTTCGACGACGTTGCGTCGCCGTCTTCCACCGCTCTTCCGTTATTTCCTTCGGCGGAGCGGCGGGGATCCCATCCCGTTCCGGTCAGAAACCAGAGGGGAGTGGGGTGGGACAGTGAATGTTGGTGGCGGCGCCGGAGTCTAGCGGCGGGGCCGTTGGAGATGGCGTGGTGCTGGCAAGAGGCTGCCGAGCTTCGCTCGGCTTGACCGGGTCTGAGACCCGGTCCCACACAGGACCTGTAGGATCATTTTCGAAGAGGTTGCCCTGGTTTGGATCGGGGGGCGGAACGTATTCGGTTGCGGCGGTCAGTTCGAGGGAACTGGCAAAATGGGAGCCGATGCCGCTGGCCGTTTCGGCGGCGGAGGACATCCATTGATTGAGGGCGTTGCAGATGCTGCGGCGTTGAACTTGGTCCTCGACGACTACGAAGCGGACGAAATAGCGGCCGGAGATCAGGCGGGCGCGCATGGGATTCTCGCGGGAGAGCATGCGATCGAGGACGAAAGCCATGTCGTCGTCTTCGAAGAATTGTGTTACGGCCAGCATGCGGCGTGGGCCGGCTTCCGGCTTTCGGCTTCCGGCTTCCGGAACAGTTCCGCTCGCTTCGCTTGCCGGGCGGACTAGGGCCTCCGCCCCTACATTCATTATTTCTTCGGCTACGGCGAAGACGCCTGGTTGGCTGGGGACGGACAGGAGACTGTGGTGGGACTCGCAGCGGAACCAACGGGACCAGTGGAGGCGGCGGTAGTCGAGAGGACGATCGAAACCGTGGCGTACCAAAGATTCGGTTACCAGACGAGTTAAAGCTTCCATTTGCGGGCTCCTGGGTCCTACTGTCCACGTCAGAGAAAAGGAGTTCCCTGATCTGCTGACGCGGCAGTTTATTCAGCTTCAGGAATCCGGCGGTCGGCTGCCGCAAACCTGAAGACATCTCATTCGATTGTTGTCGTTCCCCTGGGAGAGGGTCGGGGAACGGCCACCGCACTCGTTTCGGCTTCCGGCTTCCGGGACTCGGCCTCCGGAAGACAAAAGGTGTTACGCCCCCAAGTTAAGGTTTCGGGCGCCGGGCTTACGGATCAGGAAGCCCGAGCGCCAGAGCCCTTCGGCGGCGGGCGGCAAGTCACCTCTGGCTTGGCGCCGGACCGCTTCGTTTTTTGAGATCCACCCCATTCCCGTGGGGCGGAATTTTGTGCCTTGGGATTGCAAAGTTACTCCCGTGGGTTGTGCCTGTCAAGTGGGAAACACTACAGATTGTATCCCTAGCAATGACGGGCTTGGTGCGGGGTTAGGGACCCGTTTTCCACATTGAGGAAAACAGGGGGCCGTTGCGGTTTGTTGGGAGTAGATGTGGATTCGCGGTTTGGGACGGAAAATCGCGTCGGGGTTGGGATTCGGCAAGACCCGAGAGGCAAGACCCGCGAGACGTTCATTGCGGTGGCCCCAGCGATTGTCCGAGACGACCACAGGGGCTAAAGCCCCCTCGCTCAAGGGAAGCTGACGCGGCCCGGAAGGGCCGCTCTTCCACGATGAAGAAAGCGTCAAATCCATGCACGATGAAGAAAGCGTTAAATCCAGGGCCCGGGGATAGCGCCATATCCAGGGCTGACAAGAATGCGTCAAACCCGGAGTCGACGTAACGATAACGCCCAGAAGCGAAGAAAGCGTTACATCCAGAGGCGACAAGAGCGTTGGGTCCACGGATGAAAGCGTCATCACATCACACCCATGCGGGAGGAGGATGTACGGCGAGTGTGCGAGGGTTGGGGGAGCTTGCGGGTCAGGGCCTCGTTCGGTAGCGCGATCGGAATGTCGCTGTTGAGCGACATGGGAACGTAAATGTCCTCAAAAATCTGGCGCGGGGCAATGCTGACCACGCCGTCGAATGATTCGACGAGGTAGTCGCCCTTACGTCCAGAGTGCTGGCGGCCGAGATGGTCGATGAAGCTTAGGCTGGAACTGAGTTGTTTGGCTTTGATCAAGAAGCGAGTGCGATACGTCTTCCAATTGCGTGGTTTCATGTGGCGCGGACCCGAGAGCGCAAGTTGCTGCGCGGATTTGTTGCATGCCCTACGGCTCACGCCTGCTGGGCGAGTGCCGAAATTCGTTGTGCGAGTGAGAGAGACTGTACGGCCCAAAATGGGCTTGGTCAATTCAGTATTTTTGGTGCAATTGAGGAAAACAGTGGCCACGGATTTTCACGGATCGGCACGGATGAAGCTAAACCTGAGGGAGGTGCGGTTGAGATGCGAGACACAGGTAGTTTTCATGCTGGCGGAGGAGCGCTGGAGGAATCTGGTAGAGTGGGCAGCCGGAATATCCACAGAGAGCGCACAGGAAATGCAGAAAGGCAGTTGCCGGTTGCTAGTTGTCAATACCCGGTAGCCAGTTCTCAGTTCTTAGCTCTCAGTTCTCGGCTCTCAGTTCTCGGCTCTCAGTTCTCGGCTCTCGGCTCTCGGCTCTCGGCTCTCGGCTCGGAGGATTGCTTATGCGAAAGGTTGTTTTTGGTTTGACGGCTTTAGTTACGGTGTGGGGCGCTTTGCTTTCGGGGCAGACATCTGGAACTAAGACTTTGGCTTTGCGGTGTGGGAGTTTGTTTGATGGGCGCGGGGATTCTTTGCGGAAGAATGTGGTGATTGTGATTGAGGGAGAAAAGATCAAGGAGATTTCTGGCAATGTGCCGGCTGGGACTGAGGTCGTTGATTTGTCGCGGGAGACTTGTCTGCCGGGGTTGATCGACACGCATACGCACGTTCTGCTGCAGGGGGACATTACGGCGGCGGATTATGACGAGCAATTGCTGAAGCAATCTCCGGAGTATCGGACGATTCTGGCTACCGTGAATGCGCGGCGGGCGCTGGAGTATGGGTTTACATCCATTCGCGATCTGGAGACGGAGGGAGCCGGCTACGCGGATGCGGATGTGAAGAAAGCGATCAATGACGGAGTAATCCCGGGACCGCGAATGCAGGTGGCGACGCGGGCGATGGATGTGACGGGAGCTTATCCGCTGCAGGGATATGCGCCTGATGTATTGGTACCGCATGGAGTGCAGATTGTCGATGGGGCGGACAATGCGCGGCAGGCGGTGCGCGAACAGATTTCGCACGGAGCGGACTGGATCAAGGTATACAGCGACCGGTCATACCGGGTGCGGGAGGATGGAGTGCTGGACGACATTCCAACCTTCACTTTGGAGGAGTTGCGGGCGGTGGTGGACGAGGCGCACCGGGAGAGGCACAAGGTGGCGTCGCACGCCATGGCTTTGAACGGAGTGCACAACTCGGTAGAGGCCGGCGTGGATACGATCGAACACGGGAACTACATTGCGGAGCAAGATTTGAAGACCATGGCGGCGCGGGGAATTTTTTACGTGCCGACGATTTATGTGGGCGAGTACGTGGCGCAGGGACGGGCGGCGGCAGGGGCTCCGGTGTGGTTGAAGATGATTCAGATTCATGAAGACACGTTTCGGCGGGCGATGAAGGCCGGCGTGAAGATTGCGTTTGGGACGGATGCGGGTGGGTTTGATTGGAAGGTGAATCCGGCGAAGGAATTTTCGTCGATGGTGAAGTTTGGGATGACGCCAGGGCAGGCAATCCGCTCGGCTACCGTGACGGCAGCGGAGTTGCTGGGGATGCAGGATTCTTTGGGGACTCTGGAGGCGGGGAAGGTCGCAGATGTGGTTGCGGTGACGGGGGATCCTTTGAGCGATGTGGCGTTAATGGAGAAAGTGGATTTTGTGATGAAGGGCGGGGTGGTTTACCGGAGGCCTTGAAGGTCGAGAACGAGAGTAGAGTCAAGATCAAGATCAAAGTCAAAAGCTTTTAACACGGAGGACACGGAGGAACACCGGAGGACGCGGAGGAACGCAGGGGTACGCTTCATCTGCGCTACAGGCGAGATGCATAGGGTCCTTCGCTTCGCTCAGGATGACAAAGGTTGCGGATTTACTAGGATGGCGGATGGGGGTGCGGGGTTAGCCATTCTACGAGGCGGTGTTCGAATTCTTTTGGGGACTGGCTGATGGCGCCGCAGTGGTCGGCTCCGGGGACCTCCCAGAGTTGGGTGCTGGGATTGGATGCGTGAATGGCTTCGGAGTGACGGACGGGGATATTGCTGTCGATCTGGCCGTGGATCAGAAGAACTGGAATTTTGGTGGCGGCTACGGAGTCTCGTGGAGAGACTTGCTGCATATTGAGATTGTACTTCCAACGCGCACGCAGGAAGGCCACTTCCACTAGCGGGCGGAGAAGGGTGCGTCCGACCATCGGTCCCAGTGGGGGGCCGAGGTGGAAGAGCTGTCCCATCCGGTCGTAGGCGATCTCACGAAAAGTAGAGAAGGGGGATTCGGCAGCTACAGCGCAGAAATGCGGGTGCGTGTCGAGGGACTGCAGGAGTTGGGCGGCGCCCATGGATTCGGCGAATCCGAAGATGCAGCGCGGATGAAATTGCGCTTGCAGGAAATCGGACCACTGGTGGATGTCATTTTTCTCGAGGAGCCCATAGGTTGCGAGGGAGCCTCCGCTGAGGCCGTGGGCGCGAGCGTCGGGGAGGAGGATGGGGAATCCGTGGGCAAGGAGGAGTTGGGCGTATCCGATCATGCCGAGGCGGTTGTCGGCCACTCCGTGGACGAGGAGGACAGCGTCGCCGTTGGGATGATGCGGGCGGAGGGTCCAGGCCTGGAGGGTGACGGAGTCGGGAGTGGTGATGGAGACGTCGGCGAGATCGGCGTCGAGGGATTGGGCGGAGTTGCGAACAGCGGTGATTTCATCTTCGGTTAACGGGCGGCGAGGAGGGTGGAGTGTGGCGTCGGCTATGAAGATGCCGCCTAGCGTGCAGAGAGTCGAGTAGAGAAGCAGGGCCAGAAGCAAGTAACGGGAGCGGCGGGAGCAGAGCATGGTCTTAGGGATAGTACGGGGTTGGGGGTGGGGTTGTTCCGGGGAAGAGCTTTCAACAGAGAGGGCGCAGAGGGGCACAGGGGTCATCTGCGCTACAGGCGAAGTGCATAGGTCGTTCGCTTCGCTCGGGATGACACAGGACGGGGTGAGTATCTAACAAAGTCCTTTAACACCGAGGGCGCTGAATCACACAGAGGAGAATTGCTCCGACTATTTTGGTGAGTGGAATAGGGATTGCGTTTGGGGGGGTGAGTAGATCGTGCACGGGGGGTGGAAGGATTTTCCGGGGGCGGGTTTGGTGATGATCCGGCGGTGGGGCAAAGTGAATCGGATGAGTCGATTAGAGAAGGGAGAAAGGCAAGGTCCTTGCTAGAGGCAGAGGCTAAGGAGAATACATTTCTCTGCGAGGAGGAACGATGGCGATGGATCCGGTTTGTGGAATCGAAGTGGATGAAAGAAATCCGGAATTCCAAACGCAGTTTGCAGGAAAGAAATACTTCTTCTGCTCGGAAGATTGCCGGAAGGAGTTCGAGAGCGAGCCGCAGGAGTATGTGGAGACGGCGGCGTAAAGCTCATCGTGCAAAACGAAGGCCCCCGGTTGGGGGCCTTTTTTACTTCTTCCTGTTGCGCTTTCCAATTGGTGCTTGTGGTCGCTACTCGCTTCGCTCGGGGCGGACGAGGGCGTTCGCCCCTACATGAACGCTTAGCGGTGGGCTAGTGCGGGTTCTTGCGCCGATTTGGCGGATTTGAAGGCGGCGTAGCGCTTGTTGATTTCGTCCCAGTTGATGACGTTCCACCAGGCGCCGAGATATTCGGGACGGCGGTTGTTGTATTTGAGGTAGTAGGCGTGCTCCCAGACATCGTTGCCGAAGATGGGATAGAGGCCCTGAGAGAGCGGGCTGTCCTGATTCGGAGTGCTGATGATTTGCACTTCGCCGGTGGGCTTGCCAGCGAGCCAGACCCATCCGGAGCCGAATTGTTTGACGCCGGCATCGTTGAATTTGGTTTGAAAATCTTTGAAGTTGCCGAAGGTTTTGCTGATCGCTTCGGCGATAGGGCCGGAGGGATCGCCTCCACCCTGGGGCTTCATGATCTTCCAGAACATGGTGTGGTTGACGTGGCCGCCGGCGTTGTTGCGGACGGCGCTGCGGATGTCCTCGGGGATGGCGTTGAGGTCGCGGATGAGATCTTCGGCGGACTTGCCGGCCAGCTCGGGATGCTTCTCGAGAGCGGCGTTCAGATTCTTCACGTATGCGCCGTGGTGCATGTCGTGATGCAGAGTCATGGTCTGCTTATCGATAGTGGGTTCGAGTGCGTCGTAGGCATACGGCAAAGGGGGTAGTTCGTGAGCCATGATTCGTTTCTCCTCAATAGTTTGAGATGTCGGGACGCGGGGTTTCGATGCAAGTGATGAGAGGGATTATAGCGCGGGGCGCAGCGGAGGCGATAAGGAAGCGCGCCAAACGCGCGATTATTGCGCCGCAAGGAACGCGTCGGTTCGCGCGGCGCGCCCAGGTCCTTCGCGAGACAAAAAAGCGTCTCGCTCAGGGTGACAACCCTGAGTATTACTTTTTTCCTAGGAGGCGGATTCTGGAGGTGAAGGAGCGGCCTTGGCAGGCACTGAAGGTGGGTTGGGGATTGGAAGCATCGATGACGCTGTTCACTACGAGAGGATTGCAGCGGCCGGTGATGTTGTCGAAGCCTCCGCGCAGGGCAAGATAGTAGCCGAATAGGTGGAAGCGTTTTTCGAGCTGAAGGTTGGCGGAAAAATATTTGGGGAAGCGCTCGGCTCCGGGTTTGCTGATGAGCTGCTGTTGATCGTTGAAGAGGCTGAAGGGGAATCCGGTGCGGGCTTCAAGGGAGTAGGCAACTTCCAGTTGATGGATGATTGGAAGTTTGAAGAAGGGTAGATATCCCCAGGAGAGGAAGCGGTTGGGAGTGTCCCAGGAATAAGGGCCGGGTTGTTGCGGGCTGAGGATGGGGCTGTCGACGTTGAAGTCGAGAGCTTGATTGGAGCGGGCGCTGGAGCGAGTGTAGGAGCCCATGAGCGTGTAGTTTTCGCGGAAGTTGTGGCGGAGCGTGAGTTGGAAGGCGTCGTAATGGTCGTCGCGCGTGTTCTGGAGGAAGAAGTCGGTGCTGGTGGGAGGGGGAGCGTCGTAGACGAATCCGCGGGTGCCGCGTTTTTGAAGGAACTCGGCTTTCATGTAGATCGCGGCGGGAAGTTTCTTTTCGAGGCCGATGCTCCAGTTGAGGAAGCGCGGGGCCTGGAAGGTGCTGGCGTTCGCGGCGAAGGTGGTGGTGACGGGGCCTGTCGTGACTACGCAGTTTGGTGGAGTGCAAGTGGTGGGGTCGGAGATGGAATAGAAAATATCTTGTCTTGTTCCGGCGAAGGGGCGAGCGATCAGAAAGATTGGTGTGGCGTCGTAGACGAGGCCGATGCCGGCAGAGAGCTTTGTGTTGCCAGTGTTGTCGAGGACGTACGTTCCTGCGAGGCGAGGTGAGATTTCGGCGTGGCGAACGATTTCGTCCCAGTCGAGGCGGACTCCGGGCTCGATCAACAGGCGGTTGGTGACGCTCCAGCGATCTTCGGCGTAGGCGCTGACCTCGGTGTTGTATTCACTATGCAGCGGGGCGGCGCCGAAGGTGGAGTAGCGGGTGCAAGGAAAAGTAGCGTCTTGCCCGGTGGTGAAGCAGACGTCGGCTGGTTGCGCGGATGTGACTGCGGAGGTCAAGTACGTGATGGGCTGGCGGGAGAATTGGGCGAAGTAGGAGAGGCGGTCGAGATCGACTCCAACTTTGAAGTCGTGCCGGCCGTGCCATTGCTGGGGAGGAAGGTACAGATTTGCTAGCCCCTGCCAGCGCCGGGCTCGGGTTTGTTCGGTCAGATAGTAGTTTCCGAAGGCGGTGTCGGGAGTGGGCTGGTACGGCTCGGTTCCGTAGGGAGAAAGGTGGGCGTCGTACTGGTTGAAGGCGAATCCGGTTTCGAGGAGTTGGCCTCCGGCGAAGTAGTGTTGCTCCTTCACGCTGGTGACATAACTGGAGGAATCGTTTTTCGGATTGGTCAACTGCGGATTGAGCGGAGAAAGAAGACCGTATTTGTCGTAGAGGTCGTTCACGAGAAAACTGGTGGTGAGGATGTCCCGAGCGGTGAGGTTGCTCTGCACCTTGGCGAGATTGCCGAGGCGGAGGACGTGGTCGTTGTCCTGGCCGACGGGGAGTTCGTTATAGATGGTGTTGTCGTATTCGCCGTCGAAGGCGTCGTAGAACCAGATTTTTCCTTTTACGACTGGGCCGGACATGGTGAAGCGCGGAAGAAACTGATCGAAGCGCCAGCCGTGCTTGTTCTGAAATGACGGAATAAAGTTGGTGGCAGTGAAGCGGAAGTGATCGTCGCCGATGCCGGTGTTGAGGTTGAGGACTCCTCCGGAACCTTTGCCGTCTTCGGCAGGCTCGCGCGAGGGCTCGACCTGAATGGAGCGGAACGCGTCTGTGCTGACCCGGACCACGAGAAGTCCGTTGGCGGGTTGGGTGACGTTGAAGCCGTCGAGCAGAGTGACCGTCTGGTAGGTTTGGGATCCAGCGACGTGGGGTTGGCCGAACTGGTCGCTGACGACGCCCGGAATGAAATTGAGGGCGTTGCGGTAATCGTGGGTGACGGGATAAACGATGTTGAGAACGTCGAGGCCACTGATGGTTTCCTGCGCGGCGACTTGAGCGGGATCGATGGCAGGAGGAGATTCGCGGACGTCGACGACTTCTTTGACCTCTTGCTGATGAGAGATGGTGACTTCGATGGTGGAGCTTGGCGTGATTTGAACGCTGGGCTGCACGAGAGCGTAGAAGCCTTCTTTTTCGACCCGGAGTTCGTAGGCGCCCTCCGGGAAGCTGGGGAATTGGCAGCGTCCGGCGAAGTCGGTTTGGCAAAACCCGGAGCTGATGGGAGGCTGCGACAAGAATCGAAGGAAGACGCGGGCGGAGGGGACGGCGACGCCGTTTTCGTCAGTGACGATGACAGTTGGAACCGATTGTGCGGCGGCGGAAGATACAAGGACGAGCGTGAGGAGAAGAGCACGCACAGGGTTATTCTACGGTGGGATTGTGACGTCGTGTCTGGGTTGGTTCATGGGAAGTTACTCCTTCACCCAAGCGAAAAGCTTGTAACCGCAAAGGGCGCTAAGAACGGCCGCGAAGGTCGCTAAGAAAACCTGGGTTGAAGTTGAGTGGGTACAAGCGGTAACAAAGCATCTTACCGCAGAGGACGCGGAGGTCAGGCGGAGTTCGCAGAGAACCCCCGCCAACTTTACGACTTCGTCTTTATTTCTATGTCTAGCACCATGAAAAGCTTCTAACCGCAAAGGACGCTAAGAAAAGCCGCGAAGGTCGCTAAGAAAAGCTGGACTCACGGCCGAGTCGTCCGAGAGCTTGCAAAGCTTTTAACACCAGGGGACGCAGAGAAACCCCGCGGAGTTCGCAGAGAAACCCTTTTCCGCTTCATTCATTGGCCTGATTCGGGTTGCCGACTCTACGATCTCTTCCTACTTTGCAGTCTCTACTGCGATTTCTTTCAGACGGCGTAGGTCCAGCTTTCCGGTGCCCAGATATGGCAGTGCGTCGACGTGGACAAATTGATCGGGACGCGGCTTCCAGAGGGCGGGGAGATCTGACTTGGCCAGGAGGGCCAGGCAGGGTTCGAGTTTGTCTTCGGGTAAGGTGTGCAGCACGATCAGGCGTTCGCCTTTTCTCTCGTCGGGGACGGAGGTTACGGCGAAGGTTTGTTCGGTGGCGCCGCTGAGTTCGTGAAGCTTGTCTTCGACTTTGATGTGCGGCACCATTTCGCCGCCGATTTTGCTGAAGCGGCTCATGCGGTCGGTGATGCGGATGAATCCGTCTTCGTCGACGCTGGCGATGTCGCCGGTGTTGTACCAGCCGTCACGCAAGACTTCGGCAGTCTTTTCAGGGCGATTCAGGTATCCCTGCATGACATTGGGTCCGCGAACCAGGAGCAGGCCGGTATCTCCCAGAGGGAGAGGTTCGAAGGTGTCGGGGTTGACGATGCGGACACTGATTCCGGGTAGAGGATGGCCGATGCTGGAGCGCTTGGCGCCGACCTGGCGGAACTGGGCGGCGCGGAAATCGCGGGTGTTTACGGTGACGGCGGGAGAGCACTCGGTGCATCCGTAGCCTTCGAGAGGGCGCAGACCGAATCGATCTTCAAAGGCGACGGAAGTTCGTTCGGGGAGTTTCTCAGCTCCGGCCATTACGTACTGAAGGCTGCCGAAGTCTTCGGGGGCACAGCGACGGATGTAGGCCTGCAGGAATGTTGGCGTGGCGAGCAGGAAGGTGACGCCATATTGGCTGACTAGCGCGCCGATGGCGCGGGCTTCGAGCGGACTGGGGTGGTAGACCACGCCCATCCCGATGGCGGTGGGCAAGCAGAGCGTTCCGGTGAAGCCGAAGGAATGAAAGAACGGGAGGATGCCGAGGATTTTGTCGTGCTCCCCGAGCATGAAGACCTGGTTGAGTTGCTCGACATTGGAGGCAACGTTGTAGTGAGTGAGGATGACTCCCTTGGGATCGCCGGTGCTGCCGCTGGAGAAGATGATGGTGGCGATGTCGTCAAGGCCTGTTGTGCGGGTGGCTCCGACAGATTTCTCGATGAGGCGCACGGGCAGCAGCCAGGAGATGAGTGCGGCGGTCAGGCGTTCGAGCGATCGAGGTTTGTCCGCAAGATCTTCCAACATGATGGCCTGCGCGGGCGGTTCGATGTGGACGCGCTCGAGGAAGGCCTTGGAGGTGATCACCGTTTTGAGTTCGCACTGCTTGGCGCAGGAGGCCAGAACTTCGTTGGACGCGGTGTAGTTCAGATTGACCGGGACCTTGCCCATCAGGAGAGCCGCGAGGTTGATGAGCGCGCCGGGAACGGACGGCGGAAGCAGGATGCCGACCATTTTCTGATCACGCCATACGGAACGAAGGCGGCGAGCCAGAAAGACAGCGCCTGTGAGCGCCTTGCCGAACGAGACCTTCGGAGTGCGGCCGTCGGCCATGGCGAAACGGAAGGGATGACGGCGCGCAGTCTGCACGAAGGAGCGATGCAGGGTTCGCATGTAGCGTGTGCGGAAGTGATAGGCCTGGGCGCCGAGTTCCTGCACGGCCTGGCGCACTTCCTGCGCGCTGGTGGTTGAGGGCATCGGATTGCCGAAGGTCACCGTGACTGGGTAGGGAATCCGGTGGGGGAGCTTCCAGAGAAATTTTCCGCGTTCGAAGCTGAAGATAGAACCCCACACGCCGCCGAGGTTGACGGGGATGATGGGCACGTCGAGGCCCTTGACGATTCTTTCCATGCCGCGCCGGAAGGGGAGCATCTGGCCGATGCGAGTCATCTGTCCTTCGGGAAAGATGCAGACGATTTCTCCGTCTTTCAGTGCCTGGGTTGCGGTGCGCAGGGACTGAATCAGTTCGCGGGGGCGAAGCTGGGAGGAAATCGGAATTACGCCCATGATCTTCGCGAAGGGCTTCACCAGCGGGTGATCGTAGGAGCCTTTGAACATCAGAAAACGGATGGGGCGATCGATGGAGGCGATAAGCAGGACCGCATCGACCATCGAGACGTGGTTCGGGACTAGTAGCGCGCCGCCTTTGGCGGGAACATTTTCGCGGCCTTGCAGATGGATGCGATAGAGCGTGTGGGTCGCGATCCAGAGCAGGAGCCGGAGAAGGGCGTCGGGAAGCAGGTAGAGGACGTAGATGGTCGCGGCAACGGTCATGAGCGACGCGGCGAGGAAGATGGTTGGCGGGCTCAAGTGCGAGTAGTGCTGGAAGACGTAGTAAATTCCGGCGGCCGCGCCGATGCCGACGAAGGACAGCAGGTTTGCGGCGGCGATGACTCCGCCTTTGTCTTTTTCGTCAGGGCGGTGCTGGATGAGCGCGTTGATTGGGACGGCAAAGAATCCGGCGAAGAAGCCGAGGGCAGCCAGCAATCCGAGCACAAGGGCGAACGAGAGATTTGGACGGGAGAGGAGAATCCCGAACACCGTCATGCCGACAGAGCCGAGGGGGATCAATCCGTATTCGACTTTGCCACTGGAGAGATAACCGGCAGCGAGGCTGCCCAGGCCGATGCCGATGGCGACCGCGGCTTGAAGCATTCCAGTGCGGGTGGAAGTGATGTGCAGGACATCGCTGCCGTAGAAGACGATGTTGGCTGTGAGCAGGGCACCGAGGAACCAGAAATAGGTGTTGCCCAGGACGGCGAGCCACAAAACTCGATCGCTGCGAATGAGGCGGCCTTGCACCCAGAGATCGCCCATGGGATTGGCGCGGAATTTCTTAATGGGATCGGCGGCGGGAACTTTTGTGATGCCGAGACTGAAGAGCAGGCCGACGACGGAGAGGCTCAGAAAGATGACACCGGACCAGCCCTGACGATTCTGGAAGTAGTCTGCCAGGAATGCGCCGGAAACTCCTCCGGCGATCACCGCCAGAAACGTGCCGAGTTCGAGTACACCATTGCCCCAGGAGAGCAGCGGCTCGGGCAGCAATTCCGGGAGCAGTCCGTATTTCGAGGGACCGAAGAGTGCGGCCTGGGTGCTTGCCAAGAAGACGGCAGCCATCTCCACGTGCAGGCTCTGCCAGCCGAGTCCGGCGATGGCGAGCGCCATGACGGCCATCTCGAAGAACTTGGTCCAGATGGTGACGGTGCGCTTGCTGTAACGGTCGGCAAGAAATCCGCCGGTCATGGAAAAGAGGATGAAGGGAACGGAGAACAGAGTTCCGACGACGAGGACAAGCTGATCGCGGTCGGCTTTTTGCATGGCCATGCCGAGGATGATGAAGACCACAAGATTCTTGAGGCCATTTTCGTTGAACGCGCCCTGGAACTGAGTGATGACCAGCGACCAGAATCCGCGGCGCCATTTTGGGGAGGCGGCGGCCGGTAGTTGTGTGGCGGGGCCGCTTTCTACGTTTTCAACCACGGTTGTGGAAGCTTCGCTCATGCGAGTGTTTTCTTGGCAGCGATTCTTAGTTTGACTGTGGTCCCCATGCTGCGGGGCAGTATATCTCGGGCAATGGTGATGGCGCGCTGGTGGTCTTTGTCTTTTGACTTCGTTTCAGTGCAGGCTCGCTTCGCTCGCCGGACGGATGAGACGTCCGTCTCTACGTGGTTAGGCTTTGGTGGCGAGGTATTGGCAGACGCGTTGGATGGTGTCGCGCTGGGCGTTGTTGAGCGTCAGGAATTCGAATCCGTAACGGAGGCCCTGGCGGTAGCGGACGATGGCGCGCACTTTCACGGGATACGGGGAAAGCGGCAGCGGGATTTCGAGAGTGACGATCTCGCCAGTTTCGAGACTTCCGGTGAGAGTGGCGCCGATGCCGTCCTGACCCATTTCGGTGGAGCGTCCCCAGCAACTGCGGAACTCTCCGTCTTGAAACATTTTGACTTGCAGGCGAACGTCGATGGTGAATCGGGGGAAGCGGCGGGTAAAGGAGAATTTGCCTGTGGGCGCCTTGCCAGAAGCGGCAGTGTCGGCGTCACCAGTAGCGGCCGCGGCTTGTGCTTTCTTCTCAGTTCCCATTCGATCATCGCGGGCTGCGGCGTGAAGAAGGCCGCGGTCCAAATTCACTAGTTGCCGTGCAATAAATATCCGGGCTCGAGCGGCAGTTTTCCTGCGAGCTTGACCACCGCCACGCTGCTGTTGATGGCGTACACGTCGACGAGGCCGACCGCGCCAGGAATCGAGGCGACCTTGTTGACCAGGTCTTCGTCGGACTCTACGACGAGGATGGCGGGATGATTCATGCGTCCGTGATTGGCGGTGTTGATGAGTTCCGTCACCTCGTTTTGGGGAAGTTCATAGATCTTTTCCAGAAGCAACTTCATTTCGGGCGAAGACGGAGACCGCATGATGAATGTCACGGGCTTGCCGTCGGGCCAACGATTGGTCTGCGCTTTGCACACCTTCACCAGATCGGGGAGAGTCATGGTGGAGACGACGTTCGACTTGTTGGAAACCAGCGCGAGATCGCGCGCTGCCGCCAGCGAAACGCTGGCCGCAAGAAAAAGACAGACCGTAAGAGTTCGACGGTGAAACACACTCTCTCCCCAACACGACGGACTCGGACTTGGCATGATTTTCGTCCAATTCGGGCTGTGGCTCAACGGCCACTAAGGCCATGTACCTCTGGAGCTAACAATGGGAGGGGGGCGGGGAGGCTAGCGGGTTGGCGGTTTTGTGGGAACTCCGGAGGCTTTCTGTCGTATCTAGCAGTGGGGCGGGAGTGGGGTAGGCGGGAGGTTTCTATGTTCTGCAACCAGTGCGGGACGGAGATGCGGCCTGGATTCGGGGCGTGTCCAAAGTGTGGGCGGAGGATGGGAGATCCGGTCGGCAGAGTGGCTTACTCGCGTCTGGAGCGGCATCTGCACACCCTGGGAATCCTGTGGATGGCGATCGGAGCGCTGTTTCTGGTGCCGGCGGCGGGGTTGCTGGTCTTCGGCGGCAGCGCACATTTTGTGCTTCATGATCGGGAGCCGCTGGCGGGCCTTTTCCCGCTGCTCGTTTATATCGGGGGCGGCAGCCTGCTGCTGCTGGGGGCGGGCGGGGTTTGCGTGGGGCTGGGACTGCAGGAGAGGCAGCCTTGGGCGCGAGTAGCGGCGATTGTGCTCGGAGTACTGGCCCTGTTTCATCCACCGTTTGGAACGGCGCTGGGAGTGTACACGCTGTGGGTGTTACTGGCGGATGAGCAGGGGGAGGAGTACCGACATTTGTCGGGGACGAGTTAGGGTCGTCACCTCGGCGAGATTTCCACAGCTTAGGTTTTGTTGAGCACTACGCGATTCACATGATTCGTTGGGACACCGAGGCGTGATACAACTTTCGGGAGTTGGCAATTCGGCGAAAATCGGATAGGCTAGGCCTTCTTCGTACAAGGATCATCTCCCCTATGACTAACAGTGTGGCGTGTGCCCCGCAAGATTTTCAGAAGATGTGCAAGCAGGCAGAGAGGGACCATGAGTCGAAGAAGTTGGTGGTTCTGATGGAGCGCGTGAAGCGGCAGATCGCGCAACGTGAGAATCCTGACCAGAACGTAGAACCCCCTGTGACGGTGATGAATAGCGACTCCGGGGCATTGCGGCTGCCGAGCCGTACGGCGCTGTTTGAGAGATAGCAGAAGCTGATCCGGTTCTGGATCGACCGCACGGAAAACTTTTCACCTTCCCACAAGTCGTTTTGCGCTAAAATGAGCAAGTTTTTCCGATCACTCGCCGGCTGGCCACGGCGAGATGTGCCGTTTGCCTTCCCCCAGGAGGTCAGTAGATGTACGGGACGTATTCAGGCTCACTGGCGGACTCGCGTCCGTTCCAGAACGTGGAGTCTCAGCTGCGGGGACTCACACAAGATTTTGCAATGTCTTTCAACACAGGGAACTACGATCAAGCGGCGGCGCTGTTTGCGGTCGACGGTGTGCTGATGGCTCCGCTCCATGAAGCGGCCTATGGCCAAAAGCCGGTCGAGCGGGTGCTGAGACTGTTAGGCGAAGCGGGCTATAGCGATCTGCGTCTGGAAACGACGCGGGTGGAATATTCCGGCGACATGGCCATGGAGCTCGGACGCTTTTCTGTGGTCGTGCGGCAACCCAACGGCGCGCACGCCGCGGAGCGTGGGAAGTATGTGAAGGTATGGAAGCGGCTGGGTGCGTGGCTGATTATGGCTGACTGCTGGAGCAGGACTCCGCAGGTGGCTAATGACCGGGCGGCGTGATAGCTGCTGGCTACCGGCTACTACTTCCAGCCAAGATGGGATTCGACTGGAACCGAGATCTGGACTTGTCAGTCGCGGGAGATGGGGTTACGTTAGGCGGACGTGAGCTCGGCAAACGGCGAGACTAAGACGGCGAGTGAGCACGGACATGGGGCGGGAGTGAAAGCGGCCGATCCGGGGCAGTATTGTCCGAATTGCTCGTCGAAGCTGCGCGAGAGTCGGTGCAAATTGAAGTGTCCGCAGTGCGGGTTCTATTTAAGTTGTTCGGATTTTTACTAGCTTAGCCATACGCGATCCGTTGTCAGCATCAGAAAGTCGCTCCGGTGTCCTCCTCCGTTGTTCCCCTTGGTTTTCCTTGCCCACCGACGAAGGCCTTTAACCACAAAGGACACGAAGGTTCACGAAGGAAAAATTCGACTTTCCACATCATGTGATTGGTCCCCGACCTGACATGGTTGCGACGTTGCGTCTACAATGAGTGGGCCAATCGGCGAAATCATAACCAGGAGAACGTCATGCAACGGAAGGCTAGCGCAGTTTGGAAGGGTGGGCTGAAGGATGGAAAGGGATCCATCTCGGCTCCGGGTGGGGCTCTGAACAATACGCAGTATTCGTTTTCGACGCGGTTTGAAAATGCTCCAGGGACGAATCCCGAGGAACTGATTGCGGCGGCGCACGCGGGATGTTTTTCGATGGCGCTGTCGGCGCAGCTGGGCGGAGCGAATCTGACTCCGGAGAGCATTTCGACTACGGTGACGCTTTCTCTCGACAAGCTGGATTCAGGGTGGACGATTACGGCGAGCCATATTGATGTTGTCGGGAAAGTGCCAGGGGCGGACGCGGCGACTTTTCAGAAGTATGCCGAAGCCGCGGAGACTGGGTGTCCGGTGTCGAAGGTTTTGAACGCGAAGATTACGATGACGGCGAAGCTGGAGTAGAGCCGGCTTCGGGCCTTCCGGCGGTCGGCTTTCGGGGACGTGAGAATTTTGAGTTCCGCCGAAAGAGCCTTTTACCGCCGAGGTCGCAGAAGATTCGCAGAGGGCGCGGAGAAGATCCTGCCGGGGATTCGGTGAGCAATCATCCCATCAAGGCGGAATCCGGCGCGGGCGCGAGATTGATCATCGTATGCGGCTTGCCCGCTTCTGGTAAGACCACACTTGCCAAGCGTCTCGAAGAAAAGCTTGGGGCGATACGTTTTTCTGCCGATGAGTGGATGAACGGCCTCTCTTTGGACCTCTACGACGAAGAAAGGCGCGGAAAGATCGAAGCTCTCCAGTGGAAGTTCGCGCAGGAGCTTCTCGCACGTGGACTCACGGTCATCATTGAGTGGGGTACGTGGGGAAGATCTGAACGGGATACCTTGCGAAGTGGAGCTCGCGACATTGGCGCGGCGGTGGAGTTGCATTATCTATCGGCGTCATTGGATGTTCTTCTCGACAGGATTCGGCGTCGAGGCATGGAGACTCCGCCGATTGAGCGAGAGGCAATGATGCGATGGATCGAGATATTCCAAGTACCGACGCCCGAGGAGATGGCGCTGTTCGACGAGCCTTCTCGCTTGGAAGATTGAGCAGCGTATGGTCATGCGGTTTGATTGATCGTCCACGAATTCGCGCGATGGTTTGACACGCGGCTTTGTGCCTGTAGAATAGATGTGTTGGTCTTCCTGATGCGGTGACTGAGGACTGTCGCCGCAATGTAGGTCCACTTGCCATCGTGGCGGAATTGGCAGACGCGCATGGTTCAGGTCCATGTACTCGCAAGGGTGTGGGGGTTCGAGTCCCTTCGATGGCACCAAGATTTTTAAGGTAATTTCGGTCAGGTCTTCCCGGTAGAATTGTTTCTTTCGTCCCTACGGGGCTTCCCAATGATTCCCGTCTGACTACCCACGGCTGGCGCCGTGGGCTGCATTCTTTTCGCCGCTTCGCGGCTTGGTCCATGTCCTAAAACGTGAAAAAGGCGATCTCCTGGGAGATCGCCTTTTCGAAATAAGGGTACGGCTTACAGCGGCTGGACGTTCTCAGCTTGCCAGCCCTTGGGGCCCTTGGTCACGTCGAATTGCACGGTCTGGCCCTCTTGCAGGCTCTTGAAACCGCCCGCTTGAATCGCAGAGAAATGCACGAAAACGTCTTCGCCGGACTGACGGCTGATAAAGCCGTAGCCTTTGGCGTCATTGAACCACTTTACTGTTCCTTGTTCTGCCATGGTGTTAGGT
Organism: Candidatus Sulfotelmatobacter sp.; assembly: GCA_035695545.1. Classification (GTDB taxonomy): domain Bacteria; phylum Acidobacteriota; class Terriglobia; order Terriglobales; family Acidobacteriaceae; genus Sulfotelmatobacter. Next base: position 24,070 of record DASRRV010000409.1, on the reverse strand, counting down.
GTTCCTTTAGTCGATCAATTTACGCTGGAGAGATTCGGGGGTACAGCGGCAGGATACTGGCTGTTGAAGGCGAGTGCTGCTGCGGACGACCGATTCGGTCTAACGCACTCGGTGATGGTACGCGATGGGTGGGGGATTAGCAAGGGAGATTCGCGCGGCAGACTGGTTGTTGAAGCAGGGAAAGAACTTAACCGCGGACGACGCAGAGTATTTCGCAGAGTGCGCGGAGATGGACCCGGATTCGTGTGCGCCCTTTCCAAGTCGCAGCAGGACGCGGGCAAACAGCGTATACTTGAAGTACTTAACCTCGAAGACCACGCCATAATTGCGCCTTCGCGATTGAGAGATCGGGTAGGCTGTGGCGGCGAGTGTCCCCTGAACCATCCACTGGTTCGCCACGGGGCGCCAATCTTCAACCCGAAAGACCAGTACAGCAAGCAAAGACACGGAGGAATTGTGAATGCCACGAGGAAGATCAACCTTTACTAAGCGCCAGAAGGAACAAACCCGGCAACAGAAACAGCGGGATAAGGCCGAGCGCAGGGTACAGCGCAAGCAGGACAAACCGGAAGGTGCTGTCGTCGACGAAATGCAGGAACTGCGAGAGCATGCGGAGGCGCAGGCTGCGCTGTTTCGCGTTGGCTCGGAGGATGATGAGCCGGTTGTGGTGTCGACGCCATTCGGCAAGCTCGATCGCTAGAGATTGTTAGAACAGAGTCGCCGGAGCTTGAGAGCTCCGGCGATTTTCTGTTTGTAGGGAGTTTGTTATGGGGGAGATTTTGAAGCGTTGGCCGCGCGCTGAAAGTCGAAAGCCCCACTTCTCGCAAAAGATGCAAGAAGCGGGGCACCCACTCTTACTTTGTGAAGTCGTTTCTAGACGAAGACTTCGCCAGGCAACGCGGTTAGCGTGCGCGAGGCCAGTGTGTTTTGCACGTTGCGCTTGGGTTGAGCGTCGACGGATTGATCTTTCTGCAGGCGTTCGATGCGCAACTTGAGAGTGCGTTCGATGTTGCGGAGCTCCACGACTTCCACGCCAGCGACCAGCGAAGTGGCGCGGCCGGTTGAGCCGGCGCGTCCGGTGCGGCCTACGCGGTGAATGAAATCTTCCGCCATCTTCGGCAGGTCGTAGTTGATGACATGCGCGACGTCGTCGCAGTGGAGGCCGCGCGAGGCGATGTCGGTGGCTACCAGGATCTGATAGCGGCCCTCCTGGAATCCCCCGAGGGCTCCATTGCGCTGGGACTGGGTGCGATCGCCGTGAATCATGGTGGCGGTGAAGCCATCGCGGACCAACTCCTGGGCGAGACGCTGGGCGCCGCGCTTGGTGCGAGTAAAGATCAGAGTCTGTCCTTTCTCCCCGTAGAGAAGTTGGCGGAGCAGGTCTAGCTTTTCTCCGGGACGGACCTCGTAGGCCTTCAGTTCGACGCTCTCGGCCGGCTTCAGAACTGAACCCAGAGCTACCCGAACGGGATCGCACATGTACTCATGCACCAGCCCGGCAACGGAGGCCTCTAGAGTGGCCGAGAAACACAGGGTCTGACGGGTCTTGGGCAGCACCGCGAGAATGCGACGGATGGCCGGGAGGAATCCCATGTCGAGCATGCGATCGGCCTCGTCGAGGACGAGGACCTTGATGTGGCGCAGGTCGGCGAACTTGCGATCGGTGAGATCCTGCAGGCGACCAGGAGTGGCGATGATCAGGGAGGAGCCGTTACGCAGGCCCTGGATCTGCGCTTTTTCAGAAACGCCTCCAATGACCAATGCGGCTTTCGGCATGGTCTTGGTGCGGAGCTGCTCGTATTGTTCGTGGACTTGCATAGCCAGCTCGCGCGTGGGCAGGAGCACCAGGGCAGTTGCCTGCTTGGAAGCTTCAGCTCGGAGCATTTCGATCACTGGGATCAGGAATGCTAAGGTCTTGCCGGTTCCCGTTTGGGCGGTGCCAATTACGTCTTTGCCTTCGAGGGCGGGCTGGACGGCGCGCTCCTGGATGGGGGTTAAGGTGATGAATTGAGCTGCCGCGAGTTTCTGCTGCAAGGCAGCAGACAAGGGCAGTTCCGAAAATGTGGTCATTCTAGATTGTTCTTTCTGGAGGGGCCTGTCGAAATACACGTCTGTACACTTTTGGATACACGTGAAGCCTGCATGCCGCTCTCAATCAATTTTGGATTTGGCGCTGGAACTATACGGCGGGCAGGAAAGGCGGAGATGAATCTGATCCTAAGCAATTCGAACTAGGGACCACCGCGTCACGAGCAAACCGTGGAAAAAGCGTCAAAAAGAGTATAGCACAAAGAATAGGGCAGCCGGATTACAGGAGTAATGCATGTGGTTAGGCCTAAGAGCCTCAACCACAAAGGACACTAAGGTGCACGAAGGAATCAGTTTAGGTGTGGTGGGGCTAGCTTCATCATCAGGCCGTTTAGAGTAGCTTTCATATCTAGCGTTGTCGGGTGTTTTTCGCCCAGCGACTTGGCGGCTATGTTGTAGGCGCGAGTCATCAGGAAACGGGCTCCGGTGACATCACCGGTGGAGTGGAGCAACTTGGCGAGCATACCCATGGTGCTGGCAGTTTCGGCGTGCTCCGGCCCGTAGATTTTTTCGGAGATGGCGAGGGCGCGGCGATAGAGAGGTTCGGCTTCTTGGAAGCGGGCCTTCTTGTGCAGACACGCGGCGAGATGAAATGAGGTTGAGCCGACTGCGCGATGCTCGGAGCCGAGGGCGCTCTCGTAGATCAGCAGGGCGCGACGCAAGAGAGGCTCGGCTTCGTCGGTGGGGCCGGCGTTGTGCAAAGTGACAGCAAGGTTCACGAGGGTCAGCGCGATTTGAGGTTGATTGGGCTTGAAGGATTTTTCTTTGATCGCAAGGGCTTGACGTATTAGCGGTACGGCTCCGTTATAGTCGCCTTGGCCGACATGCAGAGACGCGAGAGTCTCGAGGGTATCCGCGCAGGAAACATGATCTGGGCCCAACGATTGCTCCTTCAAAGCGAGAGCTCGCCAGAGCAGGGGTTCGGCGCCGGTGAAGTTGTGTTGATCGCGGAGCAGCGAGCCCAGGTTGGAGAGTTGACTGGCGACGAAGGGCGTGGCTTGCTCCCCGGAGCGTTCGCCCATCGCGAGCGCGCGGCGCATGCAACTTTCGGCCTCGACATACTCGCCTTGCTGCCACAGCATCCATCCCAGGTTGCCTAGACTTATCGAGACGGCAGGTTGATCGACGGTGGGTTGATTCAGTGGTGAGGCCTTTTCGTGGATTTCGAGTGCCCGGCGCAACAGCGTGATGGACTCCGCGAAATCGCCCTTGGTGCGAAGGACCGAGGCAAGGGCCTCAATGGATTCGGCGATGGGCAAAGAATTGGCGGGGCCGGACTTCTCTCGTATGGCGAGTGCCCGGCGCAGCAGGGCTTCCGCGGCCGCAAGGCCCTGTTTCTGGGTCAACATTCGGCCAAGTTCAGTGAGCGCTGCAGTGAGACGCGGGTCTTCCGGGCCGAAGGCCTTCTCTTGAATCTCGATCGAGCGGCGATAGAGGGGCTCAGCGGCGGCATAATTCTGCTTTTGCCAGAGAGTTTCCGCTAGCGCATTGAGCGTAGGGGCCAAGTCAGGCTTGTCCGGGCCGAGGAGCTTTTCCTGGATCTCCAACGCGCGGCGATGCAGCGACTCGGATTCGTCGAACTGGCCTTGCAACTTGAGGACGATGCCGAGGTTGTTCAGGCTGACGACGAGTTCGGAGTCAGGTCCGGAGGGATTTTTTTCGTGAAGGTCAGCGGCACGGCGGAAAGCTTCTGTCGAAGCCTCAGCGTCACCTTTGTCGTGCAGCATGAGGCCAAGGTTGTTGTAGAGGACGGCGGATTTCGAATCCTCGTTTCCATAAGCAGAGGCGTGGATGGATAGAACGCGCCGGGTGCAATCGATGGCTGAGTCCAGATCGCCGCGGGCACGCGACAACTGCGTGAGCCAGTCGAGAGTCTGAATCAGGTCGGGTGAAGTGGGGCCGAGATTCGCTTCCTGGATCGACAGGACGCGTTGCAGGATGGGAATAGCGGCGGCTGGATCGCCCTGATTGATTTTGACGCGGGCCAGCCGGCGAAGGAAAATGGCGACTTCGATGTCGTTGCGACCGTTTTCGGTCTCGGCCTTCCGGATCAGAGCTTCTACGGTATGTTCTTCGAGAGAGAGGTTGCCTTGGGCGGCGTGAGCATCGGCCTGGCGGCTGAGATCTCTTGTGACAAATTCTCCGTCGGACGCGTGGCGCAGCGCGTAGACCACCGCCCAGAACGCGAACATGAGGAGCATTGGGAATATGTTTTCCAAAAGAGATCGTCTTTCTGCAGATCCTTTTTCTGTTGATCGTCCTTCTCTATCGTCCTTCGGAAACGCGCGCTGAAGCGGTTCGTGCTTGCGCAAAAGTATATAGATCGCGGTTCCGCGCGGCACCTTTGGGGGTTCTATGCAAAGAGCCGGAAATGGGTCACAATCTAGGCGGCACGGAGGGGTGTTGGAGTGAAGATTTCGCAAAAAGGACTGTATGCGCTGCAGGCGATCATGACGCTGGCCAAACGGCACAACCAGGGAGCGATCAAGATCCGGGACATTGCGGCGGAAAGCGATCTGCCGGAGAAGTTCCTGGAGTTAATTCTGCTGGAGATGAAGAATGCGCGCATTGTGGACAGCGTGCGCGGGGCCAGGGGCGGGTACCGGTTACGGCGCGATCCGGCGGAGATTCCTTTGAGCGATATTATCCGGTTGATTGACGGGCCGCTGGCGCCGATGGGAGATGCGGAACAACTGCGCAGCTTGATCGCGAAGGATGCGGATCATCGGGCGCTGTATCAAGTGTTCCTTGAGGTGCGGGACGCGGCGGCCAAGATTCTGGAGAATACGACCATCGCGGATATTGTGGGCGGTGGGAAGGGCAAGAAGGGCGCGACCGGAGCGGGGAAGAAGAAAGCCACCGGGGCGTAACGCCCCGGGGCTGGTTCGATGGCAAGAGTTCAGATGGGCTTCCGGCTCTTGCACGAAGTGAGGAGGAGAATGGAAGATTCACTCAACTCGCTTCCGACAGGCCCCAATCGAAGAGCATGCTTTCCAGCCGGACGTAACTGGCTTCCATTCCACGATCCATGCCGGTAGCCAGCATTGCGGAGCGGGTTTGGGCGTCGGGCAGGGTCATCCGCATCGTCATTAATGTGCCGGAGCCGTCCGGTTCGAATTTCGTTTCGACGTGATTGTCGGGCGTGGGGTCGGGCAGGTGCATGCGCTCCACGTGGACAATCTTGCTGTAGGGCTTCAGTTCCAGAAACTCACCGGTGATATGGAATCCGGCACCTTTGGCGTTCGTCCATTCATAGCGAAATTTCCCGCCCGGCCGCGCATCGTTGACGCAGACGGGCATCGTCCAGCCCTCAGGGCCAAGCAGCCATTTCTGGATCAGATTCGGGTCGGTGTGCGCGCGGTACACGGCCTCGGGGGGCGCAGCGAAGCGCCGCGTCACAAGGATGTGTGTATCGCCTTCGGTTTTCAGAGTCAGCTTACTCATCGGCGTTTTCCTCTCTTCTTTTTTGAATCCATTCTTGATTCCATTTTTCTCAATTGCATGCCGGCCAGAACCTCATCCAGCCGGTCGTAGTTTCTCTCCAGGGCTTTTCGCAACATCGTTAGCCACTGGTCCATTGCGTCAATGCCGGTCATCGCCAATCGACGAGGGCGTTTCGTACCGTCAATTCTCTGGACTATCAACCCGGCACCTTCGAGCACTTTTAGATGCTGGGAAATTGCGGGCTGCGTCATCTCGAACGGCTTCGCCAGTTCCATGACGGTCGCTTCCCCAGAGGCGAGACGGGCCAGGATGGCCCTGCGTGTCGGATCGGCGAGGGCGGCGAAGGAGGCATTCAGGTTGAATGCTTGCGACATAAGTAGTAACTTATATAAGTAGTATCTTACTGTCAATCAGTATTTTGAGACTATCGACTCCCAACCCCAGTTGGGAGGCTCAGGACAGGCTCTTCGCAAAACACGCGAAGAGTGGGCACACCTTTGTTGGTCGATTACGTGAGAGGAAAAGCCGGGCCGTCCCGGCAGCGAGTAATACCTCAGGCCGCGTGCCTTTTGCACGAGTCGTAAATCCGCATCATCAGTTCCATGTCGCGGAGGCCTTCTTCGCCGGGGGCTTTGTTCTGCTTGTCCTGCTGGATGCAGTCGGCGAAATGTTCGGCTTCGGCCGCGAAGTGGGCGGGGTCGGGACTGGGAGACGACATCGTGATCGGAGCGGCTCCGTCGATGTCGGCGCGCAAGGCCAGTCCTTCATAGACGAATGCGTTGTCTAGGTTGAGTACTCCTCGCGAGCCGTGCACGCGGTAGAAACCGGGCATGTTGGCTCCGTAGGTGGAATTGCAGCTGGCCAGGACGCCGGATGGGAAGGTCATGGTCCAGGATATGTTTTCTTCGACCTCGGCGAAGCGGCCGTCATGATCGATCACGGAGGAGTGGGCGTCGATTTCCACCGGTTCTTCGCTGGTGAGATAGCGGCAGGCGTTGAGGGAGTAGATGCCCACATCCATGAGGGGACCACCTCCGGCCAGTTTTCGGTTGGTTCGCCATTCATTCGGACCGATGTTAAATCCGAAGGTGCTCTCGATGGCTTGAATCTGGCCCAGCCTGCCTTCGCGAATCAACTGGACGGCGCGCAGATTCACCGGTTCAAGATGGCAGCGGTAGCCGATCATCAGCTTGGTTTTTGCTTGCTGGCAGGCGGCGATCATGTCGCGGGCGTCGGCCACCGTGGTGGACATCGGTTTTTCGCAGAGAACATGCTTGCCGGCTTTCGCGGCGCGGATGGAATATTCGGCGTGCATGCTGTTGGGCAGTGCGATGTAGACGGCATCGATGTTTGGGTTGGCGGCGATGGCATCGTAGTTGTCGTAGCTGTAAATGCTGGAGGCGGGGACTCCATATTCAGCGGCCATGCGCTCGGCCTTGTCGCGATGCCCGCTAACCAGGGCGGTGACGCGGGCCTTGGGGGACGATTTTATGGCGGGCATGAAGTGCTGCATGGAGATACGGCCCAGGCCGACGATGCAGTATCCGGTCTTGCGGGGCGACGTCTGGGCGTGGAGATTCGGGATGTAGTGCGCGGCGGTGCCAAGCGCCAGGAGTCGATTAAATTCTCTGCGGGACAGTTTCATGTTCTCTCCTGGTAATCAGGTCAGGCCGTCTCAGGTTTTGATTGCGGGGACGTTCCCCACCCTTGCTCTGCTAGCCACTCTTGTTCTGCGGCTTCCCGCTGCTTGTTTAGTTCTCTCAGTTCGTTAAGTAGTTGCGCCCGTATGGTTGGATCCTTTTCCTTGTCAACGCGCTCGCAAAGAGAGTTTGATTGTTTACGCTGCTCGGGATTCACTGGCTTGCTTCTGCGATAGAGCTGCTTCCGAGCGCTGTCTCCTACGACCAAGCTATCTGCCTCTGCCAACAGTCTCAGCTTCTCGTCAGCTATCTTGTCGCCCAGATTTCCCAGTGCCCAGACGGCCTTCCCAGCTAAGGCCCGACAGTCGTCATACTCAAGGTAAGGATGGATCTTGAGCGCGGCCCGATACAGTGCTTCAACTGCCTTGGGGTCTCGGAGCTGATCTAAGGCTGTCACCACATCTTCGTGGCGATGATGCCAGTCCGCGTCCGATAGGCGAATCAGAACATCCAGAAACTCGGGTGTGGTGCCGAAGCGGAAGCCGAGATACAAAGCACATTCGACATCGACCGCGCTCGTCTGGCGATACGCTTCTTCAAGAGCCTTGAGTGCAAACCCAGTCGCATCTACCCGCGCAATCCCGACCTCACGAAGGAGTTCGTCCTCCGAGATTCGGTGAAGCGTCATGTCGAGAATCAACTGTTGTTGCCGGGTTGGCATGACTGGGAATGGTATCATCGAAACCAACGAACTCGCGATTCTCTACCCAAATCCCTTGCTGGGCGCGGGAAGGGCGTGATTTTCACAGACTAGAACGAAACCTCCATCGACCCTTCTATATCGTCAGTGTCAATCCAATCGGGCGGAAAGCCGCACTCCTCGCGGCGTTTGCGAAAAGGCGATCGGAGTGTTGCACCAAATCCTGTCATCCTCCTGTGGATGGGCTGCACTCGATTGAAAATGCATGTACTTACAAACGCGTATTTTTCGTTGACTGAAAAAATAGAAGGAGTACAACAAGATCGTTCTTTGACAGCTTCTTAAGTTTTTCCGGTTGGTGCGGCGTCCGGGGCTCGAGCGGAGTCACTGTTCTGATCGCAAGATTAGGGCGGAGGGTGAGCAAGGGTCTATAGCAAAGCGCTGGTCGAGGAGAACGTAGAAGAAATGTTGAAGGCAAGATAGAGTTCCGAGGCGTAAGGTAGGTTTATCCGGTTGGCGGTGAGCCCGGAGCCCAAGCAAAGATCGCACGTTGCGCCCCGCAAGGGCGAGCAACGACAGCAGGTCGAGCAAGGGTCAAACGCGAGCTACTGGCCGAGACGAATGGACTTTACACCACCTCGGAACTCTTATTCTTTGGTACTGAAATTGTTCCCGCCTCGTGGTTGAGTTCTCGGCTCTCAGTTCTCAGCTCTCAGCTCTCAGCTCTGCACCTATTTTCGCTCCGCCGCGATCAGGAAGTTTGGTGGACCGGGCAAGATTTGAACTTGCGTCTGCGCGCGTAGACGGAGATCCCCGCTCGCTGTGTTCCTTACACCACCGGCCCATCGCGCTAAAGCCCCGTTTTTATGTTCTTCCCTTACGCGGCGCTTATGCGCCGCTCTTCCAATCTCTGACGAGTTTCCGTCACCCGGTCAATCCACGTGTTCTCCTTCGGCCATGAAACTTTGCTCGGATGGTGGCAGGCGGTCTCCGGGGCGGGCCCAGAAGACGTAGAGGGTTGGCCACAGGATTACGCTGACCAGAAGTTCCACGATCAAGCCTCCGACAATCACGATGGCGAAGGGGCGCTGGGAATCGGAGCCTATGTCGTGCGACATCGCGGCCGGTAGCAAGCCCAGCGTCGCCACCAACATTGTCATCATGATGGGACGCAGGCGGAGGGCTGCTCCTTCTTTCGCGGCGTCGCGCACGGGCATGCCGCGGGTGCGCAATTGGTTGATGTACTCCACCATGATCACGCCGATTTCGACAGAGACACCGATCAGGGCCAGGAATCCAAGGCCTGAGGACACACTGAAATGCGTCCCCGTGATGAGCAGGCTTAGGAACCCGCCAAGCGGAGAGAGCGCGACTACCGCGAGAATCAAGAACACCCACTTCCAGGAACTGAAGGCGGAGTACAGAATGAACGACATCAGGAGCAGGGTGACGGGGACGATGATGGCGAGGCGACGGTTGGCGCGCTGCTGGCTCTCGTATTCTCCGGTCCAGTCAAGGTGATAGCCCTCGGGCAGCTTCACTTTCTGTCCGACTTCTTCAATGGCCTGGCGCACTGTGCTGCCGAGGTCGCGTCCGCGCACGCTGTACTTGATGGCGATGTAGCGGGAGTTGCCCTCGCGATAGATAGTGGACGCCCCATCGTCGAGCGAGATGTTGCAGAGTTGGCCGAGAGAGACTCGTTCCCCCGTGGGCGCAAGGATACGGATGTTGCTGATGTCTTCTACGCTCCTGCGGAACTGGGGCTGGTAGCGGACAGTTAGGTCGTAGCGCTGCTCGCCAATGAGAATCTGCGTGACGGCTTTTCCGCCGACTGCAGTTTCGACTGCATCCTGGATATCACTGACGTTGATACCGAAGCGGTCCGCGGCGGCGCGGTCTACGTTCAGGTTGACGTTGGGCTGGCCGCGGACCTGGAATGTGCCCAGATCGGCGACGCCGGGAATCTGGCTCATAACGCCTTGCATCTCGTCGGCTTTTTGCTCGAGGGTCTTCAGATCGCGGCCAAATAATTTCACGGCGAGTTCGCCCTTCACGCCGCTGACGGCTTCTTCCACGTTGTCGGAGATCGGCTGGGAGAAGTTCCAGTCGACTCCGGGGAACTGCTGGAGATTTCTATCCATAGCGGCGATGAGTTCGTCTTTCGTGCCATGGAATTCCGAGCGCCATTCGTCGCGCGGGCGCAGGTCGACGAAAAATTCTGTGTTGTAGAAACCGCTAGCGTCACTGCCGTCATCGGGGCGCCCGACCTGGCTTATGACTTGCCTGACTTCGGGGAAACTGGCGAGCACCAGGCGCGCTTTCCTGGACATCTCCATGCTGGCGGTGGGCCCGGTGCTGGGCGCCAGGGTTCCGCGCACCCAGATTGCGCCTTCGTCAAGGTGCGGGAGAAATTCGGAGCCGATGATTCCGCTCATGGCTATGAATAGCATTACGCCGAGCGCGAGCAGGCCCAGGCCGAGCGTGAACTTCATGTGGTCGAAGCACCAGTCGAGGGACCGGGCGTAGTTGCGGTTGAGCCACTCGAGAACGGGGTTGCGCCACTCTTTGATTTCCGCGCTAAACAACATGCTGCAGAGAACGGGCGCGATCAGCAGGGCGAAGACGAGAGCTCCGAGGAGAGCGAAGGCAACCGTCCAGGCCATGGGGCTGAAGAGACGGCCTTCGACGCGCTGCAGGGTAAAGATGGGTAGGTACGACACAATAATAATGACGCGGGCGAAGAAGACTGGGCGCTGGACCTCGTGCGCCGCGATGGCGATGGTCTCCATGAAGGTCTTCTTGGTATTGCCGAATGAAGTGTGGCGGAGGATGTTTTCGACCATCACTACGGATCCGTCAACGACCATGCCGAAGTCGAGGGCGCCCAGCGACAGCAGGTTGGCGGGAATTTGGCGCAGGTCGAGCAGGATGGCGGCGAACAGCAGCGAGAATGGAATGGTCACGGCGACGATCAGCGCGCTGCGCACGTTGCCGAGGAACAGGAACAGAATCAGAGTTACGAGAATCACGCCGTCGGTGAGATTCCGCAGAACGGTGTGGGTGGTGTGGCGCATCAGTTCGCTGCGGTCGAGGTGTGAGACAAGCTTCACGCCTTGGGGCAGCAGACCTGCTTTGCCCTTCGTGCCATTCAGTTCGTCAATCTTCTGATGGAGCGCGTCGAGCGTGGTCTCTGCAACCGCACCTTTGCGGAGCAGGACGATGCCCTCGACGACGTCATCGTTGTTGATGATCGTTCCATCCTCTTGATGGATCGTTTTCCCTAGCTGTCCCAGGCGGACTTTCGGCGCTTGAACCACATTGCCGAGATCGCGAACGCGCACCGGAGTTCCGTTCTGTACTTTGACGACGGTGGCGCCAATGTCGTCGGTGGTTTGCATGAGGCCGACGGCGCGCACGTTCAGAGCCTGCTCGCCGCGCTCGATGAAGCCGCCGCCGGCATTGATGTTATTGGCGGCCAGGGCGTTCTCCACCTGCGCCAGCGAGAGGCCGTAGGAGACCAGCTTGCCTGCGTCGAGTTGAACCTGGTATTCGCGGGTGGGCCCGCCGAAGGGGTTCACGTCGACGATGTTCGGCACGGACTTCAACTGATTCACGACGAACCAGTCGTTGAGCGCCTTCAACTCCATCACGTCGTACTTCGGATTGGTGCTGGTGAGCGTGTAGAACATGACCTGCCCGGTCGGACTGTAGTCCGGGCCGATGCCGGGATTCACGCCCGGGGGCAGAGAGACGAGTTGAAGACGGTCCAGAACTTCCTGGCGTGCATTGAAGGTGGTGATGTCGTCGTCGTAAATGATGGTGATGACGGAGAGTCCCATCAGCGACACGGAGCGCAGATGGGTGAGATGCGCGACGCCATTGAGTTCTACTTCGAGCGGGACGGTGATTTGTTGCTCGACTTCTTCAGCGGCGTGACCGGGCCACTGCGTGATGACTTGAGCGTAAGTGTCGGCAACGTCGGGGTAGGCTTCGATGGGTAAGGCGTGGAACGAGATGATGCCCCAGACGAACAGCACGAGCGCGGCGCCCAGGATCATCAGGCGGTTGCGCAGGGCAATGTCGATCAGGGCGCGGATCATTATTGGTGGGACCCCGGCTGATTTGTCTCCGCTTTCTTCTCCGCCACTTCGGTGGAGAACTCGAGGGCGTTGGTGACCAGTTCTTCGCCGGGCTTTACGCCCTCGCGAATTTCCTGCATGCCGTCGGGGGCGAGGCCGTCGGCCTGCACTTCGACTTTCCGGAAATGCTTTTCGCTTTCTTTGCGGAAGACCCAATCCTTGTCGTGAAGACGCATGATTGCTGTCGAAGGCACCACGACGCGGTCGGTGAGCTTGCGCGAACGGAAGGTGGCCGCGGCAAACATGCCGGGACGGAGTGCGCCGTCGCCATTGCCGAGGACAATGCGTACCTTGGCGCTTCGCGTGTTTGGATCGAGCACGCGGGAAATGTCGGCGACCTTACCGTGGAAGATGCGGTCGGGGAACGCATTGAGCCGGATGTCGGCAGAGTCCCCCAGGTGCACCTCGCCGAGATCGTTTTCAAATACATCGCAGACGACCCAGACTTCACCGAGGTCGGCGATGGTGAACAGGTTGGGAGTATTGTCGAGGCTCTTGACGCCTTCGAAGCCAGCGACGTTTTGTTCGACAATCGTTCCGGCGACCGGGGCTTTCAGGTCGAGCAGGGGGCTGGGATGCGCGGGGTCGGCGCCAAGCACCTGAACGCGGTGCTCCGCGGTATCGACGTCGACCTTGGCTTTGTCTTCCGCATCCTGCGCAACCTCCAAGTCCTTCGCCGCAATCGCGCCGCGATCGTATAGCAGCTGCGCGCGATCGAGAGCTTTGTGCGACAGCAGTTCGTCCGCTTTTGCTTTTTGATAGTCGGACATGGCCGCTGCGAGGTCGGGACTGGAAATTACAAGGAGCGTCTGTCCCCTCTTGACCATGTCTCCCAGCTTCACTTTGAGGTCGACGACGCGGCCTCCGCCGAGAGAGGTGACGTGGATGGTGCGGGTGACGTCGGGCGAGATCGTGCCATTGGCGATGATTTGTGTCGGCAGAGCGCGGGTCATCGCCTCGGCGGTCTTGAACAGTTCGGGACGGTCGGCCTCAAAGACGTCAGGATCGAGGGTGACCGTCGACTTGCTCGTGGCTGCGGGAGTGTCTTTCGAGCAGGCCACAGCGCCTAAGAGCGCAGCCAGCAACAGCAACAGAGGAACCCTGGCTGCCCCTTTCGAGGCAGCCCGGTTCCTTGCCGGGCACGGTACAGAGGGGGGGACTTGAGCTTCCGTGCCCCAGTGGCGCGAGGACGAATGACCCCGACGCGCCACTGAATTCAAAAACTCGCGCGACTTCTTGTTCATTGAATTGTTCATGGGATAACCTCGCGGCCCACGGCCAAATTCATCTGGGCGGCTGCCGTCAGATACGAGCCGATGAGATTCGCGTAACTCAACTCGACGGTGCGGTATTCACTTTCAGCATTGAGAAAATCGAGCAGCGATGCGCCGCCGTGCTGGTAGGAGAAGAGAATGGTGTCGCGCACGCTGACGGCCTGGGCCAGATATTTCTGTTTGTACGGCTTCAACAAGTTCAAGTTGCTGTTGAGGACGGCGTAGGCGGAATCCACGTCGCTGTAGACCTGGGTCTCCACGCCTTGATGAAGTTTTTCATCGCGCTTGACGTCGATGTTGGCGCGCAGTTTCTCTCCCTGGTTGCGGTCGAAGACGCGCAGCGGAATGCTGACGCTGGCGCCGAGCGTGTTCAAGGCGTCTGGGTTGTTGAACGATCCGTTGTGGGTGAACCACAGACCGATGGTCGGGTCGGCGGATCCGTTGGCTTCGGCGAGTTGATAGTTGGTTTCGGCCTGCTTCACCTGAAGAACTGCGGCGCGAAGGTCCGGACGCGCATCGAGGGCATCTTTGCGGTAGTTATCGAGCGAAAGGAGTTCCTCGCTGAAATCGAAGGGCCCATCGACATCGAAGCTGTCGACGGGTCTGCGGTCATCGAGTAACGCCAGCAAATTGATTTTCGTAGTGCGCAGATTGACCCGTGCGGTTTGCAGGTCGGATTCGTATTGCAGGCGCTGCAGTTCGAGGCGGTCGAGATCGATGTGGGCAATGTCGCCAGCCTGGAAGCGGTCGCGGCTGACCTTGAGGATTTTGTCGTAGTAGTCCAGATTGTCCTGGGCCAGTCGCAGCACGGCTTTAGCCTGGAGGATGCCGACGAAAGCGCTTCGCAGATTGAATAGGAGATTGCGCTCGGAGTCGGACTGCTGGGCGACTCCGATGGCGGTGCCTTGCTGGGCGCTTTCGAAGCGCAGTCCTCGTTTGTTGCGGCGCTCGAAGAGATAGCTGATGCCCGGCGAGACGAAGGTGCCGGCGAAGGGCCTCCATGTGCCGTTGCTGGGAGTGATCTGGGTTCCATCGGCCGAGAGAGTGAAGTCAGGGTTAGGGCGAAGATGGGCGGTGATTTCCTCGGCCTTCAGTTCGTCGATGTTCAGCTTGCCCGCGAGCAGGGTGGTGTTGTTCAAATGGAATCGATCTTTCACGTTCTCCCAGGTCCAGAGTTGCGGCGCAGATGGGGGCGCGGCAGACTGGGCGGCTACATTCGTTGCAAGGCCAAGGGCCAGCAGAAAAGCGACGGGCGGCCAGAATGTACGACTCATCCATTACTCCGTGCGGGCCGAGCCAAAATGAGGCTTGGCCACTAAGTGTCCCTCGAAGCGATCCTGATTTGACTCAGGCGGATCGGTCTGAAGAGGGCCCCGCGTAATGATTGCGTTGGGTTAAAGGGCAACGCCGCCGCGGTCTTTTACGACCACTTGCACGACCGTTTGGCGATGAACTATCCGAGGAAGGAGTTGGGAGGACCGCGGCTTACCCGAGTGATCGCGGGGGGTGTTGGCACAAGCAGAGTCGGTCTCGACCGTTGCTGCCAGCTTTCATCATTGACGATCGAATTGTTGACGGAGGAAACGGCCGCGGGATTTTGGAAGCCGGTATTCCAGCTGGGAGCCTTGTCACTGGAGGCCTGACGGAAGCTGCGTTTGCTGGCCGGCGACTCTTCCATCTCGGTCCGCATTACACGGAGATCGTCCGTGGCCGAGATTACGGGGAAGAGGATGACCAACAGGCATCCCAAAGCTAGGAGGCACTGCAGGGAACTGAACTTGCGGGCGGAATTGCGCCCGCGCCACAGCCAGTACGCCGGAAGCGCGAGCAGAAACCAGGCAAGATTGAGCAGCAGTTCCATGAAACTGAGCAGGAGCCGGCATGCCGAACTCCTGAGGCGTTAGTTTTTCAGAAATTGCAAATCGAAGTCAATGTGACCTCCGGGCGACCTGCTCGGTGTTTGTCGCTAGGGCCCTACTGTCACTTGGAGTGTCTCGGTTTGCATGCGCTCGCGGTAGATCAGATTTTTCGGCGGCACCTCGCCGACGGCGTCCACGTGAACGACATACCCCCCGTGGGGCAACGTTTCCCCGAAGGGCAGCTCTTTTTCTTTGGTGCCCTTCTTCAGAGAAAAATGCTGATAGCCGATCGCGGTGGCACGTCCGTTGGGAGCTACCGCGACGACGATGAAGGTCAGGTCGATGTCGTCTGGGGTCGTGTTCGAGACATCCACGCTGCCCTCGATCCTGCTTCCACTCACGTGCGCGGGCGATTTCCAGGTGAGGGTCATGGCGGAACGCACGCGGATCGAGAATTGCTTCTGCACGGTATGCTGGCCGCTGTCTGTCACGGAAACAGTGAATTGAAATTCGCCGGTGCGCTCTGCGGCACCGAAGAGCAAGCCGTGGTCCTCCAGCTTGATTCCTGTGGGCAGAGTACCTCTCTCCAGCCGCCAGTGCAGCGGAGGCACGCCACCGGTTGCGCGGAGGCGGACCTCGTATCTCTCGCCAGGGTAGGTGTCCAGCAAGTCATAGTCATTCTCGATGACGAGGGCGGTTTGTTCTTGGGGCGCGGCTGCGCCTTGGCTGGTGGACTGTTGGTCGTCCGCACGCACGATGTCGAATTGGCAAGCGGCCATTGCGAATCCTAACGTCACGACCGCCACCAGACCGGCAACTTGAAGTGAGATTCGGTTCCTGGACAGTTTCTTTGCAAACCACCTCTTTGCAAACCACCTCATTGCAACCACCCCGAGAGGTTGAATCGTATCGCTTCAGTCAGGACCCCAAGAAGAACGGCTCAGCAGCCGAGTCTTGCCGATTCCTTTCTTCTACCACGTTCTGCCCGGAGGTGGTCTGACTGGGAGGCGAGCCAATGCCGTAATGTTCCCCCCTCGGGGGATCGGACTCATACAGGCGAGGAATTGGTGTTCGCTTTCCAGCAGGGCAGGTGGTGAAAATCCAATCACAAAGAGGCGTGATCCAGATCACGCAGTGGTGTGCGGGAAATAACCCACTTCCGACGTTTTAGGGCCGGCAAGGAACTAGGGCTCTCCAGCTGCTCGAGGCTAACTGGCTTATTTTTCTATTGTATAGCGCAACCCTGCCTCACATTACCACTGGCGGTGGGATTGGCTTGAGAAGTGCCATTATCCAAAGCGGGTACAGGGCGCTCACCGATCGCCGGTGGCTTCCTACCCACGGAGGTGGACGATGCGAGCTCCTTATGGACTGACCATTCTGGATAATTGCCTGACCTGCCCGGTTAGGGACGAACATCTGTTCTGCAATCTCTCTCCGCAGGCTGGACAGCGGCTGAATGAGATCAAGTCGACGGCCGTCTATCCCAAGGGCGCGATGCTCTTTATCGAAGGGCAGCAACCGCGTGGCGTGTTTGTGCTCTGCGTGGGCAAGGCGAAGCTCTCCACCTCTTCGCGGGAAGGCAAGACCATCATCACCAAGATCTCCGAGTCGGGAGACGTTCTCGGTCTGAATGCGGTGGTGTCCAACCGGCCCTATGAAGTCACGGCGGAAATGATGGAGCCGGGACAGGCGAATTTCATCCCCCGGGATTCGCTGCTGTTATTCCTGAAAGAGTTTCCGGAAGTGGCGGTGCGGGTCGCGCAACAGTTGAGCCGAAATTACTACACGGCGTATGAGGAGATCCGCACGCTGGGTCTCGCGGCCTCGCCCTCGGAAAAGTTCGCCAAGCTCCTCTTGTCGTGGTCGACCAAGGATTCGCAAACCGATGGTTCCGCACAGGTCAAGCTCACGCTGACTCACGAGGAGATTGCGGAGATCATCGGTACAACCCGCGAAACCGTGAGCCGCCTTTTCTCTGAGTTCAAGAAGAAACAGTTGATGCAGGTTAAAGGAGCGACTCTAGTGATTCGCAGCCGGTTCGCGCTGGAGAAAATTGTTCAGTCGTGATTGGTTTGCGACCGGAATCCCGGCCGGGGTTGCGCACTTTACGCGCATAGTCCGGATACTTGCGGACGGCAAGATGCACTTCCATTGACAACACCAGACGCGTCGCTTCGCCCCGCTCGGCGGACCCTTCGACTCCGCTCCAGGCAGGCTCGTCCGCCCCTACACTCAGTCATTGCGTAGAGCGGTCATGGGATCGATGCGGGACGCTCTTCTGGCCGGCCAGTAACCAGAGATCAAAGCCACCGAGAGTAGCGCCAGCGCCATCCCAGCGTGGGTGGTCACATCCCATGGCGAGGTGGCGAATAACAGAGATGAGATCAGTCGCGCCGACACCATCGAGGCGATCGTTCCCACCAGAATGCCGGCGATCGCGAGCCGCAACGTGCGAAGCAGGACTCCCTTCTGAATGACGCTGGTGCTGGCGCCAAGCGCCATGCGGACGCCGATTTCCTGCTTCTGGCGCGTCACCGTGTAAGAGATGACGCCGTAGATGCCGAGCGCAGCCAGCAGTAATCCGAGGCCGGCGAAGGCCGAAACCAACAGCATGAAGAATCGGCGGGGCGAGCCGGCGCGGTCCACGATGGTGCGAAGCGGACGAAACTCGGCGGCAGGCTGGTTGGGGTTCAGTTCTCGCAAGGCATGGAGCACAGTTGAGGCGAGGTCGGCTGGAGGCAGGCTGCTGCGTACCACGAGCTCTGCGCTGTTGGGACCTTGTTGCATGGCTGGATAGTAAATTTGCCATCCGGGATCGCCTTCCAGGCTGTCTTCGTGAACATCATCGACTATGCCCACCACAGTCAGATCCTGATCACCGTTCGCAAGAACCTTGCCAACGGCATCTTCGCCGGGCCAGTAGAAGCGTGCCGCCGACGCGTTGATCAGGACAACTTTTTGACTATGCCAGTCGTCAGCCCAGGTGAACTCGCGGCCGTGCAGGCGAATGCCCATAGCGCGGATGAATCCGGGACTGATGACATACACCAGCGGACCCGGCAATGAGCCGGGCGGGTAGGTTTTACCTTTGGGAACGGGAGTTCCCCATGCGCGGTTCTGTCCGAGCGGGAGGTAGTCGCCAATGCCCGCGGCCTCGACGCCGGGGAGTGCGCTGATTTTGTCGAGTACCTGTTGAAAAATCATGCTGCGCTTCGCCGCGCTGGCCTCGTCGGTGGGGGCTCTGTCATCGTATTCAACTTTGATGGAAGCGGAGTTCTCGGGCTGGAAGCCGAGATCGATATCGAGTACCTTCATGAAACTGCGCAGAAGCAAACCTGCGCCCACAAGCAGCACGCAGGCTAGCGCAACCTCGGAGATGACGAGCACGGCGCGGATGCTCTCGTTCTTGCGGCCGAGTCCGGCGCCGGGGCCAGTGTCTTTCAAGGCCTCTTGAAGATTGACCATAGCCATTCGGAATCCAGGGGTCAGACCGAACAGCACAGCTGCGAAGACCGCGATAAGGACCGTCCAGCCTACCGCTGCGGCGTCGAGGTGAAGCGTACTGAGGAGAGGCAGGGCAAGAGATCCCTGGTGTGCCAGCCAGAAAATCAGAATCAGGGCCAAACCGAGGCCGATCGCCGCGCCCGCGCCAGAGAGCACGAGACTCTCGATTAGTAGCTGGCGGATGATGCGTCCGCGGCTTGCGCCCAGGGCGCCACGGACCGCGAATTCTTTTCCGCGCGCGACGGCCCGCGCCAGCAAGAGGTTCGACAAGTTCACGCACGCGATGAGCAGAATCATGCCGACGGCGCCCCACAATACGATCAGCGAGCGGCGCAACCGGCCGCTGACGTAGTCCTTCAGCGTTCGCAGAAACATGGAACTATCTTTGCCGCCGTATTGGCCGCACGATTTCGGATATTTGATGTTCCAGCAGAGGTGAGGCTCGACCAGCAAGGCCTCGGCTTGCGCTTGCGCGAGCGTCACGCCGGGCTTCATACGGCCAATCATGGTGACGATGTTGCCCCACATGCGCTGGTTGTCGAGGACTAGTGGCGTGATCAGATCGATCTTGGCACCGGGAGAAAATACAGCGCCGAAATCGAAGGTCGGCGGAAGCACTCCCACGACCGTCACCGGGGTGCTGTTCAAGTCGATGGTCTTGCCGACTATGGCAGGATCGGCGGCAAATTGCCGGCGCCAGTAAGGATCGGTGAGCAGAGCGACTGGCTGAGATCCCTTGGTGGCTTCTTTCATTGTGAATAGTCGCCCCATTTCCGGCTGCACACCGAGAACCTGGAAGAAGTTCCCGATGACGTCGATACTGGTGGCGGGTTGGGGCTCGCCGCGCCCGGTGAGCCTCAGATTGTCGGCGCTGGAGAAAGCTTCGTATCCGGTGATGCCCTGGTAGGAACGCGTTTGATCGCGGAATTCTTCATAGGCGTCGGCGGAGTAAGTCTCGCAGGACTTCCCACACTTCTGCGGAGGAGGCCCGATCCACGCCAGTTCGTGCGAGTCTGGGAAGGGAAGCGGACGCAGCAGCAACGTGTTGACGACGCTGAACACGACGACGTTGGATCCGATGGCGAGCGCAAGAATGAGGATGGATACGACGGCAAAGCCGGGGTCGCGGCGAAGCTTGCGGAAGGTGTAGCGCACGTCGCGAAGGCAGTCGATCCACTGTTCCTGCAGGCGCTTGCGGAATTCCATATGTTCTCCTAATTTTGTGCCAACTTGCTGAACAGAGCGTAGGTCGCCGAACTGGCGTTCGGCTTCGCGGCGTGCCGCATCGGGCTTCCAGCCTTGCGCGATCAGATCGTCTGTCTTGGCGTCGAGGTGAAAACGAAGCTCGTCTTTCACGTCGGCCGCCGGATCCGGGCCGAGCAGGCGAGCATAGCGACGCCACATGGGAAGCGGCTTCATGCAGATTCCTCGGGGAGAGGCGGTTGCGTCGCGCCGAGAACTTTGGCGACAGCGTCGGAGTAGGCTTGCCAGGTTCTCGTCTCTTGGCGAAGTTGGCGGCGTCCTTCGGGAGTCAGGCTGTAGAACTTGGCGCGGCGGTTGTTCTCCGAAATACCCCACTCTGGCTCAAGTAGACCTTTGCTCTCGAGGCGCCAGAGGGCTGGGTAAAGCGTGCCTTCTTCGAGCAGCAGGGCGTCGTCACTTTGGCGGCGGATGAGGCTGGTGATGGCGTATCCGTGGAGAGGGCCCCAGACCAGGGCCTTGAGTATGAGAACGTCGAGGGTGCCGCGGAAGAATTCGAGCTTGGAATGGTCCATCGGCATTTTATTCCTATATTTTCCCTGTCCTTGGAGCAGACTGTTCTCCCCTGTGACTGCTAGGGGAGTGATGTTCATTGGACTTATGAGACGGTCGCGGGTTAGCAACTTTTACCGGTCCAAATACAGGCAGCTTTGGAGACAACAGTGATCGAGATGGCGGTGCCATCGAAATTGGGCAAGCCGAGCGGAATGGCGGATAATGTGCTCATGTCGATTCGCGGACAGCGAGGTGGGTGGACTGCTTTGATGATTCCAGCGCTGGTCGCCGTAATCTCACTGACCACCCGGGCGCAAGAGAGTTCAGCAGACAAATCCTGGAGCACAAGCAGCCAGCAAACCGATCCGAACGGCGCGACCAATCCCACGCGAACGCGCACGACTCATCATGAGGTCGGGGGACGAAGTGTCGAGACGACCGTCGTCGAGGCACTTGGCCCCGATGGACGGTACGTTCCGTACTCCGAAATCGAGCGGGAATCGGTGCACGTGAACGACACGACCGTGCGCAGCGTCGAGCGCTCGTATGGCCGCGATCCAAACGGGGGGAGGACTCTGACACAGGAAACACGACAGGAGTCTCGCAGTTTTCCCGATGGAGAGACGAAGGTGAGCCGCACCACGTCGAATGCGGACGGGAATGGTGAGTTGCAGGTGGTACAGCGCGCGCTGATCGATTCGAAGCAGCTCAGTCCCGCAGCCCGGGAGACGAAGACTACGGTATTTTCCGCCGATGGAAGCGGAAGCCTGGCAGCCACGGTGCAGATCGAAGAGCGCGAGCGGAAAGTCGATCCGGCCACAACCGAATTCACCAAGTCGACCTCGCTCGCGGATGGAGCGGGTCATTGGACCCTGAGCGAGCAACGTGAGGGAAACTCGCGGCAGGACGCGGGAGGAATCACCAAGGAAGAGCGCGTCATGCGTCCGGATTCGAATGGCAAGCTGGCCATGGTGGAGCGGACTGTCAGGAAAGAGTCCACCGGCGGCGCGGCCACGAGCGAGACCTATTCCACCAACGTCCCGGGACAGGCGGGCGACGAGGGTTTGCAGATGGTGCGGCGCGAGAGCACCACGCAACGGACCGGCGCAGGGGGACAACTACAGACCACGAAGCAAGTCCAGCAGATGAATCCGGGAGATCCCGGAGCGGGGCTGCACATGACCCAGGAAACGATCGATATCGTCCGGCCGGGAGCGAACGGAGTGCCTCAACAACAAAGTACGATCGTGACGATGGATGCAAATGGGCAGGTGAACGCGGTCTGGGTGGACATGGGCAACAGCGACCAGCCGGCAGCGCCGCGCGTGGAGAACAAGGCAGCCGCGAAGCAAAAGTAGCGAGAGGTCTCTGACGAATCCAGCCTACGACCCGCTCAAAAACTTCTCGATTCGGCTCCGTTGTGCGGCCACATCCGCATCGAGGCCCAAGCGGTCATTATCGTCGAGCAAGCCCACCCCGTATCGATCGCAGAAATCGGCGTAGTCCGACCAAAGATGTGTCTGTCCGGTTTTGCCGCGACCTCCCTTAACGTCGCGAAATAGTCTCGCCGCCAGAAATGCGTTTCGGCTATTTGTTCACCGTGAGCACGATGACGCGATCCAGTTCATTCTCTTTTGGGGTGGGCACTTTCAGAACGATACCATCCGCGTTCTGCGTATACTCGACGGTCTTGCCATCAATTAGGGTTTGTGCGGTCACAACCTTGCTGATCGGCGCTAGAGCCAGCAGTGGAGATGACCAGCTTAGAACGTGGACGTAAATCTTGTTCTCTTTCTGAGTCGTGACGCCCCAGTCTCCGGGCGGGATGGGGCCGCCGCGCGTGCCGTAGATCGAGTCGCCGTATCGGGAGAGCCACTCGCCTACTGCCTGCAGACGGGTCACAAACTGCGGATCGATTTCTCCGTTCGGGTAGGGTCCGATATTCAACAGAAGGTTGGAATTGTTGCCGGCGGCGCGGATCAGTCGGCGCTCGAGGTCGGCTGCGCTTTTGTAGTTGCTGTCGCCGATATTGAATCCCCAGGCGCCGTTGAGCGTGTCGGAGCTTTCCAGCGGAAGTTGCGTGCTGATAAACGTCGTGTTGAAGCCGGCGCTGTTCTGGCCGGGAAGGTCGCGTTCGAAAGTTTGCACGTCTTCGCCGGGACGCGGCGTCTGATGGTGATTGGGAATGATCAGCGCGGCCGGCTGCAGTTTGTGAATGAGCGCGTAAGTTTTGTCGAGATGCCAGTCGGCGTTGGGCTTGTCCCACATGCCGTCGAACCAGATGCCGCCGATGGCGCCGTAGTTTGTGAGCAACTCGGTGAGCTGGCCGTCCATGTAAGTGTCGAGATATGCATTGAAGTCTCCATGGTCGGGGCGGCCGTTGGGCCAGTCGGTTTGGCCGCGCGGGTAATAGTCGGGATTGTGCCAGTCGAGCTGGGAGTAATAGAAGAAGAGCTTGATGCCCTGGCGATGGCATTCGTCGGCCAGCATCTTCAGAGGGTCTTTCTTATAAGGAGTCCGCGCGACGATGTTCCAGTCGGAGACTTTCGAATCGAACATAGCGAAGCCATCATGATGACGCGAGGTGATGGTGATGTACTTCATCCCGGCAGCCTTAGCGAGCGAGACCCATGTGTGTGCATCGAATTTTTCGGGATCGAAGAATGCGGGCAGGCGGTTGTATTCGTCGAGCTTGAGGTGTCGCTCGTGGAACACCCATTCGCCATCGCCGAGCACGCTGTAGACGCCCCAGTGAATGAACATGCCGAATTTCATGTCCTGGAATTCACGGCGGGCTTGCAGGTTCTCGGGGGAAGGTTTGTAGTCCTGGGCCAGAGTTCTATGTGTTGTAAAAATACTGGCGGTGATCAAGAGTGCAGCCATCTTGCGCTTGATGGATGTCATTGCGAGCAGGGGCATGGATTCGTCTCCGGGAGTAGTCTAACCCGAGGACGCATGCTGGCCCAGCGCCGCTGAGCCGGTGACGCGGGTCTTCCTTATTCTTGGGCGCTGCCATGAAAAAAGGCCCAAGGTTAGTTGGGCCTGTTTAGGGTGAGATTTGAGAAACGGTAATGCGGTTACGGGATTTTTCTCAAAGGTCCGTTGAGGTTCCCAAACGTGCGCGTGCTCAGCGCCTGGATGCCTGCAGTGTGATCGCCGTTGAACGGAGTTTCAGTGGCGGGGCATCCTGCCGCCGCAGCAGCCGCTGGAGTGCCGAACCACAGTCCTAAGTGATAGGTGTGGATAGGAGCTGTCGCTGGGTTGCTGTTCGCGTCAACGAACGGACCTGTGGTGTGAGGAGTGGGGGCTGGCCCGCTTCCTGGCGCTACGATAAATGTCTCCAGACTGAAGCGGCCGACAAAGTCTCCGACTCCTATTCCGGCGGTGCTGGTTTTAATGTCTCCCTGATACCACGAAACACCAAAGGGGGCATTGGGAAGCTGGATGACGAAGAGGTCGAATTCGGTGCTGGGTGGCAATCCGCTAACCTCGACGTGCATGGTTTCGACGGGGCCGAGAGTGCTGATGGTGACTCGCCCAGCGGCGTTGGGAATGCAGCCAGCGGCTTCGGCACCGGTTGACCGCGTCAGGTTAAAGATTGTGTTCTTCTGGGCCGCCGCTGGCAGCGTCATGGTCAAGGCAAGGGTGAGCGCCATCGCAAGAT
>DASRRV010000408.1:0-50711 GCA_035695545.1 Candidatus Sulfotelmatobacter sp. | reverse complement strand
ATATTGGCGTCTACCGGGCCCAGGTTCGTGTGATTGAAGAGGTTGATAAAGTCGAAGCGAAACTGCAAATTGCCCTGCTCCCCGATCCACGGTAAACGGTTGTTCTTCAGCAAACTGGCGTCCACCTGCACGAGACCAGGGTTGCGATAGATGTTTCGCCGCAAGTTTCCTTCTGTGCCAACCGCCGCCTGCGGGAAGTCGCTGGCCTTAAACAATCCGTTGATGTAGGCCGAACGGCTGTGGGAACCTGTGAAGTTTTGAGATGGAGCCATGGGGACGTCGTAGCTTGTTCCATCCAGGTTGTAGTCGCCGCTGTTAGGCGCGAGCACATATCCGTTTGGGTTCGTCGCGGTCGGCGAAACGCCGGTCACTATGTCGAGGGTTGTCGGAGTTGAGGGGCACGGACCGAGATTCGTCCCGTTCAGCGTCCCATCGTCGCTACACATTACACTTAGCGACCGATTATCGATCACCCAAAAGGGAGTGCCGGTCTGGATCGCCACTATACTAGATAGTTCCCAGCCTCCGGTGAGGACCTTGGCAAACCCGTTCCCCACCCCGGGAAGTGTGTACGATCCTGAGAAGGAGAAGCGTTGGCGCACGTCGTAGTTGGCGTCCCCGTAATAGGAGAAATAGGAGCTTGATTGCGGGATGTTGAGCCCGCCGTCCTGATCGAAGCGTGTGTTCGCTTCAGGATAGTTCTTAGCGTGCGACAAGGTGTACGAACCCTGGAAAGACCCGCGATGTCCCGCCCTGCCACGAATAAACAGAATCATGGCATTATAGCTGGCCTGGTTTGCGTTGGTGACATACGTGATGGGCCCAAAATTTTCATTTAACGTGCCGATACTCTCCCCCACGACATTCGTTGTGGTGTCTTTAGACAACATCGCGCCGCCAGGGAAGTAATTCACATTGGAGCCGGTCAGTGCGTTGTAGCTTTTCGAACCAGAATAATTGGCCCCAGCAACAAGGCCACCCATTAACTGGTGCTCCACGCCGATCAGATAGTTCACGGCCAACGGCGCCACCATGCTTCGTGATAACGAGTTAACGCCCGTGGGCAATCCAGCAATTCCGCCGTGGTCATTCAAAGAGCCGGCCGGAATCTCCGGCAGAATGAAGCCCCATGGGTAGGTTTGGGATGGGGCGATCGTGAAGTAGTTCCCCAGCGGTGTTCCGTTAGGAGCGGTGTCTGTGAATGGCTCAAACAAAACGCCTGGAGGGTTGTTGCGGGTTTGGTCCACACTTTGTCCAAGAACGACCCAGTCATGAAAGACTCCGACTCCACCGCGGACGGCCCACTTGCCGTTCTTGGTGGGATCCCAGGAGAATCCAATGCGCGGACTGAACAGGTTCTTCATGTCGTTGGCGAACACGGTAGGAACAGTTCCCACGGAGGCATTCGCGACCTGGGTATTGAAGTTGCCGCCCGGGGCAAGAATGAGCGCGCCGAACTTAAAGCCGCTATTTCCCCATGGGGCGTGGTTTCCGAAATCATCCCAGCGCAGAGACAACGTCAATGCCAGATTCGGCTTCACTTTCCAGTCGTCCTGCACGAAGAATCCGAACGGATTCGTCTGTCCGCCAAACGCCACCGAACCCGGTCCACCGGTAAGTGGATCGTAAGCGGCAACCGTTTCTGTATGTGGGTTGTCCTGAACCAAGGTGAGCAGGTCATTAAAGCCAAACGACGGACGCACGTTGGCGGGCGTAAAGTCGCCGTGCTCAATCGCGTGATCTCCATCATAGCCGAACCGCAACGTATGTTTACCGCGCACCCAACTCAAAACGCCGCGCCAGTTATAATTTGGCCCGCGATATTCACCCGGCCCCCATCCCCCACCGACCGTAGTACCTACAAGATTGCCGTTTGTCACTGAGATGTTGGGTACAGCCAGCTTGGCATCTTGCCCGTTGGCGCCACCAACACTGGCAAAGGCAAAACCTCCTTCTATGAGCATTTGAGAACTGAAGGTGTGGGTGAAATCAATCTGGCCATAGCGGTTTCGCATAATGTCCAGTGCATCCAACCTCGGGCGTGGGGAGAGCTGCTGCTGATCGAATGAATTGTTGTAATAGCTCAAGTAGAGGCGGTCGTTCTGAGTGAAGTAATGATCGAGCCGGAAATTGTATTGAAGCGCGTTGTAGTAAGGGCTAGCCGCAAAACTGCCGCTGTCGACCATGGGCATGGAACAGTCGGGCGTGCCGGCAATGCCGCAGTTTCCTGCCCCAAGATATTGGAGCGCGGTTTGATAAACGCTCCCCTTTAGCCGGCTAGCGGGCCAGTCGGTCAGAACCTGAGTTCCCACTGCGTTGGGGTAATTCGTCTGTGCCCAGCTGACGAACGCCGGATCCTCGAAAAACTGTGTACCCCCTACGGCACCGGCGGTCTTTGCCCAGAGCTTTTCAAAATCAGCGAAGAAGAATGTCTTGTCTTTCTGAATCGGCCCACCGAGCGTCCCAACCAAATCTTTGCGACCGTACGGAAGATAAGAGCCGGGCGCCGTAAAATAGGGAGTAGCGACAAGATCCTGATTCGTAAAAAACACGCTCCCCGATCCGTGGAACTTGTTGGTGCCTGACTTCGTGGTTACTTGAACCAGGATTGAACTGCCAAGATTGATGTTCCCGTCCCACGAATTGGTCTGCAATGTGGCTTCCTGCACGGCCTCCGGAATGGGTGCGAGAATAATGTTTCCGTTTTGAATGGGGCTGGTCACATTCATCCCATCGACCATCACCATGTTTCCTGTGTAGCTGCGGCCGTTGGCGCTAATTTGGGGAGTTTGTGTTCCGAAATTGTCGGCAAACCCACCCGGCGACTCGCCCGCACCGCGTGTTCCGTTCCCCACAACGCCTGGAGCGACTGCCAGGACATCCCAAAGATTGCGATTTGCAGACGGAAGGTCTCGGACAGTATCGGCTGACAACGTGGCTTGCAACCGGCTGTCATCGGTATCCACGGCCGGAGGAGCGACTTCGACAACGATTGTCTGTTGCGCCGATCCGATGGACAGGGCCAGGTTGAGACCCTTCGTTTCCGAGGTACTAAGCGTGAACTTGGATTCCGTCTTCCGAAAGCCGGCAGCTTCGGCGGTGACTACATAGTTTCCAGGGGGAAGGCTGCTAAACCGATAGTTGCCGGTGTCACTGGTCTTAGTGGTGGAAGAAACGCCGGTATCAACGTCAAGCAACTGCACTGAAGCCCCGGTGATAGCCGCGCCCGCAGGGTCGGAGACGACACCCTGAATGTTGCCGCTGTACTGAGCAGAGCTCGCAACGGTGCAAAGCAGCAGGAGAACAACCAGAAGGAAAAAGGGTCGGAATTGCCGAAGGCTCGTTTCAGGAACCATTGCATCCCCCAGTGAACGCCACGCGGGCAAGTAAACGATTTCTCAGCTGATGGAAAAACGTTATAGTCCGCCGGGGAAATGACTGTCAAGAACTTTCTATCCTGCAAGTCCTTCCTGGGCCAGTTCAATGGACGGAACGGCGCCTCCGAAAAGGGCACGCAGTCCGCTTTTCATCGCTATATTCCTGTCAATTGGTCGACAACAGGCGACCCAACAGAAACAACAGTCGTGACCCGGGTTCCGGATATAATTTGACCACTCTGCGCGTGGAGTAAGCGATTACGCTGGGTTTCCACTACGGCGTAGCTTGACGGACGCGGGTTTGCAGCCGAATCGAGGGGTTGGGCTGGATTGGTCATCGTTGGCACGTCAGAATTTGATTTGTTAACGAGCGGTATCGGCGAAATCTTAGCTGCACTTAAACATCGGGCAGCAGCGTAGCAATGAACGTGGTGGTTCAATCCGGCTGTGTTGTCCACTCGAGGTGGCTGGGAACAAACTCCGATTCGTGCTTTCGCTTATTACTCAGGAGAACGACTATCAACTGGAGCAAGCCGCCACTGCGCAGCAAGCTGCGGGTCGGCTAGGGTGGACCTGCAAACGCTCTTCGCCGACAATGACGCGATCCAACAGAGCACTCACATCTTGAATGTAATTCAAAGCGGAAACTCCCCCACCGATGCGATTCTCGTCGAGCCAGCCAGCCAAACAGCATTTCCCAAGGTAACCCGCGCCGCCGTGGCAGCCGGAACGGCTTGGGCAATTCTTAATAGCAATGCCGAGTACTTGAAGGATCTTCGCTCTGCGGCAAGCGTACCCGTGTTTTCGGTAAGTGCTGACAACCGCCAGGTGGGCCGCATTCAAGGCCAGTGGTTAGCAGCGCTTCTTCCCGGCGGCGGGTGCGTCTTGTACGTTCAAGGGCCGTCCAGCAGTTCGGTGGCGGCGCAACGAACCGCCGGAATGATGGCGACGAAGCCCTTCAATGTCACTGTAAAGACCCTCAGAAGCTCCGACTGGACCGAGGATGGCGGCTGTCATGCTGTGTCGTCATGGCTCAGACTCTCCACCGCCCGCAACGAACGAATTGATGCGGTGCAAGCACAAAATGATTTCCTCGCATTAGGCGCTCGAAGAGCCATGGAGCAAGAAACCTCAGGCTCCGAACGGGAGAGGAGAACTCGGCTGCCTTTCCTGGGTGTGGACGGCCTTCCCCGAACCGGCCAAGCGTGGGTTCGACAAGGTTCGCTGACCGCAACGGTAGTTGTGCCGCCAACCGCCGCGCAGGCTCTCGGGACCCTCGTAGCTGCCTTACGCGACGGAATTCAGCCGCCGGAATCCACATTGGTGTCACCCAATTCCTTCCCCGAACCCAAAATCTTGGCCGCTAAGCCGACGACGGATATATCGGTCCAGAAGAAATAGGCAATTTGACAAACTGTAGCTGAGCCGCGTAAACCAGACGTGAGAAAACGTTTCCCAAGGAGGGACTTCGATGGGGCTTCCTTTTAGCCGCCGTTCATTTCTAAAGGCCGCAGGCGTGACCACCGCTTCGACTTGCGCTGCCAAGGCCTTTCCGGCATGGGCGGCCTCTCCAGACAAGGGAACGGTTGCGGTGACTCCGCCGCTGGCTACATTTCCCTACTCTTCCGTGCAGTTGCTTGACGGCCCTATGAAGAAACAGTTTGAGGAGAATCACGCGCGCTACCTGAATCTGGATGACGACCGGTTGCTGAAGGTCTACCGGCAAGTCGCCGGCCTGCCGGCTCCTGGAGAGGACATGGGGGGCTGGTATGACCTCACTGGATTCAGCCTGGACACCACTAATTTCCACGGCTTCATCGCCGGGCATAGCTTTGGGCAATACGTCTCTGGCCTGGCGCGCGCCTATGCCGTCACAGGGTTGGAGCCCACACGCGCCAAAATCGGACGGCTGGTAAAAGGATACGGAGAGACCCTCGACCCGAAAGCCAAGTTTTTCGCGGGTTACCGTCTGCCCGCATACACCTACGATAAACTCTCCTGCGGCCTGATCGACGCCCACGAGTTCGCCCACGATCCGCTGGCCATGGATATTCATGACAAATTGACTCACGCGATCGTGTCTTATCTGCCGGAAAAAGCGCTGTCACGCCAAGAGCAGCGATCCCGGCCTCACAAGGACACGTCCTTCACATGGGACGAGACCTACACTTTGCCTGAGAATCTTTTCCTCGCGTACCAGCGCAGCGGTAAGTCCTTCTACCGCGACATGGCGAAGCAATTCCTCGAAGATGATACCTACTTCGGTCCGCTCTCCGAGGGCAACAACGTCCTCCCCTTCGAACACGCCTACAGTCATGTCAACGCGTTCAGTTCCGCCATGCAGGCGTATCTCACGCTGGGGAGTGAGAAGCATCTACGCGCCGCAAAAAACGGATTCGAGATGCTTCGGACGACACAGAGCTTTGCAACCGGCGGCTGGGGACCTGATGAAGCTTTCGGAGAACCGGGGACAGGACAACTCGGCAATAGCCTGAGAACTTCTCACGCCAGCTTCGAAACACCTTGCGGCGCGTACGGCCACTTCAAGATCACGCGCTACCTACTTCGTGTAACCAAAGACTCGCAGTACGGCGACAGCATGGAGCGAGTGCTCTACAACACAATCCTGGGCGCTTGGCCAATTCAGGCTGACGGGACTTCATTCTACTACTCGGACTATGCCGCGTCGGGCAAAAAGGTCTGGTATCGCGATAAATGGCCCTGCTGTTCCGGAACTTTCCCGCAGCTGGCTGCCGACTACCACATCAGCACCTATCTCCGCGCGGCTGATGGCGTGTACGTAAATCTGTTCACGCCTTCTACCGTGCGTTGGAACGACAGTTCGGGCAAATATGCGCTGACGCAGCAGACGAAGTATCCGTTTGAGAGCACGATCCAGATCCAAGTGGCGGCATCCCAACCAGTGGATTACACGATATATGTCCGCATTCCAGGCTGGGCGACGCCCGACCCTATATTGTCGGTCAACGGCAAGCGTGTCACCGATTCGGTGAAGCCCGGAACCTTCGCCGCGATTCGGCGAACATGGAAAGATGGCGACCGAGTGGAACTGGAGTTGCCAATGCCTCTGCGCTTGGAGCCGGTCGACGTTCAGCACTCGGATCAGGTCGCATTGCTACGTGGGCCGTTAGTCCTGTTTGCGGTGGCAGATTCGCAGCCGAGTTTCGATCGTGCTGAATTGCTCCGCGCCAAACTCGTCAACAACGCCGCCGGGGATTCTGTCGCCAACGCGGCGGACGGAACAACAGTTTCCATGCGTCCGTTCATGAGTATCGACAAGGAGAGCTACAGCACATACGTTCTGCTCAAGTCCTGAGACGAAAGCGGATCGAGAGCCCGGGTTTATTTGGTTGGTGCGTCGCCTTCGACAAGTCTGTAGCGGTACAGTTCCCGTTCTTCCCTTGTTGCGTCTTGACGGGCGAGGGCGAGCCTCTTCAGCAGGTCGGGTATTTCAGTCTTACTTCCGCTCTTCCTCAGGGCCTGAATGAGGTGGTAGAGGGCGACCTGATCCTTTGGATCGATCTCCAACGCTCTCCTGCACTGGGCGGCTGCTTCCGGATAGTGTCCCGACTGAAGATACAGCTTCGCCAGCACACTTCGTGCCGGTCCGAGTGCTGGACGCAACTCTACGGCCTTCTTCGCCGAACGCATCGCCGATTCGAATTCTGGGCTTCCAAGTTCCGCCCCCTTCTGAGTCAGGACGTCAGCTTGCAGGTACAGCAGGATTGGGTCGCTGGGCGTACGAACCAGCTTCGCCTGAACGCTGGCCAACGCTTGGTCAAGATTGTTTTGCTGCATTGCTGCCAGCCCCAGGGCGGCCGTGCTCAAGGATTGGTTTGGATCAAGTTCGTACGCGGTCTCAAAGTCAGCCTGCCCCTTGTCATATTCACCCAGTTCAACGTAGAGAATTCCGCGTGCAAAGTAGAGCGGCGCCGCTTTTGGCTGCAAGGCTAAGCCATCGTTGACCACGTTTATCCCAACTTGAAACGACTGGTGCAGCGAAGATAGATTGGCGAAATCCGAGTAGAGGTTGACGTTGTTTGGCGCAAGAAGGATAGCCTGCCGTAGCACGTCAACCGCGCGTTCCGTGTCATGGGCGTCTTCATAGGCTGCAGAAGCCAGTTCGAGAGATTCCACATCGGGAGGGTCCGCTCGAAGCAGCGACGCTAGCGAGGCAATCGCGGCTTGAGGTTGCTTGGCCATGAGTTGGATGGAGGCCAGCAACTGGCGCTCCCGCTTGTCGTCTGGTTCAAGAGTTAAAGAGCGCTGGAACACCGTGGCCGCGCGATCGAATTGTCTAATCTTCACCAGGCACACCGCATAGGCATGCAACCCCTCAACCTGCGAATCAAACAGGTTTCCCGCCTTTTCAAAATGAGTAGCCGCCTCGTTGCAGTTTCCTTGCTGATATTCGAGCACAGCCAGCATTCCATGACTGGTTCGATCATCGGGCTTCAAGCGCAGCAAATGCCGGAGAACTGGAATCGCTGCCGCGCTGCCCGCTTCGTATTCAATCTGCACTTCCCCTTGCAGCGCAGGAACGTAGTTAGGAGCGATCTTCGAAGCATTGCGAAACGAAGTCAGAGCTTCCTTCTTGTGTCCTTGTCCCGCATAGGCTGTGCCTTGCATCGCCCACAATTGTGCGTTTTGTGGAGATTTCTGAATCGCGGGGCCAAGCAGGTCCAATGCCTCTTTGAACTGTTTGTTCTGTAAAGCGGACGCGATCAAGGCAAGCGGATCGTCGGAGGTTTGAGCCGATGTGTAGAAAACAAAGAGAATGAGAGCGACAGGAAAGAGGGTGGTAGCCAGTGCACAGAGTCTTCGAAGCAAGCGTATTCCCGTCATCGCCGGATCGTTTCCCTTTTATTACTCGTAGTCTTTGTATCGAATCATTCTATTCCGGTGGCGGGTGAGGCGGTTGGACTGGAGCTGGCTGCAGGCGATATGCAGCCGAAGTAGAACCGATCATCAACGTCACATTACTCCGCCCTCATGCCGGGCTTCGCCGACGGGAATGCATATTCCTTTGACGTTGTGCGGGCACGAACCTAGCAATCACACGAACAATAGTATTGATGCCAGGCTTCGAAAACAAACTGGCCCGCTCCGGATCCGGAGAAGCGGGCCAGCTTTCATTCTTGACTTGCGGTCTCCTAGAACGAAACCCGGGCCCCTATCTGCCACCATCGGGGCAGGTGTGAGGCAGTTGCTTGACCGAAATTCGCATCCGTCCAATTGCCGGTCCGCACGCCGCCAAGCGTACCGCCATCGATGTTCAGCAGGTTGGCTCGATTGAAGATGTTGAAGAACTCGAATCTGAGCTGCAGGTTGACCCTTTCAGTAATGCGGGTGTCTTTGTAGAAGTTGACATCCGTCTCCGCAAAATTTGGTTCTCGGAACTGGCCGACCTTCTGATTCCCTTCTGCCCCCAAAGTGGAAGGCGCAGAGAATTGCCCGGGTGAGAAGATCCCGGTAAGAAACGCTCTGCGCGATGTTCCCTGGTGATAATTGGCCGCATCCGGGTAATCATTATTAACTCCGTCGCCGTTATAGTCGCCACTACTTGGGGCATAACCGATCGCGGGGTTCCCAGCCGATGGGCAAGCGGTCGCAGTACTCGCGCAAACCGGCTGGTAGCCATTACCGGTTGCTACCGTGAAAGGCTCCCCAGACTGGAAGACGCTGGTACCACTGATTCCCCATCCACCGGTCAGAAGCCCGACGGCTCCCTTGCCATCGTTCAATCCCTTCAGAGAATAGTTGAAGGTAATCGAAATGCGGTTGGGCACATCCCATGCGGATGGTCCGTAATACTGGCGAGGGTTAAAAGGTGTAGGGTAATTGTTTGCGTCATCCTGCGATCGAGAATGAGTATAGGAGGCATCGAGGAAGCCGCGCGAAAAGCGCCCTTTGAAATCAAAGAAAATGCCATTGTAGTTGCTGATCCGATCGTTGGCGGTGTAGGTAATCGAGCCAAAGCTAGGATTGAGACGGACCACACTTCCCTGGGCTGGGCTGCTGTTGTTAAGCATGTAGGAGTTATTCAAAACATTGACGTCTACGCCATACGAAACATTGTTCGTGTTGTTACCGGCGCTGGCAAGATCGTAAGCGTGCGAACCGGAATAACCAACACTGGCCGCAAACCTAGTAAAGACCTTCCTCTCTGCCGTCAACGACCAGATAATCGCCTGCGGGGACTTTAACAGCGGGTTAATGCCGGAGATGCCGTCATTGACACCAATCTGTCCTCCCTGCGCGTTAAGCCCAGGCGTAAGAATAAGCGGGGCAGTGGTGTCGAATCCAAACGGCGGTTTGCTGCCGCTTCCAAGTTGGAAATTGGCAGGCTCGGCATTTGCTGACCCGGTCGCACTAAAATTCGGAGCGACCAATCCCGGAGGGTTGCCTCGGAATTCCTCCTGTACGTTCGCGTTGGTTAGCCAGTTGTTATAAAGCCCAGCTCCGCCGCGCACCACCCAATCGCCTTTGCTTGTGGGGTCCCAGGCAAAACCGACGCGAGGACTCAGGAGTCCGTTGACGGCGTGCAACAGAGCATTGTGGGTAGCCTTGGCGTAGCCATTGGCTATCTGCTCCTGCTGGGTTGTTCCGGTGCCTAAATAGAAGTTCCCAAAGACGGTAGTCGGACTCTTGGACCACGGGTTTCCTTGGTCGTCATAGCGCAGACCCAGAGTCACGGTCAGATTTTTTCTTGCCTTCCACGTATCTTCAACAAAAAGGCCAAAGGTCCGGGACGCAGCATTCCAACTAGCTAGCTGCGGCGTACCCGTTACCGGGTTGTAAAACACTCCATTCTCATTGTTGGGAGAATCCTCCGCCAATTTCAGAATATTGTCGAAACCGAACGCCGGTGTTGACCAGGGTCCTTGGAAGTTCTCAACATCGTCTCCATACCAGCCTTCATAGCCGGCCTTCAGGGTATGGGCGCCGCTAATG
The DNA here is from genome assembly GCA_035695545.1 of Candidatus Sulfotelmatobacter sp. GTDB lineage: Bacteria > Acidobacteriota > Terriglobia > Terriglobales > Acidobacteriaceae > Sulfotelmatobacter. The sequence goes on along the minus strand of DASRRV010000408.1, from coordinate 40,359 downwards.
TGCGTCAGGACGTCACGCCAATGATAGTTGTGTTGAATGAAATCTCCCTGCGCGAAACCGGCCCCCAATTGTTGGTTGAACCCGCCACCAACGTTGATATTTGGGACGGTGTAATCCTTGGCTCCCGTGGCCAGGTTCCCCTCCACCCGGCTCACACCGGCGCTGGCGTCATTCACTGTGGTGGGTGAGAAAGTGTGCGTCCAAGTCAGCTGTCCGGCAACTTCCCAGGTAGGGTTGAGGCTGGAAAATTGTGGCGACGCTGTCGGCGCACCGCTGGTCAGCAGAGTCCGGTAAAGACTGGCGTACACTCGGTCATTCGTGAAATTCGTGTCCAATCGCGCAAAGTACTGCGTTCCGTTCCGAATCGCGGTGGTGCCGTAGGATCCGGTGTCTTGGAACGGCGTAGCGCACGGAATGAAGGCCGTTGCCGCAGTATTGCAACCGCTTGCGCCGGTACCGAAAAAGTCTTGGGCCGTGATTGAGGTTACGCCCGACAAACCCACTGGCACATACGTGGTGAGTACATGTGTACCGACGGTGTTCGACAAACCGTTAGCAGGATTAGAAATGAACGACAAGAACGCAGGATCCGCGAAAGTAATGCTTCCACCCGCACCATTCGAGCCGCGCCTTGGCTCGACTGCAAAATAGAAGAACAGTCGGTGCGGAATCACGGGACCGCCGATGGCAAACGAAGGATCGTTGGAGTGAAAAGGCTTGTAAGGGAGGCCTGCGAAGTGTTGGTTGGCAAAAAAACCCTGATACGTGAAATAGTCCGATGCGGAGCCGTGGAATTGGTCGGTGCCAGACCTCGTAGTAAACGCCGTGACCAGACCGGCTGCACGGCTATGTTCCGGTGAAAAAGTGTTGACCTGAACACTGGTTTCCTGGATCGAGTCAGGCGTCGGGGTCAGATTCAACACGCCTTGGCGAATTCCGCTGGTCACGTCCAGGCCATCGACAACATATTGATTGTTATTTCCACCCTGGCCATTGGCGGTGACGTCAACCGCCGTTTCAGTCGAGAAGTTGTCCGGGCCGCTTCCTGGAGTACCACCGCCCGCGCTGGTTCCCAATCCCGAAACTCCGGGAGCCATCGTCACAAGCGTCACCAGGTTGCGGCCAGCAACTGGCAACTGCGCTACCGCTTGATTCTCGAGAGTCAACTGGGTGCGGCTGTCAGCGGTGTCAACGACGGGTACCTCTGTAGTAACCGTGATCGCCTCGGATATAGACCCTACCTTGATAGCAATCGGTACGTTGAGATTCTGCTCGGTCAGCAGCGTGACGTCGACTTCAGACTTTGAAAAACCGGCGGCCTCCGCCGTCACCTTGTAACTGCCCGGTGCAAGACTCACGAAACGATAGTCCCCGGAGGCGTCACTCGTCGTAACCACTGTCACTCCGGTCGCTGTGTTTCGCAGCTGGATCGTGGCTTTTCCGACGCCAGCGCCACTCTGGTCCTGGACCACGCCCTGGATACTGGCGGTGAACTGCGCAAAGGCTGTGCTCGCAATCAAGAAAACGGTAGCAACGGCCCATCGAAAACCACGGGCCTTCAATCGTCCCGGCATGGTTCCTCCCCAAGCTTAGCTTCAACTCGGAAGCTGCTGAGAAAACGTTTACTTCAGAGGCTAATGTATACATATTAGCCGTCGACACTGTCAAGAACTTTCAGTGATTGAAATCACGAATGCAAGGGTTCAGAGCGTCCCCGGTAGCGGTGTCCTTTGGATTTGTTCTCTATGCTTTAGGCCAGCCCCGGCTCACCATGCCCGCCCCCTCGCGAATGCGGATAAGTTGATTGGCCGGGACGTTCTTGTGTTGTTCATGCAGTCCGTTTGGCCAATACACATCAATGTCTGCCGAACTATTTCCGCCCAGGCCAAAATGGAGGCGCGAATCGTTGCAGGAGTAGAAACTGGATTGGCTGAGGACCGCCTGCGCTTGCACTTTTCCCCCATAGCGAACTAGCACCCTCGCACCAATCGCGCTGCGGTTTGATTTGACCCCCTCCAGTTTCACTTTGATCCAGTTTGGTTTGCCCTTAATGTCGTTGCGCAACAGCGACGGAGGCTCGTTCAAATTGACAATAAGAATGTCGATGTCTCCGTCGTTATCAAAATCCCCAAACGCGCAGCCACGGCTGCAGTGGGCTTCGGCGACTCCTGGGCCGGCTTCCGAAACCAGTTCCTCAAAGGTGCGGTTCCCCAGATTGCGGAAGACCGCTCGGGGCGTTTTGTTGGCATATTGCGGCAGCTTGCGCTCTACCTCGGGGTATACGTTACCCGTCACCATGAAAATATCCGGATATCCGTCGTTGTCGAGATCAACGATGCCGGCGCCCCAGCAGATGTACCGGGTCTCAACGGCGACGTGAGCCGAACGCGTCACGTCATCGAAATTCCCCTTCCCGTCATTGTGGTAGAGGCCGTTCGTATCTTCGGCGAAGTGGGTCTTGAAGAGATCAAGATGACCGTCGAGATCGTAGTCTCCCACCCCAACACCCATGCCCGCTTGTTCCATGCCGTCATCGCTCAGGGAGACGCCGCGAACCACTCCTTCTTCGCGGAACGTTCCATCGTGGTTGTTCATGAACAGTAGGCTGGGAGTCGAATCGCACGCAACAAAGATGTCGGGCCAACCGTCTTCGTCGAAGTCCGCCGTCACTACCGTCATCCCATAGCTTTCGGTTGCCTTCGTGATGCCGGCATGCTCGCTGACATCGGTGAAAGTACCGTCGCCATTGTTGTGGTATAGGACGTGCCTTCCAGTAGGTAGGCCGCGGGGCCCACATTCGACGGGGACCCCTTTCCAATTGCAGTTCACGTTTTCTCCGGGCACCGGAGCATGCTCAAACGAGAAGCGAACGTAGTTCGAGACGAACAGATCGAGATGGCCGTCGCGGTCATAGTCGACAAAACTGCAGCCGGCTCCCCATCGCAGCTGATCGTTCCAGAGGCCGGCAGCCTTGGTCACATCTGTGAATGTCCCATCGCCATTGTTGCGATATAGGCGGTTTTGTCCGAACGACGTGCAGAAGATGTCTTCAAGACCGTCGTTGTTGTAGTCTGCAATGCAAACCGCTGAGGCCCAACCTACCGCTTTCAGACCCGATTTCTCCGTCACGTCGGTGAACGTCCCGTCTCGATTGTTCTTGTACAGGCGGCTACTTGCCTCCGGCGGATCGCCCATCAAGCGGGTTCCGGAGAGCAGGAAGACGTCAATCCAGCCATCGTTGTCGTAATCGATAAACGCGCAGCCGCACCCAGTGGATTCCAGAATGTACTTTTTGTTTTCGACTCCGCCATAAATCACCGGGGCTCGCAGCCCTGCCGCGGATGCCACATCCACAAAGTGCGCGTTGAATGGACGTCCTGATGCGGCTGGCCGCGCCATTGGCTTGGCTGTGTGCGGCGATACACCTTGCCCCAGAATTCTTCCGGCAGACGACAACAGCAATGAGCCAAGAGAAAAGCGCACAAAGTTGCGGCGAGTAACGGACATTTTGAGGATCGTCCTAGTAGAGATGCACAGTTGGTTTGTCGCCTTTCATTATTGTCACGTCTCGCCGAGCGAGTAAAGGATGACCAGGATTCGCTTCACCCGCGAATTATGGCTGGGCTGGCGACTGCGGCGCGCTGCTCTCTTCCACCAGTTTGTAGCGATTGTGTTCGCTCTCCTGCTTGGCGCTCCCTGCGCGGAGTTCAGCGAGACGCTTCAGCAGATCTGGAATTTCATTCTTCGCTCCGGTTTTGCGGAGACCCTGAATCAAGTGATACAGGGCGGTTTGATCTTTCGGATCCGTCTCCAGGGCCTTATGGCACTGCTCAATGGCAAGCTGGTTTTGCCCTGCTTGCAGGTAGAGCTTGGCCAGGACATCGCGAGCAGCACTTAGTGACGGTTGCAGGGCAATAGCTTTCTTCGCCGAGCGCAGGGCCGCCGCAAATTCCGGACTGCCCGGGTCTACCCCTTTCTGGGTGAGGACATCGGCCTGAAGATACAGCAGATACGGATCGTCGGGTTTCTTCGCGAGCTTTGCTCGCACCGTGGTCAAGGCCCGATCTGGATCGTTGCTCTGCACCGCTTGCAATCCCTGAGCCACCGAACCGAGCGAGCCGGCGGGGTCGAGAGCGTTAGCTTTCTCAAAATCAGCTTCCGCTTCGTCGAACTTGGCGAGTTGGACGAAGAGAATACCGCGCGCTACATAGAGAGCCGCAGCCGTAGGTTGCAATTTCAACCCACTATTAATTACATCGACGCCAACGTCGAATGACTGATGGTCCATCGACAGGTTTGCGAAATCGAGATAAAGGTCAATGTTGCGAGGATCCGTCACTATCGCCTGGCGAAGGGCGCGAACAGCGTTAGGCGTGTCGCCGGTGGCTTCATACGCTGAAGCAGCCAGTTGCAGAGTCTTCGGCTCCGGACTATTTGCCTGCAGCAGCGGCGCCAACGTGTCGATCGCATCTTTGGGTCGCTCAGCTATTACTTGGACCGCCGCAAGTTGGTAACGAGCGCGAACGTCGCCCGAATTCTGATCCATGAGGGCACGAAATACGGAAACCGCCTTGTCGAGCTGTTTGAGCTTCACCAGGCAAGCACCATGCTCCTGTAGCGCTGCTGGTTGTGAACTTGCTAAAGCTCCACTCAGCTCGAAGTGCTGCACGGCGCCGGCGCAGTCACCCAGTTTGTAATCCAGGACGGCCAGCATAGCGTGACTCGTGGCTTCGTTAGGGCGCAAACGCAAGATCGCCTGCAAATGCTGCACGGCCGCACTACTGCCCTCGTCATATTCAATCTGAGCTGCCCCTTCGAGCGCCGGCAGATAGTCTGGCGAGATTTTCAACGCGGCACGAAATGAACCGAGGGCCTCCTTCTTATGTCCCTGACCCGAATACGCCAAGCCTTGCAGAGTCCACAGTTGCGCGCTCGGCGCACGCTGAAGAGCCGGCTGAAGCAATTGCACAGCCTTGGCGAATTCTCCGGCCCGCAAGGCGGCGGTAACCGCGCCGATGGGATCTCCGCTCGTCTGGCCGAAGAGAGAAAAAGAAAAAAGAAGTGAGAACAGGAGGCCAGTCCGAAGACCGAACCTTGACCGGGGTCCCATGTTTGCTATTATCTCTCGGAAACGGGCGCGCCAGAAAAGGTTTACTCCCATCTCGTGATGACGGCAAGTATGCGGAACTCGTCCAATCCTTTGCCCTTGGCCGCGCTTGTCCTCCTCGCCGCCGCAGTTGTGCTGCTGCTCGGAGCCGCGAGCGACACGTCTCCCAAACCTCGCTACCCTCAAGAAGATATGGGCGCCGATTCCCTTCCCGCCAGAAAAAAGGCACAGATAGAAGCCGCCAGGCAATTCAAGATCTTCCACGATTTTCAATTCGTAAACCGACTGCGGGAAAGTGGCATTACTTTTCGTCATCACGCGGTGGACAGCATCACCAAGCACATGCGGATGGGCCACTATGACCATGGCAGCGCGGTCGCGGTCGCCGACGTCGATGGCGATGGACTGTATGACATTTACTTCGTCAACCAGGTAGGCGGCAACGAACTATGGAAGAACCTGGGCGGTGGCAAATTCAGGAATATCACTTCCGAGGCTGGCGTCGCACTACCTGGCCGGATCAGCGTTGCCGCAGCATTTGCAGACGTCGACAACGATGGCGACCAGGATCTTTTCGTGACCACGGTTCGCGGCGGCAATGCGTTGTTTGAAAACGACGGCCATGGCCACTTCAAGGACATCTCTCACGAGGCTGGTGTCGATCTCGCCGCACATTCATCGGGCGCATTCTTTTTCGACTATGACAACGACGGCCTGGTTGACCTGCTCGTATGCAACGTAGGCAAGTACACCACGGACGAAAAGGGACCGGACGGCGAATACGTCGGTATCCCGAATGCCTTCGACGGGCACCTGCATCCAGAGCGCTATGAGTATCCCGTGCTCTACAAGAACATGGGGCACAACCATTTCAAAGACGTCACCTCAGAGGTAGGCTTGCATCCGCACGGATGGTGCGGCGACGCCGACTTCGCCGATGTGAATGGAGACGGCTGGCCCGACATTTTCTTCCTCAATATGCAGGGGCACAGCCACTACTACGAAAATCAGGGTGGTCGGAAGTTCGTCGAAAAGACCGAGCAGCTTTTTCCCAGGACGCCCTGGGGCGCCATGGGAATCAAGTTCTTCGACTTCGATAACGACGGCCGCATGGATCTGTTCATCGCAGACATGCATTCGGACATGAGTCAGGAACCTGGTCCCGAAAACGAGAAAGTGAAATCGACGATCACCTGGACCGACTCCTACCTTCAAGGGACAAAGTCCGACTTTATCTTTGGCAACGCGCTGTATCACAACTTGGGAAATGGCCAGTTCGAGGAAATCTCGGACCGCATGGGAGCCGAGACGTATTGGCCTTGGGGCCCGAGCGTCGGCGACCTCAATGCCGACGGCTGGGGCGACATTTTCATTCCGTCCGGAATGAGCTACCCCTACCGCTACGGCATCAATTCTCTATTGCTAAACGAACGAGGCCAGAAGTTCGTAGACGCGGAGTTCGCGCTCGGGATTGAGCCGCGGAACAAACTCTACACGCCATGGTTCGAGATCGATTGCTCGGACCTCAACGAAAGGAAATTGCAGGAACAACTGAAAAGCAAAGTCTGCGAAGGTCAGTCGGGAAAATCGATCGTGATGGCTCCGCGCTCCAGCCGATCCGCCGTTATCTTCGATCTCGACAATGACGGTGATCTCGACATCGTGACCAACGATTTCAACTCCGAGCCGCAAATTCTGATCAGCAACCTGGCGCGGCGAAAACAGATTCACTGGATCAAGATCGATCTTGTCGGAACCACTTCGAACCGCAATGGGCTCGGCGCAACAGTGCGCGTAAAGGCCGGAGGTCGGACATATACCAAGTACAACGATGGCAAGTCAGGCTATCTCGCGCAGAGTGTTTTGCCGCTCTACTTCGGCCTGGATGCCACCAACAAAGTTGATTCAGTTGAGGTCGAATGGCCCTCTGGTCGGAAGCAAACCGTCACTTCTGGACTGACGGCGAATGAAACGATCAAAATCGTTGAGCCGAAATAAAGTGCCGTCGATTCTGCAACCCTGGTGATTATGCATGCGTAGTGGAAACTCTCGGATCTCTTCGTCTCGTGGTTGGGCCCCTCGGTTCCTTCCCGTTTTTGTACTCTCATTTCTGGCCGTCCCGCCGTGCTTGCCGCAGCAAGCTCCCGAAAGAACGCACATTCAAGTCCGTGCTGATCAATCGGCCGGGGCCATTGCCCCGATATGGAATTTCTTCGGATACGACGAACCCAACTATACCTACGCTCCGAATGGAAAAAAGCTGATAGGAGAACTGGCAGCTTTAAGCCCAGTACCCGTCTACGTGCGTGTACACAATCTTTTCACCACGGGAGATGGCTCCGCCTCGTTGAAGTGGGGGTCTACGAATGTCTACACCGAAGATGGTGCCGGAAACCCCGTCTACAGTTGGACGATTCTTGATCGCATCTTCGATACGTTTCATGAGGCTCAAATCAAACCCTTGGTAGAAATCGGGTTTATGCCCCAGGCACTCTCTACGCATCCCGAGCCCTACCGCCACAACTTTCCGCACGACTCGGTTGGCTCGATTTACACCGGTTGGGCTTATCCGCCGAAGGACTACCGGAAGTGGTCGGAGTTGGTGTTTCAGTTCGTGCATCACCTGCGGGAGCGCTACGGTGACGCCGAAGTGAAAACCTGGATGTGGGAAGTGTGGAACGAGCCCGACATCGGCTATTGGCAAAGCACGCCGGAGGAGTATTTCAAGTTATACGATTTCTCCGCGGACGCGATCTTGCGGGCACTTCCGGGAGCCCGAGTAGGAGGTCCCGATACGACTGGCCCTGCGTATCCAAAGGCGGCCGAGTTTCTGCGCGCGTTTCTGGAACATTGCGCTCACCAGAAAAACTCCGCGACTGGAAAGACCGGGGCGCCTCTCGATTTCATCTCTTACCATCCGAAAGGCGCACCGAAGTGGCAAGGCGATCATGTGCAAATGGGAATAGCGCGCCAGTTGGCATCGATCGAGCAGGGATTCAAGATCGTCGCATCGTTCCCGGAGTGGCGTCGCACCCCGATCGTTCTCGGGGAGTCCGACCCGGAAGGATGCGCCGCGTGTTCCGCCAAGGACAATCCGCAGAATTCGTATCGCAACGGTCCGCTCTATGCCGCCTATACTGCCGAGGTTTTGAGCCGCACGATGGCATTGGCCAGCCGTGAGCACGTTAATCTTCTCGGCGCTGTTACCTGGGCATTTGAGTTCGAGGATCAGCCGCCGTTTGAGGGCTTCCGCGAACTGGCGACGAATGGAATCGACAAACCAGTCCTGAACACCTTCCGCATGTTTGGCTTGTTGGGAAGCCAGGGCGTGAAGGCAACGAGTTCTGCAACTTTACCCTTGGAAGACGTGGTTAGCGCTGGTGTGCGCGGGCAGCCGGACATCGGCGTACTCGCGGCGCGGAACAATCACGAAGTCGAAGTGCTGGTCTGGAACTACCACGACGATGACCTTCCCGCGGCTTCGGCACCGGTTGACCTCACGATTAGCGGTCTGCCTTCGGACGTGAAACGTCCAGTAGTAGAAGACTTTCGCGTGGACTCTGACCACAGCAACGCATTCGCCACTTGGAAGCAAATGGGATCGCCTAAGTCGCTTTCTGCAGATCAGCAAGAAGAACTCGAGAAAGCAGGCCAGTTACAGCTTCTGAGTTCCCCCGAATGGACATCCGTTATGAACGGAAACCTGCACCTGCAATTTGCGTTGCCACGCCAGGGGCTCTCTCTCTTGCGAGTTTCCTGGTAGCGGCGCGCACTGCAACCCGTCAGCTGTGCTTCACTGACTTCACGACAGCAGAAAAATCCTGGTCCCCCAAGCCTTCCGCCACGGCGTGTTTGAAAACGTCAAGAGCAGGCGCGGCGGTCCGCAGAGCTAGCCCACTCTTCACCCCCTCACCTATCGCATATCCGATATCTTTGGCCATTAGCCTCAGTGGAAAATTAGGCGTGAAATCATCTGCTGCCATGCTCCCCAGCATTCGCTTGATCAATGGGCTTGCCAACGCGCTATTCGACAGGACTGCGATGCACTTCTCACGATCAAGTCCGCTGACATTCACCAGGGCCAGCGCCTCGGCGAAAGAAGCCGCTTGCACGCCACAGACGAAGTTGTTAATCAGCTTGACCAGCGCACCACTTCCGGTCGGCCCCAGGTGGATTACTTCGCGGCCCAGAACCGCCAAGACGTCGCGCACTTTCCCCAAGGCTGCGGCTGAACCTCCCACCATGAAAAACAACTCGCCCGCTGCCGCATGAGGTTTCGTTCCCGTGACCGGAGCATCGAGAAGTTCGCAATTTCGCGAGGTGACTAGCGCAGCCAATTCCTTCACCCAGCTGACGCTCAGGGTGCTGGATTCGATGAGCACTGAACCTGGCACAGCGCCTGCTAACGCACCGGCATCGCCGAGCCAAACATTTCGCGACGCTGCGTCATCTGCGACCATGCTGATGACGATCTCAGATCTGGACACAGCCTCTCGCGGAGAACTGGCGACGAATGCTCCCGACTTTGAAAAAGGCTCGGCTCTCTCCCGGCTGCGGTTAAACACAGACACAGGGAACTCAGCCCCGAGGAGACGGCCAGCCATGCCTCCGCCCATGATTCCGAGCCCTAGAAACGCAACACGTGGTTTTGACATTTGCGCAATCACCCTAAAGAAGTTACCTGAATTAGGCTTGGCAACGAAGATTCAACGCGGACCGGATTCCGCAGAGGTCGTCCGAACCCTTCAAATGCAACTTGCATCACATCTCCATTTTCGAGATGGACACCCGCTCCGAAACTCAGGCAATCCGTGCCGAAAAAATGGACATGCACATCGCCCGGCCGCCGGTGAGTTGCAAACTTAAAATGATGATGCTCCATATTCTGCAGGCTATGGCACATCTCTGCTTCTCCGGTACGGAACTTTGTTGCCCAGAGTGCGCCGCCGTTCCGCTCAATGTTTACTTCCACCGATACCGACTCGAATTTCGGATCCACCACCAATTCGGGACCGAGCGCACATGTGCGAAGCTTCGATCCTGCCAGGTTGAGATAGTTCTTCTTTTCGAAGCGATGGTCGGAGAACTCGTTACCGCCAGCCATTCCAACCCGGCACGGCGTTCCATCCGAAGCAATCACGTAAACGCCTGCAATCTCCGCCTCCTCGCCTCCGTCTTCAGCGTAAGAAGGAATCTCCAGCGCCTCACCGTGAGCGCGCAGCGTCGTACCTGTTCCTTTGTAAAACCATTCCGGTGCTGTGCCGATTTTCCCCGGTGCGGGCCGGCCTCCATCCACTCCCCAGCGAAACATTTTCATACTGTCAGTCAGATCATCGCCATTGCCAGCATGCATCGACTGACGATCGCGAGCACTGCCGAGATGTGTCAACCCTGTTCCGGAAACCAAGCACCGCGCGGGTTCCGAATGGTCCATCGCCGGCAGCAACCGCCATTCCGAGCGCCCGCCGTACACAAGGTCGTAGTCCAGGCGCTCCGCAGTAGCCCTTTGCCTTGCCGCTTCGCTAAGCTTCACACCCGTGGCAAGAGCGGCTTGGGCCAGGTCGTAGACGAAACCGCAACCGTCGAGCAACCGCAGGTGCGGCTCCTCCACCAATGCAACTCGACGGACAACGCCACGCTTGATTTGAACCAGCCTGGTCATGCGCGTAACTCACCGCACTCTGCTTTCATTCGATGACCTCAAAATCTTCGAACGCTTTCGGATTAATGGACAATCCCAGCCCCGGGACATTTTCATCCAGATCGATGAACCCGTCCTTGGCCCTCGGCTCGCCCTCAAAGATGTACCAGAACAGCTCATTGCCAACTTCGACATCCACGATGGGGAAATACTCGGCCATCGGAGCATTCAGACTTGCCATCACAACATGGTAATTGTGCATCTGACCGGCATGAGGAATCACTGGAACCGAATATGCTTCGGCCAGGGCGGAAATCTTCCGCGCCTGGGTGATGCCGCCCACGCGATTGGTGTCGAACTGAATGCAGTCGACCGCGCGCGCTTCCAGCAGATCGCGAAATCCGTAGGCAGTGAATTCGTGCTCACCGCCGGCAATCGGTACCCGCCCATAGGATTTCAACTCCACATATCCGTGGATATCGTCAGGAATGACTGGCTCTTCGAGCCAGCGCAGATGAAACGGTTCGAGCAACGGCAACATTCGCTTCGCATAGTCGAGAGTCCATCCCATGTAGGCATCGGCCATCACGTCGACACTGTCGCCTACCGCCTCGCGAACAGTGCGCACTAGCGCAAGATTGCTTTGCATGCCAGCCGCTCCGTCCGTTGGCCCCCAGCCGAAGCGTAGCTTCATCGCTTTATAGCCTTCGTCTTTATAGCGCTTCGCCTCAGCCGCCAATTCGCTGAGTTCGACGCTGTAAAGGCGGCTGGCGTAAACCGGAATGCGCGGCTTCGTTCGACCTCCCAGTAGCCGGTAGACCGGTTGCTTTGCCGATTTGCCGAGAATATCCCAGAGCGCAATGTCGACCGCGCTGATTGCGGCCATCGCAATCCCCTTGCGGCCAAATGCCATCGTCTTGCGATATATGTGCTGCCACAAGAATTCAATGTCCCAGGGATTCAGGCCGATCAACAGCGGCTTCAGATAAAGATCGATTGTCTGCTTCGTAATCTGTGGTGCCAATGCAGCATTGCCGATGCCCACGAGGCCGTCATCGGTGGATATCTCCACCACCAGCCATCCGTGGAAGGTAAAGGTTCCCATGGTGGCGTCGGTCAACTGCAGGATATCCATGGGATTGGTGCAGAAATGTGGTGGCAGCGGCGCAGTCTTGCCGCGCCAGCGGAACACCCGCGTTCGGATCTCCTTGATCTTCATCAAGCTCCCTGATGACTCAATCTGCGTACGATGTCCTTGGGTTCAAACACGGGAATAGACACCAGTATCACGACGAAAGCGATCACATGGAACATTCCCGCGAGAGAAAACACAAAGCCATAACCGAAACCCCGGTCCAATAGATATCCGACCACTTGTCCGAAAGCAATCCCGCCCATCGCGCCGCCAAACCCCACTAACCCTGCCACCGAGCCAACGACACGGTTCGGAAACAGGTCTGTCGGCAGCACCATCACCAGCGTAGACCACGATTGCTGCCCGAAATATGCAACGCTGAATAACACGATTGCCCACGAAACCGCGACGTGCGGCACGAGAATGATGAACGGCATCACTCCCGCGCTCAGCCCTAGGGCGAGTTTTCTAGCCACCCCCAGCGTGAAATTGCGACGCACCAAGTAGCTGGAGAACCATCCGCCCAAGAGACAGCCCACTCCTGCCCCCGCCGACGGAATCCATGCATACATGCCGACTCCCCTAATATTGAAGCCGCGAGCGTCGTAAAGATACTTCGGCAGCCAGAAGAGATAGAAGTACCAAGCCGCATCACTGAGAAATTTCGCGACCACGAGTCCCCAGGACTCGCGGATCCGCAGTAAATCAATCCATCGCAATCTGGTCATTCCCTCCGAATCCACTGAGGGTTTCGTCTCTTCCACAACCAAGTCGTTCACTCCGCCGGCATGCTCCGGACAGAAATACGAAAGCCTCCACCAACCCGTCCAGAGCAGACCCATTCCGCCTGCGACCAGAAAGATCCATCTCCAGCTCAGGTAGCTCAAAATCACAGCAATCAGCGGAGGAGCGACGACCGCTCCAACGGAAGTTCCAGCGTTGATGATCCCCATTGCGGTCGCGCGTTCGCTAGTCGGGAACCACTCCGCAACTGCTCTTGTAGCTACCGGAAAGCCGCCGCCCTCTCCCGTGCCTAACAGAAACCTGCTCACCATCAACATGGCGAAACTCACGGCCAGGGCATGACTGGCACATGCCAGCGACCAAAACAACATGATGAGCGTGAATCCAAGTTTTGTTCCGAGAACGTCGGCCAGCTTTCCTCCGCCGGCGTACATGAATGCGTAAGAGAACAGGAAGGCAGATTGCAGCGTTGAGAACTGCTGATTGGAGAGCGGAATGTCCTTGCCGATTGCACTGACGGCGACCGGAAGAGTCTGCCGATCCAGATAGCTGATGGCGATCGCAATGCTTACCAGGACAGCAATTCGCCAGCGCAACAATCCCCTCCCTCAAACTTTGCTCTCCTGCACTCCCCACGGCCCTTCTGGAGTCGATGGCCCCTTCAAGATGTAAGCAAAGGAGTCCAAACTTGCATCGTAGTAGCCATTCGGTTTGACCACGCGTAGTAAGGAATGAACGTGAGCGGAACTCTGCGGGTCTTCGAAGTGCCTCCGCTATAGCGCGAGTAAAGAACATTTCGCGATGCGCCGTTCTCATATGCCACGCCGCCGTGGTGAAGCACCACCACTCCGTCCAGCAAATCGCTCTTGAATTCGCTCTGGAAATCGGACTCCGCCCGCTTTCCTAATTCCAGCGCCACATCGCTCAGAGAGACGCCATCCGGCTGGTCGAGTCCCTCCAAACAATAAACCAGCGGACCACGCTGAAGCGCGACGCGACCGGTGTCGTCAGCCACCCGAGGGTTCGCCTCCAACACGTGTGGCGTCATTTCTGCCTGCAAGTGGATGACATCGCCTGGCGACCAAGGGCGTCGCACGGCCAGATATTCGCCGGGTTTGGCTCCCGGCAATGGTTTGCCGTTTACGATCACCTGAGGGTGATCCGCCCATCCCGGAATTCTCAGATACAACGTGAACTCCGAAGGCTGCGCTGGCGTAACGGTAATTTCGACATTGCCATCCCAGGGATAGTTCGTCTTCTGCACAACTTTCAGTCCTGTGCCATCTTCCAAATGCCAGTCCAGTTGAGAATTATCGTACAGATGCACATAAACGCCGTCGTTGCTGGTGCTGTAGAAGTATCCGGGAAGAGATCCGAATGTGCGTTCGAGGTTTGGCGGACAGCAGGTGACGTCGTACCAGGGATTGCGGATTTTATCGCCGGTCGACGGATCGAACGCCAACGGATTTCGATAACAGTACATCACGCCGTCAAGCGACATCCCGGAATTAATGCCGTTGTAGAGCGCACGTTCAATGACGTCGGTAAACTTGGCGTCTCCGGTGACAGCCAGCATCCGCCAGTTCCACATCATATTGCCGATGGCGGCACAGCTTTCTCCGTACGCGCGGAAGTTCGGCAACTCGTAGGCATCGCCGAAAGCTTCGCCATCCGATCGCGATCCCACACCACCCGTGACATACATTTTGGTAGAAGTCATGTCGTTCCACAGCGTATTCAGGGTCTTTAGATAAGACTCGTCGCCAGTTTCCATGTAGTAGTCGGTCGCGCCGCAGCACGCATACATCGCCCGAACTGCATGCCCTTCCAGCTTGGTCCTCGCCGTAAAGGGAGTGCCGCTGAACATGTAAATGGTGCGGCGTTCCGGAAGCTCGAGGCGTTTGTCACCTTCCAGAATGTATCCAGCCAGGTCGAGTTGACGCTTGTCGCCCGTAAAGCGATACAGCTCAATCAGTCCCATTTCAATCTCGGGGTGCCCGGAGGCGATCGCTTTCTTGGGCGCAGGCCCGTAGTTCGGCAACAGAAAATCGTTAACGAAGCGAATGCCTGCATCGAGCAATTTACGATCGCCCGTCGCGCGGTAGTAAGCAATTGCACCCTGCAACATGTGGCCGATGTTGTAGAGTTCGTGACCCGTCGTCTGCGTCTGCGTCAGCATGCGCAGCGACTTGCGATCATCCTGGTAATAGGTATTCAAGTAGCCGGAGGGCTCCTGGACGGCCACAACCTCGTCAATAAGTTTTTCAGCCATGGCCCGCAGCTCCGGGCGATCGCCCGACTGCAACACGAATCCAACTGCTTCGGTCCACTTGTAGACGTCGGAATCCGAAAAGACAGGACCGCTTTGCGCAGCGGTGCTCTTTCCGACGAGGCGGCGGAAGTTGTTCATTCTTCCGTTCGCCTCGAGCAGATCGTGCATGCTGGGGATACTCTTGGTGACATTAATCTCCCGGCGCCGCGCCCAGAATCCACTCTGAATCGTGACCGCGTGCACCGGAATATCGCGCAGTTTAGCGTGCGGAGACTTGGCCAGATTCTCCACGCCTTGGTCCTTCCACGTCGGGTCACTGAGAGGTGCTGCTGGAACTCCTGCGCGAGCGTTCGCTCCGCCACTCGTAACGGCAAAGGCAGGTGAGGCTGGCAGGGATGAAACCGCAACTGCCGCAGCTGCCGCCGTCACGAATTGCCTGCGCGATATCTTCTTCGTTTCAGCCATATCTCCTCCGGTGGGTTGGGACTGGGTACGCATTATAGCGCTATTCAGTAATCGTTTACCTATGCTTGTCTTGTGCAGTTTTACGATATCATCGGAACGCTTCGCAGCAATCCCGCCGGAAGCACGGGACGATTCTCATACCTGACCACGCGACTGAGGCAGACAATTATGACCAACCGCTGGAACCGGCGACGACTACTCAAACATTTAGCGGCAACTTCCGCGGCCCTGGCCTTGCCCCGCGGAGTAGCGAGAGCGAACGCCCTACTGGCTGAGCCCTCACCGGATCGCGAGATCCAGATTGCCTCGGTCAGCGAGCATACCGTCCGGCTCACGGTTCTTCCCATCCGAGGTGGGCATACCGTTCCCATTCCTTTTGATGGATCGCTGGTGCGGGAATCTTGGGGAACTCCCCTAGCACGATTGCGGGGCGATGCGTCTGCCCGAAAAGTTGGAGCTGGCCTCCTCAGTGTACATGTCTCTGCTGATCCGATTGTGTTGACCATCACAACGGCGAAGGGCGACACGATCCAGCGCCTCGAGGTGGACCATGTCACAGGCATCGTTTCCTTCGCAACGGGCAACTCGCCGCTTCTGGGTCTCGGAGAAGGCGGACCTCAATTTGATCGGCGCGGCTCCACTGATCGTATGGTGAGTGGGCAGGGCGGCTATCACCTGGCGACTCACGGCGGTCGCGTTCCTATTCCCTGGATCCTCAGCACTGCGGGATGGGCGATGTTCATCCACCAGCCATTCGGAACTTTCGATTTCGCAGGACCGCAAGGCAAATTTCAGCCATCCACCGCAGCTTCGCCTCTCGACGTTTTCTTCGTGGCATCACGCGACCCAGCGACGATTATGGCCGAGTACGCGCGACTGACCGGCCACGCCGAAATGCCGCCTCTTTGGAGCCTCGGCTATCAGCAATCGCATCGGACGCTCGCGAGTCGTGAAGAGGTACTCGCCGAGGCGAAGACCTTTCGCGAGAAAAAACTCCCCTGCGACGCGCTCATCTATTTGGGTACCGGGTTCTGCCCCTCGGGCTGGAACAGCGAGAATGGATCATTCTCCTGGAACTCTCGCGTGTTTCCTGATCCCAAGGAGATGATCGACGAACTCCACAAAGACAACTTCAGAGTCGTGCTCCACGACGTGATTCTGACCGATAAGCTCCGCGGAACGGTTCACGATCCGTGCAAATTGCCGAAATTTGACGAGGAAGACGCTGGCTGTTATTGGGATGCTCACCGAAAGAATTTCGCGCTCGGCGTGGACGGCTGGTGGCCCGACGAAGGGGACCCACTCGACATCCCATCGCGGCTCGTGCGCAACCGCATGCACTGGGAAGGCCCGCAGATCGATCGGCCGAATGAACGCGCCTATGCTCTGCATCGCAATGGGTACGCGGGCATGCAACGCTACGCGTCATTTCTCTGGTCCGGTGACGTGTACTCGACTTGGGAGACGCTAAAAACGCAAGTCCCGATCGCAATCAATACTTCGCTGACCGGCATTCCATATTGGGGTACAGACATAGGCGGCTTCGTGCCGACAAAGGAATTCACAGCCGAGCTATACCTGCGCTGGTTTCAGTTCGGAGCGTTCTGCACGTTATTCCGTTCTCACGGCCGCACCTGGAAGTTGCGTTTGCCTTGGGGTTGGAACACTGGCGACCCCGGTCCGATCGAGATTCGCAACTACGATGGCGCCTCTGTTCCGGATGCCACTCAACTGCACAACGAACAGGTTGAACCGATCTGCCGAAAATACCTGGAACTCCGCTACCGGATGCTTCCTTACCTCTATAGCGCCGTGCGCGAATGCGCGACTACCGGCGTGCCGGTAATGCGCGCCCTGTGGCTACACTATCCGGATGACCCAACTGCAGTCGCACGCTCCGACCAGTATTTATGGGGCCGCGATATTTTGGTCGCCCCGGTAGTGGAGAAGGCAGCAACCTCGCGCCCCATCTATCTTCCGCGGGGCAACTGGTATGACTTCTGGACTGGCAACGTCGTCGAGGGAGGGCGCGAAATCAACCGCCCAGTTGACCTCGAGACGCTGCCGCTTTATGTGCGTGC
This sequence comes from Candidatus Sulfotelmatobacter sp., assembly GCA_035695545.1. Lineage (GTDB taxonomy): Bacteria > Acidobacteriota > Terriglobia > Terriglobales > Acidobacteriaceae > Sulfotelmatobacter. The sequence continues at coordinate 22,914 of DASRRV010000408.1, read as the reverse complement.
CGGAACGCTCTTGCCACTCGGTCCGGTCAAACAACACACAGGAGAGAACCTGGAGCATCCTCTCTCACTTTCAATCTATCCCGGCGCCGATGCCTCATTTCTAATCTACGAAGACGACGGCCGCTCCTTCAACTACCGCAAAGGTGAATGGATGGGGCTGCACTTGAATTGGAATGACGCGAAACGCGTGCTCACCGTGAATCTCGCGCCAGGCTCGCGCATGCTCCCTCCGCTGCGAAGGAACATCGATGTCAAGCTTCTGCAGGAGCAGAAGGACATTGTGTTCGACGGAAACCTGCTCGAGGTGCGCCTCTAGTCTGCGCGGTGGAATGCAAAACGATATCGCGCTCAGCCTCCATCGACTGGCGAGTATCATTAACGCTCGGCCGCCCAGATCGCCATCTGGGACTGACTGACCTTGGTGTCGGGATACCTCTTCGAGGAAATCGGTCCGAGCCTCTGCGACCGAGTATTCCTAGAAGCTAAAGAAGAATCGCTGTCGGGTATCGCGGTTTTGTGAGCGTGGTTGACACGGTGTACACTGCGGCTATGAACAAGAAATCTAAGAAGAACAACTCACGACGCTTGAAAACTACCGGCAAAAAGGGAAAGTCAATCAAGAGGGCGGTCAGAAAGAAAGGGGCGGCAAAGGGAGCCTCGAACAAGAAGTCCACTTTGAAAAAGGTGGCCGCAAGACCAAAGGCATCTAGAGAGAGAACGGGTTCCGCGAAGACCCCGGCGGCGCAAAAGAGACGAGCGACCGGCGAAGCTCAGATGCTGGATACCGACGCACTTGCGCTCCAAGGACGGAGATCTCGTTCAGCGGGGCAATCGGGAGACTTACAAGGACTGTCCGCAGTCGAACGTGCCGACTCGGAGAGTGTCGATGAGTTGCTGGAGGAGGGGAATACATTCGAGGCAGGCGCCGTTGCTGGCGTGGAAAGCGCCGATGACGCCGACGAGAGAGAAGTCCACACCCTAGAAGTGCCCGAGGATGATGTTCCGGGAGAATATCAAGAGAAAGACTAGAAACAAGTCCCACAAATCGACTGCCACTGGACTGGAGATTTCTTTAGCAGCCCCGCCGTTGCTGGTCACAGATCACCGTTCAATCTGCAGCCGAAGATGGCAGCGCCCGAAGTGGGCGATTGCGATTTAATACAATCAAGATGCAACTGATTAGTTTCTGCATTTGCGGCTTTCACTCATACTAGAACTTGATACTGGCCGTGATCTGAAATGAATATCCCTGGAATGTTGACCTGTCCTCAAATTCCTTGAAGTACTTGATGCCCACACTCACCTTACGTTCCGGCAAAATCAAACTCGATCCGAAACCTAGCGCATTGACCCTGTAGTGCGCAGAAGACTGGGCGGGAGTGATCTCCGGCCCAGTTTTGTCAGTAAGCTGCCACTGTTCGTATCCCACCAATCCGAGTTGAAGATTCAAAGCGCGTCGCAATGACAGCACATGGGTCAACGAATAGTCGAGGTTTAGCGTGTCCCCCGGATGGATTTGCGTGTCCTGCTGAGTTGTGTGAATCTCGTACATCTGGAACGCAGAGATTGCGGTTGTTCTGTTCGCGTTGAGGTAGAAAGTCTGGCCAGATGAGAAGGCATGCGTCCAGTAGCCAGAGCCGACATTGTTGCTTGCGCCGATATTGAATCTCCCGGAGGGAGCGAGAAATCCGTAGACGGCCCGAAAGTCAACGCGCTCTTGGCGCCAGCCGAGAATGAACGGCTGATAATACGAGTCAGCCAGCCCGCCACCACCGCTGATTCCTCCCTCAGTGTCCGAGGTGAGCGAGTTGTTGGCGATCGGGATTGTCGCTGACATGGAAAACAGCGGACCGCCAAGAAAGTCGATTGTTCCTTTACTGACCCAGACCAGGCTGTTCATGTCCATCATTACCGAGTTCTGACCTGTAGCTAGGACCTCCCCATTCGGCCCTTTTGCCTGATCTCTCGAATAGAACAAAAATTGATTAACGTAAGAGATGCCGGCTTCGGGCGTTACCCCGGAGTTAGTTGCGCTCATACCAAGCGGGTATACACCCCTGACCTGGGATAGGGCGGGCAGAGCAATTGTGCACATGGCAGCAAACAAGCAGATTGGCACGGCGTTCGGGCGGGAAACACTTCGCTTCACAAGCCGCGCCGAGCTCCATCAGCTGCGGGTTGCTCCAAGGACTGAAGCTGCGACGCGATTGCACTCCGGTCGCTTGCCAGCTGAGACACCTTCGCCAGGTACCGCGCCAATGGCATCAGCAGGAGTAGTCCGACAATCGCAACCACAACGACCATCACGATAACTCTTGGATCGTTGAAGTTCTGGCCGCCTACAACCAGTGCTGCCGCGATGTTCCGTTGTGCGGTACCGAGTGCCATGACTCCTCGAGTGTCTGGCTGAGGCCCGCCCAGCAGCCATCCGGTTCCCGAGCCTGCAGCTATAAAGAAGATGCTGGCCAAAACCCCACGCGTGCCATAAAGGCTGAGCACGTTCTGAATGTTGGTTATCAACAAGAGCGCAATCAGCAAAGCGAGGCTCAGAATGGACAATCGGCTGAGAGAAGGTTGTGCTTTCGCGGCTAGTGCCCTCAGGCGCGCTCTCACCAGAAGTCCTATCCCGAGCGGGAGTAACATCAGGAAAATCAGCGAGCGGGCTATCTTCAGCGGATCGACGGAGACTCCTTCGAGCATCAGCGGCAACACCAGCGGCATGTATCCAACCGTCACAACCATGAGCAACACCATTAAGCCCACGGAGAACGCCAGATTCCCTTTGCTGATTCGAGCTAATAACGGCAGGAACGGCGCGCCAGAAGCTGTGCCCAGCAAGATCAAGGCGATACCAAGTGGTTGGTCCAACTGGAGCACCCTGGCGATGAAAAAAGCCGCAAACGGCATCAAAACAAAATTCGCCAGCAGGGCAAGAACAATTAGCTTGTAGTTGCGCAAGGGAACAAGGATTTGTCCCACTGTGAGACTTAACCCCATGGACAACATGCTTGAAAGCACGAAGGCCAACATCGTGATTGGGACTGCCTTGCTTAGGATCTCCATTTGACCTCTCCGGGTCGGTGCCGGTCATGCTGCCACATCAAGCGACAGCCTGAGGTTGTTTGGCACGGACGCCGGTTGACAGCGGCATGGTCGCAAGGTTCTTCCAGAACGTTTCCAACGACTCGACGCCACCAAACAGCGTAGTGAAGATCGTTGAGTCGGCCAGTAGGATGTGCCCTGCCCGCTGGGTATTTGGCGGCATCCAGATACACGAGTTGAATTCAGTGTTGCCCGCTTCGACGAAAGGATGCGGCCGTTCGAGATCGATAGGCTGTCGCGTGAGGACGCGAATCGATTTTGCGTCCTCACAGGTCAACGCGTAGTGTGGCAAGTGAGGATGAAAGTTAAACGTGGTGACGCCGTTGAGTAGCTGTAACTCATCCAGATCTCGGTTGATTGTGAGAGGAGAGATCTGTTTTGTTCCTTTGACGAGGGCCGGACGAAGTCCAAACTGATTCAGCACTGGCACCCCCAGTCCCTTCATCAGTGAACGTGTGTATTGTCCGAAGCGCTGCTGACGAGGGACAAGCGGATCCCCATGGTGCAAATACTCCTGCTGCCTCTGTTTTAGATCTTCTGTAAATCCCACGTCGTGGTGGGGTCCGAGCAACAGGCAAGTCCCTTCTCGCTCCAGCCATCTGCGGATCGCTGCGATCTCCTCCGGAGCGGCCTCCTGTTCCGAAACCAGGTGGTCAAGACCGAACACCATGAGCGTATCCGTGTCCGACAGAATTCGATCGTCGATTGGAAGCTTGTACCCGGCCTGATCGATTCGCTGGAATACTGCAACCGGATGCCCCGTCGCCTCACCCGCAACTTTCTGAAATGCGAGTGTGGATCGGTGAAATAGCTCAAGAGTGCCAGCAATGCCTTGCAGGAAGTGCTTCTCATCCCACTCCGTTCCCTCGTACGCCGGCCAGGCAACTCTCCGCACTTCGGTCATGGTCGAAAAACGATTGTCCAAATCCGTCGTGTCCCTGTTAGTTTCCCATGGATAACTCCACGTCCAGTAGATCGAAATCTTCCGTTTGCCCGGGGTGTACTTTCGCGGAACGTGGTTCTGGTTGTATGTACGCGGCGGTTGAGGAGCGGTGCTCATGCTGGCCTGCCTTTCTGCGTAAGAAGAGACGTCTTCTCAGGAACCCTAAGTTAGCGATGCAAGATATCGAATCGCCTTTATGCCGGGCAAAAAGAAATACGCGCCGCCTCGGATGGTAGTGAACGCGGGCAGCCCCTTGATCTTTTTTCGGATGGGTCGCTTGGGGATCGTCAGGTCAAATGTGCCGTCCTGTGTACCGAAAATCGGATCCCGCTCATTACCTAGTTCGTGGAAATTGGGATCGTTCGCCCAAACATTCATCGCAAACTCGAACTGGCGCACCAGACTCGCGCAGCCGATAAAAGCCGCGATACCTCTCTCCTGGCCATCTTCTGGAGCTCCTTCAGGTAGGGGCAGGCCATAGGTTCCACCGCGCCGGATCATCTTTCGGCGATTCATATTCGCTGCCGTGTCGCGTGGATTCATGCGTCTGATGTGCGCGCCTAGCGGGCAGCCGTAACCGTGTGGGTCCATCTTTCCGTAATCGAAATCGTTCGTGCGCTGAAGGTCGCCTGCGAGTTCGGGATCGTCCTTCTCTGGGGTGAGGACAAGTGGGGCGCCACTTCTCCATCGACCCATGAGCTTTGCTGCCGCCAACTCTTGTTCGTCGTGTGTCTCGCCATGCTGTCGCAGGAAGTCGCGAAATGCTCCTACATGTTCTTCCATCATCAAGTACGCCAGATAGCTACCATTGCGTGATAGCGTTTCAGGTTGCGGCCGTTCGGCACTGGTGCCTTCTTCATCCGGATATCCAAGAAAGAATTCGCCTGGCTTCAGGGTTGGGCCAGAGCCGGGTATTGGCGCCTCTCCCGTACCTTCAATCACCGGTTGCGAGAGACGATCACGGTAACCGAAATGTTCGTGTGCATAGTCGAAGGGTGGAATGGCTTCCAGGTCCAAAGACGACAGCACTTCTACTCCCGCACACTGCGATAGAAACTTCTCGTGCTCCCTGCGGCATCGCTCGCGCTCCGGGACGTCGCGAGCAAAGAGAATCGCGATGGCATGAAGATTGGCGCTTGCCAGGCCACCTGTCCAGTGTTCAGGGTGGTTTGCACCCGTCAGGCCCAGGATGTCGGCTCGCGCGGCCATTCCCTGACGAAATTCTTCGGGAAAACTCGCGAGGGAATCATCGTCCAACCCAAGCGCTCGGATGCCGTTCCAGCTAAGGGCCACCGTGACCCATCTTGCATCCAACTGGCCCGATCGGACTGCAGCTGCCGTGGTCACTTTCTCGCTTATCCCTCTCAACCAGGCGCGGCCTGCCGACGGTGTTCGAAACGTCAAGAACTCATATCTCGCCGCAAGTGCCGGTGAGCGATGGATCAGAAAATGTTGGAGATCGTCGAATTCAAGTGCCGTGACATCCGCTCTTGGCAACTGGACGCTCTTCGGGAGTGGAGGACTGTAGATTGCCATAGGGACTGTGGCTCCTGGGGGAGCTCGTATCTATTGCATCAAGTCGAGCATCTCGGAAAATTTCGCTTTGAGCTGCAGTGCTTTTTTGATTTCGTCGGCGGTCGCGTAGGGATACTCGCCATACTCCAAAAAGCTCGGGCACTGGTGTTCACGCACAAACTTGACAAATGCTGGCACGTTCGTCTTCCAGTCCTCGGGAAAGCCTTCAAGGTTCTCGAAAACCGTGTTTACTCCGACCTTTTTGAAGAGGGCTACTGCGTCCTCGGTGTACTTGTCGAAATCTGTATCAAATATTCCCTGGTACATGAAGTAGGTGTCTTTTCCAATGTCAAAGAGAACCCAGCGAAGGTAGTGCAGCTTGAGAGTCTCAAGCGCATCAGGCATGTCCTCAATCGCTTTCTCGATCGTCTTGCCGTAGGCACGGATCGTGTCCTCTCTTCCCGCTTTGATCTTCGCGATGATTGTGAATCCATAGCAGGCCGGAGTTCGCGGATATACCGGCCCGTATCTCCCTTTCATCAGGCTAAGGTATCCCTCTTTCGGGATCGCCATTGCCGCTGGCTTCGTCCAGTCTTGGACTTTCTGTTTGGGTGTCGAGGGCGTTTCGAGTACAGTTGCAGCCATGCCGTTCTCCTTTGCAGCTGATGAGATCGCCAGCGTGACGTGTTCCTCCGCTTACTTGTGGCCCGACCATCGGAGTTGACGCGGTATTCCCCAACGTGAGTGTTAGGGCAGTTCTAAATGACAACAGCAATCTCACACACTGGCAGTTGTGACAGAGCAGAAGTTTCTTATAGTTGAGGGTGATCAGGGGACAGACTGCGCGCAGGGCCGTGCATCCATGCATTGATGCTGCTAAGGCACGAAAGAGCACGAGCGGTTGATCTCGTATTCCTGCTTCATACAAAGGCGATGACTAGACGACGTATGCGTAAGAATGACCGCAACTCGCGACAATCAAATTGTGGACGAACTGTCTTAGCCGGCCCTTGCTTGCATCTCAACCCTTCGTAGGGGAACCCGTGCAGAGATCGTGGTTCCTCGTCCGGGGTGCGTTCTGATGTCCAAAACGCCATGTACCATCTGAAGTCTCTCGCGCATGCTGATCAATCCGAGGCCCTGCCGCGAGAAGCCATCGTGTTCATCGAAGCCGATCCCGTCATCAGACACAGTTAGTTCCAGACCGTCAGGAATCCCGCGCAGATTCACGTGAAAAACTCTGACTCCGCTATACTTGGTTGCGTTTTGAAGCGCTTCCTGCAAAACCCGGAACAAACAAAGTGAAACTTCTTTTGGCAGGCTCGATGGAACCGCCGAGGGACTGAACTGCACCTCTACCTTAGCCTTGTCAGACAGCTCTTTGCAGAAGCTTCTGGCTGCGGCGGGCAATCCCAGATAGTCGAGTTTCGAAGAGTGCAGCCGATGAGATAAGGCCTGCACATCCTTGGAAATCTCTGTGATTCGGCTCTGTGCATGGCTCAAATGGTCAGAGAAATTTGATCGCAACCCTTCCTTACCCCAGAGGTCCAACTCAACAGCCAACAACGCAAGTCGCTGATTGATGTCGTCGTGTAGTTCTCTGCCAATCCAGGTGCGCTCTTCCTCATGAGCTTCTATGAGTCTGCGGCCAATCATGGATAGCGCTTCCTCGGCAAGTTTTCGCTCAGTCACGTCGAGGCAGGATCCGATGTACCCGGCGAAGGTACCGTCCTGCTTAAATCTGGGCACACCGATATCCAAGACCCACCGGTACTCTCCATCCTTCCGCCGGAAGCGGTACTGCATCTCAAACAGCTCTCTTCTGTCGAAGGCTTCCGTGTAGGTTTTCAGGCACCTGTCAAGATCCTCGCGGTGTACTCCCTCCGCCCAGCCATAGCCGATTTCTTGTTCGAGAGTGCGGCCCGCGAAGTCGAGCCAGGGCTTGTTGAAGTAGTTACACAGCTTGTCGGTACCCGACGTCCAGATCATGACAGGTGCGGTGTTGGCGACCAGACGAAAGCGCTCCTCGCTCTCCCTTACCGCTGCCTCGGCCCGACGACGCTCGGTAATATCGCGTGCGATGGTTGCGTATCCCACGGTCTTGCCAGTCCCATCCCGAATTGGCGAAATGGTTAGCGACACCTCGATCCTTTTTCCTGCTTTCGTAATCCGTGTCGTTTCGTACTGCTCGATGCACTCGCCATCACGGAGTCTGCCAAGAATGTAGTTCCCCTCGCCTGGATGATCCGCCGGAATGAGCATCTCAATCGGCCGCTCAATCGCTTCAGCCTCGGTATATCCAAAGAGCCGTTGTGCACCGGCATTCCAACTCAGAATCACCCGCTCCAGGTTCGTAGAAATAATGGCATCAGGAGAGGACTCCACAATCGCCGCATGCCTGAACCGAACCGTCTCCGCCAGCTTGCGGTCGGTAACATCCAGCGCCATGCCGACCATCCGTTCAGCTTCGCCACTATTCCTGTAGTAGAACTTTCCCCGTGCTGTAACCCAACGGACGGCTTGATCTTCGCGAACGACGCGGAAGTCCGCCGTGTAGGGACTATGGCTCTTTCTGGCGGTAGCGACAGCGCTCATTACAAGTTCCCGGTCCTCCGGATGGATCCGGCGACGAAAATCCTCGACGCGCCCGTTATAGGCGTCCGACGGGATTCCGAACATGGTTTGGAGGTCGCCGAACCACCGGTCTTGTCCGGTTTTGATGTCCCAGTCCCAACCGACGGATTTTCCAGCTTCCACCGCCAAGCGGAGTCGATCGTAAGTAAGTGCCAGTTCGGCTTCAGCTTTTCTGCGGGTCGCCCGTTGCCACAAGAGTCCGGCGATCAATGATGTCTGTGCGAATAACAGGCAAACCCCGCCGACGATGTACCATTTATACGAGTCCCAGAGCGTGGGCTCTCGGTTCAGCACAATGCTGCCGGGCGGAAGATCGCTTTCGCTGAACCCCCAGCGATGCAGCGCCCGCCAGTCGAACATGTAAACATTCGTTCCTTTGACGACTGGGATATCCTTCGGGCTTTCACCCTTAAGAATCCTAGTCGCCATTTCTCCGATATCCCTACCCTGCGAGGCGAAGCTGTCAAGGTAGCCTCCGACTTCGCCATGTCCCAGATCTACATCCGAAGGACCAAAAACCGGGGCATTGGATGCTTCGACAACCATCGGGTCCGCCTGGGATGCGCCGACGAAGCGAGTTCCCGCTGCGTCCAGCCCAATGTGTGACATTAGAACAACGGTATGGGGAGGTAGATGACGGAGAGTATCTAGCAACTGCGGCATCGGCGCATCCGTGATGTACTTGAAATCGAGCGACGATTCGTAACTCCGCAGTCGGTCATGAAACCACCCTTCCAACTCCAGGTCGAAAGCGTCCTTTCCCCCCACCACAACCACATGGCTGGTCCCGGGCTGGAGTCGCAGGGCCACGTCTAAAGTCTTCTCAGGCTCCAACGTATCCCACACGCCCGTGAATTGCGAACCGAGATTGGGAGAACTCTCTTGCTCTGCCGACGTGCCTCCGAAAACAACAGGGACATCCCTGAAAGCGGTTTCGTGCATGTCGGCAACAAATTTGAGCGGAGATATGCCAAGGACAATGATCAGATCAGGCTTGCGATCCCGATATTTATGGAGATATCCCTCACGAATGTCCCGCTGCGCACTTGGATCGGGAAACAGTGTTGTCTCAAGGTATTCTCTGTACAGTTCGATCTGGAAAGGAGAGTCTTCCAATACGGAACGAATCCCTTGATCCAAGACCGAGACGCTGGGCGATGAAAGACCGATTTCGTAGAGAACAAGCACGCGTCGGATCGGCTTGACCTGGCCTTCTGTACTCACCGGAAGTACGCAGGCGGAGAAAAAGAGCAGCAAACTCGCGAGCACTCGTCGCCGCGCTCTTCTGTCCCTGATCAGCGGCGAGACCAAGTTGCATGGCATCGTAGATTTCGATCCAGGGCTCCCGACGCGCCGCCCCTGTTTGTTTGGCGAAGTCAGCACACAAGACTCGAGGGTGAGAATTTAACTGGGACAGCCTCCAACTTCTAGTCCTATGCTGCCTCCCAGCCCACTGTAAGTTCTGACAGGTCCCCAGTTTGGCGCGACGATTTTATCCTCCTCTTCGCTTCTACGCCACTGTGCACATCAGTGCTCGGCAGTAGGTCGGGAAATCGTAAGACAGAACCCTGCGTGAAGGAGCTTCGGATGGCGGTCGGTTTCCCGGTGTCATTCCCCAGGGCACCTCGCCCCAGGTTGGTTTTGTATCTGGTACTGACCTTCATTTTCGCTCCCTCGAATCTCACTCATGCCCAGACAGCATCGACCGGTGCGCTGGCTGGCGTCGTGTTTGATCCTTCCGGGTACGTCGTACCCGGAGCGATCCTGCATCTTGATAACTTGGCCGGCGGCGAATCGCGGTCCGCAACTTCAGACACAGATGGCCGGTTCTCCTTCTTATTCTTGCCACCTGGCGACTATAGTCTTCGGGTCAGTAGCGCGGATTTGGCTCCCTTAACCATGAGCAAAATCCATATCACCGTTACGGAAACGCAGCGCGTCGAGGTCCACCTTCGGCTCGCAACTGTCATTGAGCAGGCACAAGTTTCTTCTGAGGGCCCACTCACTCGAACAGACAGTTCCGCACTTGGGAGGGTCGTTGATCAAACTGCGCTGATCGGCCTGCCGCTCGTGACGCGAAACTTCGCACAGATCGCCGGACTTTCGCCTGGCGTGAATGCCGGCGTGTTCAATGCTGGAGAACTTGGGCTGGGGGGAATCGCGCTTTCGCAGATCGCCAGTTCCAATGACGGGATCTTCGTACACGGGGCACGCTCGTACGACAACAATTGGCAGCTAGACGGAATCAGTGTGAGCGACGTTCAGAGTAGCGGGGCTGGAAGCGGCGGTATTCCACTTCCAAATCCAGACGCCATTCAAGAGTTCAAAGTACAGACTGGCCTCTATGACGCTTCGTACGGACGCTACGGCGGTGCGAATGTCAGCGTGCTCACCAGGTCAGGTACGAACGCCTTTCGCGGGGCAATTTTCGAGTTCTTCCGCAATGATGTCTTGAATGCGAACGACTATTTCCTCAATCAAATCGGTCGACCCCGACAAAACCTCAAGCAGAACCAGTTCGGAGTATCGCTTGGCGGCCCCATCAAGAAAGACAGGCTACTTTTCTTTGGCTCATACCAGGGAACGCGGCAGGTAAACGGTGTGGCAGCAGGCCAGTCGCGGGTTGCGTGTACTGCCAGCTTAAGTTCACCACCTTTAACCAATGACCGATCGCCTCGCGGGTTAGGCCTTCTTTTTGGGGGCATGAGCGGCGTCGCAGGCGGAGTCGCGATCAAATCCGACGGGTCGAATATCAATCCGAGCGCTCTGGCACTGCTGAATTTCAAACTGCCCGACGGCAGCTTCCTGATTCCGACACCGCATACCCTCGATCCGTCCAAGCCCTTCGCCAGCGAAGGCTTTTCCGTGTTCACGCGTCCCTGTAACTTTGATGAGGATCAGTTCCTTGCAAATGTTGACTATTCCGTCTCGTCGAAGAGCAGAATCGCAGCCCGGTTTTTCTCAGCCAACGACGACAAGACAGTCACCTTCCCCGGGAATGCTTACAATCCAGCGCCGAACATCCCTGGGTTTTCCAGCCCAAACCACTCCGGCTACAGAGTTCTTACCTTCGCACACACATATATCTTCGATAACAGTGTATTGAATGAGCTAAGGGCAGGTTTCGTTCGCACGACAGGCCGTACAGAGAGCCACGCACCTTTCAAGTGGTCGGATGTTGGCGTGAATGAGGGGGAAATGAGCATGACGGATGAACTCCCCAATTTGAACATACTCGGATCAATTGCGTTTTCTTCGGCATTTCCTCTTGGTTTCGCGCAAAACAGCTTCGTGCTGAGCGATGATTTCAGTCTTGTCCACAATGCTCATACTTTCCGCATCGGCGGATCCGTCACCCGGCTCCAGGATAACTTCACCGATCCCGGTATCGGGTCATTTGTGCAGTTCTTGAGTTGGCCAGATTTTCTTCTTGGGCTGAGCGCCACTGACAATGGGACCGGTACTTTCAGCAATGTCTTCGCCTCCCTGGACGATTTTGGCCTGTTTGATCGCGAGTACCGAGTTTTGGAGGGCTCATTGTTCGTGCACGATGACTACCGAATTCGGAAGTCGCTAACGGTCAATCTGGATCTACGCTATGAATGGTTGGGTCACTTCGGGGACGATCTCGGTCGAAACTCCAGTTTTGACATCAGGAAGGCAGATCCCAATCCTCCGCCGGAAGGAAGCGTTGCTGGTTATGTTGTCGCCTCCAACTTTCCAGGGGTTCCACCACCTGGAGTGGTTCGTTCGGGCAATACTTTTGCCAACCGCGGCGATGGACAAAACACCATCGCTCCCCGATTTGGGTTCGCATGGCAGGTTCTGCCGACGACAAGTCGTCTCGTGGTTCGGGGAGGATATGGAATGTATTTCTCTCGCCCAACCGGCCAGGCTTTCTTTCAAAACGCCAGTGCCTCTCCCTTCGCACTACTTCGAGTCGCCGTCGGTGCGACCAACAACGCAGCGACATTCCAAATGCCTTTTGCTCAGCCTTTTCCCACCGCGGATTCTTTTCCACTTTTTCCCCCATACTCTCCCACCTCGTCTACAACCATCTACGCCAGTCCTCCCAACTTTCGTTCAGCCTTGATTCAGCAGTTTGGTTTGAACCTTCAGGCACAACTTGCGAAAGACATATTGGTAGAGGCCGGCTACGTGGGAACGCGTGGCACGCACTTGCAACGGGTGCGATCTCTTAATCAGGCATTACAGGCCTCTCCAGATAATCCGATCAGGGGTGCAATCTCTGACACGCTCGCCAATGTTTCATCGCGCGTGCCGATTCTTGGTATACCGGCGGATTCTCTCGATATGGTGGAGTCGGAAGGCATCTCTTGGTACAACGGTTTGGAGCTGAGCATAACAAAGCGAATGAGCCATGGGCTCCGGTTCCTTGCGTCCTATACCTTCTCTAAAACCTTAGATACTGACGGAGCCAACATCAACGGAAGCTCGGCGGGACTCGCTTTGACTCTTGGGGACCAAAACTCTCCAAGCCAGCGATGGGGGCGAGCCAGCTTCGACCGAACTCATCGATTCGTACTCAGCGGGATTTGGGATCTTCCCAGCCCGAAGGCCGGACTTGGGCATGCCATGCTGGGAGGATGGAGTCTGAGCACCGTCATAACCATCCAGTCTGGCACTGCGTTGACGATAGCCGACACGAATGCCAATAACATCTATGGCATAAGTGAGGACAGGGCAGAGCTGACCGGCAGCTGCGGGAAGAGTCAATTGGTAAAAGGAAGCCCGATCGAATCCAAATTGAATGCCTACTTCAATGCTTCTTGTTTTACGACTCCTCCGGTCATTGGCGCAGATGGCATCGGAACGGGATTTGGGAATAGTGCAACTGGACTCGTTGATGGACCGCCCCAAGCCAACATGGATCTGGCAGTCTCCAAACGGTTGTTTTCGACTTGGCCTCGCGAGAAGTGCGAGTTTCAGTTTCGCGCCGAGTTTTTCAATGCGTTGAACCATCCTCAATTTGCCAACCCTGATGCGAACTTCACATCACCGACGTTTGGCGTCATCACGAGTACGTCGGTAAATGCTCGTGTGGGACAGCTGGCTTTGAGGCTCACATTTTAGGGGCAGCAAGGAAGCCACAGATGCCACAAAGCGAGCCCGATACATTCCTTTCTTGTACTCTCTGTCACTCCTGCCAGTTGGCTTCGCGCGTGGAAATCCTTAGCCTCACCTAAAGTGTCGTCCGAAAGAAAATTGCTTCTGTCCAGTTCTTCTGAGTGTACGGCGCCCAGATGTGCGGCACATTTGTCCTCGCAGGTGATCTGCCAGGGAACAGGCTGATTCACGGAAGGAGGGCCTCAAAATACCATCCTTTTGGCACGATTCCGAATGCAGATCAGGCATCGGCAGCGCCAATGACGGAGTCGATTCGAATAGACGTGACCGCACGACTTGAACGATATCAGCAACTGCAGATCTGACCACAAAAGGCCGGCCCGAAGAACTCGAATCAAAGATAACGTCAATTGGAGGGGTCATGGGAGCAACAGGCCATCATGTGAAATCAAGAAGGACGGGCGGGGTCAAATCCAGTGCTACGCACCCGCTGTCGACTGAGGAACTGCGCAAGATCGATGCCTATTGGCGGGCGTGCAATTATCTCGCCGTGGGCATGATTTACCTGGGAGACAATCCCTTACTTCGCGAACCGCTGAAGCCGGAGCACATTAAGAATCGATTGCTTGGCCACTGGGGTTCGAGTCCAGCCCTGAGCTTCACGTACGTTCACCTGAACCGTCTCATCAAGAAATACGACCTCGATAGCATTTTCCTTGCTGGTCCCGGACATGGCGCTCCTGGCGTGTTAGGACCGGTTTACCTGGAGGGAACCTATTCGGAGATCTATCCGAGTAAAAGCGAAGACATCGAAGGGATGCGAGCGTTCTTCAAGGAGTTCTCCTTTCCTGGCGGTATCGGCAGCCATTGCACTCCAGAAACGCCTGGCTCCATTCACGAGGGTGGTGAACTGGGTTACAGCGTGTCTCATGCCTTCGGCGCGGCCTTCGATAATCCGGACTTGCTCGTCGCGGTTGTGGTGGGCGACGGAGAATCGGAAACGGGAGCCTTGGCTACATCATGGCACTCCAACAAGTATCTGAATCCCATCTGCGACGGTGCGGTGCTGCCGATTCTGAATCTGAACGGCTACAAGATTAATAACCCAACGCTACTTGCCCGCATATCGCACGAGGAATTGGACCAGTTATTCAGGGGTTACGGTTGGACGCCCCATTTCGTCGAAGGCGACGACCCAGAGTTGATGCACCAAGAGATGGCCGGAACGTTGGAGGAGTGCGTCCTTGAGATTCGACGGATTCAGCAAGAGGCTCGCACGAGTGGCCGGGCAACCCGGGCACATTGGCCGATGATCGTTCTGCGCAGCCCGAAAGGCTGGACCGGCCCCAAGCAAGTAGACGGTCACAAGGTGGAAGGGTTCTGGCGCTCTCACCAGGTGCCTTTGGCGGGCGTGCGAGAGAATCCAACTCATTTGAAGCTGCTCGAAGATTGGTTGCGCAGTTATCATCCCGAGGATTTGTTCGATCGAAGCGGCCGTCTAATCCCTGAGTTAAAGGCATTGGCCCCGACAGGGGCACGTCGTATGAGCGCCAACCCCCACGCGAATGGCGGATCGCTGCGGAGGAACTTACGCCTCCCCAATTTTCGCGAGTACGCCGTCACGGTGGATAAACCAGGACAAATCGCGGCTGAAAACACCCGCCCCCTTGGCCAATTCCTGCGCGACATTATGCGCCAAAACCCGCAGACTTTTCGCGTCTTCTGCCCTGACGAGAACAGTTCGAACCGGCTGGATGCAATCTACGAGGTGAGCAAGAAGTTGTGGTTAGCTGATTATCTGCCTGAGGACGCCGACGGGGGCGAGTTGTCAACAGACGGCCGAGTTCTCGAAATGCTGTCAGAGCATACTCTGGAGGGCTGGTACGAAGGCTACACCTTAACGGGCAGGCATGGCTTCTTCTCCACTTACGAAGCTTTCGTCCATGTAATCGATTCGATGTTCAATATGCACGCCAAGTGGCTCGCGATGTCTAAGGAACTTCCATGGCGCGCGCCCATTGCCTCTCTCACTTTGCTCATTACTTCGACGGTCTGGCGTCAGGACCACAACGGGTTCACCCACCAGGATCCCGGCTTTCTCGACCTTGTCGTTAACAAGAGCCCAGATGTCTGTCGAATCTACTTGCCACCGGACGCAAATACCCTGCTCAGCGTAGCCAATCATTGTTTGAAGAGCACCGGCTATATCAACGTCATTGTGGCCGACAAGCAAAAGCATCTGCAATACATGACTATGGACGAGGCCGTCGGACACTGCACGA
Organism: Candidatus Sulfotelmatobacter sp.; assembly: GCA_035695545.1. Lineage (GTDB taxonomy): Bacteria > Acidobacteriota > Terriglobia > Terriglobales > Acidobacteriaceae > Sulfotelmatobacter. The sequence goes on along the minus strand of DASRRV010000408.1, from coordinate 7,350 downwards.
AAGGCATCGGCATTTGGCGGCAGGCAAGCAACGACGAAGGTTCAGAACCAGACGTGGTGATGGCCAGCGCCGGCGACATTCCCACGAAAGAAGCGCTGGCGGCAGTCGTTACGCTGCGTGAGTTCTTCCCCAAACTGAAAATCCGCTTCGTGAACGTGGTGGATCTTTACCGGCTGGTCCATTCGTCCCAGCACCCACACGGCCTCTCCGATCGCGATTTCGACAGTCTGTTTACCAAGGACAAACCGATCATCTTCAACTTCCACGGCTATCCCTGGCTGATCCATCGCTTGACCTATCGACGGGCCAACCACGGAAACCTGCACGTTCACGGTTACAGGGAGAAAGGCAACATCAACACGCCGCTTGATCTAGCCATTCAAAACCAGATCGATCGGTACAGCTTGGCCATGGACGTGATCGATCGGGTGCCCGCATTGCAGGCATGCGGCGCCCATGCGAAAGAAATTCTGCGAAATACCCAGATCGAATGTCAGAACTACGCCTATGAACATGGGGTGGATCGTCCTGATGTCGATCAATGGACTTGGTCAAGATGAATTGAGCCGCCACGCCGAATGCAGCGCTGAGAACGTGAGCGTATTAACCAGCAAAGAAGGACATTAACAATGAGCACAAATCCAGTGACCAAGGCTGAAGGGCGCCCATCAGGCAAATCCGCCAGCGTCGTCGCAATGCCAACGGCAAGCCAGGATGTTTCAAGGCTCATCGAGCAGTACGGGTGTGGGCCGGTTCAGTTCTCGGGAACAAGTAATGCGCTGTATGAACGCCATCTCGTCTTTGACTTTGTCGCCGCTCATGCCACTGCGAACGCCCGGATGCAGTTCGAAGCTTTCGCCCGTTCAGTCCGGGACATACTTTCGCAGCGCTGGGTGCACACGGAAGAGACGTACATGCGTGAGAATCCCAAGCGAGTCTACTACCTCTCGATGGAATTTCTGATTGGCCGTTCGCTGAGCAACAACATCGCAAACCTGTTGCTTGATCCCGTTGCCAGGGAGAGCATTGCGCAAAACGGCATCGACTGGATGCACTTAGTCGAGCAGGAACCCGATGCTGGACTGGGAAACGGCGGATTGGGCCGTTTGGCTGCCTGCTTTCTCGATTCCATGGCCACGTTACATCTTCCCGCCATGGGATACGGCCTGCGTTACGAATACGGGATTTTCAAGCAATCCATACAAGATGGATGGCAAGTAGAGAAGCCCGACAATTGGCTTCGTAACCCTGACCCCTGGGAGGTCGTCCGTCTAAACGAAGCAGTAGAGGTCAAGCTGAACTGTTCCTTCGAACTGCATGGCGGAAGCTTGCGCGCCATACCTGATCGGCCATCAACCCTAATAGGCATCCCATTTGATCGCCCGGTCGTTGGCTACGGCGGACAAACGATTAATACGTTACGTCTCTGGGCTGCAGCGGCGCCGGATTACTTTGACTTTCAGGAATTCAGTAGCGGAGATTTTGTCGCTGCCTTGGCAGAAAGCCTCACTGCCGAATCGATAACCCGGGTGCTCTACCCCGACGACTCAACCAGCATAGGCCAGGGACTCCGGTTCGTGCAGGAGTATTTCCTGGTCGCCGCCTCACTCGCCGACCTGGTGCGCCGCTTCCGGCGCAACAACAATGACTGGAAGAAGTTCCCGGAAAAAGTCGCCATCCAACTGAACGACACGCATCCCGCGCTGGCGGTTCCCGAATTAATGCGAACCCTGCTCGATGAAGTTCACCTGGGATGGGATGAAGCCTGGGACATCACACAAAAGACGCTTGCTTACACGAACCATACCTTGCTTCCAGAGGCGCTGGAGAAGTGGCCGATGGCATGGTTCGACAGGCTGTTACCGCGGCATTCCGAAATCATCCTCGAGATTAACCGTCGCCTGCTGGACCAAGTTCGTGACCGCTTTCCCGGAGACGAAAGGCGCACGACAAACATAAGTCTGATTGAGGAAGAACCGCACCGCAAGGTTCGAATGGCAAACCTGGCAATTGTTGGCGCCCACAGTACAAACGGCGTCGCTGCCATTCACTCCGAATTGCTCCGCACGACGACTGTCAAAGATCTGGCCGAAATGTTTCCGGAGCGCTTCTGTAATAAGACGAACGGAGTTACGCCCCGACGTTGGCTCCTGCTTTCAAATCCGCCACTTGCACGCATCCTTACCGATGCGATTGGCGACGGCTGGATCACCGATCTGAGCCAACTGAGCAAGCTCAAGCCCCTTGCCAATGACAAGGAATTCCGCAGTGCTTTCCGCAAGGCCAAGCATGAGGCCAAGTTGCAGTTTGCGAATTGGCTTAAATCGGCGACCGGCGTGGCCGTCGACCCAAATACGATTTTCGACAGTCAAGTTAAGCGCATCCACGAATATAAGCGGCAATTGCTTAATGCACTACGAATCGTCGTTTTGTACAACCGTCTGCGAGGGAATCCGGATATTCAAATGGCGCCGCGCACGTTCTTCTTCGCCGGCAAGGCGGCCCCGGCGTATCGACTGGCCAAATTGATCATCAAGTTCATCAACAATCTTGCAAGTACGATTGACGGCGACCCGCTGGTGCAAGGCCGGCTCAAAGTCGTGTTTCTGACCGACTACAACGTTTCTCTGGCCGAGCAGCTCATCCCCGCAACCGATGTCTCAGAACAGATTTCGACGGCTGGATTCGAAGCCAGTGGAACGAGCAATATGAAATTCATGATGAATGGAGCTCTTACCATTGGTACTCGCGATGGCGCCACGATCGAGATGGCGGAGGAAGCAGGCGAGGAAAACCTCTTCCTGTTCGGCCTGACGGCAGAGCAGGTCGCCGAAAGCCGAGGCTGGTACAGTCCGCGATGGCACTATGACAACGAACCCGAGACCCGTGCCGCGCTCGACCTGATCTCCAGCGACCACTTGAGTCGAAACGAACCCCAGGTCTTCGCTGCTCTCCACGATACGCTGTTGGCTCACGGGGACTACTACATGCATTTGGCGGATTTGAAGTCGTATTTGGAGGCGGACCAGCGGCTGCTCGAGTTGTATGCCGACCAGGATAATTGGGCGCGCAAGGCCATCTTGAACATTGCCAGTTCCGGAAAGTTCTCAAGCGATCGAACAATCCAAGAGTACGCCACGGAAATCTGGGGGGCCGAGCCATGTCCCGTGCCCTAGGCATGGGCTCCGATCAACGTATAGAGACACATCATTCATAGTGCTCCGTACTTGCTAATGGCTATGACGATCCAACTCGGAGAACATGAATGCGGAGCTCTTCAATCCTCACTGTCTTAGTACCTAATCCATCGGAGCGCATCACTGCACTCGACGTGAACTTATGTTGCATATGAATTGGCGCGTGCCTCAGGGCAAGAGCTCAGTCCGTTTGATATTCGCAATGTCGGTTGTCGCCTTGCTCAGTGGCGCAAGCGCGCAGGAGTCACTCCCTGACGCCCCCAGCGCGACCAAGACTGGGATGGAGCACGTCGCCCGTAGAGCCGACAACGGGTGGCCACGCACATTCACCAGCGATAACGACCGTTTTACCATCTATCAACCACAGGTGGATAAATGGGAGGGAAATCGAATTGATCTCTACTCCGCCGTCGAATTGAAAGGCGGAAAGGATAACGCCGCAAAATATGGGGTGGTCTGGCTCGAGGCGCGGACGGAAGTAGATAAGGTCAACCGGTTGGTAACACTTGACCAGGCGAAAGTCACAAAAGTGAAGTTTCCGACTGCTGCAGACAAAGAGCCTGCTTTGATGCGCCTTTTGCAAGCGAAATTGCCCGCTGCGACCAAGACCGTGTCGCTTGACCGGCTCCAGGCCGCGGTCGATCTCGATAACGAGGTCATTAAGACCGTCGAAGTGAAGAACGACCCGCCCAGGGTTATCGTTGCGACCAAGCCGTCGTTGCTCGTCTTGGTCGACGGCACGCCGCAGCTGCGCACGCTTCCGGACACCGAACTGCAACAGGTAATCAATACCAAATCCAGCATCTTATTCCTGCAAGACAAGAAACTTTACTTTTTGCGTGTACAGGACTGGTGGCTGCAGTCAGAGAAATTGGAAGGACCCTGGAAGCGAGTCGAGAAACTGCCAGCTGAGATGAAGAAAACAGAAGAGGTCCTCGCCGCCCAGCAACTGGCTGAGAAGCCCGAGGGCAAGCCGTCACAGCCGGCGGCACTGAAAGAAGCCGGGAAGAAGGCGGACATTCCGATCGTGTTCGTCTCCTTCGAACCGGCCGAACTGATCGAAATCAAAGGACAGGCACAATACGATCGCATTCCCACCACCGGCTTGGAATACGTGAACAACACCAACGGAAACATCTTCCGATTTAACGAACAGTACTACATTCTGATATCGGGCCGCTGGTTTAGAGGTGCTTCCCTCGATGGTCCGTGGACCTTCGTCAACGGAAATGAACTGCCTGCGGATTTTGCGAAAATTCCGGATGACAATCCCAAGGCAACGGTGTTGGCGTCAGTGCCTGGCACAGCTCAGTCTAAAGAGGCGCTTATTGCGAATTTGATTCCGCAGACGGCGACGATCACCCGCTCCGAGGCCAAACTGACCGTACAGTATGACGGAGAGCCCACGTTCGCGCCCATTCCGGGCACCTCGCTGCAGTACGCGAACAATACGAGCGCGCCCATAATCAAGGTATCGGACCAGCAATACTTCTGTGTCGAAGCGGGAGTGTGGTTTGAGGGGCCGACACCTCAAGGCCCGTGGCACGCTGCCGATTCAGTGCCGGCGGAGATCTACGATATCCCGCCTAGTTCGCCGTTGCACTACGTCACGTATGTGAAGGTGTACAGTTCTACTCCGGAGGTGGTGTACGTCGGTTACACACCGGGGTATTACGGAACGGTGGTTTCAGCCAACACCAATACAGTGGTTTACGGCACTGGATGGTATTACCCGCCCTACATTGGATCTACAGTGTGGTACGGCTGGCCCTATACGTACGGAGTTGGCGCTGGATTCACTTACACGACCGACTCCGGCTGGAGTTTCGGGTTCGGTTACGGCTATTCCTACTATCCCGGGTACTACCCCTGGTGGGGACCGATGGGATATTACGGGTGTTGCTGGTACCCGTACTACGGATGGGGCGCTTGGGGTGGCGCTGCCGCTGCCAACGTGTATGGGGTCTGGGGCAACACCGCGTACTCCCGTACAGGCGCAGCTTGGGCAAACCCATATACGGGCAACTATGGTGCTGCAACCCGCGGCGGGTACCATAACAACCAAACCGGAAGGTCGACGGTCGCAGGGCGCGGCTACAACACTAATATTTACACGGGGAACACCGCCGGGTATCGCGGCGCCGCTACTTATAACCCGAATACCGGCATTGTTGCAGGTGGCGGAGCCGGTTACGCTGGAAACATATACTCTGGTCAGGGGACAGCCGGCCGCGGCGGGTTTGCTTACAACACCAACACAAATGCGGGTATTGCCGCGGGGAAGAACAATGTCTACGCCGGCAAGGACGGCAGCGTCTACCGCTACAACCGGAATAGCGGGAATTGGTCCGTCAATAACGGCAGTGGATGGGACTCGGTCAACAGACCGCAACCAACGATGCAAAACCAATACGAGAAACGGACTCAGGGAACCACGCGCACGCAAAACTTCAACTCTATGGGCGGTTCCGGGGGTGCCCGAATGCGCGGTGGCGGCAGGAGACGTTAGCCAGCAAATCGCTCTTAGTCATCGACGACTCAAGCGGCGGAGTGCGCGATTTTGCGTCGGACGCCGTTGTGCTCCGGAAAACTTATGTTCCGCAGTGTGATCCCGTCCCTTCGATCCGGTGAATCGAGGACAGCTCGATCAGCCTTCTCCTGAATCTCGTGTGGTAGCGACATTGCTACGACGGGGGCGTCTTCCCCCAGGCGAAGCGTCATCTTCGACGAGCAGCCCTTGCAAAGCCAGAAATACTCCGGCCTCTTGAATGTCTCCGGCCCAACTGCTGCGTTATTTTCCAGGACGAAAACTCTGCCGTCATACAAATAGCGGAAAACAGCATCACAGGAAGGATTAGAACACTTCGCAAGCATCAATCAGCCTCGCTAGATCTGAAATCGAGTTCTCCGAGATCATGCGTGCGTCCCTCTTTGAGGCAAGTGAGTGACGCATACGAACGCGCCATTCGGGGACCACTGTGCTCGGAAACAGACAAACTGTAGATTGTGTGGCGCTGCTGACAACACTGTAAACCTTGACAGGTGATAGGCTCGAAAAGCGCAAAGCCATTGTGCCACTTGCCTCTCTGGTCCGAACTGCACCGCGGTACGTCTTCGGCTGATCGGCAGAGAATTAAGGTCAGGAACGGTCGCCGACGCATCCACCGGCAAGCGCTTTTGCTGGCAGAACTTCCAGTAGTGCAACTGCCGAGGCCTCATTAAGATCCCTGTAGTTCCTGCCCGATACACAGCCCACCAGGGTGCCAATCTACTGGGACAGAAAGGCACCCTCTCCTCATTTCTGCGAACTTCCATCACGCGCTCTTTGCGCGAAAGTGCGGCATGGCTCAACTCCAGACTGGATGCGTTCATGGTTGACCGGTCACCCTTCTGTTCTCTGAGCAATCATTCTCATCTGCAATCTGCTGATATCACGAGCCCTAACTCAGGGTTACAACTTCGACATCGGAGCGGGGGGCAGGCTTCCCCGTGATTCCGACCAGTAGCTTTGCCCATACCTCCTATTACGCTTGTTACCGGTTGAGGAATAAATCCAGGCCAGCCACCTCAAGGTTAATGCCGAATATGGGTCCATAACCATTTCTGCTACTAATGACAGTTTTCTCTCGTTGCCCTAGATGTTTCCCTACCGATGAATGATTCACGTGTGAGCCCACGTGACCACGTAAGGTGAGCGTTATCCGGAGGCACGAGAAGTGATCAGAGGTCGAGTCAGTCGATTTCGATTTGCGCTCAAGGTTGAGTACAGCCATGTGTGAAAAAGATGCTATCCAAAGAGCGCAGAATGGCGACCCAGTCGCATGGGGAAGACTGTACGAATTGCATCGGCACAGAGTCTACTCTTTGTGCTTGCGCCACACGCGGAACGTGTCTGATGCGGAAGATTTGACGCAAGACATATTCATTCACGTATTCCATAAACTCAGCAGTTTCCGGGGAGAAGCTCAGTTCACCTCATGGCTGTACACACTTGCCCTGAATTTCGTGCGATTACACGGGAGACGCCAGCGACGACATGGTCGCTTCCTTGTTTCTGATCTGGGCGAGGAGACTGTGGATTTCGCCGACTCACGGCCCCCCACTCCTACCCGACGATTAGCCATAGTACAGGCCCTGAGCAGCCTCACAGCTG
>DASRRV010000407.1:0-16089 GCA_035695545.1 Candidatus Sulfotelmatobacter sp. | reverse complement strand
CAAGGGTCAAGATGAACGCCAAAAACCGGCGCCCTTGACAGCTCTCCACGCCACCGTACGCAGCGTCGTTGATGTCGGAGAAAAAAAATATGGAGGGCCGCCACGTCGGCCTTGACTTTTATGACCTTCTCATAGAAGTGTAATGGCCACAGACGACGGCGCGGGCACCAATTAGAATTTCAGTTGCTCACAATCGACTTCTTCGATGCTTGTGGCCTATTTCGCTGTCGCGACCGACTCGACTTCGATCGTGTCACCGTTGGCTTCACCCTTCACCTTCACGGGGTGGTCCGACAACTTGTCGAGCGCTTCCGTGATGGATTGATCTTTGATGTCCAGGACGTAGACCTTGTCTCCGACAACCAGGTCATACTTCGATCCCCTCTGAATGCACACACGAAGACAATGGAGTTCGTCGCCCTCCATGGTGTGTTTCGCTCCGCAGACAGCGTCGCCCAAGGTGCCAGTGAACGTCTGAGGCTTCGGCGGAGCAGATGAAACGGTGAGCACCGAAAGTGGAACGACAATCGCTACGCCAGCAATAAACCAACGAAACTGAATCAAGCGTTCTCTCCCCTTATCGAGAATTTTGCGCGACTCATTTATCTCGGAAACTCCCTAAGCAATGATGTCGTGGATTACCTCCCCCGAGACGTCGGTAAGCCGGAAATCGCGGCCGCTGTAGCGGTATGTGAGCTTGGTGTGGTCGATTCCCAGCAAGTAGAGGATGGTGGCATGAATATCATGGACGTGCACGGGCTTGTCCACAACCTTCCAGCCAAAATCATCGGTCGCTCCATAGGTCATGCCGCCCTTTACTCCGCCTCCGGCCAGCCACATGGTGAATCCGTGAGGATTGTGGTCGCGGCCGTTATGGGTTTGGCCGCCCATAAAGCCGCTGCCCATTTCCACTACGGGCGTTCGCCCAAACTCCGAGCCGCAAACAATGAGAGTCTCGTCGAAGAGTCCGCGCGATTTCAGATCCTTAATCAAGGCTGCGAACGGCTGATCGGAATCGTGCGCAGTCTTGCGATGAAGTTGGATATCGAAGTGGTGATCCCAAGGATCGCCCTTAGCGTAGTAAACCTGGACCGTGCGAACACCGCGCTCGACCAAACGCGCCGCGGTCAGGCAGCCGCGTGCTGTGCTTCCGTCGCCGTACAACTTCTGCACAGCGTCAGTTTCCTTCCTGACGTCGAAGACATCAGGGGCTTCAGTTTGCATGCGGTAAGCCGTTTCCAGAGCAGAGATCGTGGCTTCGAGCTGCGGATCATGTGTGTTTGCCGACGCCATGTTCAACCGATCCAACTCCGTCACCAGATCGAGTTCCTTCTTTTGCTGATTCAGGTCGAACATCTCGTTGTGGATGTTAGGAATCAACTTCTGAGGGTCGAAATCTTTCATCTTGGCATCGTCTGTGACGTATGTACCTTGATACATGGGCGGCAAAAATGCCGAATTCCAAAGCGGCGGACCCACGGTGGTGGGCACTTCCGGACACAGAACCACGAAACTGGGTAGATTTTTGTTTTCGGTACCCAGGCCATACGTAATCCACGACCCCATCGACGGGCGTCCGGCTACATTCGCGCCAGAGTTCATCATGATCAGCGCTGGCTCGTGATTTGGGATCTCGGTGTACACCGAACGGACTACGCAAATGTCGTCGATACATCCGCCGATATTCGGAAAAAGTTCGCTGACTTCGATGCCGCTCTTGCCATACCTTTTGAAAGAAAAAGGCGACTTCATAAGTCCGCCGGTTTTGCGCTCGTGCTGCGGCGTCTCTCCGGGCAAAGGCTTGCCATCGTATTTTTCCAGCACAGGCTTTGGATCGAAGCTGTCGACTTGGGAGAGGCCACCATTCATGAAGAGGAAGATTACGTGCTTGGCTTTGGACTTGAATTTGGGATCTTTGATCGTCCACGGGCTGGTGGCGGGGCTATCGGCACCGTGGGCAAAAGTGTCAGCGATCAAGCTGGCGAAACTCAGCATGCCAAATCCCGCGCCCATCTTGCAGAGCGCTTCGCGGCGGTTCATCGGTCTTGGACTCGGAATGTGAATCATGCAACCTCCCTCGACATCGACTGCGCGATCAGAGTTCTGTCTTCAATCACTCATTTTTTGATCATCGAACTCAATCAATGAACTCAAACTCGTTGGCGCTGAGCAACACGCGTGTGTATTCGCGCCATGCGGTCACAGGTTCGCCGTTTACAGTGTTGCCGGGTTTCTCCGGAGTGGTCTGCAAGAAGCGCAATCCTGCCGCGATTTCCTGCGGAGTGGGCGCTCTCCCGAAAAGCAGGCGATACGCCTCTTCAATCCGGGCGGTGTCGTTGGGCTGTTCGAAGACGCGCTCGGCCAGTTTTCCCGCCTGCATGTAAACGAAGTCGTTATTCATGAAATACAGGCGCTGCAACGGCACATTAGTGGAGAAGCGTTGCTCCGCAGTGAAGCTCGGGTTGGGAAAGTCGAATACCTGTAGATAGTTGTTGAGACGGAAGCGGCTCACCTTGCAGTAGACCGCACGGCGCGCATTCTCCGGGCTGAAGTCTTTCGAGGGCCCGCCGATGTCTTTCAGATCGAGATCGCCGGCGACGAACAGAATTGAGTCTCGAATCGATTCCGCATCCAGCCGTTGCCGATTGAAGTACGAGTACAACCGGTTGCTGCCGTCCCTTTCGTGCGCTTCCTTGGATTCCTGGGCGCTCGTCTGATAGACGGCCGACAGCATGATCTCGCGCTGCAGTTTCTTCAGGGACATGCCGTTCGACCGGAAGCTGGCGGCGAGATACTCCAACAGTTCCGGATTCGCTGGCCGCTCGCCCGCGAAGCCGAAATTATCGGGAGTGCCGAGGATCCCGCTGCCGAAGTGCCACTTCCAGACTCGATTGACGAATACTCGGGTCGCGAGCGGACTGTCGACGATATCGTTTGCCAGTTGCAAGCGTCCGCTGCCCGCTGGGAACGGCTGCACAGGCTCTGGGCTCAACACGGCAAGAAACCGGCGCGGCACTTCGTCTCCGAGGTTATGTGGATTGCCACGCAAGTTCACCGCAATGTTGACCGGCTGAGGCTTATCGGACAATCCATGAACGAAGGGATACTGCGGGTCGAGAGACTTTTTCAGTGCTTCGATTTGGTGCTCGAGGCTGCTGATGTGGTCTCTCCAGTCAGCGTTGAGTCGGCGTTTCAGCCCCCAATCGAAAAAGACAAATAGGCCAGGCGTTGGCTTGTCTTCGTCCGAGTTCAGCGAGCGCATGAAGAGATCAACCCACAAGCTTGCCTGTTCCGTGGGCAGGGTCTTCAGTTCGAGGCTGCATCCGGGGCAAAACTGATCGTCAGTCTCAAACTCGTTGGGCAGCGCATCGCGGCGGGAGCGCTTTTTGACGTCGGCTTTCGCTTTGATGACGTCGTTTTGCTCCTTGATCGTACGCTGGGCAGTTTCAACCCGCAGGACGAGATCCTGGAACGCGTCGGCCAGTGCCTTGGCCTCGTCTTCTTCTTTCCCGCCTGCCGCGATCATGGCCTGCCAATCTTTCAGGTAGGGATAAAACTTGGGGGGCTGAGCCAGAAACTTTACCCAGCGATCGAGTAACTCAGGATCGAGATGACCCTTGTCGGCAGCCGAATCGACCGTGATTTTCGGTTTCCCAATCACTCGCCACGCGGCCACCATGTACTGCGATGTTTGCGCGGCGAGAATGTTGGAGAGCTGTTCGGTCTCGGACTTGGTGAAGTTCTCCAGCTCTTCTTCAAGGTCGAGGAGCTTTTGTTCTTTTTCGTGCCAGGATGCCACCTTGACCTCAGAGACGAGGGGATATTCCTTGTAAGTGGAGCTCGCGAAAACTCCTGCCAGTGCGTAATAGTCCTTCTGGGAAATCGGATCGTACTTGTGATTGTGGCAACGGGCGCAAGCTACGGTGAGCCCAAGCAAGCCACGAGAGACCGCATCAATGCGTTCGTTGCGCTCATCGGCTCGGCCCTGAACCGGCTCGGCCTGGTCCCACAGCCACGGACCGCCTCCGAGGAAAGCAGTCCCCGGGAGCGCATCACGAATATTCTTTTCACCGCTCAGGTCGCCTGCCAGTTGCCAACGCACGAATTTGTCGTATGGAAGATCGTCGTTGATTGCCTTTATGACCCAGTCGCGGTACACATACGCGCCTGGGAACGGCATATATCCGCGGCCCTTTGGATCCAGGCCGCGCACATCGTCGTCCGCGTAGCGGGCGACATCAAGCCAATGCCGGCCCCAGCGTTCTCCGTAGCGGGGCGAGGCCAGCAGCCGGTCCACAACTTTCGCGAAAGCATTCGAAGATTTGTCCTTCGCGAAGGCGTCAATCTCTTCCGGCGTCGGAGGCAGGCCCGTCAAATCGAATGTCGACCGGCGAATCAAGGTGCGACGGTCCGCAGCAGGCGCCGGCGCAATGCCCTTGGCCTCGAGTTTCGCCAGCACGAGGCGATCAATGTCTGTCTTCGCCCAATACACTTCTTTCACCTTCGGTACCGCGGGCATCTTGAGAGGCTGAAAAGACCAGAAGGATCTTTGCTCAGGCGAAATCTTGAATGGGACCCCAGATGACGCAACCAGGGTTCTCGACCTGGGCCACGGAGCGCCCATTCTTACCCACTCTGTCAGGTTCTGCACTTCCTCGGGCGTCAGCTTGCCGCCCTTTGGCATCTTCAGATCGCCAGTCTGGCGGACCGCTTGAATCAGCAGGCTTTTCTCCGGATCGTTGGGAACGATGGCGGGACCGCGTTTTCCGCCTTTTAGCAGTGTCTCGCGAGAATAGACTTGCAAGCCTGACTTGGCGTCGTCGCCGTGACACTGGGAACATACATTGGCGAAGATGGGCCGGACTTTGTTTTCGAAGAACTCCTCGCCGGCCGACGAAGCCGCTGCAGCCGAACTCAGAGAAATCGCCAGAGGCTCGGCAGCCTCATTCGGATCCCAGGGCGCGCCCATTTTCACCCACGCCACCAAGTCCGCGACCTGCGCGTCGTCGAGCCTGCCGTTCTTCGGCATCTTGAGTTCGCCGGTTTGGCGCACTGCTTCAATGAGAATGCTTTGATCGGGGTCGCCCGGGACAATGGCCGCTCCCCGCTTCCCGCCAGTGAGGATGCCTCCACGGGAGTCGAGGCGGAAATGACCCAGCGGATCGTCGGAGTGGCACTTGTAGCAGTTCTGGACCAGGATCGGGCGAATCTTGTCCTTGTAAAACTGTTGACCTTCGGTCAGAGGAGCACTATCGCTCGGGCCAACTGGCGCCCCATCCAATCGGGGCGACAGGGCACACGCCAGCAACAACGTTCCGACACTCACAAAAACTGGTTTGATCATGTCAAGCTGGGGCCTGAAGACCGGCTGCCGCAACCGGCGTCAGGTTCCTTAAAATTAACGCCGTCTCCTACACCGATCCTCGTCGTCAATCACAAAGGTATAGAGACGTATATCTGAGGACGTTTCAAGAGGCAACGGATTTTCTTTTATCGGTCCGATTCAAGAAGCGAATGCTGTTTCCTTTCTACCCCTAATCGGGAGAATGACTCGCGATTTTCGTTGTATGTGATATGAATCTGCATGCGTATCTATCGTTTCCCAGTCCGGCGCTCATGCTAAGCGCACATTAATGAGGCCCTCGACATTCATGCGATCCGCCCATACTGTGAGCACTGGCTACTCGTTTCTTCTGGCATTGACACTGACGGCAAGCTTCTTGCCGCGTGGTGTTGCCCAATCCCAAACCACGCCATCGGATCCACCGCGGCCCGGCGTGAATACGCCTGGCGTGCGCCGATCGATGACGGATGTTCATCAGCAAGCCACCTTTTCGGTGGCTGGCGAACCCGACTGGATGGTCGTCACCGACGACGCGGTGTGGGTTGCCAGTTCGAACGTGAATCACGTGGTGCGATTGGACGCAACAACTAATCGTCCGGGAGTGATCGTCACCATCAGCAAGCCTTGCTCGGGACTGGCAGAGGGATTCGGCAGCATATGGATCCCGAGTTGCGGCTCGCACAGCCTGATTCGAGTGGACCCGCACAGTGGGACGATTCAGGCCGAGATTCCGGTGGGCCCGGCAGATTCCGAGGGAGGCATCACAGTAGGCGCAGGAAGCGTCTGGATGGCGACCGACAAAAAGGGCGTCCTCACGCGTGTTGATCCTCAAACGAACAAGGCTGCCGCGGAAGTCGCGATTCCCTCTGGCTCTTTTGCGCCCGCCTTTGCCGACGGCGCGGTTTGGATCACTTCCACGGAGCACAATCTGCTGACTCGGGTCGATCCGCAAACGAACAAGGCTACCGTTTCGATTCCGATTGGGCCCCTGCCGCGTTTTCTCACAGTCGGAGCAGGCTCGGTTTGGACCCTCAATCAAGGGGACGGCACGATTTCTCGCGTCGATACGAAGACCAGCAAACTGATAGCGACGATCCCGGTTGGTATTCCTGGGACCGGTGGAGAAATTGCCTTCGGGGAAGGTTCCGTGTGGGCAACCGTATTTCAAATCCCAATATCGAGAATTGATCCTGCAGCCAACACTGTGGTTCAGCAGTGGGCCGGCGCTGGAGGCGACAGCATCCGAGTCGGACACGGATCAGTCTGGCTTACGGATTACGCGCACAGTGTTGTCTGGCGGCTGAATCCGAAACAGCCGTAGTCTACCGAAGGTGATTCAGCGCGCTTCGTCCTCGCCGCCGTCTCTCGCTTCGTTCTTCTTGTCGTCCCTATCGTCCCTTTGCGCCGGAGGCTTAAAGGTGCCGGAAAGAACGTCTTCGAGTGTCAGTCCTAGCTCTGGCGAATTGGGCGCGATGTGGGGCTCGAAGCGAGCTACTACTTTTCCGGTGCGATCCACAACGAATTTAGTGAAGCTCCAATGAACATCGCCCCCCGTTGGGCCTTTCTTGTCGCCGGTGAGAAAGCCATAGAGTGCGGCTTGTTCTGTGCCGCGGACGGATTCGCGCGCAAACACGGGAAAGCTCAGGTGAAGATCGTCAGTGTATGTTTTCTGAATCTCAGCGTCGGTGCCGGGCTCTTGTGCGCCAAAATCGTTCGACGGAATTCCGATGACCACCAGGCCCTTGTCCTTGTAGGTCTTCTGGAGTTCGTCCAGTAAGGCAATCTGGTCGTGAAAGATCGACTGGCGGGCAAGGTTCACGATGAGCAGAACTTTGCCCTTGAAGCTGGAAAGGGATACTTCCTTCTTATCGAAACCGACCAACGAATAGTCGTAGACCGTCTTCGCCGACTTCTGCACTGGCTTTTCGACGGTTGCGGGGCGGGCGACAGAGGCAGCGAGAACAAGACAGCAGCCCACTCTCAGACTCTTTGAAATCGCTTTACCCATAAGCATCGGCCCTCATCGACATCGTTCACAGCAAGAATCACTCTTTCATTGTGAATGATCCCACATCTTTTGTTTCTCCTCCGCCTGATGTTTTTCGAATTGCTTCATTGCCTCCGGTGGCATGAAGTCGGTGCCAACCGGCCACACCGAAAAATCGCGCATTGCCATCCGCTGTGCCTTGCCATTCATGGAGAGCAACGCATCCTCAAGCTCCAGCAGCGAACCGCGCGACAACGCCAATTCATGCTCGTTCGGCTGGTACATTGTCCCGACCGGATAATCGAGAAATGGCGTACTCGACTGTTCGATGTGATTGCCAAGGATGTGGGCCACCGGCTTCCCCGCAGTGAATTTGATTAACCGCTCGGTGCTCGCCTGAAACGCGGCAAAATCATGAACGTACAAGCGGCCCGGATAGAGGCTGTCGCCCGGCAGCAGGAGCGCGGTGTTCCTGTCATACAATGCGACGCTCACGTCGCTGTGCCCGGGGATTGGCACCATGTCGATGACGCGGCCTCCCAGATCCACGTGCCCGATGTCGGTCGGCCAGCGCTCGATTCCCCAGAATTTCTTGGTCGCCTCCAATCCCGCTGGGACAAACTCCACAGGTATGGCCGGATCGTGCATCGCCTGCACCTCTGCATCACCCGCCATGTGATCCTCATGCGGATGCGAGTGCACCACGATCAGCGGAATACTCGCCCTCCCGTTTCGCCTGAGCCAGTTTTTCACCGTTCTGCGCAGCGTGGGAGTGAGATCTCCGTTGCGCGAGCCGGTATCCATCAGCAGGGCCTTGTCCTTGCCGAAAAAGAGAAAAATGAAAGGCTTCTCGAAATCTGTACACGGCGACTGCCTGAGAAGGTATAGGTTGGGATTGTATTCATGCACCTGCCATTCCGGAATCTCCATACACTTCGGTTCTTGCGACAACCATCGAGCGGGCAGCACTCCCCGCTCCATCGTTCCTCCATCCGGTTGAGGGAGCTGCGCCAGCGCGCAGCAGGAGAATGTACATAGCAACAGAGCAGCCGCATGCCGCGACATTCTAGCCATGTGTAGCATTAATCCTTTCATTCGATTAAGTTTTGCATTCAGCGTTGCAAAAGCCGGCACTCAAGCAGAATCGCGCGCGTGCGGCTGGTGCTCAAGATGAACGATCAGAAGCTGTATCGTAATGCAAACTGCATTCTCCGGGCGTCGACGAGTTGCTTGCTGTAAACCCCGAAGCTGCTCGCGCTGAACGGATTGTTCTGAACGCTGTGGGGATCGAACCGGACCGCATTTGTGGTGTTGAAGACATCCCATTGGAATTTCAAACTCTGACGTTCAGTAATTCGAAATACCTTGGTGACCGTACCGTCGATCGAGAAGTAGCCATCCCCCCGGAATATGTTTCTTTGCCCAGTCACGCCGGCAAACGGGGCGGTTATGTTCGTCAATGCAGCGATGGGGTTCGAAAACGCGTTCGGCTGCCCGTCGACAATATGATGGCGTCCAGAAGAGACTGGGCCGGTGACCAGCGCAAAGCTCGGCGTGGCCCAATCTGTGCTCCATCCTGCACCATCGGTTCCGGAGAAGGGGAGCCCGCTTGTCCAGTGCAGTAATCCGGCAACCTCCCACCCTCCGATCACTGTATTTACGAACCGGTTTGCGGACGAAAGGAAGCTCGCGCCTCTTCCAAAGGGCATCAAATAGTTGAAGCTGCCGGTAACCGCGTGCCGAGTGTCGAAGTCGGAAGGCCCGCGATTTCCTTTGATGTTCCACGCGTTGACGATGCTGCTAAAGTTCTGACCTTTGTTGTAGTCGGTGCGCTCAGAGTCCGACCCCAAATCGATCGATTTGCCGAACACGTAGTTAAGTTGAAACTGGAGGCGGTGCGTCATTGCGTGGCGCACCGAAACTTGCAACGAATGATAGCTGCTCGTTCCCACCGAAGCCCACGCATATAGCGAAGAATACTGGCTGGCGAAGAAACGGTTCAGCGGACCCGGCGTAAACCCAGAACCCGGATAGAAGGATCCTGTGTCCAGGCTGTAAATCGGAAAAGTTTCATTCCCAACGATACTGGGGCCCCACAAATCCTGGTAGATATTCTGCGTCGCGGTCAGTCCATTGCCTGTAATGTTCGGGAACATGTTTTCCCAGAAAGGAATGGCCGTCATCGAGGCAGTCGGTACTCCGGCAACGCTCGCCGCAGACATTAGCTGGGCGGATTTGAAATAGTCCATCCCGCTCTTCGGATCGACGAGATCAAGCGGGGTCGCTAGATCGAGGTTCTGCAGCAGACGCCTTCCGAGCCGTCCCACATAGGACGCTTCCACCGTCCAGGTATTCGCGATCTGCCGCTGGATCGAAAAATCGATCGTCTCCGCATAGGGCGTTTTCACCCGGTTGTCGACGCCCCACGAGAGGGCCTCAATGTCACCCGGTGTCACCGGGAAACTGGTCGCAGGCGCCGTAGGAGGGATGATCTGGGTGGGCACGGAACTAGTCGAGGCGAAGCGCGGCGCCTGGTCAGTGGTTAAGTCAATCGGGCTGTTCACCCGCGATGACAGTCCATAGGCTCCATTGGCGTCAAATGTATTGACGATGCCCTCGCCAAAGTGATCGTAGTAAATACCAAACCCAGCTCTGATCGAGGTCATGCCTTCGCCAAACAGTGTTCCGAGAAATCCCGGCAGACCCGTCGGTGAATAGGCGACCGCAAAGCGCGGCGCAAAATCTTTTTTATCCTTGGCCCACATGCCCGGTGTATTGTTTGCACGTCCGGCGCCAGCAAAAGAAATATCAGGCTGGTTGGCTATGCCTTGTGCCATGCCCGCAGCGCGGCCACGGAACCACTCGTCAAGACCTCCCAGCGGCGCGACCTCCTGTCCATTTACTTCGTACGGTGTCTGCAGACTGGTGTAGCGCAGTCCGTAAGTTACTGTTAGGCTGCGGGTTGCCTTCCAACTATCCTGCAGATAGAACTCGAGTTCGTTCGATTTATAGCTCCGGCTCAGGGGCATTCCATGCGCGATAGGACTGAGGGCGCCCCCCGACGAGTGGTAGTTGAAGTATTCCGTTGCAACTGGAATGATGCCAGCTACCGCCGCGATCGCGTTGCTGTATGCTGTCGCAAAGTTAGTGTTAATTGCCGGAATGCCCAACTGCGGAAAAGCCGATGCGTCGAGATCCTGCCCCGTATTGGCGATTGAGCCTTGACCGAGAGCGTAGTACTGCACCTGCGCGTTATTGAAAGCGGTCGAATCCCCCTGGAAGTTGTTATGCAGCAGACGATAGTTGGCCCCACCCTGAATGGTGTGATTTCGCTTGGTCCAACCGATATCGTCCACAATGTTGTGCAAGGGAATGTTGACGGTGAGATCCGTTGTGGGCGCAGTAACAGGATTGATATTTGCAAAGTTTACGAAATCCCCATGCAAGGCGCCGCGATTCGCAAACCCTTGACGAATGTATCCGTACCGCAGGTTATTGACTAGGTTGTTTGTAATCGTCCATGTATAGCCAAGGCCGATGCCTTTGTTGTTACTGAAGTTGCTCGTACTGGGTGGTTCGCCCGGATAGGTCACGGCGCCAGTCAGATTGTCGCTTTCCAAGTTCCCTCGCACGAACAGTCGCTGTTTGGCATTAATGTTGTAGTCAATCTTCACGATATTCGTAATGTTGGATTCCGGAGTTGGAGAAGAGAACGTGTACGAACCGAAGTTCAAGCCATCCCCCAGAAGACTGCCATTGGCCACCGGGAGAGTCGCGAAATATTGCAGCGCCGCCGGATCGACACCGGCACCAAGTGGACAGGTTCCCTCGCCGGAACAGTGCGGATCCATCTGGGCGATCGTAGTGGGAGAAAGTGTCGTTGTGGTTCCCTGACCATTAACATACGACAGATATCCTTGTCGCAGCCCGGGGTTCGCAGTCGTTCCACTTGGAACTTCGTTGATGACTTGCTGGTTTTGCGCAATTTTATCGGCTTCATAACTGGCAAAGTAGAAAAGTTTGTTCTTTACGATTGGACCACCGATCGACCCCCCGAAGGTATTACGAAGATATTTGCCGGGCACATTCGGTTGGTCGTTCGCGATCTGAGCCTGCTTGTTGAACCAGTCGTTGGAGACGGTATTAGTCGGCCGATAGTACTCATACGCGCTGCCGTGGATGCTGTTAGTTCCGCTGCGTGTTACCACCGAGACCTGCGCTCCCGACGAGCGACCGGAGTCGGCATTCGAACTGGTCGTAACGACTCGAAACTCATCTACGGAATCACGGGTCGGACGGAGGACGCCGGAAAAGGCGTAGCCCAGCGTCTGGGTATTGTTGTCGATGCCATCGAGCGTCAGGTTGCTTTGGTCAGAACGTGCGCCGTTTACCGCACCCGCACGACTGTCGGAGTTCATGGTTGCCGCCGATTGATCGCCCAGCGACAGTACACCCGGCTGCAGTGACAGCAGCGAAAACACGTTGTTTCCCTGGAATGGCAGACTTTGGATTTGGTTCTGGCTGAACGGCGTACCAATCGTGGCATCGATCGCATTCAGCGCAGTTTCCGACTCCACTTCGACTGTGGTCGCACTGCTGCCCACCGTTAGCGAGATATTAACCGTCGAGGGTTGGTTCACCAGCAGCACGACCTTGTCGGTCTGTTGGTTAAAGCCGGACGCTTTAATCTTGATCAGGTACGATCCAGGTGGAATCTGCTGGAAACTGTACTCGCCCTTGTTGTCGGTCTTGTGGACTTGAGTAAATCCGATCGAGTTCTCGGAGACCGCTACATCGGCAGCCTGAATAATTGCGCCCGTGGAGTCCGTTATCGTGCCGCGGACCGATGTCGTGGCAGTCTGCGCGTGGCTCATCGGGGCAGGTGATATCAAGACCAACAGGACGATAACATTGCGACATTTCCCAGTGAATGCTGCCAATAATTCCGACCCAAGGTATTTTGCGTATACGTTCAGCCTCCAACACATATCACGCCCTCCTTAAAGAGTGTCCCTATCTAGGTGCTGGCTCGGCCCTTTTAGAGACACGAATGCGTCGACGCCTACCGCCACAAAACCGCAACTAAATGTCTCAAGGGACAACGATCGAGCCCGGAACCGCCGCAGACTCGGGCTAGCCTGTACAAGGACGCACAGAACCCAACAGTGTTCTGCATACTCAACGACTGTTACTAAGTTGTCAAAGCCAATGTTTCGATGGAACGGATGAAAGTCCTTAATGAGTCTCCCATCGGCGCGGATAATGCTGGGGAGAAGACAAGCTTTCATCGACGCCAGCCGCGGCGTTGCGCTTGCCGGATCAGACGGCACGCATTGCCGCTGTAATAACTCGGTTCGTCCTTTTCAGTTTCATCCCGCAAGCTCTTCATGTAGAAACATAAACGCTACATCAAAGTGAAATCGATCTTTACCTACTGTCGGAAAATCTTCCGAGGACGAAGATCACCAAATGCGTTCCGTTGAATCGCAGCGGCAAGAACTGCAGCGGTTCGTGGAGTCGGGGTACGGCGCCCATCGCAGCTATATAACTCGGTTCGTCCTCTTCAGTTTCATCCCGCAAGCTCTTCATGTAGAAACATAAACGCTACATCAAAGTGAATCGATACTTTACCTACTGTCGGAAATCCTCCGAGGACGGAGATCATCAAGTGCTTTCCATCGAATCGCAGCGCCAAAAACTGCAGCGGTACGTGGAGTCCGGGGTCAAGGAGGAAGCGAGGAGTGCCAGAACTCCTGGAGGTCCCGTATTCAACGACCTCTTGAAGCGGATCGAACGCGGAGAGGCCGGATGGCATCGTGGCGTGGCATCCGGTCCGGCAAAAAATTACCGTGGAGGAGTTCAGAAATGGAGCACGACGATCAGTTGGTGGATGTTCTCTATGGAGGGCGTTGTCTGTCGGACAGCGCAGCCGTTCACAGGACGGTCATCGCCCTCAGGCTTCCAAGACATTTTCGGAAATCCTACCCAGAATCCTATGGACAAGTGCCCAACGGACGTCCTGTCAGAAGGAATGAACCTTCAGCAGTGCCGCAACATCATCAACTACGACCTGCCCTGGAATCCAATGCGTCTAGTTCAAAGGCACGGCCGCATCGATCGAATCGGCAGCCCGCACAAAGACGTGTTTATGATGTGCTTCTTCCCCGACGTACGCCTGGAAGCGCTTCTGCTACTGGAAACCAGGATTCGCAATAAGCTCGCGCAGGCCGCGGCGAGTGTTGGTGTGGAGAATGAGGTGATACCCGGTGCTGCGACGAATGAGGTGGTATTTGCAGATGAGCGCTCCGAGATTGAACGCCTCAGACGCGAGGACGCGACGATTCTGATCAACGGCGGCGAGGACCCTTCGGCGCACACTGGCGAGGAATATCGCCAAGAGTTGCGAAAGGGCCTGGAGAAATACGGCGATCAAATCGAGCAGATTCCGTGGGGCATAGCCTTTGACGCTTCAGTGCGAACAGATTCAGGCACTTGCAGCCCTGATGTCGGATGGGTTTTTGGGCAGGCCCTCCACGGTTGTTTCTGACTTACCTTGTTGTTGTGTCCACAACAGCGACTCGATCTCTCCAACGCACTGCTTTTGATTCCGAAACATGCTTTGAACGGCTTGACAAGGTTGATCTTTCGGTCTAATTTGATGCGCTGACCTCGCGGGAGCAGACGGAACCGCGGACCTTCGTTGACCTTAACAATAGTCGCTTAAAAGGACAAAGATGAGAAAAGTGAGTCTTGTCGCCGCTTGCACACTAGCTTTGGCCGTTGTCTTGTTGAACACTTCAAGGCACGATGTTTTTGCCCAACCCCTCCAACATTGCCTGTCGCCCCCACGACGTGGACTCTCACCAACGCCAGCCAAACCACTGACACGGTCACCCTTACTTCGGTTTCCGCCCCGCCCCTTGCGACGGGACAACATGTTGCCACCTGCGTAATTGCCGCTCAGGTTCTCTACACTAACATTTATGTTTGGGGATCCAATCCATCACTACCGGAACTCCTTGTGCTGCGCGATGGACCGTCAGGAACCGGGAAAATACTGATGCAGTGGGTCATTCCGCCTCTCATCTATCCGAGCAATATGGGTTCTCAAGTGGAGATATGTGGGCTGAATGTAGTAGGTAGTAAGAACAGAAGAATGACTCTGGAATACACGTGGGCTGCAGATGGAGGCACCTCGTCCACCAATGCTCCGTTTCAATCGGTAACGCTAGTTGGCTACGACGCACTTTGAATTGTATTGCTCCGGTTCGTCGGTGTTGAAAACTCCTTCTCCTCATAGCTCAGCCCGGCCACCCTGGAGGATCAGCGTGCGTTCGGGCCCCCCTCAGCAGGTAGGGGGGAACCGGACTGAGCCGATTAAAACATAGCCATCGCAGAGGCACTTTGTACCGCCTTGCTCACTGTAGTTGCAATATTCAGTGAGAAATCTTCGCGCTGCAATAGCAAGGAGGTATCGAGAAGCTGTCTATTTCTGTCTTAATTGTTGGGAGCAACGGAGCAACGACGGGCTAATCCTTCGGTGACTAGAATGCCAGGGTCTCGGCAACTGAGCGGAGGACCATCTCAAACCTCAGGAGCGGGCAATGCCGGGCCTATGCGCAAATTCATTCACACGCAAATTCATTCACATTGACACGTCTTCTCTTTGTATAAATAATGCCGGACCCAAAAGCAGCGGGACCGCGCAGAACCTCTCGTCCACCTCATGCTTCTATGATCAGACAGGGGTTACGGGAACGGTGGGGACCCCACAACAGGCTTTGGTCACTGGTTCCCGCGGGAACCTTACGACAGTAGCGACTCAGGCAAATGGAAGCACGACGCTCTACCGGACGTTCCCCACACTATCTCCAAGTCGTACATGAAAAATGGCCGTGCCCAGGGTGCTGCCATCTACACCGAAGGCTTGTTCATGAATGCCGCCTGGCGCATGCCGGAAAACTGAGGATTGTCCATCGCTTCAAGGATAAAACTCGATGGTAGGCCGGGAATGGCTAAAACCATTGCCGCTTGCGAGTGACTGCGCGATCCCCATTGCTTCGTAGCCTTCGGTCTCGTCGGCGTTGTTATCAATCCTTTGGTGACCGCCATGGAGGAAAATCGCGCACGTTGCCAATCGCAGCATCAGAGCGACGGCGAAAATAAAGGTAGGACGCGTAAGGAATTGTCTTTGAGCCGTCATTGGGCGTCGAGTCGCTTCGAGGCACATTCGCGGATTGTACGCTCGATGTCATCAAATGACGTTAACAGGCCACAAGCATGCGCTTTTCCTTCACTTTTTTTCGGGATGATGAGTGTTATGGGGATGTTACGATAGTTGTCCCGGCCCCGCGCCCATGTCAGCTTGACCCGTCTTGACTCCCCTCCGGCAGGGGACCGGCCTCGCAGCCGATCCAGCCCCGAAGGATTCCGCGTAGTCGCCGTCGAGGAGGTCCCTCCCACGCCACCGATAGAATGGCGGCTTCCCGTCGCCATCAAGCCCGGAAAATCATTACGAACGGGCTTCCCCGCCCGGATGAGTAGGTCCATCCTCGAAGGAATTCGTTTGCTCGGAAGCGGGGTGCGACGCCTACCGCCGCAATTGCCGCGTTCACGGGAATCCAGCTATAAGTGTTGTAGTCTTACTTTGGCCTTTAGCCGCAAACGTGGACTGTGGGTGGCTGTATGAATGATCTCTTAAGGCAGGCTGTTTCGGTTTCGCTGTTCGGGAAGTGCGTCGCCGCAGTTGTCGGAATCG
>DASRRV010000406.1:0-5821 GCA_035695545.1 Candidatus Sulfotelmatobacter sp. | reverse complement strand
TGTTGATTGAGAGCGTTGCCCTGGCATCCCTCGGCGGCGCCATCGGCTTTGCTGGAGCATTCTGGGCGGTACGAGCCATCAATCGCACGTTGCCGCCCAATACTCTTGCGGTTCCCGAAGTCCACGTGGATGCCACAGTTTTGTGTTTCGCGTTGACGGCGACGGTCGCCTGCGGATTGTTATTTGGTCTGGCGCCTGCCTGGCGCATGACCGATTTCGACTTGAATACGGCACTCAAGCAGAGTGGTCGCGGATCATCAGGTGGCCTGCGCTCCCGTCTACGAAAAGGACTCGCAGCCGCAGAGTTGGCCTTTGCCACAATTCTGCTGATTGGCGCAGGCCTGTTGATTCGTACTCTCGCGAACCTGGAACACGCGCGCATCGGCTTCGACTCTCGCGGACGGATCACTTTCCAAGAGGCCCTGACCACTGCAAAATATCCCCTCAACGCGCAGATGCCGCAGTTCTATCACGACCTGCTCGATTCAATTCAGGTAATTCCAGGGGTCCGTGGCGTGGCCGTGTCCAGCGGCATTCCTTTCGGCGCGGGGAGCTATACGACCAGTCCTGTGATCGCCCAAGGATCGGTGCTTCCGCCTGGCACACCTGCTGCAATTGACTGGCGCATGGTGAGCAGCGGCTATTTCAAGACGATGTCGATTCCGCTGCTGCGCGGTCGCTCTTTTACCGATGCCGACGGTCCCACTTCACCGCTGGTTGCAATTGTCAGCCAGGACACAGCGAAAAAGCTGCGTGGAGATGCCGATCCGATTGGACGAAGCTTTTATCGCGCGGCCGATCTCAACAAGACGATGTTCACCGTTGTTGGCGTTGTCGCCGACGTGCGCAATACGGCTCTCAACCAGCAGTCGCCTGCGCTTTATTACCCGATACCATGGCGCGGAGGACTGCCGCAACTGAGGGTGCTTGCCATGGACGCGGTAGTTCGGACCGAAGGCTTGCCCGAGGCGCTGGTTCCGGCGCTGCGACAGAAAGTGCACGAACTGGATCCGGAGATTCCGCTGGCCAACATCCGCACAATGGAACAGTGGATCTCGAATAGCGCAGCTCAGCCGCGGCTGAACACCAGACTGCTTACATTGTTCGCCGGCATGGCGCTGCTGATTGCCGCGATTGGTATTTATGCCGTACTTGCGTATTCCGTAACTCAGCGCACCCGGGAGATCGGATTGCGCAAGGCGCTCGGTGCGCCGCCCAGAGGTGTACTCTGTCTAATTGTGGCTGAAGGCATGAGGGTCGGACTGATTGGAATTGGTGCCGGCCTGCTCGGCGCGTTGGCGATGAGCCGAGTAATGACCAGCCTGGTGTATGGGGTTCTGGTGCATGATGGGCCAACCTTCATCGGTGTTGCCATGGTACTCACGACAGTCGCGTTTGTGGCTTGCTACATCCCGGCTCACCGCGCGGCCAAGGTCGATCCCATGGTAGCGCTGCGACATGAGTGAGGAACCGGGTTCTCGGCACGTAAATTAGCAAAGATGACTGGACCGACAAAATGGTGTGCTGATCGGGTCAGGTTGTCGACAAGGAGGTTTCCACACGATCACCGCTCCAGGGCCTACCGCTGGAATGGGGATGGTGTCGCTGGCATCTGCGATCGCCATCAATTCATTTACTTTGCTGTCGCCCTTTGGAATGAGCGCGCCCCACGCTTTGAATGCCGAAGCTACTCGCGACCGTATTACCTTTCTGGCCGGCCAACTTTCTTTCAAGCCGCCAGACGACAAGGCCATTAGCGTTATACCGGCTCTGGGTCAGCGCCCTGGCCAAAGCAGTAGCGTTGGCATCGGAACTCACGTTTCGCGCCGGGCAGTGATTCGACTGCGGCCGGTCAGTAGGGGTTGGTCGAACGATTCTCATGAGCACGGGCAGGGTCTCCAGAAACTGCATGTGCTCTTTGCGTGCGCCGTCGAGGGTGTTCGCCGCGCAGCTTATGCACGAAGCGGCACGCTCTGGTAGAGCATCTGAGTCGAAGTCTCCGGTTTCCCAAGGATCACCCCTTTGAGTAAAGGCCTGATATGCCAAGCCAGGAGGAACCTCTTGCCGAACGCTCAACAGCACAATACGACATCACACGGATGCGTAGGATATGCACAATCGGCGGGATCGCCACGGTTGGCCAGGTTATGCGGTGGCGTCTAGGTACTTCTTCATGCAACGGACGCAAGGTGTGTAGCCTTGGCGCTCGGCTTCCAGAGCAGGAATCGTTCTTAGCCCAGCTTGGCCATGAATGAATGGGCATCCGGCAACGTGAAATGTCTTTCCATGCTCCGCCACAATGACCTGCAGATCGGGAGGTACTCGGTTGGAATCTTTCGCATGATTCGAACGTAAAGCAGGCCGGCTGAGAACAGATGATCGTGCTGTCTCAAAACCGCCAACCACGAGCGCGGTGGCTGCTGTGGCTACGACCCAACCGAGGAAGTGTCTTCTGTTCGGCAACAACCTGCTCTCGAGGGTCTGGTGCAGACGGCTACTGAATCCCGTCGGTACTTGCTGCATGCATTCGTCGCCGTATAGCTCAATCACATTGCGCGTGCCGGCGAAAACCGCGGCGCAGCGTTTGCACTCTCGGAGGTGCCCATCGATCGCTAACTGCAATTCAGGGCCGACTTCACCGTCAAGATAGTTCGAAATCTCGCCCCAGAGGTCATCGCATGTGATCACCATGGCTTCACCCCCTTGGCGAACTGGATGCCGCTACTCCATGGGCCGCCTAGCCCTGGCGCCAACAAATCGCGCAGCATCAGGCGTGCCCGAAGCAGCCGGGTCTTGACCGATGCAGGAGAAATGCCTAACACCCTGGCCGTTTCCTCGATACTCAGTTGCTCCATATCGCGTAGTACGAATACTTCGCGGTAAATTTGCCCAAGCGAGTTGAGCGCTTGCGCCAGCTTCTCCCGGACTTCTTGGCGTTCCAGCGCCTCGGAAGGTATTTCGCGCCAATCGGCAAAGTCGCGCGGTGTGTAAGGTTCTTCGTCACCCTCGGC
The DNA here is from genome assembly GCA_035695545.1 of Candidatus Sulfotelmatobacter sp. Lineage (GTDB taxonomy): Bacteria > Acidobacteriota > Terriglobia > Terriglobales > Acidobacteriaceae > Sulfotelmatobacter. Next base: position 2,810 of record DASRRV010000406.1, on the reverse strand, counting down.
CTTGTCGATCGGTTCCATAAGACTTGTGCGCTGTTTCCTCCTCCTCATGCGTGCGTCGTTCAAGGTGATTTGGATCAGCCACGTGCTGAACTTCGCTTCTGCCCGGAACTGACCAATGTGCGTGAAGGCCTTGAGTACGGCCTCTTGAACGCAATCTTCTGCATCCGCCTCGTTGCGGAGGACGAGAAATGCTGCCGTGTAGAGACGACGCTCGTATGGCCGGATCAGTTCATAAAAGGCTTCACGCTCGCCATCCCGAATGCGTTCGATCAGACCCTGTTCGTAATCCTGCTGCGCTGGATTTTCCAGCCGCCCCACTGATGCAGCCATTGCTCCTCACCGCGTCAAGTCAGAGTCATTGCGAGCAGCGCTATACACAACGTATTCCGGATCTTTTTTCCATCCCGTCACCATGGAGAGGAAGTTGTTCCAGCCATGCAGCACAACCACGATCAGGTGCCCGAAGAGTCGCGGAAGGTTCTCACGAGATGACCGCCATGAAACATACGGGATGCCAAATCGCTAATCCTCTACCCCGCCTTGAGAACGACTTCTGGAGTTTGGGGACAGCGAAGACGCCCACGGCCAGCATAGGCGTCAGTCTCACAATTCGCCCCGGTTCACGCGATTAAACGTTCAGACTGTGAAAGCGGGAGTTTACGGTTTGACCAGTGTGAATGTGATTCGCAAAGCCAGCAAAAGTTACACGCTTTTCGAGACACGCCGGCATCCTGAGGTCTCACTTGCGAGTGCATTTGTAGACCTCGGGGTACGGGATTGTCGGGGGCCCTGGCGCGCACAGGAACTTGGGCAGCCGTGGCACTCTTCGGCGCGGCAACGGCTGGCCCGTGTCGATCGCACAAGCACTAGTTCTGTTTCATGGTGTCGTTTTTCATATCGTCATGCTTCATGTTGTCGTCTTTTTTCATGTCATCTTTCTTCATTTTGTCCTTCTTGGCCTTTTTCGCTTTCTTGCCCTTCATTTCGTCCTTGCCCATAGCGTCTTTCTTGGTCTGATCCTGGCCCATGTCGTCGTGTTTCATCTGGTCCTGCTGGGACTGGTCTTGCTTCATACTGTCGTTGGATTGCGCGGCCAGGGCGAGCGGCATCGCTAGCACACATACCGCCATTAACTTGTAGAACGTATTCTTCATTGTGGTTTTGTCCTTTTTCGTTAGTTGAAATATTCGAACGTATTGACTGCCATGCGGACGCTTCTTTGCGGGCAGTGATTTACTTTTGCGAACAGGAAAACGTGAGTTGCGGTGTTACCGCAACTCACGACTTGGCAGAGATTAAAATGCGGCGATCCCGTTGAATCCGGCTTTCGACGAGATGACAGGGTCTTCACTCAGGTTGACCAGCGCTCCGCCTTGCTGATCAATCGCGAAAACGCCAATTGTGCCGTTCCCGGAATTCAGAGAGTACAGGAACTGGCTGTCGGCGGTTACCGCGATGTCCAGATTGCCAGCCCCGGTCGGATTGATTCCCAAGACAGTCGCTCCGATCGGCGTTAGCGATCCATCGGCTCCGACGTGAAATCCGGAGATCGTCGAGGAGGCTGCGTTCGAAACGTACACCCAGAGTCCGTTCGGAGTAGCGGCGTTCCAGCAGTTGGCGTTACCCAAGGTCGCAACTCCTGCACTGATCGGGGAGATTGTTCCGTCAGCGAGAATTGAGTAGGAGGAAATGGTGGAAGCGTCGCTGCCGCCGGCGGGACCGGTTTCAGAAACCAAGGCCGCACCGTTCGGGCCGAAAGTGACGGAGAAAGCACCCGGTTGTGAATCGGTGTTGACGACGATGGGAGCGAGCGTTCCATCGGCTTGCACCTGAAAGACGTCGATGTGGTTCGTAGCGCGTTCCGTCACGACCAGGAACTGTCCATTCGGACTGAACGCTAGCGAAGCGCCCTCGGAGTTGTTCGTCGTCAGAAAGCGGATGGAGTTGGGAATTGGGCTAAGTTGGCCGTTTGCACTGACAGTGAACCCTACAACGTTGCTGCTACCTCCGACGTTCAGAACGTAAACCAGGCCTCCGTGCTGAGCGACGGCGTTTGGTTCTGCCCCGCCAGTGGGTTGTCTGTCGACCAGTTCCAGGTGCGAACGATGAACCTGGAACACTGAAATCTCGCTGCTGCCGCCATTGACCGCGAACAGCAATGAATGGTCCGAACTCAAGGTGAGTGATCCCTGAGATTCGAGGGGATCGGTAACACCTCCTGTCCCTCGGCCGCCAGTTGCAAAAGTCCCGGCCTGTTGAAGCGAGCCATCTCTAGCCCGCGTGAAAGCAATAACTTCGTTCTGGGTGGCGGAATTGTTCATCACAAACACACCGCCCGCCTGATTTTCATGTTCAAACTGCGCCTCACTGCGAACCGAATGCGATACGCTCGCGACGAGTGCAGCTAACAGCAGACTTCGACTTACTCTACTCATTGTTCCACTCCATGATGAGGGTGTACGCGGCCCAGATGTTTGCGATCGCGTGAGGGATGTGAGCAGCCGCAGATAGAAAAGTTTCGCGCGGAAGACGATTATTTGTCAGAAACTTGTAAAACGCTCCCGTGCCGACCTGCTTATGTTCACAACGCACGAAGGCTAAACGAACCACAACAATGGATGTGTCGAGATGCCAGGCGACGGGCCATGGGGTTGCTCGCCCCCAATGGCCATATTCCCCGGAATTATTTTCTGGGTTATGGAATAAAGCTGGTACTCGGTGGGTTGTTTCTGTATGTGGGTGTTCGTTACGACAGTGCGGACCGTTTCTCGCGAACGCTTGGCGCTAATCAGGGTTGTAACGGACTCCCA
>DASRRV010000405.1:0-21881 GCA_035695545.1 Candidatus Sulfotelmatobacter sp. | reverse complement strand
CTGAGAAGGAAACAAAGAGGAAGGCCTGTCGCCCGCATCGATCGACTTACGACCATGACGCACCACCTAGTCCCGAAACGAACCGAACCGCGCGCAGCGGAAGCGTTTCCGCTTAGGCGGACGGATTATAGCATGAGGATTTATGGCATCCCGTTCGATTGGAGTAGTCGTCGCGGGACAAGGGTTGCTCGAAATCAAGTTGCAAGAATTGGCGCACATCACATCTACTTTGGGATCATCCCGGCCTCGATGATTCTTGCTGATGCCTGGAGATGAGAGTGTTGTTGCTTACAAGATTGCTTATAAGGAGGACGTCACGTGATTGCGGTTCTCAAGTGTCTATGGTTGCCTCCTCAGGAATATTGGCTGCTACATAGTCCAATCTGCTCTAACATAGCGTCGGGCGAGAGAGGTGACACCTTAATGAAGGCAACTATGTCCTCATGGTTCCACATTCTGTATGTATCAATTCTTTCAGTAATTGCAGTGGCGGGGTTGGGCAAACCTCTGCATGGACAAGACACGAAACCCACGGCGCCTGCCGGGGCTGCTTCTTCCCAGGTGACAACCTTCAAGGTCACGACTCGTATGGTGACTCTGCAGGTCGTGGCACATGATTCAAAAGGACACCCTGTACCCGGTCTGACCGCCAGAGACTTCCAGGTGTTCGAGCAGGTTCCGCCCAAGAAGGATCAGCATCCCCAGCAGATCGCTGCCTTTCAAGAGATTAGCGTCGCCTCGATCGCTGCGGCCGACAAGGGTGCAGTGCAATTGCCGCAGGGCGTGTTCAGCAACCTCGTTACCATGCAGAAGGCGCCGGTGCCTCCTACGATATTGGTGGTAGACGGACTGAACACAACTACAGCGGCGTCCATCCAGATGCATCGCCAGATGGTGAAGTTGCTGGCTTCGATGCCGCCCGACATTCCGGCGGCTGTCTTCCTGTTGGACCGCAATCTCCATCTCCTGCAGAACTTCACGACGGATCCAAAACTCTTGCGCGCTGCAGTGCAGAAAACACTCAACATTGGAGCGTCGGAGCTTGCCCCCACGGATGTTCGTGATGACGCGAGCTCACTCGCAACACTCGTGGCCGACAGCCCTCCGCCCCCACCACCAGCGCCGCCACCGGGCGGGTCGCAAGTTGGAGCCGCGCTTCAGCAGGTTCAGCAGGGAGCCGTAACTCAGCAGGTGCTTCAACTACAGCTATTTGAACGGGAATCTGCTGCATCCTTGATCGCAACCCGTGTCCAACTAACTGTGGATGCGTTCCGCGCGATCGCCAGGCATGTTGCGGGTTACCCTGGGCGCAAGAACCTTCTCTGGCTTTCTTCTTCGTTTCCACTCGCCATCTTCCCCGACTCCGACTTCAAGTTTGCGGGAATGGGGGAGTTCCAGGACAAGCTGGCGCAGGTGGCGAAAGAACTTTCGGACGCAAAGATCGCGCTCTATCCCATCGATCCATCCGGACTGGAGTCACAGAGTTTCTACGATCCATCGTCGCGGCAATCAGCGCGGAACTCAGCCGTTGGAAGCGCCACATCGGCAAGCGTCATGCGCGAAGAGTCGAATCGATCTTCGAATCAGCAAAGCATGCGCCAACTCGCGGAGGAGACGGGCGGCCGCGTTTGCGTCAATAACAACGATCTTTCCGATTGCGTGAAGAAGGCGGTCGATGATGGAACCTCCTACTACGAACTGGCCTACTACCCGGATGACGCGAGTTGGACGGGAGAGTTTCATCGCGTCATCGTGAAAACCGGTCATGGAGGCGTCCACCTGACCTTTCGACAAGGATATTACGCGCGCTCGGAGAGCTCGGAGCCGGGCAAAGACAGCGGCAAGCAAGTTCAAAACCACTTGCAGGAGGCCGCCTGCCACGACATGCTTACTTCTACCGCAGTGCTGGTAATGACGGAGTCTGTTCCTCCCGACCAGCCGGGCCAGTCAAAATACTTTATCGCCATCGATCCCCAACTCATCAGTTTTGCACCCACTCCGACCGGCCGCCGACTTTCCGTGATGGTCGCCGCTTGCACCTTCGACAAGGACGGAACAGCCTTGCAATTTGCCCAGCAACCCACCGACTTGAATATCAACGAGCAACAGTTCAACGCGATGATGGCGCAGCACGCCTTCACGCAGACATTTGCCTTCACACCTCCAGCCGCAACTATTCGCGTTCGATTGCTGGTACGCGACAATACGACTGGGGCTATGGGGTCGGTAGAAATGCCCTATCCGAATACTTCCGTGGCGGGTATGGCTGCTTCTGCACCGCCCGCCAGCAACAAGACGGATGCTCCCACACCGAAGTGAGTCTGCTGGCAAGCAGGGAGCGGGAGCAACGGGTTACTTTGTCAAACGAGCCTGTACCGCCGCCGTTCGCGCAAGTGCGGCGGCAAGGTCATCTGGCTTGAAGCCGAATGGACCTGGCTTGCTCTTGTAGGCAACTCTTCCCTGCCCGTCGATCAGATACAAGCGATCGGGCCATCCCGTGTAGGACTGCTCCGTGGAGTTGCCGAACTCGTCGAGCACTGCGGGAAACTTTATGCCAAGTTTCCGCACGCACGCTCCCGCTACAAATGCGCGCTCTTCTTCGTTTTTCGGACTGGCGAATACGACCTGGTCTTTGATGTTGCTTTGCATCTGCCAGATGTCGCTCGGATGCGCCTCCGTGATGTACACGACAAGGAAAGCCACGCGACTTCCGTACTGCACGTAGAGCTTGTTGAGAGCGGGAGCCTCCCGCCGAAACGGAGGTCAGGTGTAGCTGCCGAACACGAGCACCACGGGCTGTTGTTTGGCCAAAGCTGAGAGCTGGACTGGGCCGCTGTGGTCGAGTTTCTGGAGCTTGAAATCTGGAGCCGGATCTCCAATATTCAGGGTTCCAGCACGCGCATGGAGCCAGAACGTTTCGAACGGGAACAGCATGAACACAACTGGTCCCGGCATCTTTGCCATGACACGTGCAAAGTCCTCCGGCGGCCGGCGCATGGTGCGCCACATGAAGGCTCCGAACGCGAGGTAGACGATGACCATCGCTACGAGGGAGCGGAGCAGGATCTTCTGGGGTCTTGGACTCAGTTTGAAGCGAAGGCCGGGCATACTTTTTCGAACAAACTCTAGACGATTTCGATCGTGCTAGCGCTGCTGGAACCCCAACGGAAATGCGGCGATTATAGGGAGACCATCCGGCAGATCAATAGTCTGAACGCATTATCCGCGAGCCTTGCTCACGACCGAGGTTTGATCCTGCGACACGCCACCAATAGCCGTGACCACGGCTGATCATTGAGCCTGCTGATCTTGACTCCAGGATGTCCGTTGGTCGTGTCGTGGATGAACTCGCCGTGACCAATGAACATTCCGGTATGAGTAATGTGATCTGCCGAGCCGCCAAAGAACAAGAGATCGCCGGCACGCAGATGCTTTCGATCGATGCTGGTGACGCCGTCCCACGCTGCCTGCTGATCGGCATCGCGGGGCATGTTGATGCCGCGGCTGCGCACCAGCATTTGTGTGAACCCGGAGCAGTCGAATCCGAAGCTGGACCGGCCTCCCCAGGTGTAGGTCACTCCCAAAAAGCGTTTGGCCAGGTGGATCGACTCATCAATAGTCAAAGGATGCGTGTTGGAGTCAACATCGCCTTCCTGAATCCACGCTGATCGATTATCGGCGAGACGGACCTGCAACCATCCGGCGTCGTCGCCCTTGCCCTCTGCCAGAAACTCCAGCGGCGTTTCGTAAGGAACTGTGAGCAGCGGACGATGCGCGGTGACGTCGGTCTCACGGTAAAGATTAGCCGACAGACCGCTGACTCGAAGAACTTTGCCGGAATCGGCGTACGCCGCCTGGGCGTCGGCAAGTATCCGAGTCTGATTAAGCGACAGCCATCCCGTATAGTGATCCGTAGTCTGAACTTTGGCCCAGGTGGGCTGTTCCTCCAGCACCACAACATTGCTGCCGTAGATCGCCTGCGAAACCACGTCCGAATCCCCGGTCGGAGACGAGTACATGTTCGCGACCGGCACTGTGACCACCAGTTTTGAAGGCTCTGCCGCGAACCCGAGATTCGCCCAAAGTAGCGCAAGGAAAACGCCGTAGCGAACAGACGGCCGAATGCACGAACCCTTTGTAATCATCGTTTGTGTATGTTCCCCGGACCGCTGCAGTTCTTAGGATAGCGCGAAGAATTATATAGGCGACTTCTCACGCCCGCGGAAATGCCTGTCCTCAACTTCCGCGTTCGACAGCCTGGCCAACTCCCGATGGGCTGGCCGGTTTAAGCCTCGCCGCCACCTGATCGTCAACACCGAACCGGCGGCTTTCCTTGCTGCACAGGGCCTTCTGGGGGTATATACTTTCGGGGATTCTGTTCACTTGAAGCGCAGTGCGGCTCTTCAAGCTGTCCCCCGACTAGGCGATAAATGCAAAAGATGGATCCACGGTTCGATCCTGAGGATCGAGGTAAGTCCACGAATCAGGGTGGAGTGAGCGTCCCCGTGAAGGGCGACAGTTCCAACTCTAATCCTCCGCCCGATTCCGACAGCCCCACCGTGGCCGATTTCCGCAAGCCGTCTTCCGATTCTGCGGCGACCTTCATAGATCCCGATGCCACAATCATCGAGGGAGCGCTGCCTCCACTGCCCCCGCTTTCTACTTCCGGCGCCAGACCCTCGCGAGTGCAGGCTGCGGCACCCATGCTAGACCCAGGCGACGTATTGGGCGGCCGCTACGAAATTCTGCAACTGCTCGGAGAAGGCGGAATGGGAGCCGTGTACAAGGCCCAGGACCGCGAGTTGGACCGCCCGGTCGCTCTGAAGCTGATCCGCCCCGAACTGGCCTCGAATCCTTCAATCCTTGCGCGTTTTAAGCAGGAACTGCTGCTCTCGCGCCAGGTCACGCACAAAAATGTCATCCGCATCTTCGACCTGGGTGATGCCGACGGTGTGAAGTTCATCACAATGGAGTTCGTCGAAGGCCATGACCTGCGCGCTCTCATCCAGGAAAAGAAGAAGTTTTCCCCGGAAGAAGCGGTGGAGATCATGCAGCAGGTCTGCCAGGCTCTCGAAGCTGCGCACGGGGTAGGAGTGATTCACCGTGACCTGAAGCCGCAGAACATCATGCGCGAAGCAAACGGCCGCATTCTGGTCATGGACTTCGGCCTGGCGCGCACCATGGAAGGCGACGGCATGACCCAGGTCGGGGCCCTCGTCGGCACAATGGAATATATGTCGCCGGAGCAGGCGCTGGCTAAGGAGTTAGATCAGCGCTCCGATCTTTTCACCGCGGGATTGATTCTCTATGAGCTATTGACCGGAAAGATGCCGTTCAGGGCGGAAAGCGCACTAGCAAGTCTGATCAAGCGTACGCAGGAACGCGCCGTCCCGGTCTCCGACCACGACCAGACCATTCCCGGCGCGCTGAGCGGAATCGTGAGTAAGTGTCTGGAGCGGGAGCCGAATCTGCGCTACCAGAGCGCCACTGAAATGCTGCGGGAGTTGGATTCCTGGCAGGGCAACCGCGCCGCCGCCACTCTGGGCTTTCACCCGGATGTAAAGCCCTGGGGGCAGACCACTCCCTGGCCGTTGCTGATGGGCGTTGTCACCGTACTCATCCTGGCAATTGTCGGCTATGTGTTTCGCGGACCTCTGTTCTCGCCATCGGCGCGCAAAGCCGCTGCTGGGCCGGCGCTGTCACTGGCTGTCATGCCTTTCAAGAACGCCTCCGGGGATGACTCGTGGGATTGGCTCGGGCCCAGTCTCGCTGACATGCTGAGCACGGATGTAGGACAATCCTCCCACTTGCGCACGGTGTCTCCAGACCGCGTGCAGCAAGTGTTTCATGACCTGAGGATCGCGCCGAACTCCATTGTCGACTCCTCGACTCTGGGACGGGTCGCCGAGTTTACCAATGCCGACACGCTCGTTTGGGGACAATACACCAGGCTGGGCGATCAGATTCGGATCGATGCGACACTGCAGGACCGTAAACACAATCGGACTGTTCAGGTGAAATCGGAGGCGTCGAGCCAGAAAGATCTGTCGGCTGCCGTGGACCGGTTGGCAGAAATGATCCGCCAGAACCTGGCGCTGTCGCCTGACCTGGTAAAGGAATTACAGGCGCAGTCGTTCAAGCCAACTTCGACTTCGGTGGAAGCGCTGCGCGACTACAACGAGGGCCTTCAGTTCCTGCGCCAGGGAAATAACCTGGAAGCGCAGAAGCGACTACAGACCGCTACAACCGAAGATCCGCAATTTGCAGTCGCCTATTCCCGCTTGGGTGAGGCCTACTCCGCGCTCGGATACGACACGGAGGCGGAACAAGCCTCGCGCCGTGCGGTAGAACTCAGCCAGACGCTTCCATTAGCTCAGAGATATTTTGTTGAGGCGAGCCTGGCCCGCGTCACCAAGGACAACCAGAAGGCGATTGCCGCCTACGAGAATCTGGAAAAGAGTTTTCCCGACAACTTGGATGTTCTTTTTGCGCTCGGCAGCCTGAATGAAGATGCCGGCAATCTCGACAAAGCCCGTTCTCTCTACAGCAAAGTATTACAGGCCGACGGCAAGAACCTCGACGCCTTGTTGGCCATGGGACGCGTCGAGATAAAATCCGGCAATCCGCAGCAGGGACTTGATCCTCTCGATCGCGCCCGGCACATCGCCATAGACCTGGATAACGCCGAGCAACAGGCCCTCATCCTGCAGGCCACGGGAATTGCCTACAAGCTTCTAAACAAGCCAACCGAGGCCTTGCGCAACTATGAGGACTCGATGGCGATCAATCAAAAGCTGGGGCAGAAGCGCGGAGTCGCTGCCAGCCTTGTGGAGATTGCCCAGGTTCAACTTTTGCTGGGCAAGCCCGATGCGGCGCTGGCTGCCTATAACGACGCGCTCAAGATCCGGCGGGAGATTGGGGCCAAGAAAGAAACGGGCGATACGCTGATCGACCTCGGCGATTTTTACATTGAGCGCGGCCAGCCCGATCAAGCCATGCAAGCGTTCAAAGAATCGCTGCAGATTCAGCGTGACGCCGGCGACGAGACTTACCAGGGCGTCTGCCTGAACAACATTGCGGCCGCTTATTCGCAAAAAGGTGAGAACCAGGATGCGCTCACCTACCTGCTGCAGGCATTGCAAATTCGCGAAAAGATAAACGTGCCGAGCGACATCGCTGCAACCCTGCACAACCTGGGAGAGGCGTATGCCGCCCTAGGACAGTACGACGAGGCCATGACGTCGCTGATGCGCGGCCTCGACTTGTACCGCAAATCGGGCGACAACCAGGGCGCGGCAAGGATGTCCTACGGCATGGGGTTGGTTTTCGGATACCAAGGTCGTCTTGGGCCCGCGATCGGCGCTCTGCAGGACGCAGTCAAAGCGTTTCGTGACCTTGGCGAGCGCAGCAGCACCTCGGCGGAATCGCTCAGCAGCCTGGCTGGAGCGCTCGCCATGGCTGGAAGAGGAACTGAGTCGGCCAAACTGCTGGACGAGGCGCAGGGACAGGCGCGAGCTCTGAAAAATGACGCGCTGCTCGCTTCCGTCCTGAACAGCCAGGGAGACACCTACTTCTACCAGGGCGATCTCAAATCGGCCAAGGGTTCCTACGAGCAGGCGTTGCGGTTGGCAACGCATAGCAACGACAAGAACATCCTGCTCACGTCGAAGCTGAATGTCACCAGGGTCGCGGTTGCCGACGGACGCTCCCGGGCCGAGGTAAACGATTTGCGCAACCTGGCGCAGCAAGCCGATTCTCAGGGCAGAAAATATATTTCGGTTAGTTCTTCGGTTCTGCTCGCGGATGCCCTGATCAAGAACAAGGATTACTCCGCGGCGCGGCAGGAACTACAGCGAACCATGGGGAAAAGCGAGAAACTGGGCTTGCGTCTGGAAAACGCCAAGATTCATTACCTGTTGGGAACTGCACTTAGGCTCTCCGGTAGTGGTTCCGAAGCGACAGCGCAGTATCGCGATGCGTTGCGCTTGCTCGATGAGATCCGCAAGGAACAAGGCGCCGAGCACGTGACAGAGCGCTACGATCTGAAAACCATCTACAGCGAAAGCACGCAGTTCTCACAATAGTGCTTCTGCCGCGTCCGCAGCACCCAAGCGAATCCTCGACCGTAAGAATGCATTAGGCAAGAAAAGGGCGAGACTCCCGCTCGGGATCTCGCCCCTGGTCCATCTAGATCCGGTCAAGTTGTCGCCAGCCGCCGACTCCCTATTTGTGTTTCACCACATTGCCGCTGATGCCTACCCCCTGTGGGCTGCCAGGGGCGTTGTCTTTGATCACCAGAGTCGCGACACGGCTGCCCAAATCATCCGCCAGGAAGTAAACGACAATGTTGCAACTGACGCCCGGAGCCACGGAAGAACCGCAGTTCGTGGTGAACCAGAAATCGTCTGCGTCAGACCCAGATCCGAGCGCGATCGAAATCTTCGAGATGTTCAGCGAAGCATTTCCGGTGTTGATGATGGTCTCGGTCAGAGAGACCGTTTTGCCAAGAACCACGCTGCCAAAGTTCAGCACGGTTGGAGAGAAGCTGATTTGCGCCTGGGTCACGACAATCGTCACGGAAGCAGACGCTTGGTTGTAGTCCACGGCGTCAGTGGGTGTGAACGTCACCGACAACGTTTGCGTTCCCGCGGCCAGCACCGTGCCTGCCGGCGGCGTGTACGCGAATGTTCCCGAAACATTCGCGGTCGCGTTGAGCTGGGTTAAACTGAGCGGCGTCCCGAAGGTAATGGCCGCCGGAGTCGCCCAAGAGATGGTTGGGTTCGCCTTGCCGACCATCAACTGGACAGTCGTTGAGGCGTTCGTGTAGTTAGCCGTGTCAGTCGGCGTGAAAGTCACCGACAACGTTTGAGTTCCAGCGCTGGGTACGGTTCCAGCCGAAGGCGTGTAGACGAACGTCCCAGGCACGCTCGCTGCCGCGTTCAACTGGGTTCCACTCAGTGCAGTCCCGAACGTGATGGCGGCCGGAGTGATCCACGTAAGCACCGGTGTCGCCTGGTTGACGACCAACTGAGCGGTCGCCGAAGCATTCTTGTAGTTCACTGTGTCTGTCGGAGTGAAAGCTACGGAAAGCGTCTGAGGCCCAGCAGACAGCACGGTGCCCGCCGCCGGCGTGTAGACAAATGTTCCGGGAACGCTGGCCGTGGCGTTCAACTGCGTTCCACTCAGTGCCGCTCCGAACGTGATCGCCGCGGGATTTGCCCAGGTGATCGTGGGCGTCGCCTGCACCACCGTGTACGTGACGGGACTCGGTGTGCTCGCGTTGCCCACTGCATCCTGCGCCAGCACGGTAAAAGTGTGCGTTCCGACAGAATCGTTCGCGGGACTCGTGAGCGCGCCCGTGTTGCCGGTCGCGGCAAACGTGCCGGAACCCGAAGGTCCGCACTGCACGACTCCGGAGCCTCCGTCGGTGCAACTGAAGTTCGCAGTCACGGTCTGACCAAAGGTCGGGGAGGCCGGAGAAATCGTGGGTCCGGCGATCACCGGCGCCGCCTTATCTACCTGGAAGGGGCCGAAGGGGCCCTGCGCCGCCGAGGTATTGCCGGCAACGTCGTTGACAGTAACGACCGGGATGGTCGCATTGCTCGTCTCCGTGCCGTTCGGGACGTTTGTTTGCACCGTGAACGATGGTGGTCCGGACAATCCGGAGCCGCTGGCGTTGTCGCTGGCCGTGCACGGCACAACCACATCAGTGGCTTGCCACGCTACCGAAGGTGGCGTGCAGTTTAGGGTCGGGGCCGTCAGATCCACCTTGATGGTATACGTCGGCATCGAACTGCTGACGTTTAGCCCATTGTTGGTGACTTGGGTTTCCACCGTACGGGAACTGTCCGTCGCCGCGTAGGAGATGATCGTCGTTCCTTCGCGCGTCACGGGAATGTTGATCGATCCACTCGCACCAGTCAGAGTTCCAGAAGCCGGAGAGGGCAAATTGTCGCCCGCCGCTGAGTAGTTGATCGATGTAACGGTCGGCAACGGAGAGGGTGGATTGCTGTTGTTACTGGGAACCATGTCGACGCCGCTGAAATTGACGCTTACGTTGCCATTGACCCAACCGCCATTCAGGGCTGGAGTCGTGGTGACGCTCGTATTCGGCTGAACGGTTCCCAACGTCGGAATGAGAACCGAGTTGAAATTGTTCGTGTGCCCGGTACTGGTGACGCCGTCTCCGCTGATGCCAGTGAAAATGCTGACCAACCCTTTGCAGGTATTGTCGGCGCCGGCTCCGCAACTCAGCGCAGTATCCTTGCCCATGATGTAACCCGGGGCGATGATCGGCTTTTGTGACGGATCCAGGTCGTACGTATTCGTGACGCTGATCTGGGGATTCGTACCCGTGGTCAGGCAGTTTGCTCCGGCCGGCACGGAATTCGAAGGAGTCGTGCACAGATCCGTCGTCGTCACGCAGCTGAAGCTGCCGTTGCCCGTGTCCTGATGCTGGCACGTGCTTCCCTGAAATGGCGTGTTGGCGACCAGGTCGGCAAACTGCTGGTCGGTGATGGTCTGCACCGTACCCTGCATGAACAGGCCCTGGAACGAAGTGGGAGGCAATCCGCTCTGCGAATAATCTGTAACCGCGCTCAAGTTCGTCGTGTAGTTGAAATTCGTGACTGTGGGCTGCACCGGCTCGACAATCGTGATCGGAGACAGGGGCCATTTGCTGAACGACCAACTCACGATGTCGTTGTTCTCCACCTGCGAACCGGTCGCGGCCGTAAATCCAACATACGCATTGCTGCCGCTGGTCAGATTCAGCTGCTTGCTGATGTCCACCGTCGCCTGCACGATCAGCGTGCTGTCGAAGTACACAACCAGGTTGTTGCAGCTGCTCGTGCAGTCTCCGGGCGGCAGATAGTTCACGGTGATGGTGTGAATGCTTCCGTCGGTCAACGACAGGCCGGATGGCAAGCTTTGCAGCGCCAGCTTCGCCAGGTTGCCGTCAGGGCAGGTGTAGTTGTGGTCAGCACTGTTCGGCGTGAGCGTGTTGGCGTTGTTGGGGCCGCAGCTTTGCACCGCAACGTGGTTGCCGTCGGGATCGTTGTAGTCGGAGTTCTGGTGCGCATCGAGTTCGATCGCGAGGCTATTGCGGATGGCCTTCCTCGGCCCGCTCGCCGTCGAAACGTCGTTATTGCCGTATGAAATGTTCTGGCCGTTCCCGGTATAGCCGATGGAGCCGGTCCCTGCCGGATCGTTCTGGATCACCAGAGCCAGTCCGTCAGCGGGAAAACTGCACAGAAAGCAGGAGTTCGTCTTGGAGATTTGGAACTGAAACGCCGTGGTGAATCCCGTGGAAAGCGGTTGCTGGAGTTTGAACCAGGCGGACCCGTGTTGGTTCGTAGTAGCGGTCGTCAGCCGTAAGATGCCGCCGCTGATCACCATGGGAAGAGACGGAGTACCGTTAGTCAACACCTGGCAACCCGCAGCAGGAGAGCTGCTGTTGGTGCATACGTTGGTCGTATTGAACCCGCCCACCGGAAAACTAAACGACTGGGCCGAAGCCGGCTGCACGGCAAGAGTAATTCCAATCAGTACCGTCACTGCTACGAAAACAAAATACAATCTGCTGCGCATAGTCGTTTTCTCCATTGGCCCCATCTAACTAAACAAGACAATCCTGCACACGCATTCCAAACCTGATGGAAGGAACCCGCGGCCCAAAAATGCACCAAGAAATTTGCATGTCCCGGGATCGGGACACATACTAAGGGGGAGTGGCCCAAACTCAAGGCCGTCGGCAATTCTCGATGCTAGCCTCGGGTATGTCAAGGAAAAATCAAGTGTTTAGCGTTTTTCCCTTTCCTGTTGAGCAATACTTCTAGTGTGAAGGATCTACGTTCGTCGCTTTGACCGCGGGCCGAACATTCAGGAGTGAGTTATCGAGAAAAGTGCAAGACTTTGCATCTTCGTCCCGCTAGTCAAAGCACCCAATCGCAAAGGATTGCGAACATTCCCCCATGTTGGCAGGCCGCGCCGCCGAATGAGCTCTTCCTGATAGTCTCAAGCAAGACAAGTCAGGAGAGACTAAGCCGTTGCCACCGCTGATCAACGCCCAGGAAATTTCGAAGGCTTTTGGAGCGAATCCGCTCTTTCAGAACATCTCGTTCACAGTTTCCGAAGGCGACCGCATCGGGCTCATCGGCCCGAACGGCTCCGGGAAGTCCACCCTTCTGCGGATTCTGGCCGGAGACGTCGACCCCGATGGCGGAAACGTGGCCGTTCGCAAGCGGCTGCGGTTCGCATACGTCGAACAGGACTCGCGGTTCGAGGCCGAAAGCACAGTTCGGTCGGTGGTGGAGGCGGCGCTGGAGCGCTCGGCGGTCCCCGAGTCGGAGCGCGGGACGCGGTTTGCGGAGACCCTCGGGCGAGCCGGCTTCGAAGACCTCAACGCTCAGGCCACCGCACTTTCTGGAGGCTGGCAGAAGCGCCTGGCGATTGTCGAGGCGCTGGTGCGGGCGCCTGACATTCTGCTGCTGGATGAACCTACGAATCATCTCGACCTGGCGGGAATTGAATGGCTCGAACTCGTCTTGAAGCAGGCCGGGTTCGCCTGTGTGGTGATCAGTCACGACCGCTATTTTCTGGAGAACGTCGCTAACGACATCGCGGAACTCAACCGGGTCTATCCCGACGGGTTGCTGCGGGTGCCCGGAACCTACAGCACCTTCCTGGAAAAGAAAGAAGAATTCCTGCATGCCCAAGCGAAGCGCCAGGAAGCCCTGGAGAATTTGGTTCATTCAGAGATTGAATGGCTGCGGCGCGGGGCGAAGGCGCGCACGCGGAAGTCGAAGGCGCGCATCGACAAGGCCGGAGACCTGATGGTGGAACTTGCGAATCTGAACTCGAGAACCCGCAGTTCCACCGCGCAAATTGATTTCTCAGCGACCGACCGAAAGACCAAGCGGCTCGTCGAATTGCAGAACGTCGGATATGAAATCGAAGGCCGCACGCTCTTTGCGGGGCTCGATTTCATCATCACGGCCGGGATGCGAGTGGGGTTGGTGGGTACGAATGGCAGCGGCAAGACTACTCTGCTACGGCTGTTGCGCGGAGAGTTGTCCCCGACCAGTGGCGAGATTCGCCGGGCGGAGTGGCTGCGAATCGTCTACTTCGATCAAAGCCGCCAGCTCGATACGCATGTGACCTTGCGTCGCGCACTAGCGCCGGAAGGCGATTCGGTCATTTATCAGGACCGCGTGGTTCACGTGGCATCGTGGGCGGCAAAATTCTTGTTTACGAGCGAGCAACTCAATCAGCCGGTGGAGCGACTCTCCGGAGGCGAACGGGCTCGCGTGTTGATCGCTCAACTGATGCTGCAGCCTGCCGATGTCTTGCTGCTGGATGAGCCTACAAATGACCTCGATATACCGACACTCGAAATATTGGAGGAGAGCCTGCTCGAGTTTCGCGGATCGCTCGTGCTGGTGACGCATGACCGTTACATGCTCGATCGGGTATCGACGATCGTACTTGGCCTGGACGGGCAGGGAGGCGCTGAAAGTTTTGGCGACTACTCGCAGTGGGAGACCTGGCAGGACGAACGCAGGCAGCCGGCGCAGGACGTTGCGCGTGCCGCCTCGCGTTCTGCTCCGAACACCGAAACAGGAGCGCGCACGAAAAAGAAGCTCTCGTACCTGGAAGCACGGGAATACGACAGCATCGAACAGCGAGTGGCCGACGCCGAGACCACGCTGCAGGCGAAGCGGGAGCAACTTGAGGATCCGGCGATTGCCAGCGATGGTCCGCGGCTGCTGACGGCTCATGCGGAAATGGAAGCGGCCCAAGAAGCGGTGGATACTCTTTATGCACGGTGGGCTGAACTGGAAAAGAAGAAAGACTGAGCTTTCTCTGTGCAAGGAGGGGCTGTCTAGGCGGCGCGCTGGCAGATCAGGTTGCTAGGCAAAAGGCAATGATCGTGTTTCCGCGAACACCCGTGTTCTTTTCGAGTTCGCTCAACAAGGCGGATTCCAGGTCGTCGGGATCAGCCTTCATTTCACAGGCCGCGATTTCTTTCTCCGAAGCACCCTGAAAACAGAGTTCGCAAACGCCCAGCCCATCTTCGGAGCGGACTGGGGGCCCAAACACGCGGCAGGTCATGGGGCGTGATTCGTAAAGCTCACAGGCTCCGGTTTCAGGATCGAGCGCTGGACAAGGCTCATCGTTTGCGAAATCGGCGAAGCGGTGTTCCGCCTCTTCTCCTTCGTCCAAAATTCCGCTGACCGGATCGCCAGGAAACTCCGGCGCGAGCCGCGCCACCGCCTCGCGGGCCCGTTCGCGTACCCGAGCGGCACGCTCCGGATCGCGCTTTGCCAAGTCGGCCAGACCTCTCCGTAACCGGAAGGCATCCAGTTGATTGATGGCGAACGGCCCGATGCAACACTGCGTACAACCCAGGCGGCAAACCAGCCATTCCCCGCTCCTCCGCGTCACATCGGCTAAGGCGGAATCGACAATCTGAATGAGTTTCTGATCCTTCGACGCTTGGAATCGCTTCGGCACCTTTTGAGCATACTGGCTCAAGGGCCTTCGCGGCCACTATTGCGGCATGCCGGGACGAAGCTCTTCAAATCCCGAAATTTTTTCTCTGCGTCCTCCGCGATGTTTCTCAGCGATCTCGGCGGTCAAAAGCTTCTAACCGCCGGGTTCGCAGAGAAATGCAGCAGAGATCGCCGAGAAACCCGAGACACGCAACCCAATCAGCGCCGGCCCTTCAAGGTTCCGACGCCCATCCCCGCTGCCCGGATACTGAATCGAACGCCCTGCTGTACCATCTAAGCTTTGAACCGCGCGCTCGACGCACACTATGAAGCTCCTCACCCGATACTCCCGGCAGTACTGGCCCCTGTTTCTGGTTGCGCTGCTTCTGGCCGCGACCAACCAGATTTTTTCGCTGCTCGACCCGCTGATTTTCCGTCACGTCATCGACAGCTATGCCACCAAGCACAGCCAGTACACGCAGGCGCAATTTATCCGCGGCGCCGGACTGCTGTTGCTGGCGGCGGTGGGCGTGGCGTTTGTCTCTCGGGTGGCCAAGAATTTTCAGGACTACTTCACGAACGTCATTGTGCAGCGCCTCGGTGCCAAGATGTATTCCGACGGTATCCGCCACTCGCTCGACCTGCCTTATCAGGTCTTCGAAGACCAGCGCAGCGGGGAGACCCTGGGCAAACTGCAGAAAGTTCGCAGCGATGTGGAGCGATTCATCACCGCTGCCATCAACGTGATCTTCATTTCCGCAATCGGCCTGGTGTTCGTGATGATCTATGCGTTCTATGTGCATTGGTCCATCGCGCCGGCTTTCCTAATCACGGTCCCCCTGCTCGGAATCATCAGCTCGGTGCTCAGCCGAAAGATCAAGAAGATCCAGAAGACGATTGTTGCGGAGACTACAGCGCTCGCCGGTTCGACCACCGAGTCCCTGCGCAATATTGAATTGGTCAAGAGCCTGGGACTGGCTCACCAGGAGGTAGGCCGGCTCAACGGGATCACCGAAAAGATCCTCAAGCTGGAACTCAAGAAGGTGAAGTACCTGCGCAGCCTGAGCTTCATCCAGGGAACCGCGGTCAATACCCTGCGTACCGGTATTTTGTTCCTGATGCTCTACTTGATTTTCCGGCAGCAGATCACCGTCGGGCAGTTCTTCTCACTTTGGATCTATTCGTTCTACGTCTTCACGCCGCTGCAGGAGTTGGGGAACGTGATCAACATTTACCGTGAGACGGAAGTTTCGCTAAGCAATTTTCAGCAGATACTCGACACGCCACGCGACCCCAAACCAGTCGATCCAGAACCAGTAGATGCACTGTTGACCCTGCAATTCGATGGAGTCAGTTTTCAGCACCAGAGTTCCGCGGCCCTCGCCCTCGATGAAATCAGCTTCAGCGCCGCGCAGGGCGATACCCTTGCCTTCGTTGGCCCGTCGGGCGCCGGCAAGTCGACGCTGGTGAAGTTGCTGGTCGGCCTGTATGCGCCGAAGTCAGGCGCCATTCTGTACAACGGAATTCCGTCGCCTCGCGTCGATCTCGATGTGCTTCGCGAAAAGATCGGCTTCGTCACGCAAGACACCCAGCTCTTTTCCGGCTCGATTCGCGAGAACCTGCTCTTCGTGAACCCGAAGGCGACCGATGAAGAATGCATGAGAGTCCTTCAACAATCCGCGGTTCATAGTTTGCTGGCCCGCGCCGACCGAGGCCTCGACACGCTGATCGGCGAAGGCGGCGTGAAGGTTTCCGGCGGTGAGAAGCAGCGCCTTTCGATCGCCCGCGCACTGTTGCGGCATCCGCAATTGCTGGTGTTCGATGAGGCTACTTCGTCGCTCGACTCGCTTACTGAAGAGGAAATCAGCCGCACGATCCGCGAGGTCGCGACCAATCAGGAGGCGGTGACCATTCTAATTGCGCACCGCCTGTCGACCGTGATGCATGCTGACCGGATTCATGTGCTGGAGCGCGGGCGGATCGTCGAATCCGGGCGTCACTCGGAGTTGCTCGAACAGAAGGGCTTGTATTACGCCATGTGGCGGCAGCAGGTCGGAGAGCGGGCGTTAGCCGAAACTGCGTAGGCTCCGCTCAGGATTCGGGAGCGTATGATTCTTGTTTGACCCGCTCGACGAACATGCCGAAAGCCGGCGCCGCGATTCGGCTTCTGGTCATTGGATTCGGCAACCCTCTGCGTTCGGACGATGCGCTCGGTTGGCATGTCGCGCAAGAGCTATCCCGCACAGTCTCCGTGCCGGCGTTCAAGTCATCGCCGCGCATCAGCTGACTCCTGACCTCTCCGAGCCCGCCAGCCGGGCACAACACGTCCTGTTCATCGATGCCTCGCGCGACGGAGAACCCGGAAGCTTGAATTGCGTAGAGGTCACAGCCGCTCCATCGCCGAGCCGATTCACCCACGATTTATCCCCAGCCGCGGTCCTGAAGATGGCAGCAGAACTCTACGGTCCTTGTCCAACCGCGCACTTGCTCACCATTACGGGGGAATCATTCGAAACGGGCCAGACCATGTCACCGACGGTGTTGGCGGCGATCCCGGCGCTGATGGCGGAAGTCAGGAACTTTGTCGAGGACATTCGAGGCTTCTGTGGATCATCAACCTGAATGGGCATAAAAACTTTTTCCACGTTCAAAAGAGGAATCGTCTCTTTTTGAATGTACCGAACCTTTCGCCGAGTCTCTAGTGGTGCGAGCACACTGCGGGGTGATGCGAATCACTCTGTATTAAGAATTGCGAGACTGAAGAGAGAGGTGCAAGATCTTCCGCGACAATGCGTTAGTGGAGGAGCACTCAAGGGCCAATGGTCACCGGGCTCAGTGCTCGTCAGGAATGCATATCGGGAGTGATCTGGGTCACAGCAGCGCGAGCGTAATCCCATCCGCCGTTCATTTTCCAAATACCCCGTCGATCTTTCGCATGATTCTGTCCGCCCACTGTACCGCTGCAGCGACCATGGCTTCCGTGCGCGGACTCGATCGGTTGTCGAATAGATCTTCAGTCGTTTTCAAATGACGCGCCACAAGAATCCCAGCCACGATCGCCAGCACACGCTTGCGTCCTTCTTCCATGCGACGGAGTCTAGCATATTCGCTTTTTGTTCGCTATCATAATTCTGCAGCCCACGGGAGTCCGCATGCACTTCGCTTCCCTTTTACGCCACGAACTGGTCGACCGTGCCGTCAAGTACGCCAAGTCGCAGGCGCTCGACCACTGTCTCGGCTACGAGGAGGCGCCCGTAGTATGCTTCGCCCCCGCTCACGACCATTCGCAACACGGAAATTTCCTGCCTGCGAGTTACAAGGCGATCGTGTCGAATCCCGCGTGGCGGCAGCGCCTCGCGAAAGTGCATTCCCAAAGCCGCCGTCACCTACCCGCGACCGATCGGGGACGCTGGATGGAACTCGACTCCTGCACCAGCTCCGACGCGCTCCTGATGAATATTTTCTGTCATCCCAAGGTGTGGCATAGCGCTCGAGCCATGGGCCTGATGGGAGTGGATGCGGGCACGGCTCCACGCTTTGGCTATCGCGCAAGAGTTCCGCTCGCGAATGGCAGTTTGGATCGCACCGAAGTGGACATGCGGCTCGGCAGCCTGCTGGTCGAGGCCAAACTCACCGAAGGAGATTTCCAGCGCGCCGAGAAAAGAGTCCTCGCAACCTATCGCGACGTCACCGATGTGTTCGACGAGGAAGGACTGCCTCAAACCGAACGCCACTATCTGTCGTACCAACTCCTGCGGAACGTGCTGGCGGCGCACGCCCTGCATTGTTCCTTCTGCGTTTTGCTGGATGCTCGCCGACCGGATCTGGTCGAAGCCTGGTACGCAGTCATGCGATGCGTGAAGCCCGTAGAACTACGCACGGCCCTGAGGGTTCTGACGTGGCAGGAATTAGCGCATACACTACCCGTGCGCCTTCAGACTTTTCTGAGAATCAAGTATGGGATCGCCGATGCAGTAGCTGGTGGTCCGGCTTAAGGCCGCACTATCGGGACTCAAGAAAATAGAATTAGCATTGCAGAACGTAGTTCGCAGCCACTACGCGAAACAAAGCTAGCTGTTGCTGCTTCGCCGAATCACTCCATCCTAACTCCGGCGCCATCAAGTCAGCGACAACGGGAGCCATCTCCAGCGCAGCGCGCGCATTCAAGAACAAAGCCCGCGTGCGCCGCGCCAGGACGTCTTCCACCGAGCGAGCCATCTCGTGGCGCGCAGCCCATACGACTTCGGCCTTCACGTACGGCAAGGCCGGATGCAGTTGGTCTTTCAGCCGCGTATCAGTCTCCATCAGCTTTCGGATCTCGTAAGCATCGGACCCGTACACCGACAGCGAACCGAACTGCGCCGCCGCCGCGTGATACCCGTGGATGTTCAGATGCCGAGTCACACATGGCTTTTCTTCCAACTGCGCCAGCGTGGCCGCCTGATCGACGCAGTCCTCGGCCATGTGCCGGTACGTAGTCCACTTTCCTCCGCTGATGCTCACCAGCCCCGATCGATCAATGTGGATCACGTGATCGCGTGACAACGCAGCCGTGCTGGCCGCGCCCGAAGCCCGCACCAGGGGCCGGATGCCAGCGAACATACTCAGCACG
Source organism: Candidatus Sulfotelmatobacter sp. (assembly GCA_035695545.1). Lineage (GTDB taxonomy): Bacteria > Acidobacteriota > Terriglobia > Terriglobales > Acidobacteriaceae > Sulfotelmatobacter. Next base: position 2,777 of record DASRRV010000405.1, on the reverse strand, counting down.
TCTCCGCGCGTGGGCGCCTTGTGCAGATATTGTCCCGCAGTCGAGAGGATGAATTCGATCTCCTGCTCCATTGCTACCGGCTCGAGAGTTGCCGCCGCGATCGGAGTATCCGTCGTCCCCACCAGCGTATAACCGTGCCACGGAATCGCGAACAGCACGCGCCCGTCACTGGTGTGCGGCACCATGATGGCGCTCTCCCCGGCAAGAAACGCCTTGTCGAAAACCAAGTGGATCCCCTGGCTGGGGACAATCATCGGCGTGGCCGACGGCTCTGCCTTCAGCCGCAGGTTGTCGCTGAAAGCACCGGTAGCGTTGATCACTACTTTCGCGGGTGCGCAGAACTCCTCACCGGTCTCAGCATCACGCGCCTGCACGCCGTCAATAAATCCCTGCCCGTCTTTTCCCAACCCGGTGACTTCGACGTAGTTGAGCAGCATCGCGCCCTGCTCGAAGGCCGTAGCCACCATGTGAATGAGCAGCCGCGCGTCGTCGAATTGGCCGTCGTAATAAACCGCTCCGCCTCGCAGGCCGTCGGTCTTAAGCGTGGGCAAGTGTTCGAGCGTTTCTTCGCGTGACAAAATGCGCGATGTGCCGAACCCATACTTTCCTGCCAGCAACTGGTAGAGCTTCAGCCCGAGGCCGTAGAACGGAGCCTCCCACCAGTCGTAGTTCGGCACGACGAAGGCGAGGTCATGAACCAGATGCGGCGCGTTCTGCAGGAGCAGGCCGCGCTCCTTGAGCGCCTCCATCACCAGTCCGATATTGCCCTGCTCCAGATAACGCACGCCGCCATGCGCGAGTTTGGTGCTGCGGCTCGATGTGCCTTTGCCGAAATCACTCTGCTCGAGCAACAGCACGCTGTAGCCGCGCGACGCCGCGTCGATTGCGACGCCGACGCCAGTCGCGCCGCCGCCAACAACGATCATGTCCCAAATATCGGAGTGATCTTTGACGCGGCTCAAGATTTCACTGCGGTTCATGGCTGTATCCGCGCCTACTCCACCCAAGCAAACGAGCGGGTGACCGCTTTCTTCCAGAAGTGATACAAACTCTCGCGCGTGGACTCATCCATCCGTGGCTCCCAGCGCTGATCGACCGCCCAGTTCGCCACGAGTTCGTCCGTATCTTTGAAGAACCCGACCGCCAATCCCGCCGCGTACGCTGCACCCAGCGCAGTTGTCTCCCGCACCATGGGACGCACCACCGGCTTCGCTAGAATGTCGGACTGGAACTGCATCAGCAGATCGTTCGTCACCATACCGCCATCCGTGCGCAGAACATCGAGCGTGATGCCGGAGTCCTTGGCCATCGCATCCACCACCTCGCGCGCCTGAAATGCCGTGGCCTCGAGCACGGCACGGGCAATGTGGCCTTTATTCACGTAGCGCGTCAGACCCGCAATCACGCCGCGCGCGTCGTCCTTCCAATAGGGCGCATACAATCCGGAAAACGCAGGAACGAAATACACGCCGCCATTGTCCGTCACCGTGCGCGCAAGAACTTCAATATCCGCGCTCTTCTCAATGAGTCCGAGATTGTCGCGAACCCACTGCACCAGCGCTCCAGTAATCGCAATGCTGCCTTCGAGCGCATACACGGCGGGCTTCGTCCCGAACTTGAATCCAAGCGTAGTCAGCAGACCGAACTGCGACAGCACGGCCTTGTGCCCGGTATTCATGAGCATGAAGCAGCCCGTGCCGTACGTATTCTTGGCCCCTCCTGGTTTGAAGCAAGCCTGCCCCACCAAAGCCGCTTGCTGATCGCCCAGGTCGCCCGCAATCGGAACGCCTTCGACCGCCTGAAGCTTCGCGTGCCCATAGACCTCGCTGCTCGAAACAATCTTGGGCAGCATTTGGATCGGAATTCCGAAATCTTTCAGAATGTCGCGATCCCAGTCCAACGTCTCCAAGTTCATCAATTGTGTGCGGCTGGCATTCGTGACATCCGTGACATGCACGCCCCCGTTCGGTCCGCCAGTCATATTCCAGATGAGAAACGTATCGATGTTGCCGAACAGTAAGTCTCCCGCCTCAGCCTGCTCCCGGGTGCCCGCCACTTCGTTAAGAATCCACCGAATCTTGAGGCCGCTGAAATAAGTCGCCAGAGGCAGCCCAGTCCGCGTACGATACCGGTCCTGTCCGCCGTGCCCCACGAACTCCGTCACCGCGGGTGCCACCCGCGTGTCCTGCCACACGATCGCGTTGTACACCGGCTTCCCGCTCTTCCTGTGCCACACCACCGTAGTCTCACGCTGGTTGGTAATGCCGATCGCAGCCAGATCCTCGGGGCGCAATCCGCGCGCCTCCATCGCCTCGCGAATCACATCCGCCGTCCGCCGCCGGATCTCCTCCGGATCATGCTCCACCCATCCCGGCTTCGGATAAATCTGCTCATGCTCTTTCTGCGCGGTGCTGACGATGCGGCCGGAGCGGTCGAAAACAATGAACCGCGAACTCGTCGTCCCCTGATCAATAGCGCCGATGTAGCTTGCCATCGTGCCTAACTCCTCGCCGTCGATTTTGCCCGAGCCATTATCGCCGACGCGGACCAATAGGTCTTCCGCTCAAGGCAATTTTGTTTGTTTTGTAATGCGCTTAAGGAACCTCTGAAGAACTCTCCGATCCACAGGCCAAGCGGGTAAGGTGTAAGTCGAGGTGAAAAGGCGGATGCGGCAACAGACTTTGGCGGTGCAGACGGGGTTCGAGAAGTACGGGCGGAAGACGAAGCGGGAACGGTTTCTGGAAGAGATGGAGCAGGTGGTGCCGTGGGCGGAGTTA
>DASRRV010000404.1:0-67764 GCA_035695545.1 Candidatus Sulfotelmatobacter sp. | reverse complement strand
TTTCTCGACCGTCTGCTCCAGCGCTTGATTGCGCTCTTTGAGCTTTCTTTGCAATTCTTCGATACCGAATTCAATCACGTTGGCGATCAAGACGACGACGATGCAGAAATAACCGATCCTGGCGAAGAGGACGGAGAATGGCGCGGGTTCGATTTTGGTTACCTGCAGGAAAAGTATCGAGCCTGCGGCGCAGATTACACCCAACATGATTTGCACCGGAAAAAATACGATCCAGTTCCACGGGAACGGCCGCCCCACGTATAAGCCGCGGCTGCCCAAGGCGAGAGGAACGACAAGGTTGCCCACCGTGAGGATCGCGACTAACGTGACCGACAAGGAAGTCGGCTGGTTCATCGAGACCAGCAGCGCGTAAACCACAAACCCGATGGCCACGAGCACCTGCTCGATCACGAATATACGACGCCACGGAATCGAACGCTTCTTGGGGGTGACGGAAAGGATGCTCACGGCTTAGCTCGCGGTGAAAATTGAACCGCAAGCGTAACCCGGAGGCACAGAAAAATCATGCGCGAAATGGCGGCGGGTGGCCCACTCAAGCCCGGGTTTGGCTTGAGTGGGGTCAACGACTCTGACGAAGCAACCTATTTCGGCATGGGGATTGACACGGCTTTGCCCGCGCCGCGCTCGGCAATCCAGATCGTGTCGCCCGCAGGTTCGACTCCGGTTGGCGTGTTGAGTCCATCCTTGAGCACGGTCACGCTGGCCTTGTCTCCATTTACGGCGAGCGCTGAGATTCTACCGTTGGCATTCTCTGCGAGCAGGAGCTTCCCGTTCGCCGCGCGCATGCCATCCGGCCCCTTGACCGGCTGGTCCATCCAGATGTCGACAGGTGTTCCCGGTTTGCCGGCAGCATCCACGGGTATGCGGTAGAGCTTGTTGAAGATCACGTTGTTCACATAGAGCGTGCCATCGAGAAACGTGATGCCATCGACGCCGCGAAGCGTCGCATGCTCCAGATACAGTTCCGCGGTAGACGCCCCAGCTGGCAGCCGGAAGATTCTGCCCGGGATGGTGTCCGTGATATACAGCGCCTTATCCGGTCCGACCGTGAAATCGTTGCATACATTGCTGTCCCCTGGCAGATTCCAGCGGATCTTCGGTGCGCCGGTCGTGAGATCAAAACTTCTCAATGCGGTATGCCGCTGTGGCGGAGTGGTGTTCGGCACCGGCGTCAGTTGGCAGGTCCACAACGTATTGGTGGCGCCCTCCGCCAACATGCCGAAGAAGAACGTCCCCGGACCTTCTGAGCTGACGTCGATAAACTTCTCGGCCGTAGAGGAACCCGGACGCACTTTATAGACGAATGGCGAACTGGCGCTGCCCACAATCAGCACGCCGCCCGGCGCCACGGTCAAACTTTCCGGCTGCGATTTCGCATCACCGATCAGGATGTCCGCCGCAAACGTGACTTGCGCCAAGCTAAAGCCAATGACGAGAGCAGCACAGGCAGCGAGATATCGAGTGTACGAAACAGACATTGCCGAATCTCCTCAAAGTCGATTTTCGGGTCACTCATGATACTTCATACGTTGGGCGAAATGCTGGCCGTGGTGCCGATTTTGACTGCAATGTGGGGACATCCATAATGGTAAAAGTCAATAGGAGACGAGGTCTCCGAAATCTAGGGACGGGGTAGCCCACTCAAGCCCGGTTTCGGCTTGAGTGGGGAAATTCCTGTGCATACAGCCCCCTGATTTTCCCTGGGCCGGGGCCGCGCCTTTCGACGCCTTTGTTTTCTTCGGTTTCGCTGTCATGACGTTACTGTATATCCCCTACTGTCAGCACATTGTGTTCCTGCAGGAACACTTCTGCAGTCGAGCCAGTTGTGTCGAGCCAGGCCGTTTGCTAGTTTGACAGGGATGCCGCCGAATGCGCCCGAAGATCTCAACAAGACGATTGAGGCCGTGTGGAAGATCGAATCCACACGGCTCATCGCCGGGATTGCCCGCGTCACCCGCGATATCGGCATTGCTGAGGAACTGGCCCAGGACACTCTGGTGACTGCCCTCGAGCTCTGGCCCGAGGAAGGTATCCCCGAAAATCCTGGGGCGTGGCTGATGACGGCGGCCAAGCGGCGCGCGATCGATTCTTTGCGCCGTGGTCGCATGCTCGTACAAAAGCACGAAGAAATTACACGGGAACTTGAATTTCAACAGCACCAGCTCGCAGATGCACTGGAGAAATCGCTGGACCAGGTCATCGACGATGACGTCCTGCGGCTTATCTTTACCGCGTGCCATCCGGTGCTTGCCGTGGAAGGACGCATCGCGCTTACGTTGCGTCTCATCTGTGGCCTCACCACGGCGGAGATCGCCCGCGCCTTTCTGCTGCCCGAGAAGACCATGGGGCAGCGGATCTTTCGCGCCAAAAAGACTCTCTCGGAGGCTCATATGCCCTTTGAGACGCCGCGCGGGGACGAGTTGGGCCGCAGGGTGGAGTCTGTACTCTCGGTGGTCTACCTGATCTTCAATGAGGGTTATACAGCGACATCGGGCGATGAATGGATACGGGCTGCACTCTGCGACGATGCGCTGCGCCTCGGACGCATACTAATGCACTTTCTGCCCGGCGAATCTGAAGTCCACGGTCTTCTGGCACTGATGGAGTTGCACGCATCGCGCACTGCGGCGCGCCGCGGACCAAAGGGCGAGGCAATTTTATTCCCGGACCAGAACCGCTCTTTGTGGGACCACGCGCAGATTCAGCGAGGAATGACTGCTCTCGAGCACGCTAAAAAGCTGGGCGGTGGCGCTAAACAATATGCTTTGCAGGCGGCGATTGCTGCCTGTCACGTGCGACCTCGCGCAGCCGAAGAGACCGACTGGGAGCAAATCGTTCTTCTCTACGACGCTCTGCTACAAGTCAGCCCATCTCCCATCGTGGCACTGAATCGGGCAGTCGCCGTTGGTATGGCGCAAGGCCCGGCCGCTGGACTCGATGCACTCGATGCAATTGCCGGTGATTCTGCCTTGGCTGGCAACCATCTGCTGCCAAGTGTTCGCGGAGACCTGCTTACAAAAATGGGGAGGTTTATTGAGGCGCGTGAGGAAACCCAACGCGCAATCACAATGACTCAAAACCTGCGGGAGCAGGAATTGCTGACGGAACGGCTGAAGCAGATTGAGAAGGCGGCCTTATGGAAGTGAGGGTGTTGTTCAGTGAAGATGCTGCATTCGTCTTGAGCAGGGCTGGAGACTTCCTTTCCTCACAACCGGTTCTCCACAATTTGGTTCTCTCGATCTTGCACGCACGGGTTGCCCACGCCGATCCGGGTCGCCATTGGGTGGCAATTCAACGGGACAACGCTGTTGGCGTCGTATCACAGTCGCCGCTAACATTTCCCGCGACTCTGACCCCCATGGAACCAGCGGTGACGACGGCAATGGCCAATGCCATTGCGGAAGCCAGTATTGCCCTGCCGGGAATCAACGGCGACGCTGCGACGGCAGCTCTGTTCGCCGGCCAATGGAGCGAGCGCTCCAAATCGTCAGCCACGCCTTTCCAGGGGAACCGGCTTTACGAACTTCTAGAGATCAGAGAAGTTCCCGACATCGACGGCAAGTTACGGCAGGCAAGTCCGCAAGGCCGCAGCTTAATGATTCTCTGGACCCGTGCTTTCCAGGATGAAATTGGTGAGTCCGCCCACGATACCGAACTCCCGTGTGGATCGAGGGCTGGCGGCGGGACAGTTGTGGCTCTGGGATCCTGGCGGAGAAACGGTCTCGATGGCCGTTAGCCGGGCGCCGGTAGTTGGCGTGATCCGTTTGGCTGGCGTTTACACGCCACCTGAAAAACGCAAGCACGGCTACGCGTCGGCTTGTGTTCATGCGCTTTCGAAACAGTTGATTGACGCGGGATATCGCTGCATCCTCTACACTGATTTGGCGAATTCCACATCGAGCTCTATCTACCGGAAATTGGGTATCGGGCTGTCGGGCTGTAGCAGAAGCTCTCCGCTATCGCTTTGAGTAATGTGCCATTCGATACGGGTCACGCACTCTGCGTTTCGCTTACTGGGAAGAGGTCTCCGAAAAGAAGTGTTTGATGGTGGTTTGCAGCTTTTCTCCCCGCAGTTCTCCGTTCTCCACAGCATGGACGAGCCAGTCTGAGTAGATTACCGGACCATGCTGGAGGGCCGCCTTGTAACTCGTGTAGATAGCGGCCGCGAGGACGTGCATGCCGCCGTCCTGTTCTTTCCAATACGCGCGCGCATCTCTCGCCGCTCCGACCTGCTCGGCAACGATCTGCTCTAACGCCTCGACAGAATCTTCTTCGATATAGCCAGGGGCAGTGTTGTAGCCGAACGAAGGATCATGATGCTTCACCTTGTCTACGATCAGCGGGTCCCTGCTCAACAGGTCGATGGCTTTTCGGACTCTGGGATCGTTGGCGATGTATGGAGGATGCATAGGTTCGTGGATGGCGTTGTGAAGCACAATTCGGAACGGGTAGGACTCGTGCGTCAGGAATCGTAACCCGGTGATCCGAATGCCGTGGGGTTCTGAATATGCCAAGAGGTAGACCGTGATGGTTTGCGAGGGCAACGCAAAACCGAGGTGCTGTTCAATGATAGGAGCGATGTCGTATTTCGCGAGGTCGGGCGAGAGCTGCGCGATTTTGCGTTCGACGCCCGGTTCAGCCGACTGTTTCCAATAGGCCGGAAACCCGACGCGATTCAAGCCTCGCAGCGCAATCTCCAATGCGGGCCGGGCCTTTTTGTAGCTCTTCCATCCATCGTCATCCCAATACGGCGTCTTTCTGAGAGCCGCTTGCATGGTGCTGCTGTCGTGAGCGGTACGAATCATCTCGGGAAGAGTTTCATCGTCGACCACGGAGTAGTAAAGAGCCAGGTTGGCCGATACGATGCCCCCGCCTTCGTCCTTGATGACATGCTTTAACTGCACCAGAGCCGCGTTCTCTTCAGGGGTGAACAGCGGATGGAAGTGGTCGTACTCGGCCTGATAGTACTGGAGGTAGTACGGATCTCCACTGAGCACATTCAGCAGACAGAGAGCGTCGTACTTGAAGGAAGGCTTGAGGTCCCAGTGAGTGCTGGTGTGGAGCGTGTCCGACGGGGTGATGGGGAGTGCCGACACAATGAGGCCTGAACAGCATAGGCAGAAGAGGAAGAGCCAGCGAGCGATCCGATGCATGACTACACTTTAGACGTTGAGAGGCCCGAGTCGTCTTGAATCTTTGCAGTAGCCCCGCCTAGCCTGCCAATGTTCACTCGCCACAGGCAGAGCGTAGCCTCCTTGTTCATAGAGGGCGTCATCCCGAAGCCCCGCGTTTTCACCAGCGGGGCGAGGGATCTCGCGTGCAGCGCCACCACCCTCCGCGTACTTCCCTTCCGGTCTTGATCCGTGAAGATCCGTGCGGATCCGTGGCTGAGTTATTTCTCCACAGATGCATCGCTCTCCATGAACGCATGCAGCCAGCCGAGGACGCGCTTCCAGCCGTCGCCGTGGCTGCCGGCTATTTCTTTGTTGCCCGCGAAGCCTTCCTGGCGGACGCGGACTAACGTTCCGGTGCCGGATTTTTTCGGGCCGCTGGGGTGCAACCCGTGAACGCTGTGCGGTTCCAGTTCCCAGCGGACGATCGTCTTCATGGGGCCGCTGTAGCTGCCGACCCAGGTGTGGACGAGCAGGCGCGGCGGGTCCACTTCGAGATATTCGCCTTCAACGTAGAAGGCCTGGCCGTCGGCGCCGACGCCGTCGCTGCGCCACTTGCCGCCGGGACGGACGTCCATGGTGGATTTGGTGACGTGGTATACACCGTCTTGTCCCCACCATTTGGGGAGCTGGCTGGGATCGCTGATCGCCTGGAAGACGCGGGCCGGCGGCGCGGCGATGAAGATTTCGGCGACTACGGCGTTCTGGTCGGGAGTGATCGTTGCGGTTGCCATGTTGGCTCCTGGAAAAGCAGTTCTCAGTTCTCAGTAAAGTCAAAAACTAAAATCAACGGCGGCGCAGTTGAATCTAAGGTGGTTGAGTTCTTTGCACCGTCAAGAACAACGTCAACGGCGGCAGGCGAGGGCGTCATCCCGAAGCCCCGCGTTTTCACCGGCGGGGCGAGGGATCTCGCGGGCACACCCTCCACGCCCACCAATGTTCGTCGTTCACCCCGCCCCACACAAGCTTCACTTTGCTACTTCTGCTCTACGAACTTCTTCAGCATTGCTACTATGCCGGGCCAGCCGCCGGAGTAGTCCTTGCGGGCGACGGGCTCTTGGGCCAGGCCGCTGTGCGTTACTTTTACGTGTGTGGCGGAGTGCCTCGTCCCGCCTTGAGGCGTGAGTTCCCAGCGGACCAGAGTCGGGCGCGACGTGTCATCGTGCCAGTTCGCGATCCAGGTGTAGGACAGGAGGCGCGGGGGATAGTACTCGACGATCTCGCCGTGGCATTCGAATTCGCTGACTCCGTTGACGACGAGGGAGCCTTTTTGTGTGGCATACCCGTAGCGGCCGCCGGGGCGCGGGTCCATCTCCCAGGACTTGGCGGGGCACTCGGGACCGGAGAACCACCGGGAGAGTTGTCCGGCGTCGGTTAGCGCCTGGAAAACGCGCTCGGGTGGGGCGGCGATTTCAATTTCGCTGACGATTACGTCTTGATCGGTGTTGACCATGGTGGTTGCCATAAATTCTCCTCGTGTAACTTTTGCTTCTCGTCGCTTCGTTTCTGATGTCTGTCTCTTAACCCTTCTTTTTGACCGATCTTGTTTCTTGCTACTGCTCTGCGTACCTCTAGGTTGCTTGCTTCTCGCTGAAGGTCTTGAGTTCGGCGAGCACGCCTGGCCAGCCGCCCGCATAGTCTTTGCAGGCTTCGGGTTCGGAGGCGAGACCGCTGTGCGTCAGCTTGACGTGGGTGCCTGACTTGGTCGGCGTAAGTTCCCAGCGAACGATCGAGCGCGCGTTGGGATCTTTATGAAAGTTGGCGGTCCAGGTGTAGACGAGCAGGCGCGGAGGATCGAGTTCGAGAATTTCTCCGCCGTGACGGATGACTTCGAAGCCCTTGTAGGGCTTGGGGCAAGGCATCTCGAGGAGCCACTTGCCGCCGACGCGGGTGTCCATTTCGAAAACGCCGAGGTTGGGGCCACGGCGGCGGATCTCGTCGGCGTCGGAGATGGCTTTGAAGACGCGCTCCGGGGGCGCGGCGATGTCGATCTCGCTGATGATGGTGTCGTGGTCCGGGGTGACTCTGGCTGACGCCATTCGTGCTCCTCCGTTCTTACGCGCTTCCGTTCTTCGTTGTGTGACCCGAAGTTCAAGGTCAAATGCGGCGGGCGAGGGCGCCCGCCCCACACAAAACATGCCCTATCCAAGCGGCTCCACACAACCTGCATCGCGTTCTAGAGTTTGCGGTGCAAGTCGAAGACTCTTGTCATCTCTTTGCCGTGGTTGACGTAGATCCACTCTTCGGTGTGATGGTTGTCGTCGAGCAGAGTCAGAACCATTTTCTGCATGTGTCCATCGTCGGGCGTGGCGAGATTCGTGGCGTCGACGAAGTTGAACGTCACTGTCTTGCCGTCAGGAGAGACGCTGGCCTGCATCCGCGGCTGGTTCCCGGCTCCGCAGTAGTGGGTCATGAGGAGTCGATTAGGCCCATCCAGATGAATCATCGAAATCATGTCTTCTTTGCCGAGGATTTCGCTCATGATGGCGGAGCCTCCGGCGGTTTCTTTGAAGTTGACCTGGACGGATTGGCCGTCGGCAGTCTTGCCTTGCCAGGTGCCGGGCATGGCTTTGATGGCGGCGAAGGCTTTCTGGGCGTCAGTTTGAGCGTGAGCGGCGAGGGTTACGGTGGCGGCGGCGATTAGCGTCAGGAGGATGCGGGTTGATTTCGTCTTCGTGTTCGTCATTGTCATTGGCTTGGTGTTCGTATTCGTCATGGGCATTTTCCTTTCTTCAGTTTTTCTTTTCTGTTGGCGTTTATTTTGGTTTGCGGTGCTTGTTTTGTGCGGCTTCGGTTTCGCGGGCGTGCTCGGCCTCCACGAAGGCTTTCAGGTTGGCGAGGCTCGCGCTCCAGAAGCTGCGGTATTGCTCGATCCAGGAATCGACGGCGCGGAGCGGTTCGGGATTGAGCTGGTAGACACGATTGCGGCCTTCGCGGTGCTCGCGGACCAGGTGCGCACGGCGTAGAAGGCGCAGGTGCTTCGAGATGGCGGGCCTGGAGACCGGGAAAGCCTGGGCGATCTGTCCGGCGGGTTGGCTGCCCCGGCGGAGGAGGTCGAGAACGGCACGGCGGGTGGGATCGGCGAGGGCCTGGAAGGTGGCCTCGGTGGATCGGGCCGCGGAATATGTAACCGAACGGTCACGCATAATGCGTAACCTTACAGTTACATGCTTTGGTTGTCAAGTGGAATTTTGGGAGAACTTTTTAGGCTCGGATGTTGGTTGTCGGTGGAGACGTCAGACGGGCAAAAGAGATTCCAGCTTGCACTGCCGTAAAAAGCGAAGCCTCAGCGGCAAACACCCGAGAGCAAGAGCTAGATCAACGGCGGCGGACAGGAGCGTCCGTCCCACACGGGTCTGCTCGCATTAGTGCTTCCCGCAGAGGTCGAGGAAGGTTTGGTGGATGCGAGGGTCTTCGCTGAGTTCGGGGTGGAAGGTGGCGGCCATGGTTTTTCCCTGGCGGACAGCTACCGGGTCTGCGCCCTCTGTGGCGATTACTTCCACGCCTTCCCCTACGTGTTCAATTTTAGGGGCGCGGATGAAGACCATTTCTATGGGCGACTCGTGGTGATCGCCGTTGCGGAATTGGCCTTGGCGAATGGAGCTGTCGATCTGGCGTCCGTAGGCGTTGCGGCGGATGCGGATGTTGAGGGCTCCGAGGCCTTGCTGCTTGGGGTTCTCGACTTCGGTGGCAAGCAGGATGGCTCCGGCGCAGGTGCCGAAGGTGGGCTTGGCGTGAACGAATTGCTTTAGCTTTGCGAATCCGGCATCGCCGAGGAGTTTGAGGAAAGTGCCAGATTCGCCTCCGGGGATGACGAGGCCTTCGATTTCGTCGAGTTGCTCTGGTTTTCTTATCAGCACAACTTCGGCACCCAGCTCTTGGAGCCGGCGGCGGTGGGCGTCGAAATCGCCCTGGAGGGCTAGGACTCCGATTTTCATTGGAAAACCAAAAGCTAAACACAGAGGACACGGAGGACGCAGAGGTTTTTCGAAGGCCTCCGGATCGACTTATCCTCGATTCTTCAATTTTGATTTTAACGGATGAACGTGTGAGCAGCGCAGCGAGCGACTGAGTCTCCAGAAACGTCAAAAGCCCCACTTCTCGCAACAAACGCGAGAAATGGGGCACCCTCGGAATTAGTTGATCAGAGCGGAAGGGCGCTGGGGAAGCGGGTTTGGAAATCGAGAAGGCCTACCCACTCGGGAGTTACTGTTACGCGCACCATGGAGGAGATCATCTTGCCCATTTGTCCTACCCATGCTCTTCCCTGCTCGGGGCCGAAGTAGCGGTCGGCGGCTAAGGCGTACTCGGGCACGATTCCGTTGAGAGGTTCCAGGCGGGCGGTGCCGCGGATCAGAAGGACTTTGTGGGGCATTTCGTTGTTGTCGATGGTGATTGCGACCTTAGGATTCTTAGCCAGACTTCTTAGTTTGGGGGCCTTAGGCGGCGTCCCCATGATGATTTCGGAGCCGTTCCAGTGGAACCAGATAGGGACGACTCGCGGCGTGCCGTCGGTGGCGATGTAGGCGAGGCGGGCGGGGATTTTTGAGTGGAGAAGTTCTTGGGAGGCTGGATGCTGCAGGAGGCTGAGGTCGCCTTGCTTTACGGGCATGAGATTCCTCCTATGGCTCGGTCGATAGGATCGTGTGATTTCGCGGGAGCAGTATAACTCGAAGCTGCGAAGCGAGGTTCGCCGTGCAGAAGGGCCGCTCTCGTCCCCTGACAAGGAAGCGATTTAGATGCCTGCGTACCAGGCGTAACCAGCTTCGGGCGCCGCGGAGCCGAGACCCTTGCCGAAATGTTTCAGTGAGTCAGTGACCGTCATCCGAGTTATGAATTTGACACTCTTGTAACCGAGCTGGCGGGGCACACGGAGACGGAGCGGGCCACCAAAGCCCACGGGAAGATCACCGTCATTCATTGCGTAAGTCAGGAGACTTTGAGGATGGAGCGCATCGGCCATGTCGATGCTCTCCCACCAGTCCGGTTCGATGGAGAAGTAAACGATATATCGCGCTTGCGGCAGAATGCCGGAGGCGTTGAGGATATTAATGAGAGGCGTACCGATCCACTCGGCAACGTAAGACCAACCCTCCTCACACACAACTTCAGTGATCTGGCTGCTCCGGGGAAACCCCCTGATGTCGGACAGGGAAAGCGATGCGGGGCGTGCGACCATGCCTTCGACCGAGAGCCGCCAGTCTGAAAACGCGGTGGCCTGGTGATGTTTGAAGGCATCATTGAAGGGCGCGACTTCATTGGCGAAAGGAGTCTTGGAAATCATGCCGCGAGGAAACTCGCGGGCCAGAGAATGTCTCGTCAGAAGACGTTGTGCAGCGTAGGTTAGCGTCTCGCCAGGGCCGAAGAGCCCGCCGCTATCGGGAGGGATCAGGCCATAGCGTCGCGCCAGAGCTGCAGCCACGGCAACGCCCGACACGCCGGCGGTTGCGGCGAGACCAGCGGTGACGAACTTGCGGCGTGAGATGTTGTTCATGTTCGCTCCTCTGCTGTGTGCTGCGTAGACGGAGTCCCGCTATCTGTAATCATGCTACCGGTAATCATGGCGCGCATGCGCCTCGTGAATCCCGCTAGAACGATCATTGCGACGTGGATTAACAGGAAGAGAACGAGGAATACAGAGATGAAGAAATGAAGAGTGCGTGCGGATTGCCGCCCTCCCAGCAGATTGACGCCCGCCGGAAATGCGGAATTGAAGCCGGGCGAAAGTGCGAGACCTGTCCAGATCACGAGAGGAAACAAGACGAAGATCACAATCAGATATGAGGCGCGCTGCAGGGCGTTGTAGGAAAATGCTTCGGCTTCGTCGGGGCGCCTGAGGCGAATGTGCTTGGCGAATACTTGCGAGAACGCGCGCCAGGTCCGGTCCGGCGGGGCAGGAAACAGGTTACTCCGGAAGTGGCCGGTCCATAAACCCCAGATGGCATAGAAGATGCCGGTCAGCACCACGACCCATGCAGCCTGAAAGTGGAGTTGCCGGCTCCAGCCGTTCTGATCGGGCAGCACGTAGCCATATCCAGTGGGGACCATTGCCCTTGAGGAGGGGACGGGGATTTTAAACAAAGGCGTTGTCCGTACATTGCCGGTTTCTCCCCAGTAGAAACGGGGGTGAGAAATAACGATCTCGCCACCGGTGATAAGGAGAGCAAAGAAGCAGATTGTCGTGACCCAGTGCGTTAGGCGGACGAACGCAGCATGCCTAGGAGGTTGCGAATTCGGGAGCTGGGCATCGTCGGGCACGCCGGAAGCATAGCATGTCCGGCAAGGGCGAACCGAGTCCCTCTGCTGCTTACCAGGGGTCGAAGCAGTCGTAGTTCCTTTGGTTGACGATTTTGCCGTCGCGGAATTCGAGGAACACGGCGACGTGGCGCGCATCTGGCTTCCCTCTTTGAGGGTTCCGTATGAGATGGCGAGGTTGCCGGTCCAGAGGACTTCGAGGGCGCGACCATGTTGCAGGTCGTGAGTTCGTTAGTGATCTGGTAGGACTCGCTGGAGAGGAGCTTCTTGCCTCTTTCGGCTCCCTGCATCATCTCGGCAAGACCGACGCGGGTGCCGTTGGGATAGATGCGGTTGGGGAATTGCTCCATGACGATATCGGGAGAGAGTAGTTCGGTGGCGGAGGCGAGGGTGCGGTCTCGATTGCTTTCACTTACTGGCGGGCTTTTTGGAGGTTGGATTCGGGCGTCATGGATTTTGGTCTTGGGTCTTTGGTCTTTGATCTTGGTGGGAATGCAGAGCCACTCGATTTTATTCGATTTGGGGACGGGCCGTTGGAAGCCCTCTGCGGAATGCGTCAGCGGCTCTATGCGCTGAAAGCTTTTCACCGCAGAGTTCGCGGAGAACGATTCGGAGAACGCTGAGAAAGTCACAGGCCTACCTTTCGAGAGAGTCAGGGCAGGCTTTCTCGCGAAAGACGCGAGAGATGGGGCACCCGGATCGAACAGGCTTGATTCAATCGCGCAGGGCTTGAATGGGGTTGACCCGGGATGCGCGCCCAGGCCGGTACGAGACAGGCGGCTGAGGAGATGGCGATCATTACCGACGCTGCAAATAGAAACGCCGACGGGTCAAGCGGATTTACTTCGTACAACAACTTGCCGGTGGCTATGAATCGCGTCAAGGCCAGAGCCGCTACAGTGCCGAGCAGGATTCCGGCAATCGACAAAGTGAGGCCTCGGGACATGACGACGCGAAACAGACGGTAAGAATTGGCTCCGAGGGCCATGCGCAATCCGATCTCTCTTTTGCTGTGGGAGACGGAGTAGGACATCACTCTGTAGATCCCCACGGCTGCGAGCGGCAACGCCATTGCTCCGAAAATCGTTAGGAGAGCGACGACGATTTGTTGCGATGCCAATGCTGTGCGATTGAGACTGTCCCGCATGGTTACGACTTCGCCCATGCCCAGAGCGGAATCGACGGAACGAACTTCACGCAACAACCTGGAGGCCATCGTGCCCGGAGATGGAACGGTGCGGATGACCAGGTCAGCGTTGGTCACTGATTGCTGCCTCATGCAGACATAGAGGAAGGGTTTCGGCGCTTCGAGGAACGCTGAGTATTTGGAATCTCTGGCTACGCCTACGATGCGCATTGACTGTCCGTTGAGTTGAACGCGCTTGCCGACGGGATCTTCGCCGTGCCAATACTTGGCGACCATATGCTGATTCACGATTACTGCGGGGAAACTGGTCTCATCGTCGCTGCGCAGGAATTCACGGCCTGAGACGATGGGAATTCCCATGGTGGTGAAGTAGCCAGGGCTGATCTGGTTGTACTCGACACTGGGGCGCTGGTTGGATGCGGGTTCGTAACCATCCACGACGATTGGCCCTTCGAGATAACCGGCGTAGCTGAAGGGGCGACGTTTCTCCCAGGCCGCGGATTGGACTCCAGGAATGGAGAGGACACGTTCGAGAACATCCTGACGAAAACGTTGAGCACGCGGGGGGGGCGTGCAGGAATGGGTTATTTCAAAAGCCAAGAGGCCCCACCCTTCGACAGGCTCAGGGCAGGCTTTCTCGCAAAAGACGCGGGAAATGGGGCACCCGGCGCTATTTACTTGGGCGGTAGATTCTCCTCCAGGGCGATTTTCCATTCCTGGAGTTTGGCGATGAGGAGGACGGCCATTTCGCGGTAATCGAGTGTTGCGTCTTTGGCTTCGGGCACTGCTTCTGCGACTGGTCGGGGCTTGGAACCGGATTCTGCTTTCTCGTCTTTCTCTGGATTCTCGTCGTTTAGTGCTTTCTCTTCTTTCTGCTCCGGTGGGGGGCGTAACTCGGATTCGAGTTGCACGTAAAGGGCGCGCTCTCCCCACTCTTGGTGGTCGGGGGTGCTGTTTGGGATCGACGCGATGCGGCGACGGAGGACGTCGGCGACTTTGGTTAGATCGGCTCGATCGGTTTCGTGGTTCGTGATGTTGGTCAACAGTGGGAGGGATTCGAGGATTCCCTGGTGAAAGCCGAGCCACTGTTGATGCATCACAGTCACATAACGCAAGTCGCCCTCGGTGTGACCGTCGGATAAGATCGCGGAGTCGACACCGCCCGTGCAGCGCGTAGGATCTTCCGCGTTGATTTCCATGCCTGCGCCAGGTCGAATCAGCTGAACTTTTTCGAGAATCAGGTGATTCGTAAGAAAATCTTAGGTGATATGGCTGGAGAATTCGCGAACATGCGGTCCATTTTTCTCATGCTGACCTGCGCTGGACAGTGAAAGGTAGTGTGCAGGGCTACGATTGAGCTGGAGCTGAGATTTTCAATTAATTCTTGCCACTCCTGTCCTGGCTTGTGGGAGGGAACGGCGCGGTTCTCTCTTACGCTTGGGATTTGGGCTTGGAGGGTTAGAGAGAGAAGGAGCCGCGGTGAGGACGAGTGACAGCGAGAGTTTCATTTGGTCTCCTTCCCGGTCCGCGACTTTGGTAAAGAAGAATGGCCCCGGATTCGCCCGTTGCAATTTCCGTCGTGCGAGCGCTCCGTCAGGGTCAGTATTTTCTATGGGGGCGGAGGTGTCAAGGTAGTGGGGGAGCGTATCCCGCGTTTTCTCACGGAGGACTGTTGCGCTGCACGGGAGATCCCTCGCCCCGCTGGTAAGAACGCGGGGCTTCGGGATGACGCCTTTGTGGAAGCGGAGGCGGTGCGGTGTAGCTTGGTTTTGCTGCTCTACCAGCCGCGGGTTTGGAGCATTTGGGCTTCGTCGAGGGCGGAGACGGCTAGGCCTTTCATGGCTCCTTGGAGGTCTTCGCTTACTTCAAGTAATACTTTAGGGTCTTGGTAGTGGGTGGCGGCCAGGACTATCGCCTTGGCGCGCTTGGCGGCTTGCTCCGGTGGGGCGAAGGCACAGGTGGCATCGTGCGGATGCTTCCCTTCAGCATGAGTACAAGAGGTCCGCTCACCCATGAAGATGCCTGAGCCTACGAAGACCGCTTCCGCTCCCAGCTGCATGACCAAGCTCGCATCTGCTGGCGTGGCGATTCCTCCGGCGCTGAAATTTGGGACGGGGAGCTTCCCTGCTTTGGCTACCATCTTGATTAACTCGTACGGGGCTTGGTGCTCTTTGGCTTTGGCGTAGAGCTCTTCTTCGCCGAGTACAGTGAGAATCTTCATCTCTTGAACAATTTGACGGATGTGCTTTACGGCGTGGACTACGTCTCCAGTGCCCGCTTCGCCCTTGGTGCGGATCATGCAGGCGCCTTCGGCGATGCGGCGGAGAGCTTCGCCGAGATTGCGGGCTCCGCAGACGAAGGGGACTTTGAAGGCGTGCTTGTCGACGTGGTGCGCTTCGTCGGCGGGGGTGAGGACTTCGGATTCGTCGATGTAGTCGACGCCGAGTTCCTGGAGGATTTGGGCTTCGGCGAAATGTCCGATGCGGCACTTGGCCATGACCGGGATGGACACGGCGGCCATGATTTCACGAATCTTTTTGGGGCTCGCCATGCGGGCGACTCCGCCTTCGGCGCGGATTTGCGCGGGGACTCGCTCGAGGGCCATGACGGCGACGGCTCCGGCTTTCTCGGCGATGGTGGCCTGGTCGGCGTTGGTGACGTCCATGATGACGCCGCCTTTTAGCATTTCGGCTAGGCCGGTCTTGAGGCGAAGAGAGGTGGTGGATCCGTTGGAGGAGTTTCCGTTGGTGGACATGGTTTCTACCCTGTGGGTACCTTTTCGCAAACGCGAAGGATGGGCTGGCGGCTCTTGGCTGTCAGCTCTCAGCTAACCCTTATTTTGATGATCTGGGGAGGGGTTTCGCCGCTAGTTCATTCTAACGCGGGTGGGGGATTTGCGGAAGGTCGCCGTCAGCTCTCAGCTGTCGGCTTTCAGCTACGAATAGAGTCACGTTCTCAAATCACGTTCGCACAGAACGTGCCGCTTGGAATGCGGCACTCAGTCGGTTCCGGATGCGCGGACGGCGGTGTGCTGCACGCGAGATCCCTCGCCCCGCTGGTGAAAACGCGGGGCTTCGGGATGACGCCTTCTAGGAACAGGGAGGCTTTGCTTTGCCGGTTACTCAATGAACATTGCCGAGCTGAGCAGCAAAAAGCTTTTAAGCGCAAAGGTCGCTAAGAAAGGCCGCTAAGATCGCAAAGAACACCTTCCTGGGAGACCCTTTGGCGTTTCTACGATACTTTCCGCTGCGTCGCACTGAAACGGGCCGCTTGGAATGCGGCACGCGGTCGACTCCGGAATGAGCGGAGGGCGGTGGCGGTGCACGCGAGATCCCTCGCCCCGCTGGTGAAAACGCGGGGCTTCGGGATGACGCCTTCTAGGAACAGCGAGGCTTTGCTTTGTCGGTGACGAATGAAGATTGGCGGGCTGTGCTGCAAAACGCGCGGCTTGGAATGCGGGCTCAGTCAGCTCCGGCGAAAAGCTTTTAATCGCAAAGGTCGCTAAGATCGGCCGCTAAGATCGCTAAGAAGAGCTGCGGTGCGCGCTTCAGCGTTCTACGAACTTTCCGAACATTTTTTCGGGGTCGATGGCTATGAAGGTTCCTTTACTTCGGGCTAGGACTTCATTGTTTTCGTTCAGGATTTCGGCGGAGTTGATGTGTTGGCGGCCGTGGACGCTGATTTCCTTGCCTTCGACTCGGAGCTGTTGGTGGAGTGGAACTGGCTTTAGATATTCGACGGTCATTTCTTTGGTCAGAGCGATTACGTGGCGGAGTTTGTTGACTTTGCCCATGGCGTCGTCGAGGATGGCGGCGATGATGCCTCCGTGGCAGTGGCCGGGAGGTCCGGTGTAGCGGGCGGTTAGGTTGAAGTGGCAGATGAAGGTTTGGCGGGTTTCGTCGAGGGTGAAGACGAGATGCATGCCGTCCGGGTTGTCGGGGCCGCAGACGAAGCAGGTGTTCCTGGTGAGCTTGAGGTCTCGGGTTTCGTGGCCTTGGGGCTGAGCGGGCATGGGGGGATTTTATCGTGTGACGGGCGACTTCGCTGGGAATGGCAAAAGGCATTAACCACGAAGGGCACGAAGGTTCACGAAGGAAAGCATAAGGCAAGATAAACACAGAGGGCACGGGGGATCACGGAGGCTGCGAATCTTCTTTCTTCTTTCTGCTTTCTTCGCGGTGTTCAAATCTTGTATACATATCGGTTTCAAGAAACGCGCAAGGGTTGACACGTCTGCCATCTGCTGGCGTGACTCTTTGAGCCGTCGATCATGGGCGACGTTGGCAGATTGCATAGGTCCCTTCGACTTCGCTCAGGGCAAGCCTTCGGCGCGCAAAGAACGCGCGCCTCAGGATGACACAGGGTTTGTTGTTACTTTTGAATTGAGGATTCCGATGAAATCGTTTGCCATTCTCTTGCTGCTTCTTACTTCTGTCGAACCTCTCACACTTGTCGCGCAGAACGCGCAGGACAAGGATGCGGACAAGAAGCCGGCCACTGCTGCTTCCGGGAAGAAGGACGCTAAGAAGGATCAGAAGAAGGAAGAGAAGAAAGAGGAGCCCAAGGAGGAAAAGAAGGGCGGGATGACGGCCGACACTTTCTCTGGGTTGAAGTTCCGGTCGATTGGGCCGGCGGCAGCTTCGGGGCGGGTGATGTCGATTGCGGTGAATCCGAAGAACACGTTTGAGTACTACGTGGGCGTGGCGTCGGGCGGAGTGTGGAAGACGATGAATGACGGGACGACTTGGAGTCCGGTGTTCGATGGCGAGGGGTCATATGCGATTGGGTGGGTGGCGCTGGATCCGAATGACTCGTCGGTGGTGTGGGTGGGGACGGGCGAGAGCAATTCGCAGCGCAGCGTTTCTTACGGCGACGGAATCTACCGGTCTGATGATGGCGGGAAGGATTGGTCGAATCTTGGGTTGAAGAAGTCGGAACACGTGGGGCGGGTGGTCATCGATCCACGGGATTCGAAGGTGGTGTATGTGGCGGCGGAGGGGCCGCTGTGGGGGCCGGGGGGAGATCGCGGGCTCTACAAATCGGTGGACGGCGGGAAGAATTGGAAGGCCGTGTTGACGATTTCGGAGAACACGGGAGTTGTGGATGTGGCTTTGGATCCGTCGAATCCGGATGTGGTGTATGCGGCGGCTTATCAGCGGCGGCGACATGTTTTTACTTTGATTGATGGCGGGCCGGAGAGCGCGATTTACAAGTCAACCGACGCGGGAGCTACCTGGAACAAGTTGAAGTCGGGGTTGCCTTCGGTGGATCTGGGGAGGATTGGGCTGGCGGTTTCTCCGGCGGATCCGAATGTGGTTTATGCGACGGTTGAGGCGGCGGATGGGAAGGGTGGAGTTTTTCGGTCCACGGACAAGGGCGCTACCTGGGAGCGGCGGGATGAATTCGATTCCGGCGCCATGTATTACGCGCGGGTGGTGGCGGATCCGAAGAATGTGGATCGGATATTTGTGATGAGCGTTTCTCTGCGCGAGTCGCTCGACGGCGGTAAAACACTGCACAAGATTAACGAGGTGAATCATCACGGGGACAACCATGCGCTGTGGATTGATCCGGAGAACACGAAGCACTGGCTGCTGGGGTCGGACGGCGGGATGTATGAGACTTGGGACGATGCGAAGTCGTGGGGGTTTAAAGCGAATCTGCCGACGGTGCAGTTTTATGACGTGGCAGTGGACAATGCGCTTCCCTTCTACAACGTGTGTGGTGGGACGCAGGATTATTTCTCGTGGTGCGGGCCTTCGCGGACGCGCAATTTGAACGGGATTGTGAATTCAGATTGGTACGTGACTACGGGGGGCGATGGATTTCATTCGCAGGTCGATCCGGCGGATGCGAATACCGTGTATTCAGAGTCCCAGTATGGGGTGCTGGTGCGGTATGACAAGCCTACGGGGCAGGAACTGGCTTTGCAGCCGCTCGAGGGTAAGGGCGAGGCGCCGCTGCGCTGGAATTGGGACTCGCCTTTGATCATCAGTCCGCACGCGCACACGAGGCTTTATTTCGCGGCGAACAAATTGTTTCGCAGCGATGACCGCGGGGATACATGGAAAGCGGTGAGTGGGGATTTGACGCGGCAGATTGATCGCAACAAGCTCCCGGTGATGGGAAAAGTTTGGGGTGCGGATGCGGTGGCGAAGAATCAGTCGACGTCGTTCTACGGAAATATTGTGTCGTTGTCGGAGTCTCCTAAGAAGGAAGGGCTCATTTATGTGGGAACGGATGATGGGCTGATTCAGGTTACGGCGGACGGCGGAGGGTCGTGGACGAAGTATGAAAAGTTTCCGGGCGTGCCGGAGATGACATATGTGAGCCGGCTGGCGGCTTCGAATCATGAGGCCGGGACGGTGTATGCAGCGTTTGAAAATCACAAGAATTCAGACTTCAAACCGTATCTTCTGAAGTCAGTTGATTCCGGGAAGACGTGGACTTCGATTGCGGGCGATTTGCCGGAGAGTGGGCCGGTGCTGGCGTTTGCGGAAGATACGGTGAATGCGAATCTGTTGTTTGCGGGGACTGAGACGGGGGCATTCTTCACGATCGATGGCGGGGCGCATTGGGTGCGGTTGAAAGGTGGGCTGCCTACGATTGCGGTGCGCGACATGGTGATTCAGGCGCGGGAGGGCGATCTGGTGATCGCTACGTTTGGGCGCGGGTTCTACGTGCTGGACGACATCACTCCGTTGCGGCAGATGAAGGCGGAGTCTACGGAGCAGGCGGTGGCTTTGTATCCGGTGAAGAATGCGCTGCTTTATGTGGAGCGGCATCCGCTGGGCGGGCCGCGGAAGGGATTTCAGGGAGATTCGTTTTATGCGGCGGAGAATCCGCCGTATGGGGCGGTGTTCACGGCTTACTTGAAGGAGCAGATCAAGACGAAGAAGGAGAAGCGGCAGGATGCGGAGAAGGAAGCGGCTAAGGCGGCTGAGAAGGCGGGGGACAAGAGTGTGCGTCCCACGACACCTTATCCGACGAATGATGAGTTGCGGGCTGAGGCACAGGAGGCTAAGCCGGAAGTTTATTTCCTGGTGTATGACGAGAGTGGGGCGCCGGTGCGGCGAATTGAGGGGAGCACGGATTCGGGGTTCCAGCGGGTGGCTTGGGACTTGCGGTTCTCGGCTCCGCAGGTCAAGGGGCATGGAGAAGAGCCCGACGATTTCTTTCCGGATGCAGCGGATGATGGCTCGCTGGTGATGTCAGGAAGTTATTCGGTGCGAATGTTCGAGAAAGTTGGCGGGGCGGTGACGGAGTTGGCCGGTCCGCAGACGTTCAAGGTGGCGACCGAGGGGAGTTCGTCGATGAGCGCGTCGGACCGGGCGGCTCAAGAGGAATTTCTGCGCAAGGTGGCAAGTTTGTATCGGGCCGTGTCTGGGGCTTTGCACACGGCGGAGGATGTGCAGGCGCGAATGAAGGCGATTCGCGAGGCATTGCGGGAGGCTCCGGCGGTCGAGAAGCAACTCGGGGCCGTAGCCGATTCAATCGAGGCGCGTGACCGCGAGATCTTGCGGGCTCTGCGGGGCGATGTGGAGGTTGCGAGGAGGAGCGAACCGGTGCCTTCATCGGTTCATGATCGGGTGAATTCGGCGATGGAGGGAGAGCGGTTCTCGTTGGCTAAGCCAACGCAGTCGCATATTGATTCTTACAACATCGCGGCGGCGGAGTTTGGGGAGCAGTTGTCGAAGCTTCGCGCTTTGGTTGAAGTGGATCTGACTAAGCTTGAGAAGGATATGGAGGCTGCTGGGGCGCCTTGGACTCCGGGACGCGTGCCGGAGTGGTCAGAGAAATAGGGGGCAACGGCAAAACCTAGAACCAAAATCTTTAACCACAAAGGACACTAAGGTTCACGAAGGGAAACCTAGGCAACGCGGTTGCGATCAGGCGTTTGAGGGGAAGGTGATTCCCCAGAAGTTGTTGGCGTTTTCGTCCTGGTCGACGAATTCTACGCCGTAGGTGGAGACTCCCTGAATCGCGGTGAGCTGCGCCACTATGCGAGCAGAGATCTTCGTGCCGCGCTGATTCTTGATCGTGACGACAGAACCTACCGGCAGGTCACGACTGAGTTGGACGGCGGCTCCGTGCCGATTCAAGTTGGTGGCTTTGGCAGACATGGTGAACGAACTCTTCTGACGATCTTCGCCGGACAATCCTACTGACGCGCTGAGCGCCATGCGAGTGCTGCGGCGCTTGGCGATCTGGATACGGGCCAGGTTTGCCGTTACCGCGTGAGTACGATGGGGTTTGGCGTGATGTGGCGAATGTTTCAGATTCATGCGGTTTTCAAGAACATTAGACCGAGCGGAAGGAGGCTGCAACGCACGTCGGTCATCGGGGGTGGTTACCCTTCCAAGTGGTTGATTTTTCGTGGGGTGTGGGTCGGCTCTCGGCTTTCGGCTGCCGGCTTTCGGGGCTACTGTTCGGTGGTTCCTCCGGAACTGGAGCGTGGAGCGCGATTCGCGGATCGCGGTGGCGTGCAATGGATTCTTCGCTTCAGAATGACATCGCTGGGGATTGGGATTGTTGAAAGTTTCAACAATTTGGCTCGCAATCTGCGTTCAGGTTTTCATCGGCTCCATATTCCGGATCGAGTGCTTCTAATTTTTTTGATCTGTGAGAATCCGCGTGATGCGCGGGGTATTTTCATAAAGAAGTCGGTTGCTAATTTCGCGTGCAGCTGTGTTACACTCGCCGCCGACCGTGGCTCGAGCTGTGGGGCAGAGCTGCGGCCGTGGGGAAATCCTTTCGTGTGGTCGTTGGTCGTGGGAGGACTGGGGAATGGGCCTCGCGTTAATGGTCTTGATCTGGCTGATCACCGTGATCAGCACGTATTTTTTCGTCGCCAAGACTTGGTGGCTGCCTGTAGGCGCGTCCGCAGCGACGGCCTGGATTGATCACCAATTTGCGCTCACCTTCGTGATCATGGGCGTCGTGTTCGTGGCGGCGCAAATGTCGCTGGGATACATCGTGTGGAAGTATCGCGAGAGTCCATCTTCTCCTCCGGTTACATACTCGCACGGGAACACAAAGCTCGAGATCGTGTGGACGGCGCTCACGACCGTGTTGTTCATCGGACTGAATCTGATGGGCAGCAGCGTGTGGGCTAGCCAGCGGTTTGACGCCCCCGAGGCCGGCGCGATACAGGTGGAAGTGACCGGAATGCAATTTGCGTGGTACTTCCGCTATCCGGGACCGGATGGCAAGTATGGGTCCACGAGCCCGAAGTTGATGGATCCGTCGGCCGGAGGCGAGGCGGCGGTTGGCTTGAGCCAGACTGATCCGGCGGCAAAGGATGATGTGGTCACCGGGACGATGTATTTACCCGTGGACCGCGAGGTGGATGTGAGTCTGCGGGCGGTGGATGTGATCCACAGCTTCTTCGTCCCGCAACTGCGGTTCAAGCAGGACACGGTGCCGGGGCTGAATATTCACATGCACTTCAAGCCGACGGCGATTGGGGAATACGAGATTGCCTGCGCGGAACTTTGCGGGCTTGGCCACTACAAGATGCACGGTATGGTCCACGTCGTCAGCCAGGAGGATTTTGACAAGTGGCTGGCGGCACGGGAGGCGGAGAAACAATAATGGTCGCTCAGGAAGCTCATAGCCACGGGGCCCCTCAGGGTTTCATTCGGAAATACATTTTCAGCCTGGATCACAAAGTCATTGGCATTCAGTATTTCTTTCTGGCCCTCACGGCAGTGTTTGTGGGGATGTTCCTTTCGCTGTTGATGCGCATTCACTTGATCTGGCCGGCCGCGAATTTGCCGCTGGTAGGTGAGATCAAGCCGGAGCAGTATCTCAGCCTGCTGACGATGCATGGCACGATCATGGTGTTCTTCGTACTGACAACGGCTCCGCAGGGCGGATTCGGAAACTACTTTCTGCCAATTCAGATTGGGGCGCCGGATATGGCGTTCCCTGTTCTGAATATGCTTTCGTTCTGGACGACGTTTCTAGGGTTCGTGGTGATCCTGGCGGCGTTCTTCGTGACTGGAGGCGCACCCCTGCATGGGTGGACTGGGTACGCGCCGCTCAGTGCGCTGCCCTCGGCCGGGCCAGGTGAGCAACTCGGGGCGGATTTGTGGATCACTTCGATCGCGATTTTCTGCGTAGCTTCGTTGATGGGGGCGCTGAACTTCATCACGACTACTCTTGACCTGCGGGCCAAGGGCATGACGATGATGCGGATGCCGCTGACCGTGTGGTCGTGGTTCATCACGGCGATTCTTGGATTGCTGGCGTTCGGTGTGCTGCTCTCTGCCGGAATTTTGCTTTTGATGGATCGGAATCTGGGAACGAGCTTCTATGTTCCGCTCGTGGTGGTAAATGGGCAGATCATGGGGCACAAGGGCGGATCGCCGCTTTTGTGGCAGCACCTGTTCTGGTTCTTCGGACATCCTGAGGTGTACATCGCGATTCTGCCGGGTATGGGCGTGGCGTCGCAGGTTCTGTCGACGTTCTCGCGCAAGCCGATTTTTGGGTACAAGGCGATGGTCTACGCCATGTTGTCGATTGGATTTTTCGGCTTCATGGTGTGGGGCCATCACATGTTCATGAGCGGGATGAGTCCTTATTCCGCGTTTGCGTTCTCGCTGCTGACGATGTGTATCGGAGTGCCGTCGGCCATCAAGACGTTCAACTGGCTGGGGACGATGTACAAGGGGCGGATTCGATTTCAGACGCCGATGCTGTATGCGATTGGATTCGTGTCGTTGTTTGTCTCGGGTGGGCTGAGCGGTCCGTTCCTGGCGCAGCCGGTGCTGGATATCCAGTTGCACGATACGTATTTCGTGGTGGGACACTTCCACCTGATCATGGGCGTGGCGGCGATCTTTGGGATCTTTGCGGCTACGTATTACTGGTTCCCGAAGATGTTTGGGCGGATGATGAACGAATCGATGGGCAAGCTGCATTTCTTCATCACGCTGGCGGGAACTTACGCGATCTTCATGCCGATGCACTATCTGGGGATGGCGGGGCAGACACGGCGTTATTCGCAGTTCACGGAAGTGGCTTACCAGGCGAAGCTGATGCCGTTGCAGACGTTCATGACTTATGCGGCGATCATCACGATTGCGGCGCAGTTCGTGTTTGTGATCAATCTGTTCTGGAGCATGTTCAAGGGGCCGAAGGCTAGCGACAATCCGTGGGAGGCGACCACCTTGGAGTGGACGACGGCTACGCCGCCGCCGCATGACAACTTTGGCGGGCTGACTCCGGTGGTGAACCATGGTCCTTATGAATATGGCGTGCCGGGGGCGGCTAAGGATTATGTGATGCAGACGGATCCGGCTCGCGTGGTGGCGCATTGAGTGGGCTTCGTTCGTTACCAGCGAAGTCAAAAGCTTGAACCGCAGAGGACGCTGAGTTAGAGGCGGAGAACGCAGAGAAAAGCGGGCGAGGACTTAGTTAAAAGCAAGGTCAAAAGCTTGAACCGCAAAGGTCGCTAAGAGAGGCCGCAAAGAACGCTAAGAAAAGCGAACGCGGACTCACGACTTCTGAATTGGTAGATTGGTTGGTATGGCCACTTATACTCCGACAACACCGATTGATCATATGGGGCACGGGCACAAGCCTCCGGTACCGCCTTCTGGTGGAGGCGATGATGGGCGGAGCGGTGACTCGCCGAATTATGGGGCGCGGTTGCGGCGGGCTCGGCTGGGGTTGATTTGCGGGATTGCCACCGTCTGCATGGTGTTTATTTCGCTGACCAGCGCTTACGTGTTCCGGCGCGGGCTGCCTAGTTTTGACGGGGGATCGAACAGCTACGTCCGGGATTGGGGCGAGGTGCAGTTTCCGTGGATGTTGCTGGCCATCAATACGGCTGTGCTTCTGGCTAGCAGCGTGACCATGGAATTTGCGCGGCGGAGTGCGGCGCGGCAGGCGGCTTTGGCTCCGGTGAAGTCGATCCCGGGAGTGTCATTGGGGAATGAGAGATCGTTTCCGTGGCTGGGAATTACGGTGCTGCTTGGGGTGGCTTTTCTCGCGGGGCAATGGCTTGCTTGGGGGGAGCTGCACAATCGCGGGTTTTACGTGGATACGAATCCGAGTAGCTCGTTTGCGTTCTTGCTGACGATTGCGCACGCGATTCACCTCGGTGGGGGAATGATTGCGTTGATTTGGTCGGCTAGCGCTTCCCTGCTGCGCAAGCCGATTGAGAAGCTGCGGATCGTGGTGGACATCACGGCATGGTACTGGCATTTCATGGCCGTGCTTTGGATTTATATTTTTGCGTTGATGGGGTTTGCGCGGTAGACGAAAAGCAAGAGCATTAACCACAAAGGACACGAAGGTTCACGAAGGTCAAAAGGCGAAAGGGGAACTTTGGGAATGTCTGACGCCGCTGCGGTTTCGCATGAGTTGCCGGGCGCTTATGAGGCGCCGCTGTTTGGGGCTTATTCGAAGAAGGTAGGGATGTGGCTGTTTCTGGCATCGGACTCTCTGACGTTCGGGGCCTTGCTGTTCGCGTTCAGTTACAACCGGATTTACACGAATCCGTGGCCGACGCCGTTTCATGCGGAGAGCATTGCGAACGCGACCATCATGACGGCGTGCCTGCTGTCGAGCTCGCTGACCATGGTGCTGGGAGTATTCGCGGCGCAGCGTGGAGATCGGGCTTGGACGCGCAACTGGCTGCTGGCCACCATGGCGTTTGGGACAGCATTCATCGTGTTGCACGGAATGGAGTGGAGCAAGCTGATCGGGGAGGGACTGGCGATCCCAGGATTTTTCACAGCACTGGGCGTCACCAACTCGGGGGCGACGGGCGAGTTAGCGGACATTACCAAGAACGTGCCGCAATTTCCGCAGGCGTTCTTCGGGTTGACTGCGATGCACATGCTGCACGTGACGATTGGCGTGATCTATCTGGGAGTAATCGCGTTTCGCAAGTGGTTTCTGGCGGCTCTCGCGGTGATCTGGATTGCGGCGGCGGTTTTGATCCCATCGGGCAATGTGTTTCATATCCCGGTACATGCGTTAGGAATTGGATTGGTGGTGGCGGCGGTCATTCTCTTTCTCAAGCCGAAAGATTACGACGCGCATGATGTGGAGGTCTGCGGGTTGTACTGGCACTTTGTCGATCTGGTGTGGATGTTTATTTTCCCGCTGGTTTATTTGATGTCGACGAAAGTGAGCTAATAAGGAAGCGAGCCAAACGCGCGACTGATGCGTCGCAAACAACGCGACGCTCGCGCGGCTCGCCCAGGTCCTTCGGCGGGCAAAAAACGCCCGCCTCAGGATGACAAACTTTAAAGGGGAATGAGATGCACGATACGGCTACGCATGACGACAGCAAGGGGCAGTATTTCTGGGTGTGGGGAGCACTGCTGGTTCTTACGGCGATTGAGGTTGTGCTGGGGTACAAGCAGGTCTTTTCGCCGGTGCGGATGCTGGAGGTGCTGCTGATTTTGTCGGTGATCAAGTCGGCACTGATCATTGGCTACTTCATGCACTTGAAGTTTGAGAAGGCGCTGATGCGGTGGCTGCTGGTGATCTCGGTGACGGCGTGCTTCATCATTATGTATTTCTTTTTCTTCCCGGATGCGGGGCGTGTGATGCCCCCGCCGAACGGGGTCGGGTTACCGTGACGCGATGAGCTTTCTCAGGAAATTCCGTTTGCCGGTGTTCGGGCTGCTGCTCGCGCTTTATACGGCGCCGGCTTTTGCGCAGGGATGTGCCATGTGCAGGGCGAATGCGAAGGCTACGCCCAAGGAAGGCCAGCGGGCGATTAATCGGGCGATCCTGGTGATGCTGGCGCCGCCGGTGACTATCATGTTTCTCGGGGCGGGATTTGTGGTGCGGTATGTGAAGCGGCGGGATCGGGAGAATGGTGACGGCGCAGAATGATCACTCCTGATTCGTCAATCGCTTCCTGATCTTTAGAAGATTACTGTTCGGACTTTCGCGTTTTCATTCGCTCGCTGTCCTGCGGCTAAAAGCGAACCCCAGGGGCTGAAGCCCGACTCAGCTGGCTGCTTCCACGGCACGACTGAAGTCGTGCCCTTCCCGACTTACTCGATCCCTTATAATAGAAAGATTCGGTCGGCCTCGCGGAGTGGCTCTGAGCGATTGTGCTCGGGACGCGGGCTACCTTTTTACCCGATGTCTTCTGACTCCCTGCACACGGACAGCATTGTTGTACGCGGCGCGCGCGTTCATAACCTCAAGAACATCGACTTTGAGGTTCCCCACAACACATTGACGGTGGTGACCGGGGTATCCGGGTCGGGCAAGTCTTCGCTGGCGTTTGACACCATTTATGCCGAGGGACAGCGGCGGTATGTGGAGTCTCTGTCGGCATACGCGCGGCAATTTTTAGAGCGGATCGAGAAACCGGACGCGGATACGATTGACGGGATTGCGCCGGCAGTGGCGATCCGTCAGAAGAATACGACGAGGAATCCGCGGTCGACCGTGGCGACGGCTACGGAGATCTATGACTACTTGCGGTTGCTGTTTGCGCGGGTGGGGCGGACGTATTGCGCGAACTGCGGGCGCGAGGTGAAGAAGGATACGGTCGATGAGGTGGCGGACGCGATTCTAGATCTGGAGCCGGAGACGCGGCTGCAGGTTTTGTTTCCGCTGCAACGGCCGGGACAGGTTGCTCCGGAGCCGGAAGTGAAGGCTACGAAGCCTGCGCGATCGAAAAGAGTCCCCGGTCTCGCAAAGGAAGCGAGACCGGGGGCACCCCAGCGTCAGTTGTCCGATGCGCTTCGGACCCGGTTGTTTGATTTGCGGAAGGCTGGGTTTAACCGGCTTTATCAGGGTGGCGAGGTGTTTGAGTTTTCTACGCCGGAGTCTTTGCTGGATATTGATTTCGGGCAGCCTGTATTTTTGCTGGTAGACCGGCTCGCGGTGTCTGCGGAGTCGCGGACGCGGGTCGTGGATGCGATTGAGACGGCTTATCGGGAATCGGGTGAAGTCATCTTTGAGATTCCGGGTGAGGAGCTGGAAACAGCAGTAGCAGTATCAAATGCAACAGCAAGGTCAACACCCCGTGCCACACAGGCAACGGCAACGTCAAGTGCAACAGCGGCGGGCAAGAGTGCCCGCCCCACACAGGCTCGACAACTTCGTTTTGCGCAGCGGTTTGAGTGCAAGACTTGCAATCTGCGGTATGAGGAGCCGGAGCCTCGGTTGTTTTCTTTCAACAACCCATATGGGGCTTGTCCGCGGTGCCAGGGGTTTGGGAACACGATCGACTTCGATCTAGATCTGGTGATTCCCGACAAGATGAAGACTTTGGCCGAGGGGGCGATTGAGCCTTGGACGAAGCCGAAGTATCGTCCGCTGTTTACCGATCTGAAGCGCTATGCAAAGTTGGCGGACATTCCGCTCGATGTGCCTTGGGTGGATCTTGAAGACGAGCAGCGGAACATGGTGCTGAACGGGGACGGAAAGTTTCTGGGAGTGCGTGGTTTCTTTAACCACCTTGAGCGGAAGAAGTACAAGCTTCATGTCCGCGTGTTTGTCAGCCGGTATCGAGGGTATTCGCTGTGCTCGGCCTGCAATGGAACTCGGCTGCGGCTGGAGGCACGGCAGGTCAAGATTCACGGACGGAATATCTGCGAGATTTGCGCGCTGACGGTCGAAGACGCGTTCCTTTTTTTTGAACAGGTGGAGTTGAGCGCGCAGGAAGTCGAGATTGCGGACAAGTTGCTGCAGGAGATTCGCGAGCGGCTGCGGTTCTTAAACGATGTGGGGCTGGAGTATCTGACCTTGGACCGGCTGTCCTCGACTTTGTCGGGCGGTGAGGCTCAGCGCATTCAGTTGGCGACTTCGCTCGGATCGCGACTGGTGGGGACACTGTATGTGTTGGATGAGCCTTCGATCGGGCTGCATCCGCGGGATACGCACCGGCTAATCAAGATTCTTCACGACCTGCGGAATCTGGGGAACACGATTCTGGTGGTCGAGCATGATCCGGACATCATGAAGGCGGCGGACCGGATTCTTGATCTGGGGCCGGGGGCTGGGGAGAATGGCGGGAAGTTGGTCGCTGAGGGAACCTATGACGAGATCGTGCATAATCCGGTTTCGCTGACGGGGCGGTATCTGTCGGAGGACTTGCGGATTCAGCCGCCGGTGACGCGGAGGAAGCCTGGGCCGGGGCAGATCACGATTCGGGGCGTGCGCGCGAACAATCTCAAGGGCGTGGACATCAGCATTCCTCTGGGGATGATTGTGGCGATCACCGGAGTGTCGGGGTCGGGGAAATCGACGCTGCTGCATCAGGTGCTTTACCGTGCTCTGGCGCAGGCCAAACAGCAAACTTCGAATGGCGCGACCGGGCCTGCGGCTAGTTGGGAGAGTTTGACGGGCGATCAGTTTATTGAGGAAGTAGTACTGGTGGATCAGTCGCCGATTGGGCGGACTCCGCGGTCGAATCCGGTGACGTACATCAAGGCGTTCGATGCGATTCGGGACTTGTTCTCTTCCCTACCCGAGGCGAAGAAGCGCGGGTTTGGAGCCGGGCACTTCTCGTTCAATATTCCAGGCGGGCGGTGCGAGGTTTGTCAGGGCGATGGGACGGTCACGGTAGAGATGCAGTTCCTGGCCGATGTGGAATTGATTTGCGAGGAGTGCAAGGGGACGCGCTACAAGCCGACGGTGCTGGAGGTGCGGTATCGCGGGAAGAATATTCATGAAGTTCTGAATTTGACCGTGAAAGAGGCGCTGAAGTTTTTTGCTGAAGCGCCCAAGATTACGGAGAAGCTGCGGTCGCTGGAGGAAGTCGGGCTGGGTTATCTACGGCTGGGGCAGTCGGCGACGACGCTTTCAGGGGGCGAGGCGCAGCGCATGAAGCTGGCGGCACATTTGCAGCCAGCGGCGCGAGAGGCGGGACGGTCCGGGACTGGGGGCGCCGAGGCGCGGAAGAAACTGCGGCTGCTTTACATCTTTGATGAGCCTACGACCGGGCTGCATTTTGATGACGTGAGCAAACTCCTGGCGGCGTTTCGCCGTCTTATTGAAGCAGGGGGCTCGATTGTCGTGATCGAGCATAACCTTGAGGTCATCAAGACTGCGGATTGGGTGATCGATCTGGGTCCGGAAGGCGGGAGCCGCGGCGGCAAGATCGTGGGCGCGGGACCGCCGGAGGCGATTGCGAAACTGTCTGGATCTTATACAGGAAAATATCTGGCGCGTATTCTGAACGGTAATGGGAGTTCGCGTTCCAATGGTCGGTCCTAGAGTCGCACGGGGGCTGCTCGGGGTGTTCGTGGGAGCGGGCATGCTCGCGGCTCAGGCTGCCGGTGCCGCTTCTTCGGCGTCCAACCGGCTCCAATCATCCACACAGACGGCTTCTCCTTCATCTTCTTCGCCTTCACCTTCTTCACCCGCCACGCCTTCTGCGGACCAGCAGCAGACGGGGTCTTCTTCCAGCAAGAAAGCACGCCGACATACGGTGCAAGTCCCGGACGAAGGCTCTCCGCCGCCGGAACTTGCGAGGGCGGAAGCGTTCATTCAGAAAGAAGACTATGCCGCGGCCGAGCCACTGCTTCGCAAGGTAACTGCCGACGATGCAGCGAGCGGTAATCCAGCGAACTATGTAGCGTGGTTTGAACTTGGATTCGTGGAAAGCGGGTTGGGAAAGACAGATGAGTCGATTACGGCGTATCGCAAATCGGTAGAGGCGAAGCCGGACGTTTTCGAGTCGAACCTGAATTTGGGGCTGCAACTGGCGAAGACGCAGCAACCGGACGCAGAGAAATTCCTGCGGGCAGCGACGGTGCTCAAACCCGCGGGCCATGTGGCGGAGGGTCAATTCCGGGCGTGGCTTTCGCTGGGGCACGTGCTCGAGGCGACGAAGCCGGAAGAGGCGCTCGCCGCGTATCACCAGGCGGCCTTGTTGCAGCCCAAGGATGCGGAGCCTCGCCTCTCGGCGGGACTTGTGTTCGAAAAACAGCAGAAGTATGCCGATGCCGAACGGGAATACAAAGAGGCACTCGCTTTGGGCGCTTCGGACGCGGCATCGATTGATGCGATCACGGGGCTGGCCAATATTTACATGCGGGGCCGCCGGTTGCCCGAGGCGAAGGAATACTTGCAAAAGCTGATCGTGTTGCATCCGGATTCGGCTGGGGGGCACATTCAACTGGGACAGATTCTCTCCGATGAAGGCAAGAATGAAGAAGCTCTCGCGGAACTGCAGACTGGGGTGAAACTGGCGCCGACGGACGTTCCGGCGCAGCGCGGTCTCGCCGACTTGTACTTGACGATGAAGAAGTACGATCAGGCGGAGGCAGCCTATCGCGGGCTACTGGCGGGCAGTCCCAAGGATGCCGAATTGCACAACGACCTGGGGAAAGCGCTGCTTGAACAGAAGAAGTTTCCGGAGGCGCAAAAGGAATTTGTGGCGGCAGTAACGTTGAAACAGGATTTCGGCGAGGCTTATGGGAATCTGGCGTTTGCGGCGAGCGCGAACAAGGATTATCCGCTGACCATCAAAGCTCTCGATGCCCGGGCGAAGATGCTGCCGGAAACGGCCATCACATACTTCTGGCGGGCGACGGCCTACGACAATCTTTGGCAGGCAACGGGGCACTCGAACTCGCGTGACCGCAAGGAAGCAATCGGAAATTATCGCCTCTTCCTCAATACGGCTAACGGGAAGTATCCTGATCAGGAGTGGCAGGCAAAGCACCGGCTCATTGCAATCGAGCCGAAGAGATAATCTGCAGGACTGGATCATGCTTGGGGTCGGGCATCGACGGATTTGCTACGTGGTCGTCTCGGTAGTGGGGCTGTTTGCCGGGTTGACGGCTACGGCTCTGCCCGCAGCGGATCCTCTGCTCGACGAAATGAAGGCGAAGCTGGCCTCGACGAGCACGGGCGACCGGCCGCATTTGTGCGTGCAGATTGCGGAGCATCAGCTGGCCGCCGCCGACAGACTTTATACGGCCGCTGAAGTCGAGCAGGCTCAGGCCGATCTGACGGACGTGGTCGCTTATTCGGAACTGGCGCGGGACTATGCGGTTCAGTCGCATAAGTATCAGAAGCAGGCCGAAATTGCCGTGCGGAGCATGGCACGGAAGCTGGGCGACATTAAGCATCTCGTGGCGCACGACGACCAGCCCCCGATTCAGGATGCGATCAACCGTCTGGAACGCGTGCGGGATGATCTGCTGATAGCGATGTTTCCGAAAGGTAAGAAATGATGACTTATCGACTCGGTGCGCGTGCTTGTTTGGCTCTGCTGCTGGTGACCGGGCCGGTGGCGCTCGGGCAGAAGCATCGCGATCCTCTAACGCAAGCGGAGATCGACCAGATTCGGGATGCCAGCTGGGAGCCGCGGGAACGGCTCACGCTCTACGTCTCGTTTGCGCGGGCGAGGCTGGTGAAGCTGGAGCAGATGCGGAGCGATCCGAAGACGAAGAATCGTCCGCGGCAAACGCATGACATCCTGGATGATTTTCAGCTGCTCTACGATGAGCTGAATGACAATATCGATACGTATGTCGATCGCAAGGACGACATTCGTAAGCCCTTGAAGGTTGTGATCGACGCGGATAACGAGTTTCAAGCGAAGCTGCGGGCGCTAAAAGACGCGGCCGACGTGCCCGCGACTGAAACACGAGAGTATGAATTCGTTTTGACGAACGTGCTGGAGGCCGTGGATACGGCGTCGGAGGACCACAAGAAGCTGCTGGCGGACCAGGAAGACGCGGCGAAGCATAAGAAGCTGAATGCGAATGCTAAGAACGGGGGGAAGCCGGAGTAGGAGCGGGTTTCGAGCTTCAGGCTTCGGGCGTCGGCGGGACAACAGCATTCCTCAGAGGCTGAAGCCAGACTGTATCGTCACTTTTACGGCACGACTGAAGTCGTGCGCTTCCCAAGATCAATTCCTTGCTGGCTGAGGGCCGGGGCCTGAGGGCTGACGCCTGTCGGCAGCCTTCGTGCTAACCTAGCCTCACCGTGCGCGAAGGGCTGCTGGAAATCTTTCAGGATAGTTATCGGGAGCTTCGGCCCTGCTCTTCCCTTCCCGAGTTAAAGATCGAATTCTTCCCGTTTGCCAACGTCAACAATACGATTCGGCTGCGGAACGGCCGCCTGCTGGTGCGGCTTTCGGATCTGCTGGAAGGGGCACCAGAGGCGGTGCTGCGGGCGATCGCGCATATCCTGCTGGCCAAGATGTACCGGCAACCGATTAATCGCGGGGAGTCGGCGCGGTACCGGAAGTATGTCGCGAGCCATGAGATTGTGCGCAAGACGCACCTGGTGCGGCAGATGCGCGGACGAAAGCGGCTGCGTCCGGCGCGGGGACATTTCTATGATCTGGATGCGATCTTTGAGGAATTGAACACGCGCTTCTTTCACGGGCTGATGGCGCGTCCGCGCATGAGTTGGAGCCAGACCCAAACGCGGCGCATTCTGGGGCACTACGATCCGGCGCACAACGCGATCATCATCAGCCGGATCTTTGATCACTTCGCGGTGCCGGCTTACGTGCTTGAGTACATCGTGTACCACGAGATGCTGCACCTGAAGCATCCGGTGAGACTCAAGGGAAGCCGGCGGTGCGTGCACTCGGCGGAGTTCCAGGCGGAGGAGAAGCTGTTTCCGAGGGTGGCGGAGGCGAATGCGTTTTTGAGGCGACTGTAAGCGGCGGAGCGGATGCGGGGGAGACCTTTCCTTACCGAGTCATCGATCTAGGCAACTCGAAGTCGATGTCGGTGCGCCACTCGCCGTCGCCCAGTTCGATTACCTTCGCTTGTTCTCTCGTCGGAACGCCGGGAAAGTAAACTCGCGACTGCCACTCTGGACTTCCGATCTGTGCCAAAAGCCCGACACCAACAAGATAGCTGCCGGGTTGTCGTCCTCCTACCTCGAAGGGCCCCTGCTCATCCGTGACGACAGCAAATTGCGGGTGTGCCGGGGCAATCGGAATAATTGCCACCTTCACGAAACGCGCGGGTTTTCCACGGGAGGTCCTTACTTGGCCTGCGAGTTTGCCATCCCTCAGCATTGTGAAATCGACGTCGAGGCATGCTTGTTTCTCAAGATGTGTGCTGCCCCTTGGGAAGCTACGTTCTGCTTCACGCAACCCGGGTTCAGCGTCGGCAGTCACGTCGTAGGTGTCCGGAGGGAGATCGAACTCGAAGTGCCCGTTGCTGTTTGTGAATGCGACGTATTCGATACCTGAGACTCCTTTGGCAATAATCTTGCGATTTGGAACTGGAGTCGGATCTAAGTGGTCGTAAGTCGCGCCGATTCGCTCCACATTTCCAGCGAGAATCGCCGTATCCGTCAGACGAGCCAGATGCCTCAACGTAGCAACATCGTCTTCAGCCTCGGACAGGGGTTTACTGGGGCCGTAAGACGGCAGCACAAGGTCGTGGGTCGAGTAGGGCGGGTTTCCGTCCATTTGAAACGATTGGTTGGTTTGAAGATAGAAAGCCACACGTCTCCGGTCTGAATTTCCGGCTCGTTTTTCGGAAGACACGCCTGGTCGACGATAGCCGTCACTTCAGAGACTGGGTCGCCGAGGAAAACTTCGTCTGGAATCAATACAAGGCGTTTTTCAGTATCCGTTATATCTACGGCCGACTCTACTGTTCCCGTAAAGACGCGTACATAGCCCTGGGTTCCGCACTCTCTGATCGGAGAAAACCGATTCCCATACTGCCAACAACTAACTGATTTGCCGTGGTAGTCGCGCGTCTCCACGACAACGGCGGAGTGGGACGGCACTACACAAGTCACGGGCAGAACGAAGAGGAAAAGTCGCCATTTTCTCAGCGGCAACTTGAATTGGCTAGATGAACGTAGCGACCTTCCGGGATGCCTAGATTGCTGACAGTTTATCGGTCCACCCTTCCCTGCAGATAGAAACCGTTCGAGGGCAGATTCCCGCAGTGTGATCCTAATCACATACGGTTGTGAGGCGGCGGATTGACTGGCTTGGCGGCGGGAGACTATCCTTGAAGTTGAAATTGAAATTCATTTTCAAAATGGCAGGACCCTACTAAATGCTTCAGGCATTCATCATTACGCTGCGCGAAGGGGTAGAAGCGGCCCTGATCGTGGGCATCACCCTGGCTTACCTGACCAAGATCGGGCGGCAGGAATTGCGCAAGACCGTGTACGCGGCGCTGGCGGCTGCATTTCTGGGCAGTATTGGCGTGGCGATTGTGATTTCCCGGACCCATTTGAACGAAGACGTTTTCGAAGGCTGGATCATGCTGGTCGCCGCCTTTTTCGTCATCACCATGGTGATTTTCATGATGAAGACGGGACGCAAGCTCAAGGGAGAGATTGAGGGCAAGGTCGGGCTGCTGGCCGGAAATGATGCGTGGTTCGGGCTGTTCATCTTCATTTTTCTGATGGTGTTGCGCGAGGGCGCGGAGACCGTGCTGATTCTTTCCGCGGTGACGCTCAACTCGACCGAACTGATGAGCTTTCTGGGAACGCTGCTCGGAGTGCTTTCTGCAATTGCGTTTGGCGTGATGTTCGTGAAGGGCAGCGTACGGATTAACCTGCAGAAGTTCTTCCGCATCACGACCGCGATCATGTTCCTGGTGGCGGCGCAGTTGATCATCTCCGGATTGCACGAGCTTTCTGAGAGCGGTGTGATTGCGTCTTCGAAGCGGGAGATGGCGATTATCGGGCCCATCGTGAGCAATGACTGGTTCTTCTTCGTAACGATTTTTGCGATGGCGGCCTTGATGGTGCTGTTCGAGGTGAAGCGGCGGGAACCGGCGCCGGTCGCGGCATCGCCTGCGGAGCGCCGCAAAGCTGCCTGGAGCGCACGGCGCGAACGACTGTGGATGATTTCGGTGTTCACGTTCTCGTTCGTCTTTATCGCGCTGGTGACCGCAGAATTTGTTTATGCCAAGAGCGTCAGTAACCTGTCGCCGGCGACTACCGTTACGTTTGTCAACGGCCGCGCGAGCATCCCCTTGGCGCAGGTTTCCGATGGCGACCTGCATCGCTTCCAGGCGCAGGAGAATGGCACTGCGATTCGCTTCTGGCTGTATCAGAAGCCAGATGGAAAGATCGCGACCGTGTTCGATGCCTGCGAGATTTGCGGCTCGGTTGGGTTCTATAAAAGCGGCAATGGCGTGGTCTGCAAGAACTGTGCGGCGCCGATCAATCCGCAGTCGGTGGGCACGGCGGGCGGATGCAATCCGGTGCCGCTGAAGGCCACGCAGACGGCCGATGCGGTCATGATTGAGGAGGCGGACATTGCGGCCGGAAGCAGCATGTTCGGGGCACAGTAAGCGATGTTCGTCCGGCTCGTTTACGAATCATTCCGGCGGCAGAAGCGGCGGAAACTGCTGACGGGAGCGGCCATCACACTTGGCGTGACCGTGGCTACCGCGATGATCGCGGTGGCTACCGATATTGGCGACAAGATTAACCGCGAACTGCGCACCATTGGCGCGAACCTCGTAGTCACTCCTCAGGAAGATTCGCTGGATGTGGAGATTGGCGGAGTCAATCTCAAACCTCCTACCGATGGGGCGTTCCTCAGCGAAGCGGACCTTCCCAAAATCAAGGGCACCTTCTGGCATAACAACATCACTGGATTTGCTCCGATGCTTCCGGTCAGCGTGCGGATCGAGCGTGACGGAAAGCAGCAGGACGCTACCATGCTGGGCACCTATTTTGCGAAGCAGCTTTCTTATGGAACGGAACACTTCACGACCGGCGTGCGCACGACGCATCCGTGGTGGAAGGTTTTTGGTTCGTGGCCGGAGGATGGTTCGCGCAACGTTCTGGTTGGGGAACGGCTGGCGGCCCGCCTGGGAGAAAAGCCGGGAGACGATCTCACGGTGGCCGGGCGTACGGTGCGAGTGAGCGGGATTCTGTCGACAGGCGGAGATGAAGACGATCAGGTTGTAGCCCCGCTGGCGCTTGCACAAGAGATTCTGGGCAAGCCGGGAGCGGTGCGGCGGGTTTATGTCAGCGCGCTGACCAAGCCCGAAGACGCATTCGCACGGCGCGATCCGAAGAGCTTGTCGGGGGCGATCTACGATCGCTGGTATTGCACGCCATATCCGCAGGCGATTGCACTGCAGTTGACCGAGGCGATTTCGCATTCGCATGCGGAGCAGATCCGGCAGGTTTCGCAGAATGAAGGCGCGGTGCTCACGCGCATTGAAGGGCTTATTTTTCTGATCACGCTGGCAGCGCTGTTTTCTTCGGCGCTGGCGGTATCGGCTGCAATGGCTACGGCCATTTTCGAGCGGCGGGCCGAAGTTGGGCTCATGAAAGCTCTGGGCGCGGGAAAGCTGGCGGTGGCATCGATATTCTTCGCGGAGGCGACTCTGCTGGCCTTGCTTGGCGGCCTTGTGGGGTTTGCCGTGGGAACGGTGCTCGCGCATCAGATTGGGCACTCGATCTTCAACTCGGAGATTTCGATTCCGCCGGTGCTGCTGCCGGTAATTCTGGCGATCGCGGTGATGGTGACGTTTGCCGGCAGCGCGGCGGCGATTCGGCGGGCGGTGGGACTGGATCCGGTGTATGCGCTGAAGGGGGAACTGTGAGCGCGCCGATGTCACACTCCGCGCAGGATCTGGCTAGCAGCCGGGAACAGGCTCCCCATACGTCGATGTTCTTGCGCATGCTAGTGCGGGCGGCGATTTTGCGGCGAGGGCGCGCGGCTTCGGCTTTGTTTGCCATGGTGGTGGCAGCGGTGGTGGCTACCGCGATGCTGAATCTCTACGTCGATGTGCAGGCGAAGTTGCGGCGGGAGTTTCGTAATTATGGGGCGAACGTCATTCTGGTTGGTCGGGACGGCGCTTCCCTTCCCGCGGATGCGCTTGCCCGCGTGGATTCCGTCCTGGCGGGACGTGGGGTTGCGGCTCCGTTTGGGCTGGTTGTAGCTCGAACCGCGGATGGACAGCCGAT
Organism: Candidatus Sulfotelmatobacter sp.; assembly: GCA_035695545.1. Taxonomy (GTDB): domain Bacteria; phylum Acidobacteriota; class Terriglobia; order Terriglobales; family Acidobacteriaceae; genus Sulfotelmatobacter. The sequence continues at coordinate 30,303 of DASRRV010000404.1, read as the reverse complement.
CGTGGTGGCGGGCGCGGATTTCGACCGGGTGCGGCAGTTGAACAAGTGGTGGTCGGTTAGCGCCTGGCCTTCGGCCTCACAGCAGGCCCTGATTGGGGTACGGGCGTTGCCGACAGTTTCGCCTAAGAACCAAGCTTTCGACCTCAGCTTTCAGAGACGAACCTTGCACGTCGCCCCGGCGGGGACGGTGCGGACGGGGGCGACAGAGGACAGTCGCATTTACGTATCGCTGGCTGATTTCGTGGCGTGGACTGGCGTTCAGCCTTCGACGATCGAAGTGGCTGCCAGCGGATCTCCGGAGGAGGTCGCGGGCATCATGAACCAGATTGCGCAGGCGGTTCCGGCAGCGGATGTTCGGCCGGTACGGCAGATTATGGAAGGCGAGGCGCGAGTTCTCGGCAAGACCCGCGCAACTTTGTTGGCGGCGGCCGCGTTAATTATTCTTACGGCTGCGCTCTGCGTGCTTTCGACTCTGATGGGATGGGTATATGACCGGCGGCGCGATTTCGCGATCATGAAAGCTCTGGGTGCTTCTGGCCGCCTGCTCAATGGATTCTTTGCGGCTGAAGCCGCGGCTCTGGGGGCGACTGGAGCGCTCATCGGTTTCCTGGTGGGGGTCGGCATTGCAGCCTGGATCGGGCGGGTTAACTTCCATGCTCCGGTTATGCCGCGTTTCAGCGTGCTGCCGGTGGTGCTGGCTGGTAGCATGGCGGTTACGCTTTTGTCGGCGATCCTGCCGATTACCTTGCTGCGGCGGGTGCAGCCAGCGGTTATTTTGAGGGGCGAGTGAAATGATTCAGATCAAGGATGTCACCAAACTCTACCCCGCCAAGGAAGCGGGCAACGGATCGGGCAAGGACAACGGAGCCATTCATGCGCTCGACCACATCTCCCTGCATGTGACCAAAGGGGAATGGCTGTCGATCATGGGGCCGTCGGGGTCGGGCAAGTCGTCGCTGGTGAATCTGATTGGGTGCCTTGACCGGCCGTCTTCGGGCGAGATCTGGCTCGATGGACAGAACGTTGCCGGGATTTCTGCCGCCGATTTGAACCGCGTGCGCGCTGAGAAAATTGGATTCATCTTCCAGCAGTTTCATCTGATTCCCTTCCTCACGGCAGTCGAGAACGTCATGCTGGCGCAGTACTTTCACAGCATGACCGACGAGAAAGAAGCGGTGGAGGCCCTTACGCGCGTGGGACTGGGCGACCGGGCGCATCATCTGCCGTCGCAGCTTTCCGGCGGAGAACAGCAGCGGGTGTGCATCGCACGGGCATTGATCAACGATCCGAAGATTATTTTGGCGGACGAGCCTACGGGCAACCTGGACGCCCAAAATGAAGAAATCGTGCTGCGCTTGCTGCGGGAGTTTCACCAGCAGGGGCGGACGATCGTGATGGTCACGCACGATCCGGTGGTGGCGCGGTTGGCGGACCGGCGGATTGAGTTGCATCACGGCAAGATTGCTTCGCAGGAAATCTTCTCTTTGGCGGATGAGGAGCAGCTCGACGAGGTATTGGAAGAGCTTTGGGTGCTGGCCGAGCATGGAGAGATCGCCGAGGTGGAGCGAATGGAAGTTCACGGGGCGCTGCCGGTGAGCCTGGCGATTGAGAAGATGATCGAGATGGGACTGGTGGCTTCGACGCCGCATCCGCCGGAGCCGCATGATCACAAGCCGTTTGTGAATCCTTGCCACGAGGCGCTGAAGCCGGTGTCGGCGTCTTCGGGAGATGGGACTCTGATTGTCGAGCTCACGCCGCGGGGACGCGAGCGGGCGGGCGGCATTATTCGGAGGCATCGGTTGGCCGAGCGCCTGTTTACGGACAGCCTGGCGATGGACAGTGAATCGGAGATCGAGCAGCAGGCCTGCAAGTTCGAGCACATTCTTTCGCCGGAAGCCACGGACAAGATCTGCACGTTTTTAGGACATCCGCGAACTTGCCCGCATGGGGCGCCGATTCCTCCGGGGCCTTGCTGCGGGAATGTGACTGGGTTGAGTGGGAGTCCCGTTCGGGAGGTCGTGCGCGCGAAATAGGGAAAAAGCATCAAGCACAAAGGACACGAAGGTTCACGAAGGAACCGGCCGCGCCACAATGTCGCGAATTGGATCCCCCACCCAGCATCACAAGCATTAACCGGGCTCTGAGCCTCGCGCGGTTTATTATTCATCTGACATCGACTACATCATGCGGCGTCCTACGATTGGCGTGTTCGACTCGGGCTTTGGCGGGCTGACCGTCCTTAAAGCGTTACTTGAGCTTGTTTCTGGCGCGGACTACGCCTATTTTGGCGACACGGCGCGGCTGCCTTATGGGTCGAAATCCGTCGAGACGGTGGCGCGGTACGCCGTAGAGGCTGCGCATTTTCTGGAGGCGCACGGGGCGCAGATGCTGGTGATCGCGTGCAATACCGCGACGGCGCTGGCGCTCGATCGCATTGCGGCCTCCGCGCATGTGCCCGTGGTTGGTGTGGTTGAACCGGGCGCAGAGGCCGCCGCTTCTGCCACGAAGAATCAAAAAGTTGTGGTGATTGGGACCGAGGCCACGGTGAGCAGCCATGCTTATCGCAAGGCTCTGGAAGCGCGCCATCTACAGGCTCGGGAGAAGGCTTGCCCGCTGCTGGTTCCCCTGGTGGAGGAAGGCTGGGTGGAGCATTCGGTCACCGAGCAGGTGGCGAGCATTTACCTGGCTGAGGCGTTTGCCGATGGATTTCACGATGCCGACGTGCTTGTGCTGGGGTGCACCCACTATCCGCTGGTGAAAGGGTTGCTGCACCGGGTGGCGCCGCCGCATGTGAGTATCGTGGATTCGGCGGAGTCGACGGCTCGCGCCGTCGCTGCGCATTTGCAGCAACTCGTGCCTTCGCCATCAGACGGAGGCGAGCGGCGCGCTAGCCCACGGATGAAGTTCTTTGCCACAGACTCCGTGGAGAAGTTCCAGCGACTCGGGCAACGGTTCCTGGGACATACGATCGAAGATGTGCAGCACGTTGACCTGAAAGAATAATTCCCTCGCAAGATTCGGATAGCAGATCCCACGCTCAAGAATTTAGTGTGTCCTCGATGGCTGGCGTGAATCCATTACGTAATGGGGCGCTCGATTCTACGGGGCTTCCTCATTAGACTGTTATGCATCCACTGGAAAATGTTATTTGGCATGCACTAACCACGCGGCAGACTCAGTTTGCCGAAGGTGGCGACGGGGCGCGCAGGTTTGTTCCCGAAGTAGGTCCACTGGGAGCGTTCTGTGAACCGGGGCCGCAGGGTTATGCCTCTTTGGCCGACGTCGTCGGGACGAGCGGCAGTGTGGGGCTCTTCCTCGACGAGCCATACGCAGAGCGGCCAGGCTGGAGTTTCGTGGTGGGCGCTCCGCTGTTGCAGATGATCTGTGACAACGGCGGGGCCAAGGGCGGTGGTACGCAGGCTGCGGAGATTGTGGAACTTGGACCGCAGGATTCTCCTGAGATGATCGAGCTTACGACGTTGACGAAGCCTGGTCCGTTTGGCCCGCGCACCCATGAGTTGGGTGCGTACGTTGGAATTCGCGAGGATGGAAAGTTGGTTGCGATGGCGGGCGAGCGTCTGAAGGTTCCGGGACACACGGAGGTGAGTGCGGTGTGTACGCATTCGGAGCATACAGGCAAGGGCTATGCGGGAATTCTGATGACGGAAGTGATGAGGCGCATCCGGCTGCGCGGGGAGACGCCATTTTTGCACGTGCGCGGGGACAACGTGCGAGCGATTGCGATCTACAAGAGGCTGGGGTTTCGCGAACGGAAGTTCGGACACTTCGCCGTGCTGCGGAAAGAATAACGAGTAGCGCAGGAATTTCGGATCGGCTGAAATCCAAAACATCCGACCGTGAAACTCAGTACAGGTGGAAATCGACTTCCACAGCGATCTCGGTTCGAACCGCGTGACCATCCTTCATGCCGGGTTCGAATCTCCAGTTCTTCACGGCTTCAATGGCCTTTTCGTCGAGGCCCATACCGAGGCTGCTCAACACGCGAATGTTGGTCGGACGGCCGTCGACGCCCACGATCAGGCCGAGGGTGCAGACGCCCTGATACTTTGCCTTGCGGGCTTCCTCGGAGAATTCAGGTTCAGGCGAGTACGTGGGCCGTGGCGGACTGACTCCGCCCCCAACGTGGAAAACTCCTCCGCCGGTGCCCCCGCCTTCACCAGGGCCAAAGCCAGGGCCATGGCCTGATCCGACTCCGCCACCTTCCCCGGAGCCAATCCCGCTGCCGCTGCCTGTGCCGTTGGAAGGCAGAAGCGCGTGCGACAAGGGGTCGCCGAGGTTAGGCATGTTGTTCGAGGCCAACTGCACCTGCGGCGGAATCACGATGGTCGGATCGACTGGCAGCTTGGGATGCTCATTGCGCACCACCACCACCGGAGGGGTGATCTGTTCCATGGAGAACTTGGGCAGTTTGCCCTTGCTGGCTTGCAATACGTCGCGATCGCCACCACCGCCACCGCCACCCGATCTTGTTGGGGAAGGTTTCAGCACGGGTAAATCGCCGGGATCCACAAGCGTGACCGTAACCTTCGGCGCCGGGGTAGCGGCCACGACGCGGCGTCCAATCAAAGTTCCGGCAATGATCACGGCGGCAATCAGAACGTGCACGCCGGTGGAACCGAGGGCGCCATTCTTCTTGTAGTTGTAAAAGCCCCAGATATCCTTGACGGGTTCAGGCTTCGATTCAAGCTTGAGGGGCGGAAGCTTCTTGGGAAAAAAGAAATCGTCGAGTTCGCGGAAGAGGGATTTGTAGAGAGGCTCCTCGAAGCTCTCTTTTGCGAGGAGCAGGTGCAGTTCTGGCTCTTTGCCAGGGGTCGCATTCGTTTGTTCTGATCCCATATTCCCGGTGTGGAAGGTCCAAGTACTGATATTGGAGAGTCCGGCGTAACCTGCGCGTAATCCCCCTCTTACACAGATGAGCGGTCTACCGTCGAAGTTGCTTCAAAATCCACCCGATTTTTCTGTGGGATGCCGATTGGCTCCCACGGGCAGATTGGGCCAGTTCGCTCCTCTGCTTCCTCAAATTGTAACTCTAGTCCGACGTTTTCGACAGAGCATTTCCTTGTGCCAAAAAGCTCCCGGATAGACATGTCCTTCCTCGCGGGCCTGGTGCAATAAATGGCCCTAAATGGACGATCTCGTGCTTGCTCCCTATAATGAAAAGATTCAATCATTTGGGAGATCTGACTGAGTGCCGCTCGAACTGAAAGCGACCATTAACCTGCCTAAAACCGCCTTCCCCATGAAGGCCGACCTGCCCAAGAATGAGCCCAAAATGCTGGAGCGCTGGGAGCAGATGGGCATTTACGAGCGGATCCGGCAGGCCCGGAAGGGTGCGCCACGGTACATCCTGCACGATGGGCCTCCGTATACGAGCGGCCCCATCCACATGGGGACGGCGCTGAATAAGACCCTGAAGGATTTCATCGTCAAATCGAAGACCATGGCGGGGTTTGACGCGCCCTATGTGCCGGGGTGGGATTGCCATGGCCTGCCCATCGAGATCAAGGTCGACAAGGAACTGGGCGGGAAGAAGCTGCAGATGCGGCCAGCCGATGTGCGGGCTGAGTGCCGCAAGTACGCGCAGAAATTTCTGGATTTGCAGCGGACGCAGTTCAAACGCATCGGTGTTTTCGGACGCTTCGATCGGCCCTACGCCACGATGAATCCGCAGTACGAGTCGGTGGTGTTGTCGACGTTCTATTCGTTCTATGAGAACGGATTCGTCTACAAAGGGCTGCGCGCCGTCTACTGGTGCATGCATGACGAGACGGCTTTGGCGGAGGCGGAAGTCGAGTATGAGAACCACACGAGTCCGACGGTGTGGGTGAAGTATGCGCTGCTCGACGATCCGGCTCAGATTGATGCGGCGCTGGCGGGAAAGGGAGTTTCGACCATCATCTGGACCACGACTCCGTGGACTTTGCCGGCCTCAATGGCAGTGGCGTTCCATCCGGATGAAGACTATGTCGCGCTCGAATCCGGGGGAGAAGTGTATATCGTGGCGTCGAAGCTGGCGGCGGATGTGGCGGCGAAATGTAATTTCGCAGCGCCGCAGGAACTCGTGCATTTCCCGGGGCGCAAACTCGAGCGATTGAACTTCCAGCATCCGTTTCTGGATCGCAAGATTTTGGGCGTGCTGGCGGATTACGTCACCATGGATACCGGGACCGGCGTGGTTCACACGGCGCCGTCGCACGGCGCGGAGGACTTCATGACCGGCACAAAGTACGGCCTGGATGCCACCAGCAACGTGGATGAGAAAGGCATTCTGCGAAACGGGCTCCCGGAATATACCGGCCAATACGTTTTCAAGGCGAATCCAATCATCATCGAACTGCTGCGGTCGCGCGGGGCTCTGCTGCATTCGGACAAAGTGGAGCATTCGTATCCACACTGCTGGCGTTGTCATAATCCGGTGATCTTTCGGGCTACCGAGCAGTGGTTCATCTCGATGGAAACGCCGATGCCCGGCGGGGCTGGGAAGAACGACACACTGCGGACGCGCACGCTGGAAGAAATCAAGAAGGTGAAGTGGGATCCGGCGTGGGGCGAAGAGCGGTTGTCGAACATGATCCAGACGCGGCCGGACTGGTGCATCTCGCGGCAGCGGGTTTGGGGAGTGCCGATCGCGGTTTTTCTCTGCGAGGGTTGCGGCAAGCCGCTGAACGATCGCGCTGTCAACAAGAAGGTCGTCGGGCTATTTGCAAAGTCGGGCGCCGACGCCTGGTTCACCCCGGAGTCTGACACGATTCTTCGTGCGGGAACGAAATGCCCGCACTGCGGCGGCGAGAAGTTCGAGAAAGAAAGCGACATTTTCGATGTGTGGCTCGAGTCAGGGGCGAGCTATCTGGCTTTGATGGACGACGAGCCCAGCTATCCTTGGCCTTCGGATCTTTATCTCGAAGGCGGAGACCAGTACCGCGGATGGTTTCAGTCCTCCCTGCTCTGCGCCATGGGGACGCACGCGACGCCTCCGTATCGCGGAGTGGTCACACCGGGGTGGACGCTCGACGAAAAGGGCCAGGCGATGTCGAAGTCGCGCGGGAACGATGTGGATCCCGTAAAAATCTCGGAGCGGCTCGGCGGAGAAGTTGTGCGACTCTGGGTGGCGTCGGTGGATTTCCGCGAGGACGTGGTCGGCTCGGAAAAGCTGATGCAGCGCGTCGCGGAGAACTACCGCGAGATTCGCAACAAGCTGTTCAAGAATGCGCTGGGAAATTTGTACGATTTCGATCCGCAAGCAAACGCCGTACCCTTCGAGAAGCTCGATCCGCTCGATCAGTACGTGCTGCGGCAGACCTGGGCGCTGGTTCGCGATGTTCGCAAATGGTACGACGAGTTTGCCTTCCATAGGATCTACCACCGCGTGAACCACTTTTGTGTGGTCGATCTCAGTGCCTTTTATTTCGACGTGATCAAGGACCGGCTCTACACATTCGCTCCGAATTCCGCCGGACGGCGGTCGGCGCAGACAGCGGTGTGGCGGATCTGCGAGGCGATGGTCCGGCTGCTGGCGCCGGTCTTGACTTTCACCTGCGAGGAAGTCTGGCAGCATTTGCCGAAAGTGCCGGGCCGTGTGGAGAGTGTGCATTTGGCGACATTCCCCGATGCCGCCGAGGTATTGGGCGGATCGTCTGTTCCGGAGGATGATCCACAGGGGTCGGACTGGACTACCCTGCTCGCGGTGCGCGAACAAGTGATGAAGGCGCTCGAAGAAGAACGGAACAGCAAGAAGATTGGAAAGAGTATCGAGGCCCAACTGGTGATCACGGCGGCCGACCCCGCATATTCGGTGCTGGCGCGACATCGGGATCAGCTGCGGTACTTGTTTATCGTTTCAGCAGCCACGCTGACGCAAGGATCGGGAAACGGGACAACCGGCGTGCATGTGGAAGTGAAGCCCGCTGGCGCCGCGAAATGCGAGCGGTGCTGGAATTACTCGCCACATGTGGGCGAAGACAAGAACTACCCAACGGTTTGCGAGCGCTGCAGCGCGGCTTTGAAGGAGATTGAAGGGGTATCCTGATGAATACCGCCGCTGCAACGCGCTCCGCGCCGGCTGGATCGGGTTTGCGGGCGATTGTTTGGGGCGGGTTGTTGTGCGGTGTTCTGGATATTACGGCTGCGTTTGTTGTCTATGGCTTTTTCGGCGCAAAGCCGATCCCGTTGCTGCAAGGAATTGCCGCTGGATTGCTTGGGCCGGGAGCGTTTCGCGGTGGACTGGCGACTGCGGCCCTCGGCCTCTTCTGCCATTTTTTCATCGCGTTCTGCGCGGCGGCTGTTTATTATGCGGCGAGCCGTTGGATTCCGTTCGCGATTAAGCACGCCGTTGCGGCGGGAGTGTTGTACGGCGTTTGCGTTTACTTTTTCATGAATCGCGTCGTGGTGCCGTTGTCGGCATCCCGGAAGCATCCGTTGTCTCTCGAAATGATGGCAATTGGAGTGACGATCCACATCTTCTGCGTTGGGCTTCCCATCGCGATCGCGGTGCGCCGATTGTCGACCGAGTGAAATGCAGCGCCCCGTGGATCGCGCCGAACTCTGAATACTTTCAGGCTTATTTTTCGAATGACTAAGCAATCCGCGCGCCTTACTCACTTTGCACTCGCCCTGATCGTCGTCCTGGTGGACCGGTGGACGAAACGACTCGTGGCGGCTCGCATCCCGCTGTACAACCACGTTCAGATTATCCCGGGATTCTTTCGTCTGACTCACACGGAGAATACTGGAGCGGCTTTCAGCCTGTTTGCCGATTCGCCGGCGCATTGGAAGACCGGATTGCTAATCGGGTTCTCCGTAATCGCGATGTTGATCGTCTCGGTGTTGCTTTGGAAACAGGCGCGGGCGCTTACGGTCACGGGAATTGCGCTCTCCTTGATTCTGGGAGGCGCGGTGGGAAACCTCTGGGATCGCGTGGCGAGCGGGCGGGTCGTGGATTTTTTGCTTTTTTACATCAAACAATATCAGTGGCCGGTGTTCAATTTGGCCGACAGCTCGATTGTTGTGGGGGCGTCGTTGTTGGTGTTGGAGATATTGTTTCACAAGTCGAGTGATGAATCGCCGGCGGTTTGAATTGTTTGCCGGGCTCGGTGCGTTCAGAGTCCGTTGGGAATCATTCAGAGTCGATGATGATTTCAGGCGCCCTTCCATTGACGCGCTACTTCCCTGCTGCTTTCCGCACCAGTGGACTGACAGGCTATTGTCAGCGGTCCCTCTGGGACCGGAGTTGGGCTGTGTGATATCCGCTATCCGTGATAATTCCAGTTAGTCCGTGCTCGCTTTTCTATGGGGCGCCGTAGAGCTGTTTGTAGACATTGGCGTTGCGGAGGATGGCCTGCACGTACTCGCGGGTTTCAGTGAACGGGATCGACTCGACGAATTCCTGCTCGTCGCGGTACTTCCCTTGCCCGAGCCACTCTTCGACGCGGTCTGAGCCTGCGTTATAGGCAGCCAATGCGTATGCGAACGAGCCGCCAAATTTGTCGACCATGCCGCGGAAGTAGCGCGTCCCCAACTGAAGATTCACTGGCGCTGTATACAGCTGGCTGGGGGCGTAGCGCTTCAGTTTTTCTTGCCCTGCGACGAGCTTGCCGGTCCGGGGCAGCAACTGCATCAAGCCTACTGCGTTGGCGCGAGAGACGGCGACTGGGTTGAACTCGGATTCCTGACGGATCAGGGACGCCACCAGATACGGATCGAGGCCATTCGCGATGGAAAACCTCTTCAGGTCTGTCCAGTAGGGCCGCGGAAACAAGGCCTCCCAGTAAGGCCGCGGAAGGGTCGGAATTTCAACGGCGAAATAACTTGGCACATTCCGCTTCATCACTTCAAGCGCGCGATCGTAGTGTCCAGTGTCGGTATAAAGCTGCGCGGTTTCCGCCGGCCCCCAGTTTCCGCCGTCAGCAGAGGCGGCTGCCTGCAGTTCGCGCACGGCAAAGTCGACGAGGCCTCCGTTGCCGAGGAGTTCTGCTTTTTGCAAGTGGAGATCGTCGGCTGGCGGATCCGCCAGCACGATTTTTTGTCCGTTGTCGAGCGGAGGAATGTGATCGAGCAGGGTGTACTGCCCAGGAGTTTCGGCGGCCGCGGGAAGTTTCTGGAGACGCTGCCGGCCTAACTCAGCGTAGTAATAGTTGCGGTAGCGATCGGACAATTTCTGATAGTAGGCGCGCGCCATGGCGGGCTGTTGATCTTCTTCGGCGAGTCGCGCCCGCCAGTACAGTGCCGCCGACGTCTCGTTCGACGAAGGATACAGCGCGATTTGCTCGTCGAATGCCTTCTTGGCGTCGTCGTTCCGGCCTTGGCGAAGAGTCAGCCAAGCCGCCTTCCAGTGTGCGTACGAAGCTCGCGATCCGGTCGGAAAACGTTGCTGCAATTCGCGAAAGGCATCGAGCGCCTGGTCATATTCGTGGTGCACCAGATGCAAGTTCGCCACTGACAACAGTGCTGCCTCCAACCAGGAACTGGTGGGCGCGAGTTTTCGCAGGTCGTCGACGGTGCGGTAGAAATTTTCATTCTCGTCCAATGCCCAGGCAATCTCGCCGAGAATGTAGAGGCGCTGTGCTCCCTGATCCGGAGTAGCGCCCGGCAACGTCGTCAACTCGGATCGCGCTTCACGGTTGCGGCCGCCACGGTGCAAGGCATCGGCCAGCGCCAAGGTGACCGCCGCGCGGCCTTCTGCTTCGGCGTGAGCCAACTGGTCGCGATATTCGTCCGCTGCATCGTTATATCGCCTGGCCTTCATCAGCAAGTCGGCGCGAGTCTTGCGCTGTGCTGGAGTTGCAGCCGGTACCGACGGAAGCTTTTTCAACTCCGCGTTCGCGGCGTCCGCTTCCGGTGCGGTGGGCATGTTGTAGTAAACGTTGGCCAGCGCCTCGATTGCTTTGGCGTTTTGGCCCAGCGCTTCATAGGCTCGGCCCAAAGCAAGTTCTATATCCGCTCGAGCGGGTAAGCGATCCTTCTCGAGCATTTCGGCCGCTTCGGAGGCTCGTCCTTCGGTGAGGAGGGCGCTGGCGTAGCTCAGGTGCGCGTCGCGAACCAGGAGCGAATCGGGATACGTGGTTGCGAAATTCGCCAGCGTTGCCAGCGCTTCACCCTGACGACCGGTTTGCAGGTAACAGGTTCCGAGGTAGTAGGCGACATAGTCGCCGAGATCGCCCGCGCGCGGCTTGGCGCGATTCAGGGGATCGATTGCCTTGGCATAGTCGTGATCGAGAACGTGCGCGTATCCGACAACGAGCCACGAGAGAGCTCCGGCGTCCTCTTGAGCATGAGCCCGCGCGAAGCCTTCGACTCCGGCATAGGCTGCGGAGGAGCGATCCTGAATGAGTTGTTGCGCCATGGGCCGCAGGCTGGTGGAGGCTACAAACGCCTCGCGGATGCGACGAATCCGGGGAGAGAGGGGCCGCTTACGCTTCTTGGAGGTGGCGGTGTGAGCTTGCGTCCCAGCCTTCTTGGCTGTTGGTTTGGTGCCTGTCGTGGTTTTGGGCTGTGCTTTATGAACGGGTGTTTTCGCGGGAGAGACTTGATCGGGTGAGTCTTTCTGTTCCGCGGCGGGCTTGTTCGGTGTGGCCGCCGGCTTGTCCTGGGAATCGGACGCAGAAGGAGTTGAGGTTTGCTGAGGGTACAGCGATGCAGCATCTACGCCGAGAGGCGCACATAGCGCTCCCAAGACCAACACGCACCACAACTTGAGACCCACTCGAACCACCTTGTATGTTTCGCGCGGAGGCGCGAACGCGAGAACAATTTCGAAACGATCCGGGAGAAAGGCCGCTCAGGGGGTAAAGCCCGCATTCTTGCGGATTCTATCGGCACGGCTGAAGCCGTGCCCTTCCAAGACCATCTTAGCCCAGAGCCAGGACGATCGAACCCAGAGCAATTTTACCCAGAACCTGCCGTTCGCCTGGACCGTTCTGCCGGAACGTGCTGCTCTTCCAACCGCTACTTGCGGAAGTTCGCCCCCATGATGGAGAGGTCCTCCTCCGCCAGGTTGCGGACGACTTCCTTTTGAAAATAATCGCCGCTGGCGGCTACCGTGCTGCCGTAACGCTTCTGGTAGGTCGAGCGGCTTTTCTCGATATCTTCCTTCAGACGATCATACAAATCTTTGTGACGTCGCCCTTCAGCGACTTTCGCCTGGTTGTACAGCTTGATCTCGTCGACCAGCAGGCGCGCAAAACGTTGCGCCTTGCGATGGGTCTCGGCGTCCTCGGGCGACATTCCGGCGAACGGGTCGGCGGCTGCGGCTGGTGCGGAGGCTGCCGCGCTGGCCGAAGCGGCGTGCGCGGAGACCTCGACCACTTCGGCGGCCGGCTCCGGTTCCGGCGCGGGCTTGGGAGCGATGTGTTTTGGAGAATGCGCAGCGAACGGATCAGGGAACGAACTGACGCTTTGCACGGGCACGGGAGCCGGTGCGGCAGCGATGCCAGCGGGCGCATCGCTCACGTCCTTCTGCGTCTGCTTCCGCAGTGAGGCGACTTCCAACCAGGAGCTCGTGGCCATTACCAGCAGTTCCAGAGATGGAGCATCAAGCAATGCGATGGCTCCGCCGTCGGCATAAAGCAGAGCTGCAACTTTATCTTTGAGAACCAGCGGCAGCACCAGGATCTGTTCGTTCTCAGGCCCGCCAAACCGTTCGACGAAGTGCCGATCCATTTCAGCGATGTTGCCTGGAGTTACGACCCGATTCTGATAGGCGTGAGCCGCAGGGCCGGCACTCACATTCAGCGAAAAATCTTTGATGGCATCATCGTCGGCAAAACCGCGGCCCTGCCATCCGTTGGCAGCACCACCTTTCACGACGAACAGTGCGACGCGCGCACCGTACGCGCTGCCTGCGTCGAGCAACGCGCGGAGAATTTCCTTTTGGGTGGTTCCTGCGTGGACACTGGCGACCGCCTGGACCAGACTTCCCTGATTCGCGCTTCCGGCGCCGCTTTCAGATGCTGTAGGGAGAGCCGAAGCAGCCGGCAGATCAGCCAACACGCTGCGCACCAGTTCTGCTTGCAGCTTTGGTAATTGGCGCTCGAGTACCTGCGCCACCGCCCGTTCAACAATTTGCTGAAGTTCCTTGCTGTCCGCCATGCTCAGAGAACCGTTCCTAGCCCGAGTCTTCCACCCCGCCGCCCGACTGCAAACAACACTGCCCTAACTGCTGATTATACGGCACTTGTGCGTGGGCATCAGGGTACTATAGTACCTGTTCATCCGCGTCACCTGTCTTCAGAAACTCTATCGCAAAGTTTTATCGCCGCCTACGGCAAAGCCATTGGGCAAAGTGGCGGGTTACCAAGTAGAATAACAGTTCGCATTTTGCTGTCGCATCTGGGGCTGTTGCGTCAAACAGTCGAGTCATAATCGTTACCGCAAGTTTCATCGCACGATTGCCATACAACGTTCTTTAAATCAGCTGGAAAATACTGCATCGCCGAGACAATGGGAGCCATCCAAAACAAACTAGCAGGGCCTGTTAGCGAAGAGTTGACGCTGGTACAGGCGGCGAAGCGGGGCGACGATTCAGCCTTTGAAGAGCTGGTTCGGCGCTACGATCGTAACGTATTTCGGATCGCACAGCATATCACGCAAAACCGCGAAGACGCGGAAGACGTGGTACAGGAAGCGTTCCTGAAAGCGTACGGCAACCTGGCGCAGTTCCAGGAACAGTCCAAGTTCTATACGTGGCTGGTCCGCATCGCAGTCAACGAAGCGCTGATGAAGTTGCGCCGGCGCAAGCCGGAGCGCACGGTTTCGCTGGACGAAGAGATCAAGACCGAAGATGATTCTCTTCCCCGCGAAATTGCGGACTGGAGTCCGAATCCGGAGCAGCAGTACAATCAGTCCGAATTGCGTGAGATTTTGAGTAAAACCATCCAGGGGCTGCCCCCGGGCTTCCGGACGGTATTCGTACTACGGGATGTGGAAGGGCTTTCGACCGAGGAAACCGCGGCGGCACTGGAGTTGAGTGTCCCCGCGGTAAAGTCGCGATTGTTGCGGGCACGCCTGCAACTGCGCGAGCGGTTGGGCAAGTATTTCCAGAAACGCGAGAGTGGAGATGGCAACCAGTGAAATGTTCTGAATTCCTACACGAGCTGACCAATTATTTGGACGGCGTCCTCGACGAGAAAACCAAAGTCGAGTTAGAGAACCACCTTTCCTGGTGCCACAACTGCTACGTTGTTTGCGACACTACCAAGAAGACCATCGAGATCTACCGCGACTCACAGCTCTACGAACTTCCAGAAGACCTCCGCAGCCGCCTCCGTTCCGCCATCATGACGAAGTGCCAGCAGCAAAAGAAACGCGGACCACAAAGCGTGTAGTTCAAGCTGCGTCGCAGATGACGGCGTTCAAGAACCGATAGCCACCTGAGATGAAACGTCGCCAAAGAAGTAGTCTATTTGTGGCCCATCTTCCACGTTTGCAGCAAGCAGCCGTCAGTGTCGGCCAGGTCGTTCTAAGTCCGGAAAAGCCTTAAGGCTTGCAGAAAACCGGCTCCATGAAACGATTTTCATATTTCTCGCAACTATATATAGATGAAGGGGTTTGTATGAGTGGCCGCTTTGGGTACGGCTTTGGGGCGAAATTCGAAACCCTTTGGGCTGTACTTGAATCTAAGTATTTAAGTTATAGCATGCACAGGCTATCTTAAGAGAGGGCGTGTGCATCGTAAGAAACCAGGAGATCGGGCATACCAGCCCGAATGTGGAAGGTGGGACATGTTTGCAAAATTGGTGGATGCGTTATTTGGTTGTAGGCACTCGCGATACAGCTTTCCCGTGTCCGTGCGCAATGCAGCGCGTCGCCCCCAAGCCGCAGCTCTGACCGGAACCTACGTCGCTTGTCTGGATTGCGGCAAAGAATTCCCCTACGACTGGCAGGAGATGAAGGTCATCACCTCGCCCGAAGAGCATCGCGAGCATCTGGCCGAACTGGCCAAGCACGCTGCATAAAGCCCGTGGCGAGTGCTCGCTTGTTTGACTCGAACGATTAAGACCCGACCGGCAAACTGCCGGCGTGCTAATCGGGCAAGCAGCCTCAGAGTGTCGTTTCCAAAGCAAAATGCCCCGCGTTAGAGCGGGGCATTTTGCTTTTTGGGGTTAGTGTGATGTTGGGTAGTCCGCTGGAATCGGCACCGGAACGCGCTTGTCGAGCGGAAGAAATTCGCGCTCTTCATGTCCAGTGTAGACCTGCCGCGGACGAGCTATTTTTTGCTCGGGATCGCTGATAAGTTCCTGCCATTGCGCGAGCCATCCCGCAGTCCGAGGAATCGCGAACAGTACCGTAAACATCTCCGGACGGAATCCCATCGCCTGATACATAATTCCAGAATAGAAGTCGACGTTGGGATACAGTTTGCGCTTCACGAAATACTCGTCCTCTAGCGCGATGCGCTCCAGTTCCAGAGCAATGTCGAGCTTGGGGCTGCGTCCGGTTACCTGGAAGACTTGTTCGGCGCTCCAGCGGATGATTTTGGCCCGCGGATCGTAATTCTTGTAGATGCGGTGCCCGAAGCCCATCAGCTTGATCTGCCCTTCCTTCACGCGCTTGATGTAAGCCGGGACATGGTCTTTCGATCCGATCTCGTCGAGCATCTTCAGAACTTCTTCATTGGCGCCGCCGTGCAGGGGCCCGGCCAGCGCCGAGGCTGCCGATGCGACCGACAGGTAAGGATCCGCCTGTGAACTACTCACCGACCGCATGGCGTTCGTGCTGCAGTTTTGCTCGTGATCGGCATGCAGAATAAACAGGATGTCGAGCGCGCGCGCAATCGCGGGATTCGCCACGTATTTCGGCTCGACCATCTTCCACAACATGTTCATGAAATTTTCGGTGTAGCTGAGGTCGTTGTCGGGATACACGTATGGGAAGCCGACGTTGTGGCGATACGACATGGCTGCGATCGAGGGCACTTTCCCGATAAGGCGCTGGATCTGATGCAAGCGGTTCGCCGGATCATGGACCTCCTTGGCGTGGGGATATACGCTCGACAACGCCGCGATCGTGCTCACAAACATCGACATGGGGTGCGATGAGTAGCGGAAGCCCTCCATGAATTTCTTGGTGGTTTCATGCAGCATGGTGTGGTGCGTGATGTCGTGCACCCAGCCGTGCAGCTCTTTTTCAGTGGGCAACTCGCCGAAGAGCAACAGGTAGGCAACTTCGAGAAATGTGCAGCGCTCGGCAAGAACCTCGATGGGATAGCCGCGATACCGCAGAATGCCCTTGTCGCCGTCAATGAAAGTGATGCTGCTCTTGCACGATGCGGTGTTCATGAACGCCGGGTCGTAGGTCATCAGCCCGAAGTCATCCGCGCCGGTCTTGATCTGGCGCAAGTCCATTGCCCGGATCGTCCCGTTCTCGACTGGAACGGTGTAGGTCTTGCCGGTACGATTGTCGGTAATGGTGACTGTGTTTTCTGGCATGAAAATGGCTCCTCCGCAGGGCTGCCCTATGAATCCAACGTAGCTGAGGCTATTTCCCTTTTCAAGCCCAATCTGTGATTGAGATCACAAATGGGTGTGATGCGGTCAAAAGGCCGAACGTTGGTCCGCTTGGCCGGACGGTCAATTTGGCTGCAGTACCATGTGAGCTTTGGCGCGGAATTTGTGACATCCGCGGAACTGTTCAATATTGCGGGTTGGAATCCCATTGTAGACGCTCGCAACATTCGCGTCGGTGGGAAGGAGAAAAGTGGTGCCACAATCGAATGCGCTATTGGCGTAACCGGTGAGGATTTCAACATTCTGCGTGGGAAACGTCGGCGGAATGCCGTGCGCCGCAAAGCGCATGCGCAGCAGCATGCCGGTCGCCTGGTCAACCCAGAATTCTCCACCAAACGGGGGAGTGATCCTTTGATTGTTGTCGGAAGACAGGAACCACGTCTGACTGCGCTGCTGCTCGATGCGAAAGGTGAAGACCCACGCTGAGCGTCCGCCCAAACGTTCCTCCCTGCTAAATTCAAATACCGGGTCATTTGCTCGGATCGAAAATTGAGCGCAAGTTACCTCCGAACTCCCCTGTGGACCACAATCCCAATAACAGGTCCATCACCTCGGGGGGTGCGGGCTTGCCGTTCAGTTTGATTTCGCTGTGGGACTCTTTCCCATCCTCGTATCGTAAGAGCGAGGTAAGCACGTCCGAGGGCACATTGCTGTCGCGCTGGTAGCGCGCCGTCGCCTGTTCGCAGATGAAGTTGGGTATCCCGATGAGGCAGGCTGATCGCGCATTCGCACACTCCGCGCAACCATTCCGCGTGGGGCACGTCCGGGGCCATCCAGCGGCATAGGTCCGAGACGTGCGGATCCCCGGGAGGGGGCATAGGAGCTATTTGTTCTTCTTGGGGAACCGGCATCGAGGCTATTTGTTGTGCTGCGGGCTTCGGCGCAAGAGGCTATTTGTTGTGCTGCCGGCTTGGCAAGTGGAGCTTCGCCGTGCGCAAGGTTGCCATCTCCGGTCAGGTCCGCGACCACCTTGGGAACAAGTTGAGCGACCGCTTGCAGTAGGTCGGGGTGGAGCGCGCTGCCGATGGAGTAGTCCGCGCCGTTGCTAGCGCGCACAAGTTCGTAGCGGAGCTGGGCCATCATCACGCGGATTCCCTCTACACGGGGCGCCGGAATTTGTTCAACCGCCGACAACTCCGCCAACTCGGTGAACAGCACAAACTGATAATTCTTATTCTTCGCCTCAGCGATCGCCCCGTCGACTCATTGAGCCCAAACGATTGAAGAAGCATCTTCTTCTTGCCCAGCTTGCGATGGTTCAGCGACTTCACGAGGCGGTCTCGGACTTGGGTGCGGGATGGCTCTGTATCAGGGCTCGGAAGCACAATCCCAACTCGTACTACTGCGGCCTCTTGCGATAACGCAGGAAGCGGCAGCAGACACAGAAGGAAAATCAAGGTGGATGGGAAAGGCCTGCGCATCACTTGCCTGTCTGTCGGACTGCGGGACGGAGCTTATGACACAGCCCAGGGAGATGCAAGTCGCTGATCTGGCGCGGGCAAAACAAAACCGGCGGCCATGGCCGCCGGTCCTGGTTATCTCGACCTTTAGTTCGAATCGTCCCTGCGCTTCAGCGTCGGACGGTCGTCGTCGCTCTTGGTGTCGCCAGACTTGTCGGTCGTGTTCGAGGTGCGCCGCAGGCTGGGCTTGTTCGAATCCTTCTCGTCGATAATCTTATGCTTGTTCTCGATCGCAGCCAGGCGCGCCTTTACCTCGTCAAATTCCGACGTGGTGACGACGTATTGCTGCTTGGCGGGAAGAATCTTGCGAATCTCGTCCTGCGTCTTTTCGATTCGATCTGGAGTCTGAGGGTGGGTGTCGAAGGCTTTCGACAGCGTGCCCGGTTTCTTCTTCTCCATGGCCTGGATCTTTTCAAAGAAGGACACGAAAGCTGAAGGATCGTACCCTGCGCGGTACATATACTCGACGCCCAGGTAATCCGCTTCGCCTTCGAATCCGCGCGAGAAGTGCAGGAACGTCAGTGGAATGCCCAGTGAAGCTGCCTCGTACCCGGCGTAACCAATCGCACCACCCATGAAAATGAACGGGATCGACATCATCTGCAGCAGGTTGGCCCGCGTCATTTCGCGTCCGTAGTGGCAAGCGGCCACATGCGCGATCTCGTGCGCCATCACGCCCGCCATTTCGGCTTCTTCGTCGGCTGCGAGAATCAGGCCGGAATTCACGTAGAAGAATCCGCCGGGCAGCGCCATGGCGTTGACGACATCGGAATCGATGACCTTGATGGTGAATGGCACCTGTGCGTCGGAGTTACGCACCAGGTTCTGGCCGACGCGGTTCACATATTCTGTGATCACCGGATCGTTGACCAGTTTGACCTCAGCCTCAATTTGCTGGGCGTAGCCGCGGCCACGAGCCACCTGGCCTTCGACGGTGTACCAGTTTCCCACGCCGCGTCCGCATCCCACGTTGCGGTTGCCCACGGCGTCAACGTCCGTCTTGCCGCCGTTGTGCTTGATATCGCTATCGTCGGCCGTCGGCAGAGCGGCAGGCGCCTGCTTGGGCGCATTCTGCACGTCACCGGATTTCGGTTGATCTTTGTCCTGATCGGAAACCTGTGCTGCTGTCCAGGGCCCCGCGCTGAACGCCGCTAATGCTGTTGCGATTGCCAGCCACCTGAATTTCATAGGTACTCCTTCAATCCCCACCCTGCCGTGATTATACGCCCGCTCGGGAACCCACCAAGTTCCAAAGTTTGCCCGTAGGGTTAGACGCTGTCTACCGGGATTAGGGTTATCCGAAGGAGGGCGAATAAAGCTCTTGTTTCCAGTCATGCCCGGACAGCCCGGGGTCGGATGGGCCGGATTTGGATGGGCCGTGATATAACGGTCGCCGCCTAACAGGAGGTATTCTTGTGCTCGACCGCCGCCATTTTCTGACCACCGCCGCCACCGGGGTGGCCGCCTCGATCGCCCTCCGAAGCACGCTCATGGCGCAATTGGAGCGGACTCCGCCACTTCCGGACCGCTCGTCGCTCGACAAGAATGAAGATGCCTACTGGGCAGAGATGCGGAAGCAGTTCTTGATCCCGGAGGACGAGATTTACCTGAACAACGGTACGGTGGGATCCAGCCCAGCACCCGTGTTGCGCGCCGTTTTCGACGGCTACACCACCAGCGAGAAAATGGATCAACTGGATCCGGAAGACTACCCGATCTGGGGATATGGGCCATGGAACGAGTTCCGCGACCCGCTGGCGGCCTTCGTCGGCTGCCATCGCGACGAGATCGCCCTGCTACGCAATGCCACCGAAGCTAATAGCTACATCGCCAACGGCATCGACATGAAGCCAGGCGATGAGGTGCTCATGACCGACCAGGAGCATCCCGGCGGCGAGCACCCGTGGGATCTGAAGGCCAAGCGTTATGGCATCGTGATCAAGAAGATCGCGCTTCCCCGCCCCGTAAAAGATGCCGCGCAGGTGCTCAACCTGTTCAATGATGCCATCACGCCGCGCACACGAATTCTGTTCTTCAGCCACATCACCACGTTCTCTGGCGTCGTCCTGCCAGCGAAGGAGTTGGCCGCCCTGGCACGCACAAAAGGAATCCTGTCGGCTGTAGACGGAGCCCACGTGCCCGGAATGATGCGGCTCAATGTCCGCGAAATCGGTTGTTGTGACATGTATTCCTCCAGTCCGCACAAGTGGCTGTTCGCGCCCAAAGGCTCGGGCTTCCTCTACGTGCGCGACGAAGTGATCGATCGCTTGTGGAACACGATTGCCACCGAAGGCTGGGACGACACGAAGATCCGCGCCGAGCGCTTCCAGCGCGTTGGCAGTTCCAATGTGCCCGCGCTGTGGGGTCTGCGCGCATCCATCAAACTTGCAAACGACATCGGCATGGAGCGCATCGAGAGCCGCCACCGTCATCTTGCGGACTACATACTCGCCGAGATGAAGAAGCGCGGAGCCGAGTCCTGGACTTCGCCTGACGCCGCGTTGCGCTGCGCAATCGTCACGGTAAACGTCCCACCCATTCCGCGAATGGATCTCGAGAATTGGTTGTGGAAGACACACAAGATTCGCATCCGCGGGGCTGAACCGAACAAGCTGCGGTTGTCCACGCCGTATTATTTACAAAAAAGAGACATCGATCGCTTCCTCGACAGGTTCGACGAGTATAGAAAGAAGATGGGTTAGCGATTCGGAGCTGCTCGAGCAGAATCTTCGAACGGTGCATAACAATCATTAGGCAGGCGCGTCTATTTGAAATGGCTTGGGGCCAAGTGAGCAAAGCAGTATGTCTTCTATTCATCATCGTCGCCGGGAGTTCCTGGGTACGGGCGCAAGTGGAAACGACTCTGTCGCCCGCACGGGCGGCGACCGCGATTCGCGCCGCGCAAGCGCCGCGGTTGGATGGAACTCTCGACGATCCGATCTGGCAAACTGCGCCGGTCGTCGCCGATTTTCGGCAACGCGAGCCGCTTGAGACTGCTCCCGCCACGGAGAAGACGGAAGTCCGCATCTTGTACGACGCGCGCCACGTTTACTTTGGGATTCACTGCTATGACCAGTCGCCTTCCGCCATCGTCGCTACGCAATTGCGGCGGGATCTCACGATGGATCTCGACGACAACTTTGCAATCCTGATTGACCCAGCTCTCGGACACAGAAACGGCTACATCTTCCAGGTAAATCCGCTGGGCACGCAGCGCGATGGCGAAGTGATAGAAGAGCAAGCACCCGGGGTCGCAGATTCGATTGTCGACCCCAGTTGGGACGGGCTGTGGATTTCCGCGGCGAAGATGACGCCTGACGGGTGGACAGCAACCATCGGCATACCGTTCAGCACGCTGAATTTTCGTGGCGGCAAGGAGGTCACGTGGGGCCTGAACTTCCGCCGCTTCATCCGTCGCAAGAACGAAGAGGATACCTGGTCGGGCTACCGCAGGATTTTCGGCTTCTGGCGCGTATCGCAGGCAGGACAACTTCAGGGACTGAAAGAAATTGGGAGCGGTCGCCTGCTGGTGATCAAGCCCTACGGACTGGTGGGCGGACAGGCATTCTCGGGTCAACCGTGGGGAGCGCTGCATCGAGTCGGAGGGGACATTAAGTATGGCTTGGCCAGCAATCTGATCGCTGTGGGCACGATCAATACCGATTTTTCTGACGCGGATGTAGACCAGCAACAGTTCAATCTCACACCGAACCCAATCTTCGTCCCGGAAAAACGGCGGTTCTTTCTGGAGGATTCGGACGTCTTCGACTTTCTCCTCTGGAATCAGGACTTGTTGTTCTTCACTCGCCAGATCGGCATCGACCCGGTGAGCGGCCAGGAGGTTCCGATTGACGCTGGCGGCAAAATCGCTGGAAGCGCCTTGGGCTTCGACCTGGGAGTGATGGATGTCAGAACGCGCGCGGACGGAGTCAACCCTTACGGGAACTATGCCGTAGTGCGGGTGAAGCGGCCGCTGACACCCGGCTCCTTTATTGGATTCATCGCAACCGACAAGGAGTCCGGGAACCCGCTCGATCCTTACAATCGCTCCGGCGGGGTTGACGCCAAGTTCGTTCTCTTCCGCAATCTGAATTTGCGCGGCTACTACGCCAAGACGTGGAGTTCCGGCCTGAACGGCGACAATACTGCCCTCGGCGGACGACTTACCTACGCGAACAACTGGTTCAACATCTACGCCGGCCACGGCGTTACGGAGAAGAACTTCAATCCAGAGATGGGATTTGCAACCCGTATCGACGACCAGCCGACGATATTTCAATTCAACTTCACGCCGCGCCCGCATGTCTGGGGTATCCGGGAACTGGATCTAGGGGCATTTGTAGGACACGATCCGAACACCGCCGGCAAGCTGATCTACAAAGAGACGTCGGCAAATATCCGGGTGCAGTTCAACAGCAGCGCGGAAATCGATTCGGCTCCCTACGATGAGGTGTATCAGTTTCTGAACCAGCCACTCAATCTCTACAAGAACATTTCCATTCCCGTCGGCGGCTACCGCTTCACCTCGCACAACATAGCGTATACGTCATCTGGCAGTCGCCGGGTGACGTTTACCGGACTTGAACAGTGGGGCAGTTACTACACCGGACATCTCAATACCGCCGTCGCGACCGCGCAATATCGACCGAACGCGCATATGGCGCTGGCAGTCAACAACACCTTGAATTCGTTTCGGCTGCCGCAAGGTAATTTCGACATCGACCTGGCCGGAGTGGAACTGAGCTACGCTTTCAACCGCTTTGTGAACCTGACAACTTTTGTGCAGTCCGATACGGCTCAAACTCAAGCGGTAAGCGCAAATATCCGGCTGAGGTACACCTTTCGTCCCGACAGCGATCTTTACGTGATTTACAACGTGGGCAACCGCTTCCAGAGTCTGGCGGCGGGCAATCCCATGGAACTGCGCGAAGAGAAGATCGCGGTGAAGGTCACGTATTCGTGGTCGCGCTAAGCAGACAAGCAAAGGACGGTTCCACGTTCCACGAGAGCAGTCTTGCGTGGACCGCTTTGCGCTTTGCCGCAGTCCGCGCTCGCCAGCCTATTTGATCTCCACCTCATCGATCTCGAACTCGAATTTGCCGGGAGCGGAGCTCACGAACGCCAGCGATGTGATGTTGCCGCCATCCGAGTCGAACGCGGATAGGGGGAAAGAGTACTGCTTCCACTCCGGTCCTGCCGCGAAGGTTTTCATCGGCGGCATCCCTTGAAGGTCTTTCGTGAGCAGCGCGACGGTGTAGGTCTTTCCGTCGCCCTTGGCCCAGAAATTGATAGCCCTTTTCTTGGAGAGATTTGCGGGTTCCATGGGTGCAGAACCCGGACCAAACCCGACTCCTGCATATTGAAACTGCGACGCAACGACCTCACCTGTCACCCGCAACGCACCTTTCGAACCGTTCGCTCCCCCTTCCACCGGCTGTATCTCGCTGGTGGATTTTCCACCCTGCATTGAATCAGAGATCGCAATCCACGACCCGTAATTGGCCGATACCTTGAGATTATCGAACGTGCTGACGACGCCCGACTCCGATCCCACCGGAGGGGGCGGCAAAGGCGGCATTCCGGTGTCGCCGTTAACGCCAGTGACCGCGAGCGTGACCTTGTCAGTCTGATCGGAACTCGGCCCAACCATCAACTCGAAAGCGCCCGGCTGCACGATGCGGTTCATGTTCTCATCGAGCATGGAAAGCATGTCGGGAGTGACCGTGAATTCGACTGTTTTCTTCTCGCCGGGTTTGAGGGTAACGCGCTGAAATCCTTTCAACTGCATGACTGGACGCGTGACCGTCGCAATCTTCTGGTGAATGTACAGCTGCGGAACTTCGTCGCCTTCGCGTGCGCCAGTGTTGGTGACGTCGACCGTCACCTTCGCGGTTCCACCCACTTTGATGTGATCGGGTTCGACGAGAAGGCTTTCGAACTTGAAGCTGGTGTAGCTCAGACCGTAGCCGAAGGGGAACAGCGGTGTTCGCGTGCTGAATGCGTAGGTGCGGTTCGCTGACGGTTTGTGATTGTAGAAGTCGGGCAAATCGCCAACGGAATGCGGAAACGTGATGGGCAGCTTCCCCCCCGGATTGACGTCGCCGAACAAGACATTTGCCGCAGCGGTTCCACCTTCCTGGCCGAGATACCATCCTTCGAGAATCGCCGGCACATGTTCGGCGATGTAGTTGATGGACAGCGGGCGTCCATTGATGAGCAATACAACAGTCGGCTTGCCCGTTTCTACGACAGCCTTTACGAGGTCATTTTGTGCGCCGAGCAGGTCAAGGGAATCGCGATCGCCGAGATGCTGTTCCGACCAGGCTTCGCGGTTCGTGCTCTCATTTTCGCCCACGACCAGTATGGCGACATCGGACTTGCGCGCTGCTTCAACCGCTGCCTTGATGCTGTCACCCTGTGTCGCAGGATCGACGAGCTTAACGTTATCGCTGAACCAGCCTCTGTATCCCGGCTTGGCGTCCGTGATTTTGCAGCCCTCTGCGTACAGCACCTGCGCCTTGGACCCGACGTGGTCACGAATCCCTTGCAGTATGCTCACGCTGTGCGCGGGTTCGCGACTGTAACCGCCGAGGTGAACGTCCGCGGCATTGGGACCGATCACCGCAATCGTCTTGAGTTTCGTCAGATCGAGCGGCAGAAGGGGCTTGCCGTCTTTCAGTGGCTCGTTCTTCAGCAGCGCAACTACCTTCTGCGCGGCCTTCAGCGCCAGAGCCCGATGCCCCGCGCCGTTGGTGATCTTCTCGGCGTAGTCCGGATCAACGTACGGATTGTCGAACAGTCCGAGACGAAACTTCGTAGTCAGAACTCGTGCGACTGCTTGATCCACTTCACTTTCCGGCACGATTCCTTTCCTGACCTGATCGATCAAGCTTCGGAAGGGAGATCCATCCGAAAGATCGAAGTCCACGCCCGCAGCAAGGGCGAGACGTCCCGCCACGGCATTGTTCGCCGCCACGTGATCGGTTCCAACCAGCATCTGGATGCCGTCACCATCGGAAGTGACAAATCCGCGGAAGCCCCACTCCTCGCGCAGCACCTTTCTCAGAAGCCAGTGATTGATATGCGACGGAATGCCATCAATCTCGTTGTACGAGGCCATCACGCTTCCGGCCTTGGCTTCTTCAATTGCAGCCTGGAACGGCACAAGGAAATTCTCGCGAATGATCCGCTCGGAATAATTTCCGGGCGCGGTGTTCGTGCCGCCTTCAGGTTGGCCATGCACGGCGAAGTGCTTCGCGGTTGCCAGCACGTGGTGACGGCCAATATTGAACGTGTCCCCCTGGAATCCCGTAATCGCGGCTACGCCCATGCGCGACGCCAGGAACGGATCTTCTCCGTAGGTTTCTTCGGTGCGTCCCCAGCGCGGGTCGCGGGCGATATCGAGCACCGGACTGAATACTTGATTGACTCCCGCCGAGGCCGCCTCGTCCGCAGCGGCGGTGAAGACCTGGTGCACTAAATCCGGGTCCCATGTGCTCGCCAGCCCCAGCGCTTGGGGAAAACTGGTGCTGCCATATTCCATAAAGCCGTGCAGGCCTTCTCCCATGAACAATGCGGGGATGCCCAGCTTCGTCTTCTCGCGGAGATAGCGCTGCACGGCATTGCGCAGGATCGCGGCTCGTTTCGCCGGGAAATTGAGTTCCGGGTCCCACCACCGATTGAACACTTCGCGCGCCTGTTCCGTGGTGTAGGTGCCGGTTGTGTCGAGTACTTGAGCATGCGCCTCGAAGCCGCCGCTGATCTGCTCGATTTTCGCCTCGAGGGTAAGGCGTGGCAGCAGATCGGCCGCGCGCTCTTCAGCGGTCAGGTTTGGATTCTTATACTTCGGCGTATCGGGAGATACGGGCTGGTCTTGCCCCATCGCGCAGACTGTAGCGAACAAAGCTAAAAAGAGAAGTAGAAAGGCGGTCTTCGGTACTCTGGCTGCCATTGCGGGGCCCTCGTTCTGGACAGAGGAAGTGGTAACGCTATGAACTACGGAAGTATAGTCGCGTCGGTTCCCGGAATGTGGGGCGCATTAGAAGAGGCGCGGGCGGGGCCGCCCGCGCCACACGATCCTAGTCGTAGTACTCCAGGCCCAGGTGGGTGATCAGTTCTTCGCCCTTCAAGTGCCGCAAGGTGTTCTTCAACTTCATCAGCTGAATGAACAGATCGTGCTCCGGATACAAGCCCGGAACGGTCATCGGAGACTTAAAGTAAAAGCTTAACCACTCTTGAATGCCGAGCCCGCGCAACTCGGGACAACGTTTTGCCAAGTCGAGGAACAGCACAAGATCCAGCACGATCGGCGCAGCAAGAATCGAGTCACGGCACAGGAAATCGACCTTGATCTGCATGGGATAGCCGAGCCATCCGAAGATGTCGATGTTGTCCCAACCTTCTTTGTTGTCGCCGCGTGGCGGATAATAGTTAATGCGGACCTTGTGGAAGATATTTCCGTAGAGCTCAGGGTACAAGCCAGGCTGCAGGATGTGTTCGAGCACGCCAAGTTTCGACTCTTCCTTCGTCTTGAACGACCCTGGATCGTCGAGCACTTCCCCGTCGCGGTTGCCCAGGATGTTGGTTGAGTACCATCCACTCAGTCCTAGCAAGCGTGCCTTGAAGGCCGGAGCCAGAACTGTCTTCATCAAAGTTTGTCCGGTCTTGAAGTCCTTGCCGCAGATGGGGGCCTCGTTCTTGCGCGAAAGCTCCAGCATCACCGGAAGGTCGACCGTCAGGTTCGGAGCGCCATTGGCGAAAGGCACGCCCTCCATCAACGACGCGTAAGCATAGATCATCGATGGAGCGATCAACTCGTCGTTCTCGCGCAGCGCCTTCTCGAACGACTTCACCGACTGGTGGGCCTCGGTGGGCTCGATGTAGGACTCGGTGGAACCGCACCACATGGTAATCAGGCGGCTGGCTCCGCTCGTCTTCTTGAAGTCGCGGATGTCGTCGCGCAGGTGCTCGGCGAGATCCATCTTGGTCTTGCCCTTCTTCACGTTGGGGCCGTCGATCTTCTTGACGTAGTTGTGATCAAACACCGCAGCGCGCGGCTTCACCGAGGACAAGAACGGCTTCAACTGCTCCAGCAACCGGTAGTCAAGGACACCCGCGTTCGACGCCGCTTCATACATGTTGTCTTCGAAAATGTCCCAACCGGTGAAGACCAGATCATCGAGTCCGGCCAGCGGGACGAACTCTTTGACCTTGGGCGAGCGGCCGTCAGTGCGCTTGCCGAGGCGGATGGTGCCCATCTGAGTGAGCGATCCGATGGGTTTGGCCAGCCCTTTGCGAATGGCCTCAACGCCCGCGACGAAAGTGGTCGCCACGGCGCCCATGCCAGGAATCATGACTCCGAGCTTGCCCTTGGCCGGCTCCATGTTGCCGGTATCTGTCTTGGGTCGCGACCGCTTAGTGCCACTGGTTCTGGCGGCCAGCTTCATCTCTCGGCTGGCCCGTTCGGCATGAGCAAGAGCCGTCTCACGATGCTCGTGTTCCTTTGCTCCTGCTGACGTTGCGAATTGCTTGCGGTGCCGACGGCCGTCGGCATCCCACCAATCGGCCATAAAGACTCCGGGGCGTTTCTGGTACATGATGCTCCTTCTGTGGTGGCGGTGGCTTGCCACCGTCACCGAACCTGACATGGTCTCACATTGGGCGGCCTTTTCGCAAACGGCGGTGCGGTTGTGTGGCGCGGGCGCTCGGGACACATAACCACTGTTTACAAATCGCTCCGATTGATTTTTTGGATTGGACTCGCGCGGGATGTTCCGGCACAATGAATTCACTTCGCACCCGGCTCTGCAGCTGGTTCCCGCGAAGCTGATGTTTGCATGTCGGCCCTGAAGCGGCAGCGCAAAATTCCTGACCTCGTTGATCTCCACAAAAATCTGAGTCCACGCCACCCGGCTTTGCACGGGTAGCGTGCTCGTCGGACGAGCCTTTCGCGCTGAAACAGGCGAAGAAAGGCATAGGAGATTCCATGATGACCATTCGCAAGTTCGTCTATGCCGCTTTGTTGGCAATCACCAGCCTGAACTTCGCGCCGAGCCTGGCTTCGGCTCAGGAGGCGGCACACGGCAAGTTCACGCTCACACACGACGTCCACTGGGGATACGCAACGCTCCCAGCCGGCGAGTATGAGTTCTCATTCGATCCCAACGGCACCTCGCGCATGCTGGCCCTCAATAAACTCAGCGCCCCGCGCACCGGATTTCTTCTTCCGGTGTTCGACCTGGAGGATGCCAAGTCCTCCGATACGAGTGTGCTCCGGCTCGAAAGCACGCCCGCGGGCAGCTACGTAAGCGAGATGCTGCTGCCACAGTTTGGCATGGCGGTGCATTTCGCCGCGCCACCGCACTCAACAGAGCGACAGGTTGCCACGGCCGTAACCGCGGCCACGGCAGCCGTCCAATAGTCGCTCTGCCTGCTCACAAAGCTGAGGGCGGATACCAAACCAGGTATCCGCCCTCAGTTCTATGCACGTCGGGCGGACCGTCCTGTCCGCCGTTGAACGTGCTTTTGATCGACTCTCCTACGTCGGCCGCTCCTGCGAATCTCCTCTCACCTCGTCGCTCAACACAATAGCCTCGGCTATTTCCTTCATCGGCTTACGCTTCTGACGGCTCTGCCGTTGCAGCGTGAGGTACGCCTGCTCTTCATTCAGTCCCAGATCGCGCTGCAGGATGCCCTTGGCACGCTCCACGATCTTCCGCGTCTGCAACTGCTCTGCGAGGGTGGAGTTTGCATCTTCCAGGCGGGCCAGTTCGATCTCCGCACCCACCAGAAAACCGACGGTCGAGATCATGCGAATCTCGCGCCGCCGGTAGACGTGATGCTGACGATGCTGCAAGTTGATGACGCCCACGACTCGCCCGCGGCACATTACAGGAACAGAAAGAAATGCTTCGTAGCTGTCCTCGGGAAGTTCGTGGAAGAGTTGAAAACGCGGATCCTGGGCCGCCCTGTCAGCAACCGCTACCGGTTCCCGATGCTCGGCCACCCATCCGGTAATGCCCTGTCCTACGCGCAGCTTCAGGCGGTCCACCACTTCAGGATGCGGGTTCTTGGAGGCTCGCAGGACGAGTTCGTCGCCTTCTAGCACGTAAATCAGGCAGGAATCGCACTTCACCAGTGCGGTAGCAAATTCAACCACGCGATCCAGCACATCGTGAAATCCGTCCGCCGTACCCAGCCGGACGCTGATCTCGTGGAGTACATCTACATGTGAGTCCTCAACAGAAATAAAGGGGTCCATGCGCTACATTATGGATATCGCCGGGGCGAAGTCTAATTCCAAATTTCGATGGCGCCGATAAAGGATTTCCGTCGTGATTGCTACGAACGTTTCACATCTTTCGCGCGCTTCGCGCATCACGGTTGGATAGAAGTCAGAGACAGGGGTGCCCATTGACCGAGCCACTCGGACCAAGCCGCCGGGGGATGTTTATCGTGCCGGCACTGCCATAAACCAAATCAGCAGACCGAACAGGACTATGGCGCCGATCAGAGAGAAGAGCGAGTGCAGCGGATGAAAGTGGAAGTACGGAGTGCGCGCCAGACGATTTCTGGTTGCCAGCATAAGGCCTCCTTCGCACGTGCTACGGGTGCCAACGGAGCGACCTGTCTCTACTTATTTTCTCACTAATCGGCAGGCTCGGCTGCTCTTTTTTCGACCCCTGTGTTACACCATTGCCATGGCTGACAAGATCGCTCTCATCACGGGATCCTCCAGCGGCTTCGGGCTACTCACTTCGATTGAACTGGCGAAGGCGGGGTTCCACGTGGTGGCCACGATGCGCGATTTTGCGCGCCGCGATCGACTCGATCAAGCGGCGTCGGCCGCCGGCGTTGCCGCCCGCATCGATATACGCGGGCTCGACGTGACGAAGTTCGACAGCATCCCCGGCTTCATGGACAGCGTGCTTCGCGATTATGGACGCGTGAACGTGCTGGTCAACAACGCCGGCTTCGCGGTTGCGGGATTTGCCGAAGACATCAAGCTCGAAGAACTCCGCCTGCAGTTCGAGACCAATTTCTTCGGAGCAGTCGCGATGACCAAGGCTGTGTTGCCCCCTATGCGCCGGCAACGCTCTGGACACATTATTCAGGTTTCGTCGATCGTGGGGCTGCTCGGGTCGGTCACCGTGAGCAGCTATGCGGCGTCGAAACACGCCCTTGAAGGCTGGAGCGAATCGTTGCGCCTGGAGCTGAACGCGCTCGGCATCAAGGTTGTTCTCGTCGAGCCCGGAGCCTTCCAAACGGGTATCTGGAAGCGCGGCGCCGTGATGGGAGAGCAAGCCATCAAAAGCACGTCCCCA
>DASRRV010000403.1:0-13485 GCA_035695545.1 Candidatus Sulfotelmatobacter sp. | reverse complement strand
GACGCTTTCAGTAGAGCGACGATACGCGCAGAAACCTCGCCACGATTTTTGTTTCGCAGCCGTACAACGGAGCCCACCTCAAGATCGCGGGTCAACTGCACAGCCGCTCCATGCTTGTTGAGGTTGGTGGCGCGGGCGGGCATGGAAAATGAACACTTCAGGCGATCTTCTCCGGATAAACCGATCGAGGCGTTGAGGCCCATCCGCTTGCTCCGGCGCTGACTACGGACGATACCTGCCGCTGCTTGACGCAATTTGGGATGAGAGTGCGGGGAATGAAGGCTCATGAATCAGCAGCCTAAACCCGAGAAATAGCCGCCGCAACGCACTCTGGTCGGTGGTGTCCTGTCAAATTAGGACACCGACCTATCGTTCACCCGGATTGGTTACCCAAAGAAGTGCTTGATTCTATTGGGGGTGAGCCGGCGGGGTGTCCGCAATCGCTGAAATTGCGCGAAATACACGTTCGAACCGCATGCCCGACACACGCTCAACTGAACTGCGTTGCGCTTCGTCCCCCGCTCGATTATGAAGTGGCGTGGAGAGCTGTCAAGGGTCAAGATGAACGCCAAAAGACGGCGTCCCTGACAGCTCTCCAGCCACCGGTACACAGCGTCGTTGATGTCGGAGAAAAAAATATGGAGGGCCGCCACGTCGGCCTTGACTTTTATGACCTTCTCATAGAAGCGTAATGGGGATTTTTTTGCCAACTAGGAACCCGGACAGCGACACTTCCGATATCCCCGTTTCTCCACCGCTTACGCTTCGAAATTGAGATGCGACCGCACTCGTTGGCAGATCAGTTCGGAAGGGTGGCAAGCTCGGAATTCGGTAGACATCCAAGTTCGGCCCTCACTGCGTTTCAGAATATAAGCCGACACGTAACACCCTCCAACACGCTGCCGAGGCTCTCAAGCTGGAGTTGCATCCGACTGGAACGGGGACCGGAAAATGTTTAGGTTCGAGTAGCCGTCAGAGCGCACCCACTAACTAGAGAATTGCTGGGCACACAAACCAGGCATCAATGCCCAGCGGTAAGCCCCTGCCAATCGTCGGTCCGGAATGGCGACGCAGGTAGCCCTTCTTTGTTGAACAAATTGCAGCGCGGACTGTCTCCCCAGGCGTAGCGTGCCGCCACGGGATTCGGAACGTCAGGGCTGCTCACGACTACCGTTTCGTCTTCGATATGTGCCACGGCCCAATGGAACTTTCCATTGGTGCCTGCTACGGAAAAGCCCTCCAATTCGGGCTTACCACGCGCCTCAAGGCCAGAGCCGACATGGGTAAACTGCAGGCGGACCTCGCTGCCATTGACGTGCATCGCTTGATAGAGAGGCCCGGAGTATTCGATCGGCTCTTTATACGTTGTCCCCAACGCCCAGAGCGCGAGCCGTTGTCCGACCTCCAGTTTGCGATGAGGATGGAGATCGTTGGGATCGCCTACGTCGATCGTTACCGCGAGCCCGGTGTGCGGCACATGTTCCACGGTCATCAGCTGCGCTTCGCGCAGTTCGGCCCATGCGGATTCTCCGGGCTCGTTGGGAATCGCGCCGTGATTGGGCAACTGCACAATCAGGAACTCTAGATCGTTTTGCTGAGAGGCGTCCCGCCAGTTTCTGATCATTGCCGGAAGAAGCTTGCGATACTGGAACGCTTTTAGCGCATTGCTTTCTCCCTGATACCAGAGCGCGCCGCGAAATCCGTAGGGCATCAAAGGAGCGATCATGCCTTCGTAAAGGCTAGAGACCGGCATCGGGGCATACTCGAGAGGAGTCAGGCATTCGAGGGAGAAGCCGGTCGAGGCGGTCGCAGTGAAATCCTGAACTACTCCCCACCCATCTTGGCGAAGATCGCGGAACAGAACGGTGATCTGCTTCCATTCGTTCGTGGCTTTCAAGACCGGAGTGGCGTAGTCATCGTAATCGGTGATCGTGGGCTGTTTGGATCGGAAACGAAACGAACCGCTACCTCGCACCCAGAACCGGACGCCTGTATAGGTGCTGAGATCTTCCGCGGATCCATCCATCCGGTAAGTCGCTGACAAAATCGAGTCCTCGGTTTCACCCAACTGGCCGGCGACCTGAGCTGCGAAGCCTTTTGTTCCAAGCTCTTTCGCCCCTCGGCCGGGCGAGACCATCGCAAAAGTGGCGTCCGATGAATCGGACCAGTCGTAAGAGAACGATCCACCGGTTGCGAGGCGTGAACTTCCGTCGTCAAAATTGGCCAGCACTTTACTTTCGGCGTTTGGAGAAGCGGGAATCAATTCAAAATCGTCAAACTCAAGATTAAACGGCTGTGAGTTCTCAGCGAAGCTCCTCAGGGCAGGGGGAGTGCGATCCCATTCCTCGACGAGGCTTCGCAAGTCGGCGTCGTTGCGCAAGACGTTGGGGGCGATCCAGGCCTCAATGGCGGTTCCCGGCCAAGCGCTCTCGACGACGCCCACGGGGACGTTCAGCTTGCGATGAATTTCGCGAGCAAAGAAATACGCGACAGCCGAGAATCTCTTCGCGGTATCAGGAGTGCAAAGTTCCCAATGCGCCGGAAGTGTGTTCTCCTGCGGCAACAGCGCGATCTTCTTCGGAACAGTGAAGAGACGAATCTGCGGATAATTCGCCTTCGGAACTTCCGTTGCTCCATTTTCCGCGCCGTCGAGAGAAAACGACATGTTCGACTGGCCAGAGGCAATCCATACTTCGCCGATCATTACATCCTTGATGGTGATTTCTTTGTTGCCTCGGATAGTCAGGGTAAACGGACCGCCTGCTGGAAGCGATGACAGCTGAATGCTCCAGTTGCCGTGAGTGTCGGCAGTGGATTTTGCGGTGTCGCCGACCAGCATCACCGTGATTCCTTCTCGCGGATCGGCCTTGCCCCAAACGTGGATCTCCCGCCCCCGTTGCAATACCATGTGATCACTGAACAGCGCTGGAAGGGAAGGGTCGGCCCAGCAATGCAAGGCGCACGTTAGAAGGAGCGCACCTAAGACCGTGCGCCACACTCCTGGCAAACTCCACGATTGACTAGCTAGCATCGTTCCCCTTTAATTTCTTGTGGGATGATAACTGACAACTGCATGGCAGAAACTATGGCCGATGCTCGGAGCATTCTTGCGATTCCATGGCACCGCGATCGACCGCACCGCATTGAGGAACCGCGGTGCCGAAAAAGTCTTTGCTGCCGCTGTTCTCGATTGTCCTTCCTGAATCGATAGCCCGAGAATGCTTTCGCAAAGCGTATCCCACCGCGGTAGATCGGCTAACTCCAGCGTGTCCGGGATCCTGGAGTAACGGGTCGGACGTCAGGGCATGGGGATCGTCTGGAGGCTTTACGCCGTAATACAAGTTGTAGTCGTAAACATTGTTGGTGCTCTTACCCGGCCCCGGCGCAGCTACATAAGAGCCATCCTCATTCCCCGTCACTCCGTATCCGAACTGCGCTTTGCCGTCCACGTAAAAAATATTGTTGTAGATGTAGGTGTCGCTAGCCCATCCCGTCCAGTCGGTGTGGAGAATTACGGCTATGTCCTCGTCCTTTCCGACGTAGATCGTGTTGTTGTAAATGAGCGTGTTTTTCACCGGGCCGGAAAGTTTGATTCCGCGGTGATGGTCGTTCTGGCTGATGTTGTAGCGAACGATGGTGCCGACGTTTCCCGCGCTGTCGTTCGGACTCTGGCTGCCCTCGTTGCAGATAAGCAGGAATCCCCCTTCATTGTCGTGGCTGTAGTTGTACTGGATAATTGTGTTGCGGCTATTCCAGTCAGAATCAAAGCCTAAAGCGTCGTGCTGCCCGCGCATTCCATAAACTTCGTTGTATTGAATGATCGTGTTGTCGGCGCTCCACGGCCAGATGCCGTCGTTATAGTCTTGCGAACGCATGCTGGCGTTAGAGACGACGTTGTATTCGACCATGGCGCCGTCGGTGGCAACGTTGACGATGCCGTCGCCACCTATATCATCGAGAACGTTGTTTCGAATAACCACGCCGAGGCTGGGATACCATTTCGACCGGGTCCAGTGAGTCGACCAGCCGAAAATACCGGCGCGGTCGACGTGCCAGATGCGGTTGTTCTCGATGCGCAGGTCAATAAAGCGGCTGGGCTTGGTCTCTCCAATCGCACTGTAGTGAATGCCGCCATTGGCCTTTTCCTGAAAGTTACCGTTAACGTCGTGAACCCTCAGATCGCGAATATAGATGTGATGCAGGTCGCCGCAGTTCTTCGCCACCACATGAACCCCGCGTCGAAGGGCACGCTCTGCACCAGTGTTGGTGATTTCGAGATTGCGGATTTCCCAGTACTCCTGATTCTTGAGCAACACAGCGTCTTCTGCGAGTCCAGCACCGTTGATGATCGGCAAGGCGTCCCCGCCGAATTTGTCGATGACGATCGGATCCTCGCTGTTGCCGGACCCCTTCGGCCAAAGCTGCCCGCTCCACGAACTGCCGGAGTGAAACAGGATGCGATCGCCTGGCTGAAAGGTAGTGGCGTTCACCTTGGCGAGTGTCTTCCACGATGTTGCCGCCGAGGTGCCCGGGGCTTCATCATGGCCAGTGGACGCATCGACATAATAGGTGATCCCATCACGGGCAGATGCCCCGCCCTTCGCACTTCCCATCCCAAGGAGTGGGGAAACGATCATGCACATCGCCAGAATCCGTTTGCAACTAACTTTTCGTTGACAACAGTTCCACATTCTTCTTTCCAGACTACGCCTCAAAGAAATCAGAAAAATCGGGCAGTCGTTTGGCCGGCCGCCCGATCCACATTACGTATCGCAGTCCTTCCTAGAACAGCAACTTGACTGCCGCTTGGACGACCCGCATTTGACCGTTGGTGTATCGGATTGCTCCAAAGTTCGGGCTGCTCATGTCTCCGATCGGGTTGGCGAAGTGGGGGGTGTTTGTAGCGTTGAAGAACTCGAAGCGTGTTTGCAGGCTTGCCTTCTCCGGAAGTGAGAATTCCTTG
Organism: Candidatus Sulfotelmatobacter sp.; assembly: GCA_035695545.1. Classification (GTDB taxonomy): domain Bacteria; phylum Acidobacteriota; class Terriglobia; order Terriglobales; family Acidobacteriaceae; genus Sulfotelmatobacter. Next base: position 8,522 of record DASRRV010000403.1, on the reverse strand, counting down.
AAAATGGACATATCAACATTGACGAACCCGGGGCCTCTTACAGGATTTCGTCCCGCGTCGCCGTACCCGTATAGATTGCTCCCGGTAAACGCCGCTGTGCTGAACGCATCGGTGTTGAAGTACTTGTCCAGCGTGCGCTGGCTCCGCGGAATCGTAGGATCCCCCACCTGGTCCGGCCGCAAACCTTCGTAGCCCGGAGTATAGCTGGAACGAATGATGTTCGCCGGCGAACCGGTGTGCGCACTAAAGATTCCGTTGAACTGCCATCCGCCGAAAATGAGATCCGCGCCCCGGTTCATATTTGCAAAGTACGCTTGTCCGCGCCCGAAGGGTAGATGGTAGATGCCGCTGAATACAATGTTGTGTCGGACATCATTGTCGGCCGAAGCCAACTCGGCTTCGAGGTTCTGAGGATTCTGCGGGTTGTCATTGTTCCCGCCCAAGTTCCAAGGGGAAGGGCCATTGTCGATGTTGTGGCCGTAGGTGTAGCTGGTAAGGAAATTGAGGTTCTTCGAAACCCGCTTCGTAAGCTTGATCTGGAGCGAGTTGTAAAGAGCGTAGCCGGAATTGTATAAGCCCTGAATCTTTCCGAGGTCTGAAGTCAGTGCATGGTTCCCCGAGACGGGGTCTACACGGTTGATGTCGCCCACGCGGTATGACAGATCATGGCTTATGGAACCCACATAGCCCGCTTCAATGGTGAAGTCTTTCCCGATTTCTTGTTCCACGCTGAGATTGTAGAGCTGCGAGTATCCCGTTTTTAGATTTGGAACTACGTAGTTGCTGGTCAGGAGATTTCCGTTGGTGATCGCGGAAGCGGGAATACTGCTGGCTCCACTCGGTATCGGAACGCTTGTGGACCGCGGGGAGCCTTGATCCACGTAATAGCTAAACGGACCATAGCAGGAAGGCTGATTGGAGCATGGACCGTAGTAAGGATTGCTGGTAAACGTCTGCTGATAGGCGAAAGGATAATTCTTGGTCAGGATGTCTTCGCGGCCATCATTTTCCGGAGAGTAGTAGAAGCCGTAGCCGACGCGCGCTACCAGCTTCGAATTGACTTGATATGCGGCTCCAACGCGAGGTCCGAAATTATTCCAGCGTGAATTGATGAGCCCAGCAGAGTTTCCGCCTCTCCCGGCCAGAAGAAAGCTGTTCGAGGCGATGTCGTAGTTCGACATGTTCTTCTGCGCTTCGGTGTACGGTGCCTGGTATTCGTAGCGAATCCCGTAATTCAGGGTCAGGCGGGACGTCATCTTATATGTGTCTTGAACGTAGTAGGCCATTTCCCAACTGCGGGTGTGGGGATTCGTCAGTTGCAGGCCGATCTGGACATCCAGGGGAAGTCCCATCAGCAGGTCGGCGATATCGGCACCGCCTGTTCCGAAAAAAGCGCTGTAATTATCGAGTGGGCTGCCGTAGCTCCAGTCGCTGGTCATCGCAGCGTAGGGTCCCGCGAAGTAGAAAAAGCCTGTCGGAAAGAGTGAAAACAACGGATGCGACTGCAACCTGCGGAAATCTCCCCCAAACTTGATCTCGTGCTTGCCCACACTGGTGAGGATCACATTGTCCGTGAGTTGGTAGTTGTTGTCGGTAACAATGTACGGCTTGTACGTGGAACCGCCCACCAGGGTGTAATCGCCGCCCATATAAATCCAGGGGAAGCCGTTGGTTGCTGGATATCCCGGTACATTGATATTTCCCACACCATACTTCGTGCTCAGATCCTGGCCGTTCAAAAGACTGTATTGGTTCTGCACATAACGCGTGTACGCCAAGCGCACCTCATTGAGGAAGCGCGGAGAGATCAGGTGAGTTTCCGAGATCGAATACTCGTGTCCGGCGAAGGTCTCGCGGTTACCCTGGTCGGCATCCCCGCCACCTTGCACAACGGTATGTCCCCAGTAGGGATCTGTGACGAGTTGGTCGGAGTTGCTGTAGTGAAAGAGAAAGGATAGCCGGTCTTTTTCAGAGATATTGTGGTCCAGCCTCCCATCGAAGTTTTTCTGGTTGTAGTTCACCGGCGAGTGAACCTGAAAGTTGTTGGCCCACCCGTTGTTCGTGCCGGTCAAGTTCGGATTCGGCCAGAAATCGTTGTACATGTTGACGCCGGCCGCGCTCACACGATTTGCGGGGATGATGTTGCCGGTAAACTGCGACGGACATCCGCCATAGCAGTTGACCATCACCGTTGGATCGTAAATGGGAGTGACCCAGTCGGCGGGAACGCCAGGCTTGCCCGCATACGGATCGAGTAGTCCTGAGAGGTTCACGGATCCGTCCGGAAGGAAGCTGACCAGGTTCTTGGGGAGCGTCGAATACAGGTAGTCGTAAGCGTCGTTCTTCTTTACGCCTTCGAATGAAAAGAAGAAGAAGGTTTTGTTCTTGAAGACTGGCCCGCCGATGGTTCCGCCGTAATTGTGCTGCTTCAGCTTCGACGGTTGAACGTAGATTCCGTCGAAACCATATTGTTTTGCAGCCGTGAAGTTTGGCCGGAAGAATTCGTACGCAGATCCGTGATAAGCGTTGGTGCCGCTCTTGGTTTGGATTGAAACCACGCCTCCAGCGGCTCGGCCAAACTCGGCGGAATACGCGGACGTCGCTACTTTGAATTCCTCCACGGCATCCACGCTGGGAGTCACAGTGATATCCTGCGTTCGATTCGTGGTGGACTCCACACCATCAATCTGGATCGAGTTGGCATACTCCCGCTGGCCGTTAATCGAGAAATTGTATGCGTTCGTGTTCCCGGCCCCGTACGTAACGCCCGCCGTTAGTGCGGTCAGATCGTAAAAAACCCGTCCGTTCAGCGGAAGATTGAGAATGTCATGCGACTGAATTACTTCTCCAGTTTCCGTGCTCTGGGTCTGCAGCATTGTGGGCGCGGCAGTCACCACTTCGACCGTCTCGATGGCCCCAACCTTCAGTTGGAAGTTAATCAATTGCTTCTGGTCGATCACGATGCGGACGTCTCTGACGGTGGCGCTGCCAAAGCCATCCTTCTCGACGGTTACGTCGTAGATTCCCGGCAGCAGATTGAATACCGCATAGTTGCCTTGGCTGTCAGATGTGCCCGGATAGGTAATGCCGGTGGCAGCGTTAAGGGCGGTCACCTTGGCGCCAGAGATCAGAGCATTGGAGGGATCCAGGATTTGACCGTAGATAGATCCCGTCGTCGACTGCGCCACCAGCGTGGCGCTGAAGGTGGCAACTAGAAGAACTCCGATGGCGAACCGGAACCGCACTGAACAGGCACGCACGATTTCAGTGCGGGCCTCAACTTTCAGAGAACAGAACGTGCTTCGTGGCATATCCCCCTCCTGGATATCAATCTCAATTGCTAGCGCAGCCCGCTATGCTCCGCCTTCTTCCACTGAACTTCGACAAGCCCCATTGAGCCGGGCGTGTTGTTGATTCCGTTCCCATCCGGCCCGCTCCCCGACACCTTCTCATTAGCGGTGTAGAAAAGTGTGAACGAATCATTGCCCTCTGGGATCAGGCCCAGCGGCGTCCGCACTTCGGTTGCCCAAACGCCGCTTCCTTCCTGAACCACTAGGTGCTGTCCGTTGGACCAGTGAATCCCGTCCTTCGAAAGCGTATATCCAATCGCATTCGGAGCGTCAGTGTCGTAGACCGCGACGTAGGTGTCATCACTCAACTTGGTGACTATTGGATTCTCGATAAAACGCTTCTCGATTTTTAAGGGATTCGATGTTGTGCAGCGGGTCCATGGACCAGCGAGACTGGTCGCCGTCGCCAGTCCTACCTGCCACAGAGATATAGGAAGCTTCTCCGTGTGGGCGCTCCCGTAGAACGCGTACCAGCGGTCTCCCACAGGGTACGGGAAAAACGAATCTGTGCCCTGAAGCCCTTCCCATGAGTCAGAGCCCTTGCCGCGTTGCAGGATGATTCCCACATCTTGGTACGGACCGTCGATCCCCTCCTGTCCCGGAGTCGCGGAGACGGCGCGCCAGATGCGCCCTTCATGGTTCGTCAACCATTGTTGAGACGTATCGGGCGCCGCTTGGTATGCCACGTAGAACAGATTCCAGCGATTCTCCTTCGGGTCGAACACCGGCAGCGGAGACCACAAGGCTGCCCGCTGGTCTTTTCCCGTGAAGTCGCCACTGGAGTCCGCGACCGTTGCCACGCGCTTCCAGTGGATGCGGTCCTGACTGGTCCAGTGCGCGAGACGCATCTTGACCCAATGCGGATCTCCCACCATCTCGGAAGTGAACATATGGTAGACGCTCTTCAGTTTGAGCACCCTCCCGCCCTCGAACCCGTACTTGTTGCCCTCGGCGCCGTCCGATTGAATCGTTACGATCGGTCTCTCCCAACGTTTGAGGGCTTGGAGTTCCTGGCCGGCCAAGTGCTCCAGCATGGCCGAAAGCGTCAGAATCAGGATGAGTGCGCTACGCCGCCTCGATGGGCGCACTTTAGACACGCATTTATTCCTCGTAAACAAGACTCTGAATTTCTAGTCGTCCACAGGGCTTGCCCTCAAGGTAATCGAGGTTATCGGAGGGTTAAGTCGCAAAATAAAGGTGATTTTGGCCTTCGGAGAGCGAGTAGGCGTAGAACCATGCCCGGTGATCACTCTGGCGGGGTGGGGCAAGGACGGAATGTTCTTGTCAAAATCGATCAAGGCTGAAGAATTTACCCCAACCGTATCGAAAAAAGCGGGCCTGTCGCTCATCCAAGACCACCCGAGCCGAGAGCGATTAACCGCAAGTAACGTGGCCAAATAACGGTTAATTGCCGGAATGCTGTTTCGACCGCAGGTTGACTCCCGCGGCGGAGCGGTGCTATCGTCCGACTGGATGGTCTGATCGGACTTGAATCGGTAACATCTCTCGGGCTCGACCCAAACGAGCACCAACGTTGGCATCTGTTCACACTTCCGCGGCCCCTCACATCCCCGTGTTCGAAAAACGGGAAGAGCTTCGCCGAGTCTTAGAGAGCAAGTATTTCGCGAACTCTCCCAAGAAAATCCGCTTTCTCGAGTTCGTTTCGGAACAGACTCTCCAGGGGAATGGCGACAAGTTAAATGAGTACCTGGTCGGCGTTGAGGTCTATGACCGCGGCGTCGATTTCAATCCACAACGGGATCCGATCGTACGGGTGCAGGCGTACGAAATTCGCCGTCTTCTGAAGAGATATTATGAGGAAGGGGGCAAAGGAAGTCTGGTCCGTATGGACTTGCCCTCGGGGCACTATGTTCCAGTTTTCACGCGCAATGCGGAACAGGAAATCACGGACGAAGCGCCAGCTGCTGCGGTTCCGGAAAAAGTGGAGTCCAGTCGGCTCCCGTGGACCTTCGCTGGGTTTCTCGGCATTCTGTGCGCAGTGCTTGCCGGACTGCTGGTTTCTGGTTGGATGAACCGTCGCAGCGCCCAGGCTCCGGCCCAACCGCGCAGTTTGTCCGAAAACCTGGAGTGGTTCTGGCGTCCGTTCCTTCCACCGAATGGTCCACCCTTGATCACAATTCCGAACCATCCTCTGCTGCGCGCAGCCCACGACGGAGACAGTTCGCAAACTCTGGCCAGTGGACACGAGATTCCCAAGTCGAATCTGCCAGAATTTCGCGACACAATCCATTTCCACGAACTCAAGCGCTTTCTCTTCGTGCCGAACCTGACCGATTTCACTTCCGTCGGCGAGACTCTTGGGGTGGTGGAACTCTGCGACATGTTTTCCAGCGTCGGCCAGAAATGCGTCGTGAAGCAATCCCGTCTGGTGAATCTCGACGAAATCAAGGGAGACAACGCGATCCTGCTGGGCGGCAATCAGGCTTGGAGCGGTCGCGTGTTTCTGAACGTCCAAGGATTTCATTTCCAGAGCGGCGTAATTCTGAACCGCAGCCCTCAGCGGGGAGAGCAAGCGGTCTACAAACCGGAATTCGACTCGGTGACGAACCAGTTGACGCGCGACTACGCCGTGGTTCTGCTGCTCCCGAACGAAACTGGTGATAAACGTGTTCTCCTGATTTACGGAATCTACACGCAGGGCTCGCAGGCGGCCATCGAATACCTGACCAATCCGGAGCGCATGGCTGAGTTGCGGAAGGCGCTGCTGAATCTCGCTCCCGACCACAAGACGATACCGCCTTATTTCCAGCTTCTTCTTACTACCACGGTCGAGAATGCCGTGCCTGGGACTTCGTCTCTCGCGGCAGTTCGTATCATCCCCAAGTGAATCTGTTATTTTCTAGTCATGCCGAGAACGACTCACGTCGTCTGCATCAGCTTACTGGTGCTCTCGCGCGGCGACTATTTTTCGGCCACGGATACCTATGACCCACTCCCCAATCGGCGGGCATTTTACGACACCAGTCACTTGCTGCCGCCGGCGATGCTGGAAAGCTACGTCGAAGAGTGGCCGACGAAGACTTCCGCTACATGCTTCGCAGCGGCATGATGGGGTGGCTGAAGATTATGATCGACATGAGTACATGGTCCCCCGAACAGCGCTCAGAGCCCAGGCAGGAAATCGATCTCTACGAAGATAAAACTTCGGCCGCTCATGCGCGATGCCAGTTTGTACGTGGTGATCGTAGCCACCGCCAATAAGCTGGCCAAGATTAGTTGGGCAGTTTTGGCGAGCGGGAGCGACTATCAGCCCTTGCACAAAAGCAGCTGTTTTTTCCAACCAGAAGAAGTGGTTTTTTGAACTTCGCTTCTTAGAAGTCTGCAGAGGAAGAGGAGACGAAAACACAGTCAAACGACGTGCCTGAAAACCTGTGGCGTAACGAGGTCTTTCACGACCGCGGCGATTATAAGGACAGGCACGTGCGGATCATCATCATGCGCCCGGAGACCATTCTCCACAGAGGCCGGATACATTTTCGCAGACTCGTTCTCGTCGAACCTGATTCTTATTGCAATCCGGCGGCGGACTATACATGTTACGACAACTCAGGCAGCAACAAACACAGTCGTTTTCACCGCTGGAAAAACCCACAGTAGTGCCGTACCGATTTCTTCGAGACAATCGTCGGAGCAACGATTCGGGGTTCTAAGGAGAGATAGAGTTGAAGGCAATCACGGTGGAACCGAAGAAGCCGGGAAGCGCACGTCTCGAAGATATACCGGAGCCTGATGCGCGGAATGGCTCAGTACTCGTGGAAGCGGTTGCGGTCGGAGTCTGCGGGACCGACGTCGAAATCGTCGAAGGCAACTACGGTTGGGCGCCCCCTTCGAAGAGTCGCCTAGTGCTGGGCCACGAGTCCATTGGCCGTGTGTTGGAGCTTGACTCGACCGGTCGATTTCGTGAGGGCGATCTGGTGGCGGGTATTGTTCGCCGCCCTGATCCCGTTCCGTGTCCGAACTGCGCAGTGGGAGAGTGGGACATGTGCCGGAACGGCCAGTACACCGAGCGGGGAATCAAGGAGATCGATGGCTACATGTCCGAGCGCTGGCGGATCGAGCCTGACTACGCGATCAAGGTGGACAGTTCGCTGGGCCTGCTTGGCGTATTACTGGAGCCAACTACGGTTGTCACCAAAGCTTGGGAAGCGGTTTCGTCAATCGGGCAGCGTTCCTTTTGGGAGCCACGGACTGTGCTTGTGACGGGCGCTGGTCCGATTGGTCTTCTCGCCGCACTTATCGGAAGACAGCGTGGGCTGGAGGTACATGTGCTCGACCAGCTTGATTCCGGACCTAAACCTGATCTCGCGCGCTCGCTCGGTGCAACTTACCACTCGGGGAGCGCAGCGGCGGTTGGATTCGAGCCGGATATCATCATCGAATGCACAGGTGCAGGGCCAGTCATAAGCGACTGTATAGAGATCCTCGGATCAGGTGGAATTTTATGTCTTACAGGAGTGGGAAGTGGCGGCCGCACCAGCGGGCTCTCCACTGCGGATGTCGCGTCAGATGCTGTCTTGCGGAATAAAGTGGTCGTCGGCAGCGTCAACGCAAACAAGCGGCACTGGTACAAGGCGGGCGAAGTGCTAGCCCGCGCGGATCGTGCTTGGTTGTCACGTCTCTTGACTCGACGAGAGCGAATCGAAGACTTTGCGAACGCTCTGCAGCGCAAACCAGACGACATCAAAGTCGTGGTCCAATTCGCCGAGGAATGAATCCGGACACTGTTGGTGAGAAGGGAATTCCGTCACGGCCTGGTCTGAGCAAGGCTGGACACTGTATCCGTCGCAATATCCTTAGACTGCAGTATCGCTAAAGACTCCCTCAGCTTTCTGGCGTCAGTTGCCGAAAACAGGTCTCTCTGACGAGGTCGGCGGTGGCAAGCTGTTTTCGACAACACTTCTGCATGCACTCGAACAAAAGCGCCATTTCGCTCTCGTTGATGGTTTGCCTTTGCCAACCCAGGCTCGCTCGCAATCAGTTTTCAGGTCAGGACTCGGTCCGACCCATGCATCTCTTCGGTCGCATCTGCGATCATGATTACTACTGCAAACTCCTCCGTAAAGAGGGGCAGGACGCCACAATCAATTGCTCGGTGTTCTACTTCACACCATGGCCTGTTGCGGGCTGTCCCGCGTGCGAACCGAACTTTTT
>DASRRV010000402.1:0-27369 GCA_035695545.1 Candidatus Sulfotelmatobacter sp. | reverse complement strand
AGAACAGCCGCAAAGATCGCGAAGAAAATCTTTGGAGACTCGGGGCTAGCCACTGACAAGCAGGGAGGCGAGGTGCAGTCGAAAAACTTTAGCAGCGGGAATCGCGGAGGACAGCTGCGAAGCTCGCGAAGAAAGGAGCTTAAACACAGGGGACGCGGAGGAGAGAGTTTCACGTGCATTCGCCCCTTTGCGTCAGCTCCCATTTGGCTGCGGACTAGGGTCCCAGAGTGCTGATGGCTTTTCCATTCAGTCCGACGACCGCGCAAACCACGTTTCCATTCCCTATTCGAGTGCAGCCGGGATTCCCAATATTTTTTCCTCCTAGCGTGCTCCATCCTGTCCAGGAGGCGCCATTGAAGGAGTTCACCCAGAAGGCGGCATCCCAAGCCACGGTCGCACAACCAAGTTCCCCAGAAATGGATTGCGCGCATGACGTTCCGGGGTTGGCGGTGCCGCTGATACTGCTCCATCCAGTCCAGTTGGCAAGGGTCCACGCTCCGCCTTTGAAGTTGTTGACGTAAACCGCCTCCTCCGTACCGCGAGCTGCACATGTCAGCACCCCGAGTGCGCCGCCGAGCGCTGTGCAGGAATAACGGTCGGAAGTGGAATGTCCGCCGAGGTTCAAGAAGGCGCTCCAAGTCGTTCCGCGGAAGCGTGCCGCGACTACGTTCCACGTCGTGGTCGAGGTCGCGATGCAAATCACACCTCCGGCATCGTCACTACCGCAACCGGGCTCTGACACGGTCGAGCCGGCAAGCACCAAGAAGGCGCTCCATGTCGTGCCGTTGTAAATGCTCGAGGTAAGCCCTCCGGTTGCGCTTCGCCCGACACACAAGACATTGCCCACGGTGAGCTGAGAGCAGCTGGGAGGGGAGGTGATCTGTCCACCGGCGCTCTTCAGCGCGCTCCAAGTCGTACCGTTGTAGACGGTCGCGGACAGGCCGCCGGTGGTGTTGCGCGCGGCACAGAGAACGTCCCCGGCGCCGTTGGCGGCACAACTTGGATTGGAACTGACGGCGCCGGCAATGGTGGTCCAGCCGCTCCAACCGGTGCCGTTGAAGCGATTGACGACCAGTGTTTGGGCAAGACCGCGCGCCGCGCAGACTGCCAGCCCAATCGATGGAGACGCACATGAAGGATCGGAAAGCACCGTTGTTGCGCCCATGGACTTGGGTGCTCCCCAAGCGGCCCAAACTGGCGATGCGTTGAACATGGCAGCGATTGCCAGAACAGACAGGGTGAGATTCAGTCTCATATTCTTCTCCGAAGGCAACTCAGATTTTCAGGTAGTGCTGCGAACTTGGAATCGTCGGACGAAGTGGTGAACGAGGTACCAGAAATTGGCACAAGTATACGCCTCGCCCTCGCCAGTTCGCGGGACGCATACGGGGAAGAATGGGGAAGACGATCAAGGCTGCGTGTGAAAATGTAAGTCTGCCCTAGTCTAGAGGACTGGCGAAATGTCCGCGGTTTACTCGTTGATTCTAGGCTGCGGGTTTTGAGTGAAGCGAGCACAGTCGGCGCCGTTCCACGCAGGAGTACAATGTTCTTCGCTACCGAGTGCTGCGAAGGGAGGCCATGGCCACAAACGTGAGCACCCGCGCGAAACAATGGCTCCTCGGGTCCTTCCTGCTTGTGTTCTTTCTGTTTTTTGTTGGTTGTGACCGCACCAGCAACAGCGATCCAGCGACGCCTTCCGTCATAACGTTTATCGGTTGGGGCCCAGCGACACAGCGCGAACTCTCGATGGATCAAAGCGTATTTGAGCAGTTCAGCCGGGAGACTGGAATCCGTGTGGATTTCATACCGGGGCCGGAATCAATGACGGAGCGTTTGGAACTCTATGAACGCTATCTGGGGAAGAAATCATCCACACCAGACGTTTACTACATTGATGTGGTTTGGCCCGCGGTGTTGGCGGACCAAATGGTCGATCTGAATCAGTATCTGGCTAAAGAGTCTGCGGACCAACTCGAAACTGAAGTGCGGAACGATACCGTCAACGGGCGATTGACGAGCATGCCGTTCAACACGGAATTGGGAGTGCTGTACTATCGCTCTGACCTGCTCCGAAAGTATGGGTATCGAAATCCGCCCGCGACATGGGACGAACTGGAGAAGATGGCCGCCCGTATCCAGGCGGGCGAGCGGGCCGGCGGTAACAAAGATTTCTGGGGCTACGTGTGGGAGGGAGCAGCCTACGAAGGCCTCACCTGCAACGCTTTGGAGTGGCAGGTGGGGTACGGCGGCGGCTACCTGATCGAAGCTGACGGCTCGATCAGCGTCAATAACCCTAGAACCATTGAGGCGATGAAGAGCGCGCGCCGCTGGATTGGCACCATCTCGCCGCCCAGTGTTATCGCATTTAAGGAACAGGACGCAAGAAACCTATTACACGCGGGCAAGGCAGCCTTCGAGCGCGACTGGCTGTGGAGACAGTTTAGCCAGGAGTCAATGATTCCGAATCCAGACGCTACGATTGCGATCGCGCTGCTGCCTGGAGGTTCCGTCCGCAGGGCGTCGACGATTGGAGGGCAGTCGCTGGCAGTGTCCAAGTATTCGCGTCACCCTCAGGAGGCCGCGGCGCTGGTTCGGTACCTGACCAGTCACGACGAGCAATTGACTCTCTGGAAGAAGCACGCGATGCTTCCCGCGCGCCGGGACTTCTACGCCAGTTCGGAGTATTTGCAGGACCGCCCCGAAATCGCGCAGCTATGGAGGGATCTGGCGAGCGTGACCATTGCCCGCCCATCGGCGGTGTCAGGGCAGCATTACGATGAGGTTTCAAGAGCGTATTTTTCGTCGGTGCACTCGATCCTTGCCGGGGAACAGGAGGCGGGCAAGGCGATGGCGGAGTTGCAGGCGAAGCTGGAGGGAATCACAGGAGGAAAGCCGGGCCCGCCGCCCGGTGCTGGCGCCATTCACTAAACGATGTTTTGCGGAGCCATAAGCAATTGAATTCGAGCCCGGATCTGGGCAGCTTCAAACCGGTGGAGACGCGCAACAGCACTGGCCAGTTGCTTAGACATGCGTTTGTGCTGCTGGGCAGCCTGATCCTGTTCGGCGGCGTTATCGCAGCCTGGCAAATCAGCGTCATGCGCCAGCGTGCGCAGCGCATGTACGACGCCGAACAACCCGCTCTTGCCGTGCTGATGGCCCATAACCACTTCCAGAGATTTCAAGCCGAACTCCAATTGCTGTCGGAGACCCACGACGCCGAGCGGTTTACGGCCAAGGCGAAGGACCTACGCGGTGTCTTCAATAAGGAGGTCGATGGTGCGGTCCAAGCCCTGGAAGCTTTGCGTCAGGGCCCGGAGCGCGAGCGTCAGTTCACTGGCCTCGAGGCGATCCGCACGATGTTCTCCTCTCAGATGGACGACTTGGTGGAACTGGTACGCCTGGGCGATTGGCGAGTGGTGGAGTTGCGTTCTCAGAGCCGCGATCCCGTCCTTTCCGCTCTTTCTGAGTCGCTGGTGCGCGACATCGATGAGCTGGTCGCAGAACAAAAGAGGCAAGAACTCGAAGAAATTGAGCGCGCTGGAAACCGGGCGATGGCGACGCTGTTGTCGATTGGGCTTGCGATATTTTTGATCACCGCGTTCCTTGGCTGGCGCGTCACTCGCACAATTGGCGGCAGGCTGCAGCAGTTGGATGCTGCTGTCCGTGCTCTCGGCCGGGGAGAGTTCCACCAGCGGGTTCACGTGGGTGGCGGCGACGAGATCGGCCGCCTAGCGCAGGTCTTCAACGACATGTCGGACAGGGTCAGCAACCTCTACGAGACACTGCAACGGAGTGAGGCGCAATTCCGCTCATTAAGCGAGAATGCCTCCGATTTCATAGTCGTGCTGCAGACCGACGGGACGGTTCGATACGCAAGTCCGTCGTTCGAGCGCGAAGCGGGCGATGGTAGCCCTGTCCAAGGCCAAAACATACTGAATCTGGCCGCGAAGGATGACCGCGCTGAGGTGGAGAAGCTATTGGCCGCGGTTCATGAAAAAGGGAAATCCGGACAAGATACAGGTCCCATCTATTCAGAATTCCGAATTCCACAGCGCGACGGCGGCCTGCGCATCCTGGAAGTGTCTGCCACCAATTTGCTGAAGCACCCCGCAGTCAACGGAATCGTAGTAAACGCGCGCGATGTAACCGAGCGCCGCAGGCTGGAAGAACAATTGATGCGGGCGCAGAGGATGGAGGCGATTGGAACTTTGTCGGGCGGTGTCGCCCACGACTTTAATAATATTTTGACGGTTATCCTCGGACATACCGAGATCCTGCTTCAGGCGTCGCGATCATGGCCGGCGGAGTACGACCACCTGAAGAGGATCGATGAGGCCAGCCGTCGCGCCAGCGCCCTCACGCGCCAGTTATTGGCTTTCAGCCGCAAACAGGTTCTGCAGCCCAAAATCTTCAACCTGAACTCACTCATTGTCGACTTGGACAAGATGTTACGCCGTTTGATCAGCGAAGATATCGAGCTTCATACGGTTACGGATACGCGACTCGGTGCCACCAGGGCCGACCCCGGGCAGATCGAGCAGGTGGTGATGAACCTGGTAGTAAACGCGCGCGACGCTATGAAGAGCGGCGGAAGGATCACAATCGAGACCGCGAACGTCGTCTTGGATGAAGACTATGTGCGAGAGCATGCCGGCGCGCGTCCCGGTCCACACGTCATGCTTGCTGTGAGCGATATTGGAGATGGCATTAGCCCAGAGGTTTTGCCGCATATCTTCGAGCCCTTCTTTACTACCAAGGAGGTGGGAAAAGGCACCGGGCTTGGCCTGTCAACCGTCTACGGCATCGTCAAACAAAGCGGCGGAAACGTTGGCGTCTACAGCCATCCGGGAAGGGGAACTACTTTCAAGGTCTACCTTCCGAGAGTCGACGAGGCGGCGCAATCTCCAGCTGAACCAGCGCAGCGGACGGTCCCGTCCGGAGCAGAGACAGTGCTGCTTGTGGAGGATGAACCAGCCCTACGCGATCTGATCAGGTTCGCTTTGACGGGGAGTGGATTCACCGTATTGGACGTGCCGAGCCCTGCCGATGCGCTCGCCCTCTCCAGGAATCATAGGGGTCAGCTGCATCTGTTGCTTACTGATGTGATCATGCCGGGAATGGACGGGCCGGCACTGGCGAAGCAGGTGCAAAAAGAGCGGCCTGACATTAAGGTGCTGTTCATGTCGGGTTATGCGACGAATTTCATCATGCACGACGGCGTGATCGATCCCGGAACCAACTTCCTTGAGAAGCCATTTCATCCGCGCACCCTTCTGAGCAAAATCCGTGAAGTACTGGACAGCGGCCCCCGTCGCGGACCGATGTGAGAACACGGTGGTGAGCGAGGAGTGCAGGATCCGCTTTCTGTAGTCGCCTTCCTCAGTCGGATCTCAACAAAGGTTCAATTCCCACAACCTGCAGCGAAACCCATTCACCACTAAGGACACGAAGGATCACGAACGAAACAAACAGCGAGATTCTCTTTACCTGCCCCCTGATTCCTCTCTCCATCGGCCACTCATTATCTTGCCGGAGACCAACTCGTCCTAATTGGTAGCCCGTTCGAGCTACTAGAGTTCATGCGGGGAACAACAAAGTAATTCTCAGGGAACACCGCGGCCATTGACCTTCCTGCCTCGCTGGGCCAGAGTGCGCCCAGGTTTGATTCTGTCGGGTTTGGGTGCATGACGGGTTTTCTGGAAGAAGAGCGTCGTATGGATGGGTGGTTCTCTCCTTTTGTGCGCAGCGGCCAGTAGCGGCAATTGGAGCGAAATTCTGAATTCCGAATCCGACACCTTCACCTGCGGCGCGGATGGCCCGAACGCAGTTACGGTCGTTGTGACTGGCATCTAGGGCGAAGGAATGCCCTGGCAGTGGTTGGAGAGCCCGGTGGCACTGGTGTATGACGACTCCATTCGTTTACGAGGAGCGATATGAAGGAGAGCAAGAAGCTGCATTCGGTTTCCGCGATCTGGGCGTTATGTTTGCTGATTCTCGGGCTCGCCGGAAGCGCATTTTCCGACGACAACCACGGTCACCACCACCACCGGAACAAGGCGGCCAAAACGCTCTACATTTGGGCAGGCGATCAGGCGCGCGTCGCGCCGGATTTTCTTGCCGTCATTGATTTTGACGAAGACTCTCCGGACTGCGGCAAAGTAATCAGAACAGTTCCCGTGCCGCCTCCGGGAAACGTCGGCAATGAACCACACCATTGCCATCTGTCCGCCGACAAGAAAATCCTCGCCTGCGGAGGCCTACTCGGCATGTTGCGCGGACAGAACGGCATCATTTTCTTCGATGTGTCCGATGCACGTTACCCCAAGTTTCTATCTTCCGCCAGCGGTTCGCGGTCGGTTCGCGGTCGAGCATCACTGACGACTTTCTGCCGCTGGAGTCCGGAGGGTTTCTAGTGACGCAGATGGGCTCCCATACCGGTGGGACGCCTGGCCGTGTGGCTGAGTTTGACAAGCCACTTCACATGGTCGGGGAGTGGCCCGTTCATCCTCCCCACCACGGCTTCAATCCACACGGCATCTCGGCGCGTCCAGAGGTCAACCGGATGGTGACGTCGGACTTCATCATGCCATCTTCTACGCTGGTACCTTGCCCGGCGACCCGGAGCTGCGAGGTTCGATTCGGGTGTGGGATTTTAAGAAAGGAGATGTCGTCAACACCATACAAATTCCGGATGCGGTGGGCACCATGGATGTAAAGCTGATTCCCGGTGATCCGCATGAGGGGGCGTTCACGGCCGGAATGTTTGATGGGCTGGTCTATCTGGTAGACACCAGGAACGGCACTTCACAGGTCGTCTTCGACTGCGAGGACATTGTTCCGCACTTTGAAGTCCCGGTTCGAGGAGGAATGGTCCAGCTTCTTGCCATGCCGCGAAGCGGAGACCGGCTGCTCTTCGCGTCCTTCCAGGCCGGTCAGGTCGCATGCTCGACGTGAGTAATCCCGAGCATCCTTTCCAAACAGGAATTGTCAGCTTCGGGGTGAATGCTGGACCGCTCTCGATTGTCCTGACGGACGACGACAAGCGCCTGGTGGTGACCGATTACTTTCTCAATGAGGATGACTTCGGCAAGATCCACTTCGAAGGGGACCACCACGTGCATGTGATAAGAGTTCACAAAGACCATCTCGAACAGGATCGACGTTTTGATCTTGATTTCAATACCGCATTCTCTACGGGACCGGCGCGGCCTCACGGGATTGCAACGAAGTAGTAAATGGGTTCAGTGCTGATCGAGTCCGAGTTGTTGCAACAGGTTCTGGAATCGGCCTTCCGTTCGCAAAACATCGAAATCTGGCTCGGCTTTGAGGGTGACAATGGACGAACAGTGTTGTTCATAGCACTTCTCAAGAAGGGCCAGCGCTTGGTCTTTCTGGCCAATCTGGGCGTAGCACCGGGCAGCTTCAACCAGCGCGCCGTCTTTCTTGAACCCCTCTGCGCTTTGCTGCATGAGGGACGCAATCTGAACCGGCGATGGGCTGAGGCGGTCCACGATGGCATCGCGCCACCCCATGAAATTCGTCGCCGCCACGATACCCAGAGCGGCAAGCCCGACACCGACGCCTAGCGCGTAACGCCATTTCCGGCGTCGAGGTTCGGGGACGGGAATTTCGATCGGCTGCGCTTCCTCCGAAGGGCCGTCCTTTTCGAGCGTGCCAATAAACCGATAGCCCTTCCGGGGAAGAGTCTCGATGAATTGCGGGTGATCGGCGGAATCTCCCAGAACTTCACGCAGCTTGTGCACGGTCTTGTGGAGGCCGCGCTCGAAATCGACAAAGGTTCCTGCGGGCCACAACTTGCCGGCCAGTTCTTCGCGACTTAGTAGCTCCCCGGGGCGCTCCAGTAAAGCCAAGAGTAACTGTAATGATTTTTCCTGCAGCTGCGCATGCTGCCCGTCGCGGACGAGTTCGCCCGTGCGCGGATTCACTTCGAACCCGCTGAAGCGGAATCGAAGGGAACTGGGAGAGGGCGTTTCCATGGAACTGCCCGGGGGGGAATTGGACAGAAGTTTATCACTCTCGTGTGAGAGTGCGCGTTCCTCTACACGCCATCAGCGGCTCCAACGCAAACTCGAACGGCGGGGTGCAGCCTAACGGGCTCAATGACGAGTGCTCTGGATCGTTGGCAAAAGATCACGTGATCATTGGTGCCAAGGACTTGTTAACGAAAGGGCGATCCAAACGTCTTGGAGATACCTAGAGTTTACTGAGTGCTTGGAGGCTACATGAGCTTCCGTCCTCTCCAATTGTTAGCGGTGCTCTGCATGTCAGCGATGACGTTGAGCCCCGCTTCGCAAGAATACCCGCCTCCAGGCCGGCTCATCGATGTCGGTGGCCGCAGACTGCATCTGTACTGCACCGGGACGGGAAATCCCACAGTAGTTCTGATGGCAGGCGGAGGAGCGTTCTCCATTGACTGGGCTCTGGTGCAACCCAAGGTTGCTCAGGTCACGCGAGTGTGTTCGTACGACCGGGCCGGGCTCGCTTGGAGCGATTCCGGTCCGGCTGACGAAACGGTCGAGCAAACCACTTCTGATCTGCACATGCTTCTGAGTCGTGGCGGGGAAAAAGGTCCGTATGTGCTGGTGGGCGCGTCCATAGGAGGAATCTACATTCAGGCGTACCAACGCGCATTTCCAAAAGAAGTTGCTGGACTGGTCTTCAGCAACAGTAGCAATCGGGTCGGCAGACTGGTGAACGGCAAAGGTGGGTTGATTTGGCAACTGACGGAGGAGCAAATACGTTCGACATTTCCGCTGGCGGCGTCTGACAAAAGCCCGGCACCGACCAAAGAGGGCGACCCCTTCGACCGACTTCCGCCGGACTTGCGAGTTGTCCGCCTGTGGTTGGACTACAAACTATGGCAAAAGTGGGAACCGACGAAAGAGAATGCAGATTCGACTTTGTCTTGGCGGAGGGAATTTCTCAAGGAATTCGCAGAAACCGATGCATACAAGGACCATCCTCTCGGGGCGCTTCCTGTCGTCGTGTTGTCGAGCGATGCACCGGCGCCCGAATCCGGACGTCATTCTCATGACCAAGCCGGACCACGCCTCGATTCCCTCAGTTCCAACACATTGCACGTCACGGCGATCGGAAGTGGACATGAGATCCACCTGTACCAGCCAGACCTTGTTGCGAAGACCTTGACCCAAGCTGTCGTCGCCATTCGGAGCGGCACTTCGCTGGCGCGTCCTTAGAGTTGAGTGCAACGCGAGTGTCCGTTAGTGCGACTCGGTGTCATATTATTCGTGGGTCTCTTCCACCGCGCCCACAATCGTCAGAATGATTCCGGCGACAACTACGAACAGCACCCCCATCCGCTTAAGTGAAAGTGCCATCCGACGGAGTTTAGAACCAAGGGGATTAGCGTCCGAAAACGTCCACGGCGCGGGCTGAGGAGTCCGGAAATGTCCAATCTTGTCGGAGCACCCGATTTATTTTGACGAAGTGAGCGGAGGTGCAATGACCATTCGGATTCGCCATTGTGTGGAGTGTCCCAAGTGCGGAACGCGGTATTTGGTTGGGTTCAGCCCGTACGGCAACGGGTCTTATCTGATGCCGGTGGCACGTCTGTTTTGGGACGAGTACTCGCTCTATTGCACGTGCAACGAGCCGGCGGTGCCCAGCCGATGGTTCATGAATGAAATGAAGACTTGTGAAGTTTCCAAAGAAGCGCATCGGCGGGGGTACGGTAGCGCTGAAGAGATTGTGGCGGTCTCACATGAATCTGCGGCGACGTGGGTCTTCGACACGGGCAAATACCTCGACTGGAAATCAAAAGGATAGAGGGTACGGCGCAGTGTTTTGCACGGGGCTTGCAGCGCGTGGGGCGGTTTGAAAGCCGGAGGCCGGGTCCGAGAGTCGATGTGGGGGGGAGGTTGCGCCATCGACTCCCGCGGTTCTCCGGTACGAAAAGTGTGAATTAAGTCACGGGGCTAGGGGATCCTGGAGAGGGCTCCAGCGGAGATGTACCAGGTGCGGCCACTGAAATTGGCGGCGCCGTCGGAGGTGTCATCGCCGATCCAGAGGTTGCCGAGGCGGTCCAACATTACGAGATTGCTGTTGCCTCCCACAAAAGCGAAGGTATTGGTCACGCCGGTGCTGGGGTTATTGCCGCCGGTGGAAATCAGATGCATGGCGCCGGTGGAGATCGTGTAGCGCCAGACCCCCTGCCCATTGATCGCCATGTAGAGACGGTTGAGCCCGTCGGTCGCGAGTCCAACATGCTGCGCGCCGGGAAAGCCGTCGGAGACCGCGACTCCGTTACAACCACCCAGACAAGTCGAAGCCACGGCGTTCTTGATCACCGCCAGACCGCTGCTGGTGCCCAGGTATAGATCGGTGCCGACAAACGCGAGCGAGCGCACCGGGTGACCGTTTGGCGCAGTGCCTACCGATTGCACGATTTGAGTTTTGTTTGTGGGGTCGAGGGTTGGATTGACGATGCGCACGATGTTGCTGTTCTTCAGGAATCCCACATAAAGATTCCCATCAGGGCCGAGAGCGGTCGAAGTGGGAAGGTTTCCAGACAAACCGGCGTTGGGAACCAGCAGCGCACCGGGAGTTACTACGCCGGAAATGCGATCGACGGTGATGCGCCAGACTCCGGGAAAGGTGAGGCTGCCGGGTTGTCCCTTGGGATGATCGTAGGCGGTGACGTAAACGGTCTGGTTGCCGTCATAAGCGATCTGACCCACGTGACAGAAAAAGATGCACAGTGAAGTGCCACCCAGGCTGTGTGAGGTGTCACCGTCGAAGACGAGCGTGCCGGTGTTGATGGGGTCAGGGTTGGCGGCGTCGGAGGGTTTGTAGTGACGAAATCCATTGACGGCGTCACTGGCGTAGAAATTGTTTCCGACAACAACGCCTCCGCCGGGAGTGTTGGGAGCAGCGACTTGTCCAGGGGGAAGCGCAAAGCCTGCTCGTTGCGTGGCCAAGACCTGGCCTTGAGCGGCAGAAAGAGAAGCCAGCAAGAGCGTTGCGAGACGAAGGTGCTGAAAAGTTTTCATGGTCAGAATTGGGTCCCATACTCGCCGCGAGCCCGAGGATGCGGCTTAAATTTGACCACGATGGGGCTAACTTAGCGGAGCAGGGAATCCGTTTGTCATGACATCGTCAAACTTATGTCAGCGATTGTTAAACAATGTTTTGTTGTTGAGAATTTCAACAATGGAGTCGACCGTAAAGGACGGCCGCAAAGTTCGCGAAGAAAATCCTTGAAAATTTCAGGAATCGGACAATCGCAAGGAGAGAAGAGTGCGCCTGCGATCGAAAAGCCTTTAACCGCCGAGGTCGCAGAGAGAGAACCCTCTGAGTTCGCGAAGACGATTTCTGAAGGCTCAAGAATCCGACCCCAGAAACGGTGAGGGATGTATGCACTCAAGCCTTTAACCGCGAAGACCGCAAAGGACCGCCGCAAAGTTCGCGAAGAAAACCGCTGAGGACGCAGAGAAAGACAAAAATATTGCTCGACGAGTGATCCTGGCTGGCTTTCTGGGTTATTTGCTGAAGAAGTCGAGGGCGATCTTCACGAACTGAGGGACAGCGTCACGGAAGATGGGGCCGTGGCCGCCGTTGGGGACTACCCAGAGGGCCGAGTGGGGAATCGCTCGATACATCTCAATGGCCATCTCGATGGGATAGAGAAAGTCGCGGTCTCCGTAGATGATCAGGGTGGAGGCGGTGATTCTGGCCAGAGAAGGAGGGGTGAACGACATGTCGTCGTGGCTGTCTTTCATTCCACGCTGCCATTCCCAAAGAGCTACGATCTGATCATCGCCCAGTTTGTGACGTTGGCGCATGGTGTCCCATTCGGACTGCGGTTGGTATTCGACTGGAACTTGCTGCATGATCGCGCGCGCCTGCTGGGGAAAATACATGGTCGCGCTGACGACGACCATGATGTGATGCGATCCGGTTGCAGCGTTGCTATGTGGAGAAGCGTGTTGCCGCCCATGCTGAGGCCGATGGCATTGCATTTTTTAATCCCGAGTTGGTCGAGCAGAGCGAGGGTGTCGAGAGCGCATTGACGGTGAGTGATTGTCTTTGGAGGATTGGAGGAGCGGCCGTGGCCTCGCGCGTCGGGTGCGATGAGCGTGTAGTACTGCGCGAATTGATCGCGGCCGGCGTGAACCCAGTCCTCGTGGCAACCGCCTCCACCGTGCAGAAGCAGCAGAGGTTCTCCTGAGCCCTCGGTTCGGTAATGCATTTCCATGCCGTTGACTGAGACGGTTTCAGTTTTCATGGGGGAATTATGGCGGCGGGAGCGGAAAGAAACAATCTAGGAAATGCGCGTGATAAAATCTAGGATCCCTTCACAGCCAGGAGTTGGTTGCGCCCGCGACGGTTTGCGGTGGCGCTGCGCGATCGCGGAGGTGACCGCGCCTCTAGTCCGTTGAAAATCGAAAGACTACTGAGTTTTCTGATCCGCGTCGGGGGCTTTCTTTACCAGCGAGCGGACGTAGTTGACGAGGTCCCAGTTTTCTTCGACCTTAATGCGCTGGCCTTCGGGCGGCATATCCTGGTGGCCGTTCTTGATGATGTAGAAAATCTCTCCGTCGGTGCGTTCTTTCAAGGTCGAGGGATTGGTGAAGTCGGCTACGGCGAGCTTCATTTCTTGCGCGGTCTCGCCTTTGCCATCGCCGTCTTTGCCGTGGCACATGACGCAATCCAGCGTCCACCATTTCTTGGCGCGAGCGAGAGATTCCGGAGAGGACTTCACGGGATTCGGTTCCCTCGCGGCCGTGACGGGGATCGCTGAATACGAAGGCGTCTTCGCGGGTGCTGGGGTTGTCTGGGTTTGCTGCGCCGGCAGTGCGGGCACGAAGAGAAAGAGGGCGGGAAGAACCAACGTGAATCGGGTCACGGGGCCTCCTCTAGCGAAGAGTCTATTTACAGTGCGATGGTAGCGCTGGGTTGGTTTGCGGGATGTGAGCAGGATCACAATGGGTTGAGACTTGGGACGTAGGCAAGCATGCGTGATCCGTGATGAGGGGGGCGGCCCCAGCCTCGGGGGAGCAGGATGGGACCGGCGTTCTAGTTGCATCTCTCGGCTGCTATTCTTCGTGGTCGAGTAGTTTGCCGTCAGGGCCGACCTGGATTTCTGATTTCTTGCCTTCGGTTTGTACTTTAGCTTCGTAGGCGACCAGTTTGTCGTGCTTGGTGAGGGACTCGACTTTCACGATTTTGCCTTTGCCGGCCTTGGCCTGGAGGCCGTCTTTCACAGCTGCGGGGAGAGAGTCGAGGGAGACTTGCTCTTCGACTTCGACAACGGCGCCGCTGGGGTCGATCGTGACATCTTTGCTGTGGCCTTTGACCGTCATCTCCGCTTCGTATTGGGTCTGGCCGTTTTCTTTTTCCTGGGAGAATCCTTTGATGGTGGCGCCTTGGCTTTGGACTGCCACCGTCTTTTCTACGGCCGGAGGAAGATCAGCGCGCTGGATTTTCTTTTCCTGGGCTACGGCGGTCGTGGTTAGGGCAAGAGCTGCGAGGGCCGTGAGTTTTGCGATGCGCATGGCGGACTCCAGGAACAAGGGCGGCCTTTGTTGCGGGGCTGGCCGCCCTGGCTCAGCTTTCTACGACGGGCCCGATTAGACTCGGTGAGTCTGAAGATTAGATGAAGGGATTCGTGTCCGCGGGAAAAGCTTTCAACACAGGGGACACAGAGGGGCACGGAGGAAGAAAGTCTTTCACCACAAAGGACACTAAGGTTCACTAAGGGAAGCAGGGGTCGCGTCGCTTATGATACTTTGCGTGGTCGTCATCCTCTTGGTTGAGAGATCTTTTGAGACACAACATGGATAAGAAATTTCGGTTGTTTGCTACTTGCGATATTGGAGAAGCGATTGACCTGCTGCGTGAGCGGGGGTATGAGGTGGAAGTGTATCCGCATCCGGAGGCGCCGCCGAAGAGTTTGATTCTCGACAAGGTGCGCTCGGGAATTGACGGGTTGATTACAACCTTGCGCGACTCAATTGATGCCGAGGTGTTTGAAGCTGGCAAGGGGACATTGAAAGTCGTGGCGCAGATTGCGGTGGGATTTGACAACATAAACCGAGCGGATGCGAACCGCTACAAGGTTCCGTTCACGCATACGGCGGACGTGCTGACCGAGGCCACGGCGGAGTTTGCGTTTTTCATGATGGGGACATTGGCGCGGAAGATGTGGGCGGCGGAGCATCTGACGCGAGAGCACCAGTGGGGATACTGGCATCCGTATCTGCCGTTCCTGGGGGATGAGGTTACCGGAAAAACCGTGGCAGTCATTGGGACGGGGCGGATCGGGCTGGCGTTCATCAAGAAATGTGTTGGGTTCGATATGAATGTTCTCTGCTATGACCCGGCGTATGAGAATCATGCGTTCGTGAAGACGATTCAGGAGATCAACGATCTTCGGCACGCTCGAGGGTTGACGAAAGAAAAAGCGTCGATCAAGTACGTGCCGTTTGAAGAGGCACTGCGCGGGGCGGATTTCGTGAGCGTGCATGTGCCTCTGCTGCGAGCGGGGGAGAGCGCGACGCCGACTTACCATTTGTTCAATGAGCGGAATTTGCGGTTGATGAAGGCGACGGCTTATCTGGTGAATACATCCCGAGGGCCAGTGGTGGAGGAGGCGGCTCTGGCGCTGGCGCTGCGGGAAAAGTGGATTGCGGGAGCGGCTTTGGACGTTTACGAGAAGGAGCCACTGCCGGCGGATTCTCCGCTACGGGATCCGGCGATCGCGGACCGGTGCCGCTTGATGCCGCATTTTGCTTCGGCGGCGCGAATTACGCGGTTGTCGACCGATCCGGATAAGGGGATGGCCGGGCGGTGTGCGCAGGGGCTGATTGATGTTTTGGAAGGAAACTACGGCGGAGACGCAACCAAGATGCCCTATGTGGTTAATAAAGAGGCGTTTGCGGGCTGATTCTGATCCGGGAAAGTGTTGACCACAAAGACAGTAAGGCACACGAAGGAAAGGCGTTACGATGGGTGCGGTTGCGGGTACAATAGGAAGCAGATGAACAAACTTTTGTGCGTTATCGGTGGCTTGCTACTTTGTGCTTCGGCGCTATCGGCGCTGGATTCCGATGGGCAGCCGGTCCTGAAGCTGCAGCCTACACCGAAGGAAGTGCAGTTGCGCGACGGCGGATTCCAGTTGGGGCCGCAGACGAAGATTTTCGTGCAGTTCGGGCACCAGTCGGAAGACCGGATTGCGGCCGAGACGCTGGCGGAAGAAGTGGAAGACCAGTCGGGACTGAAGCTCGACATCCTGGGCATGAAGGCCGCCGGCAAGGCGGAGGACGGCTCGATCGTACTGGCGCGGTTGCAGGACTCTCGGGTACGGCGGTTTCTGGCGCGAAATGGGCTTAAGGCTGACGACTTAGTTGGCGAAGAGGGATACTTGCTGTTCTCCGACAAATCGCATTTGATCGTAGCGGCTAATTCGGGACAGGGACTGTTTTATGGCGTGCAGACGTTGCGGCAATTGCTGCGGCCGGCAGGCAAGGGATTGATGTGTCCGGCGGTGGGGATTCGGGACTGGCCGAATCTCGAGAAGCGTGGTGTGCAGGACGATGTGAGCCGCGAGACGACGCCGGAGTTTATGAAGTTTCGTTCGCCGAAAGCGTAGGGATTTGCGGTTTTGGTTTCAGGCGTCCTTCGGGGCGCCTTTTCATTTTGGCGGCTTACCCTGCTTGAGACGCCGGGCTACTTTTCGGGAGCGCCTCCGGCGCTGGAACATCGTTTCCTTCCTCTCGCATAGAATCCTCAACATGTTCTCTGATCGAACGAACTGGAAGCTGGGTCTGAACCGGTTTACGCAGGCGGTGGCGGAAGTGCGCGCGGATGGGGCAAGGATTCTCGACTTGACTGTGTCGAATCCTACGCGGGGGGGGCTGGTGTATGACTCGGCGTCCATTTTGGGCGCGCTGGGGTCGGAGCGGGCACTGGATTACGATCCGCAGGCTAAGGGGGTGCTGTCCGCTCGCGAGGCCGTGGCGGGCTATTACCGCGAGCATCTCGGTTGTGGCGAGAAAGACATTGCCAGCAACATCTCTACGACTAGGGTGGATTCGGAGGGGATTGTTTTGACTACCAGTACTAGCGAGGGATATTCGTTCGTCTTCAAATTGCTTTGCAATGCGGGGGATGAGTTGCTGGTGCCGAAGCCGAGTTATCCGTTGTTTGAATTTCTGGCGGATTTGCAGGATGTGAAGTTGGTGTCTTATCCGCTGATTTATGACCACGGGTGGATGATGGATTTTCCATCGCTAGAGAAGGCGGTCACTGAGCGGACGCGGGGTGTGGTGGTGGTGCACCCGAATAATCCGACGGGGTCGTATGTTTCGGCGGGAGAGGTGGAGTTGTTGAATGCTTTTTGTCGAGAGCGTGGGTTGGCTTTGATTGTGGATGAGGTGTTTCTGGATTACGGGCTCGATGATGACTCACGCGGCGCTGTCGAGCTTCGCTCGACGGGACAGCCGAGGGCGACTGTCCCCGCACGTGTCTTGCCGCGGGCGAGCTTTGCGGGAAATCAGGATGTACTGACGTTTACTTTGAGTGGGCTCTCGAAGATTTCAGCTTTGCCGCAGATGAAAGTGGCTTGGGTAGTGACGAGCGGGCCAAATGCGGAAGTCGCGGCAGCGATGGGGCGACTGGAGGTGATTGCCGATACTTATCTTTCGATGAATGCTCCGATTCAGTGGGCGCTGCCGGCGTTGTTGGAGCAGCGGAAGAGTATTCAGTCGCAGTTGCTGGCGCGGGTGAAGGCGAATTTGGCAGAGCTTGATCGGCAGCTTGCGGGACAGAAGGCTTGTGCGCGACTGAACGTGGACGGTGGATGGTATGCAGTGTTGCGGGTTCCGGTGACGCGGTCGGATGAGGAGTTGGCGATTGAGTTGGTGCGGGAGAAGTTGGTGATGGTGCATCCGGGGCACTTTTATGATTTTCCGAAGGATGGGTACTTGGTGTTGAGCTTAATTACGGAGCGGGAAGAGTTTGGAGAAGGGATTCGCAGGGCGCTGGACCATTTGAATTCCTGATGCGCGAGCCTGAGGCGGGAGGTTTCGCCGGCAACTCGGTTGAACTCTACATACACGGAAGTGGATGACTACAGGATGTTCCCCTCAACCACGCAAGGTCGCAAGGCATCCTAGTGGGCCGCTGCAAGGAGGATAACCATGCACCGTGGGAATAGATTGTTGGCTTCGGCATTTTTGTCAGCGGCTCTGATGGCACCGATGGGCGTTCGCGCGATGGTTGCGCCCCAGGATGATCACGAAAGGCACGAGCAGGAAGAACGGGAGCGCCGAGTATACGACCGCGATCGACATGACTACCATAACTGGGATCGGCGCGAAGATGAAGCGTATCGGCATTGGCTGGAAGAGCGACACGAAGCGTACGTCGACTTCGAGCGGCTCAAAAATAAGGAACAGCGCGAGTACTGGAAGTGGCGGCACGAGCACGAGGAACACGAGGAGCACGAGCATCAGTAGCGCATGGAAGCGCTAATGCTCGACAAGAAAGGCGAGCGGCGGAGGTTCACCCTCCGCCGCTTTTTTGTGTGTGATGCGCGGGTTTAGTACTTGGCTTTGCCTAGAGTCTTACCAGAAATGGGTTGCGCTCGCGTTCGTCGCCGATTGTGGTCAGAGGGCCGTGGCCGGGGACCACTACCGTCTCGTCCGGCAGAGCTAAGACCGTGGTGTGCAGGGAGTGCAGGATTTTCTGCATGGAGCCGCCTGGGAGGTCGGTGCGGCCGATAGAGCCGGCGAAGAGAGTATCTCCAGCGATCAGTTTTTGCTCGGCGGTGAAGTAGAGGCAGATGCTGCCTTCGGTGTGGCCGGGAGTGTGGAGGATTTGCGCGGTGTGGGATCCGGCCGCGACGATTTCTCCGGTGGTGATGCTGCGGTCAATTTCGACGTTGCCAGGAGTGGGCACGCCAATCCATGTGGCTTGGACGTCCAGCATCTTCAGCAGGGCATAGTCATTCTGGTTAAGCAGGATGGGGGCTCCGGTGGCAGCGCGGAGTGTCATGGCTCCGCCAACGTGGTCGATGTGCGCGTGGGTGATTACGATCTGCTTGACTTGGAGATTGTGCTTCTTGATCAGGGCCTGGATGTCTTCGATGTCGTCGCCCGGGTCGATAACCATGGCTTCGCGGGTGGTTTCGTCGCCGATAATCGAGCAGTTGCATTGAAGGGGGCCGACGGGAATGATTTCGTGGATCATTCATTCATTGTATTGGGTTCGGCTGGAGGAATGTCTTTCGCGCACCTCAAAACCTTTACCGCAGAGTTCGCTGAGAAAAACCGCGGAGGACGCTGAGAAAGACGACATTCTTGATCAGGGTTCCGCGATCTGTTATGCGCCTTGGGGGCAAGGTCAAACGCTTCACCGCAAAGTTCGCTAAGAACGGCTGCAATGGACGCCAAGAAGGGCAAAAGCAGGGGCGGATGATTCGAGCGACAACGATGTTTCACGGGAAGCGGTTCTTACTTGCCGGGCGGGGGGTGTCGGGTAGACAATACGGGCCGCGTGCTTGGGAGGGACTGTGGCAGCAAAATACCGTCAGCATGGGTATCAGGACCGCGATCACGAGCCTCGCAAAGGGTCTGGGGAAAAGTCCGGGTCGGCTCCGCCCCCGAAGCGGGATAACACGTTTGGTCCGAGGCCGGTGAATTTGCCGGGCACGCATGCGGTGTCGCGCTGCACGCAGTGCGGAACGGTATTGCAGGGGATGCCGGAGGGGGAGCGCTGTCCGAAGTGTGGGTTTGAATTGCATTCTTGCAAGCAGTGCATGTATTTCGATCCGGGGAGCCGGTTTGAATGTATGCAGCCGGTGAAGGAGCGGGTGGCGAAGAAAGACTTGCGGAACGAGTGCACGTTTTACGAGATGCGCGTGACGCGGGAGAAGGAAACGTCGACGCCCGCTACTTTGAAGCCTAGTAGCGCGCGAGCAGCTTTTGACAATTTGTTCAAGAAGTAAGGGCGGCGCCGGGCACATCAAGCGTTGTGGTCAGTCATGTGGAGCTTCGCTCCGCCGGACAGCCCGAGGGCGGCTGACCCCACATGAGCGTCTCTCTCCGAAGCAGTTCCTGGTCCGACGCCCTATGCCCGACGCCCGCTTCTACGGCTTTTGCGTTGGCCTCAGCAGGATTTCACTTACAAACGATTGCGGCGCTTGCGTAACGAGCATGGCTACGGCGTGCGCGATGTCTTCCGGTTGAAGCATTTTGCTGGGGTCTTTGCCCTTGTGCGGGGTTAGTTCGGTTTCGGTTGACCCAGGACAGACTACAGAGACGCGGATGTTGTGCACGCGGAGTTCTTCGGCAACGGAATAGGTGAGTCCGTTCAATCCCCATTTGGAGGCGGCATAGGCGGCGCCGTTGGGGAGGGCGTTTTTTCCGGCGAGGGACGAGATGTTGACGATGTGCCCGGAATAGGCGCGAATCATCAACGGGGCGAAGGCGCGGATGGTGTAGAAGACGCCGCGGAGGTTGGTATTGAGGATGCGATCCCAATTGTCGGGCGACATATTGTGGAGAGCATCGTTAAAGCCGCCGACGCCGGCGTTGTTTACCAGGATATCAAGGCGTCCGAAGGTGCTGTCGACGCGGGTGGCGGCATATTCGAGTTGGTGCAGGACGGTTACGTCGCAGGGGATGACTTCAGTCTTGCCGGCGGCGTCAAGGATGGCTTTGGCGGTGCCGTCGAGGGTGGCTTGAGTGCGTCCGCAGAGTACGGCGGTAGCGCCGAGGGCAGCGAGTTTGCGAGCGATGGCGGCGCCAATGCCGCGGCCCGCTCCGGTAACGACTGCCACTTGCCCGGTCAGGGGGTGCCCGGTGTCCATAAGAAAGGTATCTCCGCGACTCAGTTTTAGCGGAATGGGGCGGGTGGGGGAACCTCCGCGATATCCGCTAGCGGCATCTTAACAATAAAGTGGAGGATGATTGGGAAGTAGCTTGCCTTCGGCGGAAGAGGTACTTATAATCCGGCCAACCGGGAAAAAAGGGTCCGCGCCATTGCGTCTCGCGGGTTGCCTCATGTCCCCCGGGGGCCCCTGCCAGGAAGCCTAGCATTCCAAAGCAGGATCCGAACGCAAAGCGGTCCAGGCGGAATGCTGTCACTGCTGCTAGTTGTGAGAAAACCGTTTCCCATTATCATTTCCCGAAGTTCCAAGGAGCCTTACTGATGAAAAAGATTCTGCTTACGGTTGTGCTTGGAGTTGCTGTAGTAGCGGGGGCACAGGATGCTGCACAGCCAGCCCAGAGCCAACCGGCCGCGCCACAGGCGGCGGCGCCGGTTATTAAAGATCCGGCGGAGTACAACGCCTACGTGGCGGCGTACCAGGCAAAAGACCCAGCGGCGCAGATCAGCGGCCTGGAGGCATTTCTCACGCAGTATCCCAATAGCGTTATGAAGAACCAGGCGCTCGAAATTCTGATGGGAGCGTACCAGCAGTCGGGCAATACGAAGAAAACCATGGAGACGGCTACCAAACTGGTGGCATCGGATCCTTGCCAGGTGCGGGCGCTGACGTTGCTGGCGTATCTGGACCGTGTGCTGGCGCAGGGTGGAGATCCCAACGCAAAACAGTTGCTGGTCGATGGCAAAAAAAACGCCGACCAGGGGTTGGGATGTTTGGATAAGGCGACGGATGCGGAGATTGTGAAGATGAAGCCGCAGATGACGGGCATCTTCAAGGCGATGAAGGGGATTGCCGAACTGACCGACAAAGACAACGCGAACGCGGCTACCGATCTTCGCGCTGCGGTCGATGCCAGCCCGGATACACAAAAGGACTTCAGTCTGGTGTATCCGTTGGCACTTGCCTATCTAGGAACGACGCCGCCGGATGCTCAGAATGGGATCTGGTTCGCGGCGCGGGCAGCGGCGGTTGCTCCTCCGACGGCTCAGGCGCAGATCGAGAAGTACGCGCGATCGCAGTACATAAAGTTCCACTCCGCAGATGACGGGTGGGCGGAGTTCCTCGCGGCGGCGAAAGCGAATGGCCCCCAGGTTCCGGTTCCTCCCGCACCGACGCCAGCCGACCAGGCGCACAAGATGGTGCAGGAAACGGCCCCCGATAAGATGGACTTCGCGCAGTGGGAATTCGTGCTGACCAATGGCTCGCAGGCTGACCAGGATACGGTCTGGAATACGATCAAGGGAAAAGCCGTGCAGATGAACGGCACGATCATCGGCACCGAGCCGACTCAATTCATGATCGCAGGCAGCTCGGACGACATCGACGCGAAGAAGGCGGACATCACACTGCAGTTCGAAGACAAGATTCCGGTGAAGTTGATTCCCAAAGACGGAGCTAGCTTCGACTTCCAGGGTGAACCGGCGTCATACACGGCGAATCCGTTCATGATGGTGATGGAGAAAGGGCGGTTGCTGAATGCAAAGCCAGCGGCTACCACTCCGGCAAAGAAGCCAACGGGAACCGTGCACAAGAAGCCCGCGGCACAATAGCTGGGTTTGGAGTTCGGCAAAGACCAGGCAGCCCTCGCGGGCTGCCTTCTTTTTTGGTATCTTCCCGGTTGCTCCGTTGGCAATTTTTGCTACGTTTCCCTCGGCGCTCGAAGCAGTCTTTCTCCGCGATCTCCGCGTCATCCCTCAGCGCCCTCTGCGGTCAAAAGCTCTTGTCCGTGAAACTAACCATCAATCTTTGAGGTCGCGCTCGACTGCGTTGTCGTATCCAGGATCATCGCCCCTGGTGATGCGCCGCCGCTGCCATCGCCTCCGCCTCCGGCATTTGCTGGTTGCGGTCCCAGTCCGGCCGCAGCATCATGGCCTTGATGTGGAAATGAGATTCCTTCGCCGCGTCGTCGATGCGAATCAACATTTCGTTCTTCTGAAAGCGAAAGCGCGTGACCTCAGCCAGCGGGATAAGCTGATCGGCCGTCTTGCCACTGATGAGGTACACCACCTTATCCGCCGCCAGAACATACTCGGGACACATCGCCCCCGGCTCCATTTTTCCGCCGCCCGACATGGCCGCCATGAATCCATGCTGCGGTCCCAAACAATCCGTCATGCGCATGCGGATGATCGTCCCTTGTTGAGGCGTGCGTGTTTGCGCCGAGAGAAAAACTGGAAAGGCAATCAAAGCAATGCAAAGCACAGTGCGTTTCATAGGCTCCCAATTAGCGAACACTGGTTGGTGGAAGATGATTGATCGAACATCGTTAATCGAACATGCTTTACCAAACATGATTCAGCGAACATGATTTGGATAGTAGTGCCCGCTTCGACTGCGAAGCTGCAGCCCCAAGTTGTGTGTGGGAAGAACCTGCACGGTATGAAATCCAGAAGCATGACTCGGTCAGCCGATAGCTGACCGTGTAAGTTGCCCGGAACCCCTCAAGAATTATATTAAGCGCACGGCCAACCCCGTCGCGCGCCGAAAAATATCGCCCGCCGGTGGCGTCAGCCATGCGGTAAAGAACCCCTGCGCCCTGCGACAATGAACTATTGAGGTCGATCCAGAAGACGCGAACATCGTTCATCAGCGCTGCGTCGACCGCATTCGCGAGCGAACTCCGGCTGATCGTATCCGCCCCATCCGAGAACACGATGAGAATCTTCTCAGCCTTGGCGTCGCCGTGCTGCAAAAGATATTCCGACGCCAAGACGACCGTGTCGAACAACGGCGTAAGCCCACCTGCCCGCGTCGCCGGCAGCCGCTCAGCAGTCCCCGGCGCAAAGCATCGCCGGTTGCGTCCCCTGAAAAGAAAAGATGGAGATATTTTCATCCGGCACTCCCGCAGTCTGCGCCACCAGTTCCAGAACCCCGGCAATTTCCTGTCGGAAGCGCGGCCTCACCGATCCGCTGGCATCGACCAGTACCGCGATTTCCAGCTTCGTCACATCCGAGCGAGTAAAGCTTTGAAAATTGCGGACGATAACTCCTTTGTCAACCACAGCGAAGTCACCCGTCTCGAGCGTTGCGACTCCGCGATTGTTCTGGTCGATGGCAGAAAAGCTCAGCCGCACCTCGGTGACGCTACTGCGATACGTGAATTCCGACGGATCGTCTGCACCTCCAGCGGAGTTCGCGCTACAAACAAGGAGAAGCGCAACCAGAGGCCAGAGATGCCGCCGAGATAGAGGTATGGCCATACCCTCTTCATCGGCACTTTACACAAAGCTTTAGGACGCTCCCCGTTACGCTGGTCATTCCGCTCCGCTCCGTTACGCTTCACATGGCCCCACACTTGCCGCTGAGCTCGCCGTGAATGAGAGTTTGCAAATCTGGAGAGTCGCGCAATAGCGGTGAGACAGTGCGAGGCACGCGAGAGTGCGGGTGTGCACTCCGCGAAGTTCTTCGATTGTTTTTACTGAGGAACTATCTGGAATGAATCTCGTTCGGTCTGGCTATTCGGGAGGTTTGCTCTGAGTCTGAGCAATCAGTTTCTCAACCGCAGTCTTCTTCTCGTCCGTCAGCGTAGGATTCAGCTTCAACAACTGCTGCCACGCTGTTACCGCGCCGCTCGGATCCTTCTTCGCCTGCATCCGGATCATGCCCAGATTGAACAGCGAGTTTGCGTCCTTGGGGTCATAGCTGAGAGATTGCTCGAGTTGCTTGATGGCGCCGTCCGCGTCGCCTTGGTAGTAAAGGCACGAGGCCAAGTCCGTCCGCGCCGCTGTGTTCTTGGGATCGCCATCGATTGCCTTCTGGAAATATTCTGCCGCTTCCTTAAACTGATGGGTCGCCTTGTACACCATCCCGACCTGGTTCAGCAGATCGGAGTTCCTGGGATCGCTCTTCAGTTTCGCCAGCAGAGGCTCGACTTTCTTGTCGGCCATGCGCTTCATGTCGTCCAGGCTCGGCATCTGCGGATGTCCCCCAGCCAGAGCGCCAGCGGTAGAGGGGGAGGGGGGGAGGGAAGAGGAAGGCATCTGGGCCGATGGGGGGACTTGGGCACCCTGGGACACCGACCCGCGAAACAAGTATCCCAGCGCCAAGCCGATCACCAGACACACCGTGGCCATGGCGTACACCTGCGTCGTTTTCCAACCTTTTGACGCGACGGGTTCCGTTTCGCTGGCCATAGTGGTCATCCCTTCTTTAGGCACGCCGTCTGCCAATGCTGTTCTCAACTCTTGCCACCGTATTTTCAATCGCTTACGGGAAAAAGCGGACAAACGCAGCGCGCTCACCCCTCCGCAATCGCGTCTTTCCTCGCAGCCCTGCGTTTTTTCCCGCGAGCGTACCCTCCCGCCGGCACCGCTTAAAACGCTCTATGAGGCAAATCACGCCCTCCCGTGAGCGGCCGCACTGAGGGGGAAATCACTCTGTCGATACCATTCAAGCGTCCTCCCCCTCGTTCCCTCTGCTACGCGGGCCCGGGCCCGCATCCAACTCCGGTCGACGAGGCAACCAACTGCCAGGAATGACATGCCGACCACGCCGCCGGAGCCCACGTCCATCCCGCCGTCGAGCTGGGATGCCTCTCCTGCCACCGCATCGAGAACCGCGACGGCGTGTCCTACGTTGGTTCCAAGCAGTCGAAGTCTCTGCTCTGTTTTGATTGTCACCAGCCGGAGGCGTTCGCCTACTCCCACCTCCCATAGGCCTCTGGCATGTGCCAGCGCTGTCACGATCCCCACGTTTCCGCGAACCCTCATCTGCTTCGATCAAAGGTGAATGATCTTTGCCTGGCGTGTCATCTGCGTACGCCTGAAAGTTCCCCTTCGCGCTACATGCCGACGATTCGCACTGACGAACGACAACCGGATCGGACATCCCTACGAGCGTCATCCCGTGAGCGGAATGACCGATCCTCTCACCGGTCGCGAGATGTCATGCATCAGTTGCACCAGCCCCACGGCGGCGCAAAGCTGCACCTCCTGAAAATGGCCGCCCAGATTCCCGAAGATGCCTTGAACCAGAACATTGAAACCAATGACATGTGCCGCAAGTGCCACATGCGCCTGTGGGGCCTCGACCAGAACACTTCAGGAAAGAAGAAAAGAAAAGGGAAGTAGCGCGAGTGCGCAAAAGAAGACCATGTAGGGACGGCCGCCCTCGGCTGTCCAGTCGAGCGCAGCTCGACAGCTTTGTCTCGATCAGAACCCCAATACTGAGCCACCACGGTGCAATCCCTTGTCTTGATGGGTAGCGCTGCAGTTTGGCATCTCGACCAACGGCGTCATCCCGAGCGGAGCCGTTTTTCAGGCGTAGCGAGGGATCTCCCGCTCCTCCGGCCTGGTGTGTGAGCCAAACTGCACCACTACTCTTGATGTCTTGTCGTGACCATGTGTGGCACGAATACTAGGCTAGCTACTTATCCGAAGGGATGAAAAATAAATTGTCGATTTTTAGGCGGCCACCCCGAGTTCAGTAAAGAGGTGGTGCATGTCGGCGCGGAGGTTTTCATAATGGTGATCAATCGGCGTCGGATTTAATAGTTTGGAATCGGCCTTGGGGTGAGTGCTAGCGGCGAGCAGGGGCCGGATTACCCGTTCGCGGAGGACCACCAGTGCAGTCAGGGCTCGAATACCTTCCTGGAGGGGTTCGTAGCGCCGCGAGGATCCGATCTTCTGTACCATCCCCTTGGCTCGGAGTTTCTTGAGGTCATAGGCAGCGCGGCGGGCACCATAGTCGGAGTCGGATTCGCCGCTCATGTCCCGGACCTTTTGCGCCAGATCCGAAGCCATGAATCCCGTAGGGGAAGAGGAGAGCGCCAGCACAGCGTTGGCGACCCGGCGCATTCGAGGCTTGTTAGGATCGATTCCCCCGACTTTGGTTTGCCCCACGCGTGCTGGCTGGCAAAGATTTTCAAGGGTGCCGTCGCTGACGAAGCAGGCATCCATACAGCCCACGGCATTCAAGAATCTTTCCAAAATGTCTCGGAGGCGGGAAACGATTTTGGGAAAACATGGCAAGGAGCGCCCCCACCGGTACTCTTTGGTGTTGTGCACGATGACTTCGATGCGGAGCACGTGTTCGCCTTTGGTATAGATCTTCAGTGTCATTTTTCCGTAATGGACCTTGAAGATCGTCGTATCATACGCAGGTTTCTCGACCACGACTCCCCATCGGGTGGGATTCTTCTTGCGCTTGTCATAGTGCGGGCGATTCTTGTCACCGAAAATCGTCTTGATCCGATTCAGATTCAACGGTCCGCGGGTTCGGTCAATGAGCGCTTGGAATATCTCGTCCATCTGTCGACCCGACTGGAACAGCAGATTGCGGCTGTATTCGATTTGGAACACGGAATACTTGTAATGAAACTGGCTCTGGTTTTGCTCTGCCAGATCGAGAGCAAAACAAAGGCAGGTGGTATAAATCCAACGCTCGCAGAGTTGGAGCAATCGCCCTGCAATCTCGTCCTGAGACAAGGTATCTGCGACTTTCGCTAACTCTGCGGCGTTGGGGAGCGTAGTAAAGCAGTTGTCTTGTTGGCTGAAGTCGATAGCGGCTTTTGGCGCTTGACGGGCCACGTACTCGTGACCGTTCAGCATCACCTGCGCGCCGAACGGCGGGTGCCCGCTCATCTTGATGGTGAAGTGCCCCCAGTCCGGGTCCAGGATATGAAATGAGTAATGATTGACGTAGGGCCATGGTTGTTTGGGCACCAACTGGCCGAGCTTACCGGTATCTGTCTTTTGCGCATCCCAAACCAGGGCCGGAGCCTTCGACACCAGAATCAGGAAGAGGCCGGGTTTCACCTCATGCGTCGCAAGATGTTCGGATGCGATCTCATGCTTGCGCTCGCCCGGCGAACTGTAAATCACAGGGACGTTATTCTCTTTGGCCCAAGCTCGTAGACGACGACTGAATCGTCCAGCCATGCGCATGAGATGATTGTTGTCTAGCTCGCCGTCGGAACCATACAGCTGACGCCACCACGCGCGCAAGCCTCCGCCCGTCTGCCCCATCGCAAAATACGCGTTTAGAATCACACGATCGACACAATCGTAACTGCCTTCGAGAAGGTCGCCGTAGAGTGTGCTTATTTGGTCTGGCATTGCTTTCGGAGCCTAGCTGCACCCCGTCTATCATCGCAACACCAAACTGCAACTGCCCCGCAGGGGCCACTTGTTCGGGGCGCAGTCCCCGAACAAGCGTAGCTACTTTCCATCGCAAAAATGAGGTTTTTGACATAGGCCGAATGACAGGACACGCAGTCGGAACGGTCTTCGGTGGTGACTTTGCGCGTATCCGTTCTCGTCCACAAGGCGAGTGGACGGTGCTGGCTTAACAGCTCTGGCGCACAAGATAGCACCCCATCTGGATTACGTTGTCTGCGATCACGCCGAGTCCTACCCATCGCCGCATGCCGTCTAGCCCGGGATAGAGGCAACGACGCAACCCGTGTCTGCGTTTGAGCACGCTGATTCGACCCTCCGATC
>DASRRV010000401.1:0-42280 GCA_035695545.1 Candidatus Sulfotelmatobacter sp. | reverse complement strand
GTCTCGTGTTTCAAATCTGGGCGCGAGTGCGCTGGGCCGCTACTCCGTCTGGCTAGGAGTCGTTCAGCCGATGAGGTGGGGAGCTATGACACTAAGGAATTCGCTGGAGGCGATGATCTTGGTGTTCTTCCAGAACCTGGGGAAATGGCGTTGATTGCCTGTCACTAGGTAGTCTGCACGGGCGGCGTCCGCACATTCAATGAACATGTTGTCTGCCGGGTCGGAAGTGACTTGAGCACCCAAACGCGAGGGCTTCACGACTCGAGCATGGTTCTTGATCAATTGGAGCAATTGGTGCCGCAAATTTCTGCGAATCTTGAGCTCGGGACGGGCTAAAACCACTCCGTACTCCGACATGATTGGATCGGAAACGTACCACCGAACCGGCTTGGTCATGGCGAGCAAGACGATTGTTCGCTGCAGGCCTTCAGGCTTGAGCGCAGCTGACACCACTACATCGGTGTCAATTACGAGCTGAAGCGGAATCATCGGCGCTTGGATTTACGAGCGGCTTTGATCACCCGGTCAATCTGTCCGGCGCTCAGCTTATTCGTCTTCTTGCTCCTGGATTCCTCTCCAATGATGCGAAGAACCTCTGGCTCGGGAACCGCAAGACGAACATAGTCGCGAATGCTCAGCAATACAGCCCGCGGGCTGCCGCGCTTTTCTATGACGAGCGATCGGCCCTCCTCTTCAACACGCTGAAGAAGTTTGCCGAAGTTCGCACGCGCATCTAACGCAGTTACGACAATCCCCTCATCCATAAACTCTCCATTTCACTAGATTAAACTGTACAGTTCATGTCAAGCGCAGTCAACGGTAGGAAGCTCGCGCGCGGTGGCCAAAGTTATGGTTGACCAAAGGCCTTTGCGGCCAATCACTTGTGCTCACCACGGTGCCCGGCTTCTCTTGGCGCAATCTCCAGCACATCAAGATCCGCAGTTGGCCTCGAGAAGCCATACACCACGGTCACGACAAATCCTCCCATACAGTCCAGACGAACCTCGGTCTCGACCGCCGCATCCAGTTCACCAAGGAAGGAGAGCCAAGGCTCCGGGATCGACTTGTCAGGAACGCGCGTAGGCAAGATGTTTGCCCTCCATGTCCGTGAGCAGATTCCAGTGGCTCGCGGTGGCGGAACGATGCTCGCGGAGCCACGCTCTCTCAGCTTGAGTCATCGAGTCATGGCAGAACGTATCCTCACGGGCGAGTCGTGCCCTCTCCAGCGCCTCCAGACATCCCCGCAGCTTTTGTGCTCGGTCGCTGTCGCTCCTGCCTTCTGCTACTTCGCTGGCCAGAGAAACCGCAAACCCCAGGCGGTTTTGCACATCACTCACTTTGGCGTTTCGGAGCAGCCACTCCCAGTCCATCTCAACATAGGTCAACGCCAACCATGGCAGTCCTTCGGCAACACGAGCATCAAGATTGGGCTCCTGAAGAGCATCCAGGAGGACGCCGGCAGGGTTCCTTCGCACCCTGGTTCTCAGATAAGCGAATCCGGGATAGCCCAGCGCTGCTAGATCGGCGCCGAAATCGCGCCTCCCGGGCGAGGTCGGCCCTACGGTTGGCGACTGCAAGGGCAAAGCTGTCGGCGGAAGATCCAGAACTTTGAGGGCCTTGCGGGCGCAGGGCTTTGAGACTACACGGCGCCCCGTCTCGAGCATCGACAAGTAAGCCTGCGTGACGCCAAGGGCTCGGGCAGCATCTTTCTGTGTCCAGTTCTTGGTTTGTCGCGCTTCTTTCAGAGTCTTGCCATCCATAGCCTGCTCCCTCAACCGCCGGTGTAGTATAACATAAGTTGTTATATTGCAAAAACAAAGAAGTATTCGCAGATGAAGTTGCAGATGAAGCGCGAAGCTCTGGAGAAACTGAATCGCCGGGCCAACGAAATGCCTGCTGAAAAAGCAGGTGCGCTAGAAAAAGCAGGTGCGCATACGGGCACGGTCACCGTGCAGTGAGCACGATATTGGCACGGTTTTGACACGGTCGAGGCCAGAAATCATGGTTCGGGAGTGGAAGGAAGTTGGGAAGTACTTTAGAATCAATCTTGCTAGTCATGTCGGGGCGTAGCGCAGCCTGGTAGCGCACCTGCCTTGGGCGCAGGGGGTCCGCGGTTCAAATCCGCGCGCCCCGACCATTTTCAACAGCAGCAATTGAGATACAGGGTTCAGCCTCCAAACCACATTTGAAGAATTGCCCCACGTCCACCGCGCACCTCCTGCTGCGGTGTCGGACTGCAAACCGTCATCGGAAAACGAACTCGGTCCGCTGATACGTTGGTCTGCCGGATTGCCTAACGAGGGCTTGAAACCGTTCATTCTCAGGTTGGCTGCAGAAGCCTATGTGAGCTTGCTGCAGCGAAGGCTTGTTGAGCAGATTCCAGTATGGCTCTGGCAGAAACCCTTGAGCAGAGATGTGAAGAAATCCTTCAAGGGCTGGAACCTTCCCAATCGCGCTCACGTCCTTCAGGCCCTTCATATTGTCCAATACTAGCTTTCGCAGTTTGGTCAGTCGTGACAGATCAGGAATATCGGTGACGTTGCGCAATTCCCGTAGGTCTAGATATTGCAGCCCAACCAATGAGGAAAGGACGGTTACGTCGGACAGTTCTCGTATCCGACAAAGCTCAAGGTAATTGATGCTCTTTTTGCCCGAAATTGCCGATAGGTTCCTGATGCCACCTAGCAAGATGTCAAGTGACCACAAGGAGGGCAAGATCGACACATAGTCGAGATTGGGAGTGCTGATGGCACGCAGGCTTAGCTGTTCGAGGCCGCGAAGGTCGGCGACGATGGCGATTCCGTTTTGCTGACCTGCTAGACCGAGCTTGCGCAGTGAGCGAAAACGGCCCAGCTCTTTCAAATGAGGTTTCTTTGACTTCGTGGGGCCTAACGTCAAGGACTTAAGACTGCTGGGCAATGACGACAAGAAATCAAAGCTCTCAAGACTGAAGATACCGATGTAGAGTTCATCGAGGTTCTCCAAGTCCGCCAGGTGTTCGATCCCTACGGCCCTCATCAAGCAGTCCGCCGAAACCCGACGAACGTTGCTCATTGCCTTAACGAACGACAGATCGCACATTGAGGAGTAGAAACCATAGACCCGGAGTTCGACATCGGGTCGAAGCGCAAACAGGTTCTGGTTCAGTAGTTCCCACGTTTCGGACGACACGGGGCTAGCGGTCTGAAGAATCCGGAGATTCGGATTCGTCGCCAGATCTTGTACTTCCTTTTGCGTGAGTCTGTCAAAAAACTCAATTCTGTGCTTGCCCAATGGCTTGTCAATGCCAACATCTTGGCCTTCAAAGTGTGCCGTCGCGGGAAACCATAGTACAACGGCCAAGTCGAACGTCTAAAAGTTCGAGCAAGACACTGCTGAACTTGGGTGACTAGTTACGATAGAGCGAGACCTACTTAAGCTAGCGATCGTGCAAACTTCCCGCCGGTGTGGCGTTTCAACAGCCTCAGTGCAAATCGAGTTCCAGGGCGTATATGTCTGAGTTTCGGTGAACGAGTGAGGCCAAGGGCGAATTGTCGGGCGTGAGTCCGGTCATGGAGTAGCTGAGCACATCGGCGCGTAGGATCTGACGCGAGGTGGTAATCTGTTCGACCTTGCGATCGCTGACGCGAACGCGAAAAATGGGCTGCTCCTCGCCATCGTAGATGTGCTGGTAGTACACGTAGTTGGAATCGGCAGACCAGCGGATTCCCCATCCGTAAGGCAGGCCGTCGGCTAGAGCCGACCATTTCTGGCGAGCAAAGTCGAAGAGCATCAGCTTCTCATCTTTTCTGTCGGAGGCCGCGGCATAGCGACCGTCGGGCGACCACTGCGGCCCTTCGAAGGTCTCCGAACCCGGCACCATCGTGACTTCGCGTGAGTTGACATCCACGCGATAGATTGCCGGGAGCCAACCTCCGGCGTCAGGCACGACCCAGCGTGTGCATAGAATCGATCGTCCATCGGGAGACCAACTGGGTTGGCTGCACGATGTCAATCGCTCGGGATTTCCGCCGTCGAAGGGGATCACGTACAGGTCTCTGCTGAGTGCGTAAACGATCTTCTTGCCATCGGGTGACCAGCTCGGGTGAAAGGCTTCGAAAGGAGGAGACGTGAGTTGGAGTGCTTGCGTGCCATCAGCACGGGAGCGCCACAGAGTGCCGTCCGACTCATTCTTGTAAGCCACCCATTGGCCATCGCGGGAGAAACTCAGGTGGCGAGCGGGGATCCCGCCCAAGTAGGGCACGAAAAGTTTGCGGCTAGTGTCGTACCGCACAAGTTCGCGTCGCTCTTTATAGTCAACAAAGAAGAGCTTCTTGCCGTCCGCACTGAACCTGGGATCGCTGATCCAGTCGGGACTGGTATATATCTGCACTGGAGAAGAATCGCCCTTATCGAGCCAACTGGTCTTGTCCCTCATCAACCAATAGCTGCTGACGTGGTCCCGAATGGAACGGAACACAAAATAACGTCCATCGGGCGACCAATCGGCGCAGCATTCGCCGCCGTTCCAGTGGGGAACGGGATTCTTCCAACCGAAAGAAAGCTGATGAGGGTTCCCGCCATCGCTGCCAATTTCCCAGAGAGCTACGGTGCCGGTAGCAAGGTCCCTGGTGGTGAAGCTGATTCGGCGTCCATCCGGTACCCAGCGGGGATAGAGAATGTATCCTTTGTAGGTGAACAGCTTGCGCGGCTGCTGGCCCTCCTCGCCCGCGACGAAAAGCTCGCCACCCCGGCAGTAAACGAAACTTCGGCCGTCTGGTGCCCAGGCCGCATCGGAAGCCTGAATCTCCCCAAGACGGCGCTTTGAGCCTCCGATCGTCGGCAATACCCAAAGTGGCTCGAAAGACGTATCGACCGGACCTTGCGAAGCCGCGATGAGTCTGGAACCCCTTCGGTCGATGTCGAAGAGCGCGATATTGGTGATCGAGGAGGGGATTAGAGAGGGTTCACCGCCTTGCTCCGAAATTTGGGCAAGGCTCCAGATTCCGCCCAGCCTCTCTGTGAAATAAACGCGGGAACCGTCGGGCAGAACCCGGCTAAAGGGTTCCGCGCGGCCAAACTGCGTGACCTGCACTGTACGTACAACCCTTGGCGTAGGTACGGTTCGCAGGAAGGTCCACACAACGAGGGCCCCAAGCGCCGCACCCAGAAGAGCAACCACCGCGCTCCGCCACCGGGGGCGCTCTCCCGCGGAAACACGACCCGGCAAGCTCAGTTGCTCAGGTGACGGAAAGGCCGGGAAGACGGCAGGGCGATCAGAACGTGCAGCGGAGACCTTCTCGTCCTCGTCAATCACCAAGTGCGTGCGGGAGCGGCTTTGAATCACGATGTCTTCGGTCCCGTCCTCCGGCGCGATGATGCGGACTTGCTGGACAAAACGATACCCGCGCCCGGGGATCGTAACGATGTAGGAGTGATCCTGCGTGCGATCTCCCAGGGCTTTTCGAAGTTGGAACACGTGCTGGC
Organism: Candidatus Sulfotelmatobacter sp.; assembly: GCA_035695545.1. Taxonomy (GTDB): domain Bacteria; phylum Acidobacteriota; class Terriglobia; order Terriglobales; family Acidobacteriaceae; genus Sulfotelmatobacter. The sequence goes on along the minus strand of DASRRV010000401.1, from coordinate 36,814 downwards.
CGAGGTTGGACTCTTCGACGAAGGTGTCGGGCCACAACAGCTTCATCAGATCGTCCTTCAGAACGACTTGTCCGCTACGCGAGGCAAGGGCAAGAAGGAGATCAAACGCCTTTGGCGAGAGGGGGACGGGCTGTTCCTGGCGCAGCAGGAGTCGTTGGTCGAGATCGACCCGGAACGGACCAAACTCCAGCAACTGCTTGACGGCATTGCCCATAGCCACTCTTAAAAACAATTCAAAACTTATTCATCGGTTCTTAAGGACTTTCAGAATGCTTCCGGGGCAGGATGCGTTCCGTTCGGCGGGGAGCCGGAAGCCAAGCCAACGTGGACAGCAATCTATCACGATTTCAACGCTGGGCAAAGAGACTAATGGGGGGCGCTCCAACCCGTAAAAGGACCGAAATCACGATCGAAACCGACATGATTGTGACGATTCGGAGACGACGGTCCACCCGGGTCTGGTGCCGGGAATGCGGGTGCGCAGTAGACGCGGTTGGACTGGAAGAAGCCGGGTTCCTTCGCGGAGTGACGCACCCAAAGCCGAGCGATGCCGTGGCCGCGAACTGGCACGTTTGCGAAGGCTGGGATGGGCAGTTGCTCATCTGTCTGGAATCGCTGCTGAAGTAGTGGGCAGTAGCGATTGTGAAAATCAGGGGGCAGAGATTGAGGAAAACTACGGAGAGAGGTGTGTCTATGAAGGACGCGAGCGTGGCAACGCAACCACAGAATTGGAAGACAGTTCAGGCACTGGGGATCGTGTTCATGGCCGTGCTGGTTTTGGCCGGAGTCGCGAGTTCACAGACATGGACAACCATGGCATCTGGAAAGGAACCCACTTTTAACCTGGGCATTGCCTTGCAACTTACCGACGGGAGGATTCTGTTTCAGGATAACGGTACCTCGAATTGGTACACGCTCACGCCGAACAAATTCGGGGTGTATCGCCAAGGGACGTTCACCGAAGTGAAGTCTTTTCCCTCGTCGATGAACTATTCGCCCCTCTACTTCGCTTCCGCGGTGCTGCCGGATGGCCGTGTAATCGTCGAAGGAGGCGAATACAACAACGGGGTGGAGAACTGGACCAACAAAGGTGCGATTTACGATCCGGTCAAGAACACATGGACCCCGGTTCCTGCGCCCAAAGGCTGGACCCAGATCGGCGACGCGCAAGGCGTCGTGCTATCGACAGGAACATACATGATCGCGAATATCAACAACGGGCAGTCGGCGCTGTTCGATGCGAAGACTCTGGGGTGGACCATCGTGCCCGGCGCTGGGAAGAACGACGTCAACGACGAGGAAGGATGGACGTTGTTGCCTAACGGAGAGGTCCTGACCGTCGACACGTACGTATTCCAATCTGCCGACGGCACAGGGCGAAACTCAGAAATCTACGATCCCACCGCTAAAACCTGGAGCAGCGCCGGCGACACACAAGTGCGCCTCTGGGATTCGCACGTCAAATGCGAGAAGCAAAAGGGCGGCTCCGCGCATGAAATGGGGCCCGCACTGCTGACGCCCCCCGGCGACCAGGTCATCGCGTTCGGAGCGAACACGTGTACCGGCCAGGCAGGACATGTGTCGATGTATGCCATTCCGTTCGGCCTCTGGGTCGCGGGCCCGGATATCCCCAATGGGGACGATATGGCCGATGCTCCAGCTGCTTTGCTGCCAAGTGGCAACATACTGATTCAAACCAACAAAGGTTACGGTCAAAGCCCATCTACTTTCTATGAATTCGTCAGCGGAGGATTGGGGTACGACCCAGTTCCGGCGCCACCGGGCTATGCCGGCAACAGCGAGGGCGGACGAATGCTGGTCATGCCCAATCTCTCGATTCTTCTCACCCACGTTGGGTCCAAAAATATGTGGTTCTACACCGGCATTGAGGGCAACAGCTACCAGAGTTCCTGGCGGCCGACGATCTGCTTTCAGTGCTATCCCACCACAGTCACGGTGGGAGACACGTACAAGGTCAGCGGAACCCAGTTCAACGGATTCTCATCAGGCGCGGCGTTTGGCGATGACGCGCAGTCGGCCACGAATTATCCCTTGGTGCGAATCCGAAACAATTCCTCCGGCGAGGTCCACTATGCCCGCACACATGGCTTCAGTACAGGTGTCGCTACGGGGAGCAAAGTCGTGAGCACGAACTTCGACGTTCTCCCCGGCACACCAACCGGCCCCAGCACGTTAGTGGTTGTGGCGAACGGGATTCCTTCGCTGCCCGTCAAGGTCACGGTGAAGTAGGGCCAGTCCGGGCCGGGAGAAGAATAAAGCAGTCCGCATAGTCGCCGCCAGAGAACAAAGGGGGATCCGATGAGGCGTCTTTCTGCAGTGATCAGCATTAGCGTACTGGCTTTGTGCAGCGTTCTCGTCGACGCGCAGTCGGTAACGACGAATACCAGCGCGGCTGTTCCGCCACTGGTCAATTTCAGCGGATTACTCACAGACGTTAACGGCAAGCCGCTCACTGGCGTGGTCGGGGTCACCTTCCTTTTGTACAAGGACGCGCAAGGCGGAGCGCCGTTATGGATCGAAACTCAGAATGTGCAGCCCGACAAGATCGGGCACTACACCGCGATCCTGGGATCCACGAGCAGCCACGGATTGCCTGCGGATATTTTTGTCGCCGGAGAAGCGCACTGGCTGGGAGTGCAGGTGCAGGGACAGCACGAACGTCCACGAGTGTTGTTGGTAAGCACGCCCTATGCATTGAAGGCGGGAGACGCGGAGACCCTGGGGGGATTTCCGCCCTCCGCCTTCGTGCTGGCGGCGCCAAACAGCGTTGCCGGTGCGGTGGGCCCGAATGCCACGCCTTCGCCTTCGACTGCACCGCCCGCTGGTTCGAACGTGACGACGGCGGGCGGGTTTGCGAGCACGCTGCCATTGTGGACGTCGGCGACCAACATCCAGAGTTCGGTGATCACGCAGATTGGCACAGGAACGACCGCCAAGATCGGCATCAACACCGCGACTCCGACCTCTGCACTCGACGTTCGAGGGGGAGGCACCGTGCGCGGACCGCTGATTCTGCCGGCGACCGGGAACGCCACAGCGACGGTGGGAAGGAATTCGCAACCGCTGAACATGGCAGCATCGGCATTCAACAGCGGCACCAGCGCTGCGACGAATCAGATGTTCCAATGGCAGGCCGAGCCTGCGCGCAACAACACGGCAAGTCCCTCCGCGACGTTGAATCTCTTATTCGGTTCGGGGGCGATTGCTCCAGCAGAAACGGGGTTGAGCATCGCCAGCAATGGCGCAATTACGGCTAACGGCTTCATCAGCAATACCAGCAATCCGAGCAACTATGGCTTGGAGGGCAACGAAACGGCGACGAGCGGTTATACGGCGGGCGTGTATGGCACATCAGCCAGTCCAACCGGCAATGGCGTTATGGGCGTCGCAACGTCCACTGGTTCTGGCGCGTTTCCATCCAGTGGAGTGGACGGCATCAGCTACAGTCCCAACGGCTACGGGGTTCAAGGCTCGGGAGGCGCCGCCGGCGTTTATGGAACGACGGGCTTTTCGTCGACCGGATACGGCGTTGAAGGATTGGGCAACAATGTAGGCGTGTTCGGCACTACCGCCGGGCTGGTTGCGAGCAACTACGGCGTGATGGGCACGGCGACTTTCCCGTCAGGCGCCGCTACGGGCGTTTACGGGAGCACTGCGAGTTCAACGGGCTACGGTGTGGAGGGCATCGCTCCGAACGTCGGCGTATTTGGGCGGGGATCGGTCGGCGTAAATGGACAAGGGACCATCGGAGTAAATGGCAAGGGAGCGATCGGCATCAAGGGAATCGCTACGAGTGGCGGGATTGCCGGACAGTTTCAGGGCGGGCCAGTTTCGGTAGCTGGGAATGGTAACTCCGCGCTGATTGGCGATGCGGGCTGCGGCTCGGGCTATGCGGGAGTGGGATTTACCACCAGCGGTCTGTCGGGATGCACCAACTACGCCTTGCTGGGTGGGCCGAACGGCGGGACTTATGTGAACGCCGGCGGCACTGCGTCCATTCATTTCCGCAGCAACAATAATGAGCTGGCGACGATCGATAATTCAGGCAACGTCAACATCATCGGTCAGAATGGCGGAGGCAATCTCACGGTGGCAGGCAAAATTGCCAGCGCCAATGTGACCGCCAAGGTTTCGGCTTCTAACGGTACCAGCTATGCCAGCGTAGGCCACTGCACGGGCACGCTTTCGACGGCAAGCGCCAACTGCCTGGTTCCGAACATGACGATCACCAAGACGACGGCGAATCCGAGTGTCCTGGTGATGGCGAATCTTGGCGGAGTTACGACAGATCAGTGTGTGATCGCGAACTTCTATCTAGTCGTAGACAGCAAAATCGTCGCACTCAGCTCCGTGAGCTACAACAGCAACAACAATAATCTGAGCTCGGAAATCAATTCGGTGACCATCATGTCCCTGCAAAATCTGGCCGCAGGCTCCCACACCTTCCAGGTGCAGGAAGCCGACGATAACTCCAGCGGTGGCTGCAACACTTTCATCGGAGCGTCGGGTGTTTCGCAAGGTGATGGCTCCATGGGAAGCCAGCGGACGATTATTGTGCGCGAGTTCTAGGGAGCAAGGGACAGAATCTGGGGTGGGCCATCGACTGTCTTTCCAACTGCCGCTGAAACTCCTACGTTAGAAACTTAGAGGGAGCGCGGAGTGCTTCCGCAAGGTCGCTTAGAAACAATGCGGCCTTCGCGCCGTCGGCGACCCGATGGTCGCACGAGACAGTCAGGGTCATGATGGGCCGGACTGCCGGCTTGCCTTCGATTGCCACAACGCGGTCAGCAATGCCGCCGACCGCGAGAATGGCGGCTTGCGGCGCTGTGATGATCGCGCTGAATTGGTCCACCTGATACATGCCCAGATTGCTGATTGTAAAGGTGGCATCGGCAATGTCTGCCGGACGCAATTTGCCGGCCCGCGCGCGCTCAGCAACATCACGGCGCCGAAGAGCGATCTCAACAACGTTTGCTGTGTGTGCGTTGGGGATGACCGCGGCCACCACTCCATCACTGACGGCGATCGCCACGCCCATATTCACGTGATCGTGCAGGCGAATTCCTTCGGTAGTCCAGCTGGCATTCAATCGCGGATGTTTTAGGAGCACTCGCGCCACCAGCACCACCAGCAAGTCTGTGTGCGTAATGCGCACTTGGTGGGTATTTTCGATTTCGCTCACCACTCGTTCACGGTACTCGTCAAGAGCGCCCGCATCGATGTCGCGCGTCACAAAGAAGTGAGGCACGGTGGTCCAGCTCTGAGTGGTGCGCTCGGCCATGATGCGACCGAGGGAACTGGGCACTTCGATGGTTCCGGATTTCTTCTCGGCTGGGGGGACGGCAGGAGTTGCGGCAGTAGCCTGCACGTCCGAGGCAAGAATCTCTCCGCCGGGACCCGAGCCATGCACGGTCGCGATATCGACTCCCAGTTCTTTCGCGAGACGACGGGCCTTGGGAGAAATCTTTGCGGTTGAAGCCGGTGCGGGACTGACAGTTGCGGCCACGGGCGACGGCTGTTCTGTTTTCGGATGCAATCCGGCCCGTGCCGCGGGCGCTGCGGGCGCGCTTTCCGCAGGCGGCGCTTCACCGGGGGCGACGATCCAGGCGATCGTCTGTCCAACCGGAATATCCGCCCCTGCCGACGCCTTGATTCCCGCGAGGATGCCGTCGGCAGGCGCTTCCACTTCGACGACCGCTTTGTCGGTTTCTATTTCGAGCAGCGGCTCGCCCTTGCTAACGCGGTCACCTTCCTGCTTCCGCCAGGCAATGAGCTTGCCGGTTTCCTGCGCCATCTCGAGGGCGGGCATTACAACGCTGAAGGCCATAGTCGTCTGTTGGGGGGAAGGCTTGCGTTTTCACAACTATGGCCTTCAGCCCGAAACTCCTACCCGCTCAGTTTTGGCGCTGGCCTCAATCATCTCGACCACGCGTTCGCTGGGCGAAGCTTCGGATTCTCGTGTGGTCGGCAGCGGACCGTTCACCGTGTAATAATGCGCACCCGCTACCAACAGTTGTTCTGCCGGGAAGCGCGTAATGACTTCGTGCCCGGTCGGCGTGACCACGATTTCTTCTTCAATGCGTGCGGCGCTCCAGCCATCGGTAGAAGGCCAGAATGTTTCCAAAGCAAACACCATGCCCGGCTTGATTTCTACCGGATGCTCGAACGAGACCAGGCGGCTGATCACCGGCTTTTCCCAGATCGCGAGTCCGATGCCGTGACCGTACTGCAGCGCGAAGGCCGCTTCTTCGTTGGCGAAACCGAAGTCGGTGGCTTTGGGCCAGACTGCGGCAATCTCGGCAGTGGTGCGTCCGGGACGGACCAGCTCAATCGCAGCGTCGAGATAGTCGCGGCAACGTTTGTAGGCGTCGACCATCGCATGCGAAGCGTAGCCTACGGTGAAGCAGCGGTAGTAGCAGGTGCGGTATCCCATGTAGGAATGCAGAATGTCGTAATAGACGGGATCACCCGGGCGCAGGACACGGTCAGAAAATACGTGTGGATGCGGATTGCAGCGCTCGCCGGAAATTGCGTTCACCGCTTCTACATACTCTGAGCCCAAATCATAGAGGACTTTACTCACAAGCCCGACGGCCTCATTCTCGCGCAGGCCCGGCTTCATCGCCCGATAGAGTTCGTCGTAGGCCGCGTCGACCATCATCGCCGACGTGTTGAGCAGCGAGATTTCGTCCTGTGTCTTGATGACGCGGCACTCGGACATGAGTTCCTGTCCGTCCACGACATGGATGCCTTCTTTTTGCAATGCGAAGAGGACCGGAAGTTCGATAATGTCGATTCCGACGGGCTCTTTATGCAGGCCACGCATCTCGAGTTCGAGATAAATCTTCTTGGCGACGTCTTCGGCACGGCCCATCTGGGGTGTCATTGCGCCGCGCAGCATGGAGATTCCAGGGCGCGAGCGGCCGTCGAGCCACGGACAATTCAATTGATGATGTTTGGCGGCGGAGCCGAAGTCCCAGAGAATTGGCTCATCGTTCTGCGGCAGGAGAGTGAAGCGGTTGGCCTTGTCTTGCGCCCACGTGCCGATATGAGTCGACGTCAGGTAGCGCACATTGTTCATGTCGAAGCAGAGCAGCGCACCCATGGAAGACTGCTTCAGAAGGTCTTTCGCTTTCTGCAGGCGCTCGCGCCGGAGGCGATCGAAATCGATCCGGTTCTCCCAGTCCACCGCCATGGTTCCGTGAGTTTTGAGTCCCATAAAATCAGCTCCTAGCTGCTAGCTTCTAGCCGCTAGCTAAAGCTCAACATTCGCCAACCAGGCCCCTTCGGCGGCGGACTTACTTATTGCACATCTGCCGTGCGGCCTCTGAAACTGTTTCTTCCGTCGGCACCGTGACGTCTTCAAGAGGTGGCGAAAACGGAATCGGAACGTGCATCGCGCCCATCCGCTTGACCGGCGCGTCGAGATCGTAAAACGCGCCTTCCGCGATTACCGCCGCGAGCTCAGCTGTAACTCCGTAGCGCCCGTAACCTTCGTCGAGCACAATCACGCGTGACGTCTTCTTCGCAGACTCGACGATAGTCTTTTCGTCGAGCGGCCACGTCGTGCGCGGATCCACCACCTCGGCGCTTATGCCGTCTTTCTCTAATGCGGTGGCCGCGCCCAGGGCGACCTGCACCATGCTGCTCGTAGCCACGAGCGTGATGTCGTCCCCTTTGCGTTTCACATCGGCTACGCCCAGAGGGATCGTGTAATCCTCCTCCGGCACCGGGCCTTTCAGCTTGTACATCATCTTGTCTTCGAAGAAGACTACGGGATTCTCGTCGCGGATCGCGGTCTTCAATAGGCCCTTCGCATCATAGGGTGTCGAGGGCAGCACAACTTTTAATCCGGGGACATGACTGAACCATGCGTGCAATGACTGCGAGTGCTGCGCTGCCGAGCGTCGAGTTGCACCCAGCGTCGTGCGCATCACCATTGGAACACGCCAGTGCCCGCCCGACATGTAGTGTGCTTTCGCGGCCTGGTTGACCATTTGATCCATGGTCAGGGTCAGAAAGTCGCCGAACATAATGTCAACGACCGGGCGCAGTCCGGTCATCGCGGCGCCAACTCCAACTCCGGTAAATCCCGCTTCGGAGATCGGAGTGTCCAAAACACGTTCCGCGCCGAATTCTTCCACAAGGCCGGAGAGCACTTTGAACGGCGTTCCCGCTTCGGCCACGTCTTCACCGAAAATGCACACGCGCGAGTCGCGCCGCATTTCCTCTGCGAGGGCTTCGCGCACGGCCTGCGCAAAAGTGAGTTCGCGTTCAGGCATAGACGTCCTCATCGACCTGCTCGACGCTGGGATAGGGTGCGGCAATGGCGAATTTCACCGCCGCTTCCATCTCGGAGCGTGACTCCGCTGAAATTTGATCCAGGGCACTTGCGTCGGCGTGCGCGTGCGCGATCAGCCAGTTGGCATGCAACTTGATGGGATCGCGTTGGGTCTTCCAGTGCTGCTCCTCCTGCTTCGATCGGTAGTATTCGCGATTGATGTCGCCGACATGATGTCCGCTGTAGCGGTAGGTGTCGGCCTGCAGGAATGCGGGACCATCGCCCGCCCGTGCTCGCTTTACCAGTCTCGTAGCGACTTCGTGTACCGCGCGCACGTCCTGCCCGTCGGCCGACGTTGCCTCGATGCCAAAAGCGGTAGCTCGGCCAAGGATTGTTCCGGCTGTCGTCTCGCTAAAGTGCGTGTATTCGTTGTAGAGATTGTTTTCGCAGACGTAGATCACGGGCAACTTCCAGAGTTGCGCAAGGTTCATTACTTCGTACAGTGATCCCTGCCCGAGCGCGCCTTCACCGAAAAAGCAGACTGCTACCCGTCCGTTCCCTAGTCGCTTCGAGGCAAACCCCGCGCCAGTTGCGATGCCCACGCTGCCGCCCACGATCGCGTTCGCACCCAGATTGCCGGTCGCCGGATCGGCAATGTGCATCGAGCCTCCCTTGCCACGGCAGTATCCGGCTTCCTTGCCCAGCAACTCGGCGAACATGCGATCAGGCGAGGCGCCCTTGGCCAGGCAGTGTCCATGGCCGCGGTGAGTGCTGGTGATGTAGTCATCGATACGCAAGGCTTCGCAAATGCCGACAGCCACGGCCTCTTCGCCGCTGTATAGGTGCGCCAGGCCGGGCATCAGCGCGCGCGTATAGAGTTCGTTCACCTGCTCTTCGAACAGGCGGATCCTCACCATCTGGCGATATACGCGCAGCCACTTATCTTTGTCGGTCACGGCCTCGATGCTTTCGCGGTCCGCTTGCGGCTTGGGGGTTGCCGTCGTCACCGCTTCTTACCCCCGGACGTCACCGGCGTCGATACCCCCGACATCGTCGCCAGAACGTCGAACATGCACGCGAAGTCGTATTTGGTCCATCCCAGGCCGCGCGCTGCGGTCAGAAACTCGTTGCTGACGGCCGTTGTCGGCAGGGGCACATCGAGTTGCCGGCCCAGTTCCATCGCGAGCACCGTATCTTTTTGCATCATGTTCACGTCGAACCACGCTTCTTCCGGCTGTTGCAGGACGAATGGTCCGCGATACTGAATCATGGGCGACGCAACCGCGCTGTGGGTGAGAACGTCCACCGCAACTTCACGCGCAATTCCGCTTTTCTCTGCCAGCAGCACGCCTTCGGAAAATGCGAGCATCTGCACGGCGAGACTCAAGTTGGTTGCAATCTTCATGGAGAGCGCCAGACCGTTATCGCCGACATGAGTAACCTTCGGGCCGATATCCAACAGCAGGGGCTTGATCTTTTCAAAGGTCTCTTTGCGGCCGCCAACCATCACCGACAACTTCCCTTCTTGCAGCGTGATCACGCTGCCGGATACGGGAGAATCCACCATGTCGGCACCAAGCGCACGCACTCGCGCAGCCAGTGTGCGGCTCACGGTGGGGCTCAGGGTGCTCATGTCGATGAAAGTCTTGCCCGCGCTCAAGCCTGCCAACAGTCCGTCAGGACCTTCGGTGACCGCGTGTATGGCGGCCGCATTCGTCACCATGGCAAAGGTGTAGTCCGACGCGCTCGCCACCGCTCGAGGGGAGTCCGCCCACTGCATCCCCTTCTCGACCAGCCACTGTGCCTTGCCGCGCGTGCGGTTGTAGCCCGTTACCGTGTGGCCTTTGCCCAGGAGCCGATTGACCATCTGGCTGCCCATGACTCCCAGCCCGATAAATCCTAATTTCGCCATCCGCCACTGCCTCCAGATCTTTGCATCCGACTCTAGTGCGTGCCGGGTTTACCGGGAACACGTTTTACCGCCGGCGCCTGACTATCGTCGCGCACCTGCTCAAGATGTGAGCGCATGGTCTCGCGCGCTTTTTCCGCATCGTGCCGCTCGACGGCTTCAAGAATCCGTTTGTGATGAATCTGTCCGCGCTCGGGGCCACCCGGAACTCGGAAAATCCGGAGGCGCTGCTCACGGAGCAATCCCACGATGGAATCAAGCAAGGAGAGAATGAGCGGGTTGGCCGCGCCTTCCGCCAGCGCGAGATGAAAATCCAGATCGGCTTCGATATAGGCGTCCGGATCCTGTCCCGCGCGGTCCATCACCGCGACCGCTTCGCGCATGGTGGATAATTCGGGCTCTTGAATGCGCACGGCGGCCAATGCGGCAATCTCCGGCTCAAGAATGGCTCGCACTTCTGCAAGATGAGTAGAGCCTTCCGGCTGCCCGATCTTCACCATCAAGTCGAGGGATTGGCGCACAGCCTGCGTAGTGCCGTCGGTGATAAACGTACCGCGGCCGGAGTAAGCTTCAACCAATCCTTTTTCGCGCAGCGCCTTCACTGCTTCGCGCACCGCAGTGCGGCTCACACCAAAGCGCTGCGCCAGTTCACGCTCCGCAGGCAGTTGGTCGCCCGCCTTCAGAACGCCCTTGACGATAGATTCTTCAATCTGCTGAACGATTTGCTCGTAGAGTCGCGAAGTACGAACTAGCTTGTACACTGCCCTGCCCCCCGCACAAGATGGCGCGAAGCCAGCCGAGACCCTGGCTATGGTCTGGCTACTATACCGCATATCCACAAGGCGTTGGAGCGTTTGTTCGGAAGACATGAGTGGTATATAGGTATGGTGGTATGACCATAAGCATCCTACTACACTATAGCGGCCCGATGCAAACTCCAGTGCCGGGGCCTATTTTTCCCCTGTATTTCGAAGGTTGCCACTTTGTGGACTCCCTATTCCCTTCGGACTGCTATAAGCTCATGTCAACAAGATCCATCCAAAAATTGAATTTCCTTGACACTGTTTCTCCGATAATGGTATGGCTGTCGGACCAGAAACACACGGAGAGGTTCCTATGCTATCTCGCATGCTCAGCGCCGGCACGTCCCACGACGGTCGGGTGACTATAGCTTCCCGCTTGCTGCTCGCGATTCTCACGCTGATCCTGTTCTCCCTCTCCGCCCTTGCGCAGTCCCCTGCGGGACGCATTCTGGGGACGCTCACGGATCAAAGTGGAGCGGCGGTGGCTGGCGCTACGGTCGTCGTCACCGATACGCAGCGCGGTACTTCGCGAACCCTGACTACAGATGACACCGGCTCATTCGTAGCGCCAGACCTGCAGCCCGGAACGTACAAGATCCGCGCGGAAGCCAAGGGCTTCAAGACCGTGGAGCGCCCAAGCGTCCAGATTGAAGTCGCCACCGACGTGCGCGCCGATTTCGCACTGCAACCCGGTCAAGTCACAGAGACCGTGACCATCAACGAAGAAATTCCGCTGGTGAACACCACTTCCTCGACTCTGGGAGGCACGCTCAGCAACAAGGAGATCAACGACCTACCGCTCAACGGCCGCAACTATGAGAACCTGCTGCAACTGCGGCCGGGCATTATGCGTTATCCCGGCGGAGGATTCTCCACCACCAGCAGCAACGGTTTGCGGGCAGAGGACAATGCATATCTCGTCGATGGTCTGTTTAACAGCGAGCCCTTCTCGGGCCAGAGCATCATCAATGGCGCCGGCATCGCCGGAGACTCCGCAACGATTCTTCCGGTCGACGCAATTCAGGAATTCAATGTGCAACAGGCTCCTTCCGCGGAGTACGGCTGGAAGCCTGGCACCATCGTCAACGTTGGACTGAAGTCCGGTACGAACCACATTCACGGCAGCGCTTATGCGTTCGGCCGCGACACGCCAATGGACGCGCGCAACTATTTCAATACGGTGAGCTCCGGAGCCAAGAATCCGCGCAACCTGGAGCAATTTGGCGGCACGGCCGGGGGAGCCATCGTTAAGGACAAGCTGTTTTTCTTCGGAGCGTATGAAGGACAACGCTACACGGTAGGCAACACCAGCCAACTCAATACCTGGGCGACGGTTCCGCTGCCCGACGCCGGCAACTGCATGGTGATCTCGGGGGATTGCGCCAACAGCATTCCCGACGCGATCTCAGATGTGTTTAAAGCCGGATACACCGTAAGCCCGGTGAGCCTGCAGATTGCCGGGTGCACATTCACTCCGCCCAACACCGTCACTTGCAACGGCAAAGGCTTTCCGACCAATGATGGCACCAATCCGAACGGTCCCACCACTCTTAACTATGGTTTGTCTAACACCGTGAGTTCCGACAACGCGGTGGCCAAAGTCGACTACAACTGGAATCAGCGAAATACTTTCAGCACGCTTTATTTTTTTGGCAACAATTCAGGAACCGTCGCCGATGCCCAGCAGGTCCAGGAACAGTGGCTGACGCAGATCCACACCCGGGCACAAGTCTTCGGACAGAACTGGACCTTTGTTCCCAACGCAAATTGGGTCAACGAAGCTCGCTTCGGCTACAACCGTCTCTACCAGCCGACGTTCACTAACGATCACAACGTACCGGCATCGTCGTACGGACTGAACACCGGTGTGACCAACCCGCTCTACGGCGGACTCCCCCGCATCAACATTGCCGACTTCTACATTTTTCCGAATGAACTCGGCGGCTTCAACTGGCCCAAGGTGCAAGGACCCGACACACGCCTGCAGTTCGTGGATCACATCTCCTATACGCATGGCAAGAACACCCTTAAGTTTGGTGGAGAACTGCACCGGGACGGCTTCACCGGCGGCGCCTACGGCGGCGCCCGCGGCAGAATCAAATTCGGCCTCGGCGGACAAACGCTGGCGCAGCCCATCGAAGATTATTTCGCGGGTTTCTCGTCGCATGCCAGCCTGCTGATCGGCGACCCTACGCGGCACATTCACAATTGGGGCATAGCCGGTTTTCTCCAGGACGACTACCGAGCCACCAAGACTCTGACCATCAATCTAGGATTGCGCTATGAAGTAAACACCGTCATCAAAGAGGACCACGATCTCCTGGGCAACTTCAGTCCAACCAACGGACTCGAGCAGGTGGGCATGCAGATCAAGTCTCCCTACGGGCGGGACGGCAAGAATTTTGCGCCGCGCATCGGCTTCGCGTGGGACGCCAAGGGCAATGGACGAACCGTGCTGCGCGGCGGCTTCGGCCTGATGTATGAAACTCTGAACTGGGAATCGTTCCTCGCCTTGAACAATTCACTCGGCTTGTCATCCGTGCCTACGGGCGCCATTATCGATGCGAGCAACGACACCGCTGGCGGAAATATTGCGGTGGGCACGGTGAACTTCTCCGGCTCGGATCCTAACAACGGCGGAATCAATTGGGACCCAGCCGTCACCGGCATCCCGGGAACCGTTTTCCCTACAACTCCGCTCAACTGTTTTCTGAACCCCTGCAGCATGATGGGTGTGGATCCCAATCTCAAGACGCCCTACGTGTATACCTGGTCGCTCAACCTCCAGCATTCCATCACGCCCAATCTTTCGTTGGAAGTGGGCTACGTGGGAAACCACGGCTCGAAATTGGTGGGCATCCGGGATATTAATCAGGTGAATCCCGCACTGGATGACGGTTCCGAGCAATTGGGCCGGCCATTCAACGCACAGTTCCCGTATCTGGCGCAGATCTTCCAGATGGGAAATATTTATCGATCGAACTACAACGGCCTGCAGGCCACGCTAACCTCGCGAAACTTTCACGGCCTGAGCATGGTCGCCGGCTACACCTATGCGCATGCGCTCGACATGGTGGGCGCCAACTGGGATTTCGGCGCCGGCCTGGGACTTCCCTCAGACAGCACGAATTACCAGCGGGAATACGCCAGCAGTGACTTCGACATTCGCCACCGCTTGACGGTTTCGCTGACCTACCTGGTGCCGGGCAAGAAGGGATTTGGACAGATGCTGGAAGGCTGGCAGATTAATACCATCACAGCTGTGAGCGGCGCGCAACCTTGGGGTGTGATGGACGCTGGAACCGACGTCAGCCTGACCGGCGAGCTCAATGATCGCTGGGACTTCTTTGGAAATCCGAAAGACTTCAAGTCCACGACCACGGGCATTCCCTTCTTTCCGGGAAGCGGCGATCCCTCGAGCACGACTCCTACGGGAAATCCGCTTTGCGATGCCAAAGCTCTGTCTATGGACGGAGGCGTCCCGGGCAACACCATTGCGTCGCTCGCGTCTTTCGGCTGCTATGTCAGCGGCAGTTCGTACATGATTCCTCCTGCACTAGGAACCTTTGGAACCATGGGGCGGAATATTTTCCGCGACACAGGGTTTCGGAACGTCGATCTGTCGATCGCCAAGAACTTCAAGTGGGGCGAGCGTTTCGGTGCACAGTTCCGAGTTGAGTTCTTCAACATCTTGAATCATCCCAACTTCGCCAATCCGTTTGGCGGACAGAATGGATGGGCGCACAACGATCCTTCGGGTGGAGGAGGATTTTTCGGTTGTTCATGCGCCACTCCCGACGTAGCCGCTTCCAATCCGGTGATCGGGTCTGGGGGCAGCCGCGCCGTTCAATTGGGCCTGAAGTTAACGTTCTAACTGCTTCAGATTGATGGATTTAGAGGGCCGGATGCGCTTGGGTCCGGCCTTTTTCGTTAACGCATCCCGCGAACCAGCGAATCGACACGGACCACGTCATGAGCAACAAACATTCGCTTCTTCTGCCGCTTCTCCTGGCTGTGACCACGCCCTCCCTTGCTCAGGAGCACCGAGAGCGCACGATCGACGAGGTTAAGACAGAGGCCATCCATCGCGCCGAAGTCGGCCAGTATCCGCTGATCGGGCTCGATCCGGCCGATATCAAAGAGGCTTTCGAGAGCATTCACACCGCCGACAAGGACGAATGGGCCGCGGGATTCATGCGCGTCGGGGATCGTTATTGCAACGAGGCAAAGTCTCTGGAGAAGAGCGACCCCACGAAGGCGAACGCTGATTACATCCGCGCCTGGCGTATTTACTCGTTCGGGCGCTGGCCTATTCCTGCATCTCCCGGCAAGCAGCGCTCGTACGAAAAGGCAATCGAGGCGTTTCTCGATCACGCCAAGTTTTTCGATCCGCCGCTTGAGGTTGTGCACATCCGCTTCGAAGGCAAAGAAATCATCGGCTATCTCCGGCTGCCGAAAAACGCCAAGGGACCCGTGCCGCTGGTCATCGCCGTCAACGGACTCGATAGCCGCAAAGAAGATTTGACCGAAAGCTTCAGCGCGATTCTTCCGTTCGGCATCGGCTACCTCGCCGTCGACGGCCCCGGCACCGGACAAGCTCCGCTCAAAGTGAGCGAGACCTCAGAGCGCATGCTTTCGAAGGTTATCGACTACGCGCAGTCGCGTCCGGAGATCGACAAAAACCACATCGCGCTGCACGGCGTGAGCTGGGGCGCATATTGGGCCACGAAGATGGCGATTGTCGAGCGCGCCCGCCTGCGGGGCGCTAGCGCGCAGTCTCCGCCGGTCGACAAGTTTTTCCAGAAAGACTTCCTGATGAATTCGCTGCTGGGAAATCACGAGTATCTCTTTGACCAGGTACCAGCGCTGATGAACATTCTAGAAGGCGTGCATTCTCTCGACGAGATGGGCGAGTACTTGCCCAAGATGTCGTTGCTTCACCAGGGCCTGCTGGGCAAGCCGATGGCGCCCATGTTGGTCATCGCGGGAGTGCTCGACACGCAGGTTCCCATCGACGATGAATACCTGCTCTTGAGCAAAGGTGATGTACCGAAAGACGCGTGGATTAACCCGCACGGCGGCCATCTCGGAAGACAAGTCGGTGTGTGGCCAGATCCGAAGATATTCAAAGAAGTCATCATCCCGTGGCTGGTGAAAACGCTGGAGGCCCCTGCGAACTAAGACGGACTGAAGCGTCAATTGGCACGCGAATTGTTTTCCCCGAAAGTAACCGAAAGACCATCAATGGCGACTCCAACTCCGCAACTCGACTCTCCCACCCCGCGCCCCAAGCCCTTCTACACCTCACTCTGGGTGCAGGTGACCGTTGGCATTGTGATCGCAGTTCTTTTCGGCTACCTCAGTCCCTTGCGCGCGGTCGCCATGAAACCCCTGGGCGACGCCTTCATCCGCATGATCACCATGATCATCACGGTCATGATCTTCTGCACCGTGGTCACAGGGATCGCCGGCATGCAAGACCTGCGCAAAGTGGGCCGCGTGGGAGGGAAAGCGCTTCTCTATTTTGAAGTGGTATCGACCCTGGCGCTGTTCGTCGGACTCTTCGTCGGGAACGTGGTGCATCCCGGCCGCGGTTTCAACGTCGACGCCGCCACGCTCGACGCCCGCGCTGTCTCGGACTACGCCGGACAAGCAAAGACGCAGACCGTCACCGACTTTTTGATGCACATCATTCCCACCACGATGGTCGACGCCTTCGCCAAAGGCGACATTCTGGAAGTCGTTTTCGTTTCCATTCTGTTTGGCTTTGCTGTGTCCGCTGCGGGCGCGCATGCTAAGCCGCTGGTCGCAATGCTGGAGTCGCTGACCAAGGTTGTATTTCGCATGGTGAATATCGTGATGCGCTTCGCGCCCATCGGCGCATTCGGAGCCATGGCCTTCACGATTGGAAAATATGGGCTCGCGTCTCTCGGCCCCCTGATTCGGCTGATCGCATCGTTCTGGGTCACCTCGATTTTGTTTGTCTTTATCGTGTTTGGCTTTGTCTCATGGCTCGCAGGGTTCAGCCTGGTGAAATTTCTTCTGCGTATCAAAGAAGAGATTCTCTTGGTGCTGGCCACCAGTTCGTCAGAGACCGCGATTCCGACTCTCATGGAAAAGCTGGAAGCCCTCGGCTGCTCGCGCTCGCTGGTCGGTCTGATCGTCCCCACCGGATATACCTTCAACACCGATGGCAGCGCCCTCTACATGACGCTCGCCGCGCTGTTCGTGGCGCAGGCGACGAACACGCATTTGACCTTAATGCAGCAGATGATGATCTTCTCGGTTGCGGTGCTGACCTCGAAAGGCGCCAGCGGCGTGCAGGGAGCTTCGTTCATCGCGCTGGTCGGAACGCTGAGCGTGATCCCGACGATTCCGGTGGCGGGGATGGCGTTGATCCTGGGCATCGACCGCTTCATGAGCATGTGCCGCGCGCTGGTGAACATGATCGGCAACGGAGTGGCCACGCTGGTGGTTGCCCGGTGGGAGAATGAATTGGATCGGGGGACGCTGCAGCGGAATTTAGCCTGAGCCTCTGCCCCGGCTCGTGCGCGGACTCTGAAACCGGCCGCCGGGGAAAGAAGTCAATTCCAGAAAACAAGTTGTTGTAGACTTCCGAAGTATTTTTGCGCTCGCTAAGGAAGACCCGAATGACGAGAGTCCCGCACAGCGGCCGACTTACGAGACGTGGGTTTTTGGAACTCAGCACCGGTGCTCTCGCCACCTCAGGAGTGCTGGCTCGCGCCGAGGCAACGAAAGCCGAGCCTGGTATGGGCAATACGGTGGACACCGCTAAGCCTGAGCCGGGGCCAATGACCGGGAAAATAGCGCTGGAGGAGCACTTCGCCCTCCCGGAGGATGCCGATGCTGCCTATCGGGTCGCGCCCACCCCCGACTTCCGCGTGAAGATGCTCGATGTAGGCGATCAGCGCATTGCGGAAATGGATCGTGGGGGTGTCGAACTGTGCATCCTCTCGCACGCCGCACCTGGAGTTCAGGCCATTGTGAGTCGGTCGGAAGCGATCGTTACGTCGCGGCGATGGAACGACTACCTAGCGGAGCACATCGCAAAATATCCAAAACGTTTCCAAGGCTTCGCGGCGTTGCCCATGCACGAGCCTCAGGCTGCGGCTCAAGAACTGACACGTTGCGTGAAAGAGCTGGGGTTCTGTGGTGCATTGGTCAGCGGCTTCTCCCAGATTGGCCAGGCAGATTCCGCAGTGTTTTATGATCTGCCGCAATACCGGCCTTTCTGGGCAACGGTCGAGCAACTCGATGTTCCGTTCTATCTTCATCCCCGCGCCCCCCTTGCCACTCGACAGCAGGCTTATGAAGGACACGCGTGGATGGCAGGTTCGGCCTGGGGATATGCGGTCGAAACTTCGATTCATGCGCTACGTCTGATGGGCAGCGGACTGTTCGATGAGTACGCTAAGCTCAAAGTAATCCTCGGACACCTCGGCGAAGGCTTGCCGTTCGGCATTTGGCGCGTCGATCATCGCGTCTCCAGAACAGGGGTTCGGCCGAATGCGAAACTGCCGATAATCCAATATCTGCGGGAAAACTTCTATATCACCACCAGTGGTAACTTTCGCAGCCAGGCATTGACTGATGTGATGCTTGAAGTCGGGGCCGACCGGGTTCTGTATTCGGTCGATTATCCCTATGAGGATATGGCCGAGGCCACCGACTGGTTCGACCGCGCTCCCATCAGCGAACCGGACCGCGCTAAAATCGCCCATGGCAACGCTCGGCAGTTGTTCCGCTTGTAGTCTCCACCAAAACCTCCGGCAGGGGCATTATGATGAGTTCGAGCCAGGAGCTGATGCCCTATGCCCGAGAAGATTGCGCTCGTCACCGGAGCCAACGGCGGCCTCGGAACTCAAGTCACGAAAGCATTGCTGGACGCAGGTTTCACCGTGGTCGGACTCGCCTCTAACATCCAGCAGTCGGCCTTCAACCACCCCAACTTCACCGCGCTCCCCGCGACGCTCGACACCCTCGACTCGGCGAGGAAGGCTGCAGACATCGTCATCGCCCGCTTCGGCAAAATCGATGTCCTGGCCCACCTGGTCGGCGGATTCGCAGGAGGCCAATCCGTCGCCGACACGGACGACGCCACCTTCCAGCGCATGCTCGACATGAACCTGAACAGCGCGTTTCACATCTTGCGCGCCGTCATCCCGTACATGCGGAAGGCGGGCACGGGACGCATTGTCGGCATCAGCAGCCGTGCCGCCGAGACTCCGGGCGCGAATGTGGGTGCCTACAGCGCGTCGAAGGCGGCGTTCTCGGCGCTGATGAAAACCGTCGCGCTCGAAAACAAAGACGCCGGCATCACGGCCAACGTGATCCTGCCCGGCACCATGGACACTCCCGCCAACCGCAAAGCTATGCCCGGCGCCGACCCGTCGCAATGGGTGCAGCCCGCATCGGTCGCCAGCCTCCTCTTGTTTCTGGCCGACGAAGGCGGAAAAGACGTAACCGGCGCGGCTATCCCGGTTTATGGCCAAGGCCTGTAATGGGCAGTAACCCTTTCGTAACCCTTATGAGTGCACAATTTTTGTTGCACTTTAACACTGGTGAAATATCTTGCTTGTAGCCTGTTCTCAGGAGGTCACCGCCATGGGTTCCGCACGCGTCGCGAAGTCCTTGCCGCTGCAAGTCGCCGCGATCTGCTATCGACGGCGGGATGCCGAGATCGAATTCCTCCTGGTTAATACCAACGGCGGCAACAAATGGACTTTCCCCAAGGGATCTCCTGAACCACGCCTGTCGCACAGCCAGGCAGCGGAGCGGGAAGCTGCTGAGGAAGCGGGAGCCATTGGCACAATCGAGCCGCGACACTTCCATCTTTACCTTCACTCCAAAGGCGTGTTCTGGCAGCCCGGCGGCGTGCAGGAATTCGTAGTGAAGGCCTTCCTCATGGAGATCCACCAGATGCGCCGGCCCGACGAGGGCAACCGCAAGCCGACCTGGGTGGGTCCCGAAGAAGCCAAGCGCCGCCTCGCCAAGGGGCGCGAAGTGAAGTATTCCCGTGAACTCGATACGGTCATCGACCGCGCCCTCGAACGCATCCAGTTCCACCACGAACTCTGGGGAGCCTATCCCGGCCCGCGCGCCGCTGCCTCGGCCCAATAGCAGCCGTCGGTCTAACCTGGACTTGCGTTTTCCTTCGTGAACCTTAGCCTGCCCTGCGCGCAGCCGAAGGGTGCCCTTCGTGGTTAAGGCTTTTCCTAGTCAGCGGTGTACCTTCCTAAAATACCGGCAACTGGGCGCTGGTAACTGGCAGCCGTTTTTATGAGACGATAATTCGAGCGCGTAATCCAGAACTCATGATTCAGCTTTCCGGCGCCGGAAAACGTTTCGGCCACAAACTCCTCTTCGAAAACGCGGATTGGCTCATCACGCCGCACGACCGCATCGGCCTGGTCGGCGGGAATGGCACCGGCAAGTCCACGCTCATGAAGGTCCTCGCCGGCTTGGACACCTTCGACTACGGCAGCCTGATCATCGCCAAAGGCACGTCCGCCGGATATCTTCCGCAAGATGGCCTGACACTCACTGGACGCACGGTGTTCGCCGAGTGCATGTCGGTCTTCGACGACCTGCGCGCGATGGAGGTGGAACTCGAATCTCTGACCCGCAGCATGTCGGAGCTCGACCACACCAGCCCCGAATATTCCGCGGTCGCCGACCGCTACCATCGCGTAGAACACGAGTTCCGTACTCGCGACGGCTACTCGATCGAAGCGGAGGTTGGACGCGTTCTGATGGGCTTGGGCTTCACCAAGGAAGACTGGTTGCGCCTCACCGACGAATTCTCTGGCGGATGGCAGATGCGTCTGGCCCTGGCCAAACTCCTTCTGCAGCAGCCCAAGATGCTGCTGCTGGATGAGCCCACCAACCATCTGGATCTCGAAGCCCGCAACTGGCTCGAAGAGTACTTGCAGAACTATCCAAACGCCTTCGTGTTGATCTCGCACGACCGCTACTTTCTCGACGTCACGGTCAACAAGATCGCCGAAATCTGGAATAAGCGTTTCTGGTTCTACACCGGCAACTACGACAAATTTCTCGCCCAAAAAACGCAGCGCAACGAGCAACTGCTGGCCGCGTACAAGAACCAGCGCGACCGGATCGAGCAGCTTGAAGTCTTCATCAACCGCTTCCGCTACACGGCTACGAAGGCCAAGCAGGTCCAGAGCCGCATCAAGGAACTCGAAAAGATTGAGCGCATCGAGATTCCGCCGGAAGAGAAAACCATCCACTTTTCCTTTCCGCAACCCAAGCCGAGCGGCCGAATCGTCGCCGAGTTCGAAGGCGTGGCCAAAAGCTATCCCGGGAAAAATGGCGCTACCGACAAGGAAGTCTTTCGCAACGTCGACTTCATGATCGAGCGTGGAGACCGCATCGCCCTGGTCGGCATCAACGGCGCCGGCAAGTCAACGCTGATCAAACTTCTTGCGGGCACGGAAAAGGTCACTCACGGCGAATACCGCCTCGGCCACAACGTGGAAGCCGACTATTTCGCCCAGGATCAGTACAAAGAACTCGATGCCGACGCCCGCATCCTCGACGACCTCGGCGAAGCCTCCCCGCGCTCGGGCGAAACGGAGCTGCGCAGCCTTCTGGGGTGTTTTCTCTTCTCGAACGAAGACGTCTTCAAAAAGATCGGCGTCCTCTCTGGCGGCGAGCGCGGCCGCTACGCTTTGTTGCGCCTGCTGCTGCATCCGGCAAACTTTCTGCTGCTCGACGAGCCGACAAATCACCTTGACCTGCGCGCGAAAGACGTTCTGCTGAATGCGCTCATGGAGTACACGGGCACGGTTGTCTTCGTCTCGCACGATCGCTACTTCATCGACAAGCTGGCCACCCGCGTCTTCGAAGTCGGCGACGGAAAAGTCGAAGTCTTCCCCGGCAACTACGAAGAGTATCTCTGGCGGAAGCAAGGCGGACAGCATGTCGCGCCCACGCTCGACGATGTTCCGGGCGCAAAGAAGGTCCGGAATGAAAGCCTATCCGCGGCCGACCCCGTTGCCGTCGTGCCGACGAACGGAAATCACAGCGGTGAAAGCGCAGGTTTGCCGGATGCCGCCAAGAAGCGCATGAATCCCATCAAACGCAAACAGATGGAAGACCGCATCCACGAACTGGAGGCCAAGATCAGCGAGACTGAGGATGCCATCGCGCGCATTGAAACCGCCCTGCAGAATTTCGTCAGCGCAGACGAGAGCCAGCGCCAGTCGCAGGAACTCGACCAGCAAAAAGCCAGTCATGCCGCGCTAATCCAGGAGTGGGAAGAACTCTCGGAGAACCTGCAGGAATCAGTCTAGAGAATCCCGGCAAGGGTGCTGTTCTCCTCCCTGAAAACTGCCTCCGCACCCGTACACCGTCTTCCGTAATCTCTCACCTCGACTTACCCCTGTGCGATAGTCAGGTTGGCCAAGTGGCCAGCAACTGCCGAAAGGCCACAAATTTCAAGACCAACCGCATCAAGCGGCGCCCGCCGTCCCAGGGACGCAACGCTGCGCGGGAACCCAGAGGAAGGTCGCATGCTTCAGTCGTCGGAGAACTCGTTTAACTTGAAGTCGAACTCACCGGCTTCCAACCCCAACGCTTACAATCCCATCAAGACCGTCACCGCTCCCGTCGACCAAGCCACCATCGGACGCACTTTGGTCATCAAAGGCGAAATCAGCGGCTCCGAAGCTCTCTACATCGATGGCCGCATCGAGGGCAAAATCAACATGCCCGAGAGCCGCGTCACCATCGGACGCAACGGCAAAGTTGACGCCAGCATTCAGGCCCGCGAAGTCGTGGTCATGGGCAAGGTGAATGGCAACATCGAGTGCAGCGATCGCGTTGACATTCGCGCCGAAGGCTCGGTCAGCGGAGACATTTCGACCGTGCGCATCAGCGTGGAAGACGGCGCCGCGCTCAAGGGCGGGATTCAGGTCCGCAGCGAAGGCAAGCAGAACCAAGCGCAAGGTCAGGCGAAGCCCGAAGCACCCAAGGCTTTGGCCGCCACCGCCAGCGCGTAAAATTAGCGCCCGGTAGGTTCGACAACCGTTCGATAAAGAAAGAGGGGCACGCCCGTGCCCCTGCTTGTTTTTCGCAGCGATCTCGTTCGATAAAGATGCTTAGGTCGACAGGGAGACAGTTCCGATCAGGCCTCCACTCACGACGTTGTCAATTTGAGCAGGCATCCAGCGGTTCGCCTGGTGCCGTCCCTGCAGGCGCAGCTTCAGATAATTGTCGGTGAGAGCCTCAGTAAACTCTCCATTGCAATCCCCGCCGGCGTTCAGCGTGATTGCCGCAATGGACCTGCCTACGCAACCTCGCATGAACGCCAATTTCTTCTCCCCAGCCAGTGCGCGCAGAACGCGGTTGCGTTCGCGGGCCAAGGGCACCGGCACCTGATTGGGCATCGCCGCCGCGGGAGTGCCCGGCCGCGCCGAGTAAGTGAATACGTGCAGGTAGGTGAAGGGCAAGTCCTCGATCAACCGGCGCGTAGCTTCGAATTCCGCATCGGTCTCTCCGGGGAATCCGACCATCACGTCGGCTCCGATCGCCGCGGTAGGCATGGCGGTGCGAATCTTCTCGATCTTCTCGCGATAGTGCCACGGGCGGTACTTGCGATGCATGCGCCGTAATACCGCGTCACTCCCCGATTGCATTGGCACATGCGCATGCTTGGCAATCCGAGGCGAAGAGGCCACAAGAGATATCAATTCGTCCGACCAGTCCATTGGCTCGACGGAAGAAATGCGAAGTTTTTCAAGCGCAGTCTCGGAGAGGATCGCGCGGATGAGGTCTTCGAAACGCGGCGTCCGGCTTTCGGCTCCCGGCTTTCGGAACACACGGTCTGAGTGAGTATTCGAACTCCGGACGCTGGATCCCGGAAGTCGGAAGCCGTCCAAGTCTCTTCCCCATCGCCCCAGATTGATCCCGCTGATCACGACCTCGCGATACCCAGACTCCACCAGCGCCCTCACTTCGCGGATGATCTGCTGCATTTTTAGCGACCGGCTCTGCCCGCGAACGTAAGGAATCACGCAGAACGAACAGCGGTTGTCGCATCCGTCCTGTACTTTGAGATTGGGCCGTGTGCGCTCATTGGCGGCATCGAAGACAGGAGCGGCCAAGAGTTCAGTGTGGGCAAAAATGTCGGAGACGAAAACCCAGTTCTCAGTTCTCGGTTCTCGGTTCTCGGTTAGATTCGCTAACGGGACGAATGCAGATTCAACCCGAGCGGCACTCACAATCTCTGCCAGTTGGTGCTTGTGGGAGTTGCCGATGACGTAGCTCACACCCGGCAACGACGCGATCTCTTCCGGCGCCCGCTGCGCATAGCATCCGGTGACCACGATTTCTGCCTCGGGATTCTGCCGCTGGACACGCCGAATCGCAGCCCGGGCATCATGGTCTGCCGCGGCCGTGACGGTGCATGTGTTCAGGACGACCACGGAGGCTTGCGCGGGAGTGCACGCGCGAGCCAGTCCTCGCTCCTCGAACTGGCGTTCAAGAGCGGCGCCATCCGCCTGTGTGGCGCGGCAACCGAAGTTCTCTACGTAGTATCCGGGCACAATTCAATAGTAGCGCACACTTCGGCTCAGCTTCGCCCGAACCTACCTCCGGCAGACAAATCAGGCAGAAGCAGCAGTCCTGCGCGACTGGAAGCATTCACGGCAGAAGACAGGGCGGCCCTGGGTGGGACGGAAAGGAACGGTAGTTTGTTTCCCACATCCCGAGCAGGTAGCCTGGGTCTCGACCTTCGTGTAGCGGTAGTTTTGCCCAGGCACTGGAGGCGCGCCCAGGACGGAGACCCGCTTGGCCTTGCAGGCCTTGCAGCGTTTCGGCTCGTTCTTGAATTGCTTATCGTGAAAGAAAAGCTGTTCCCCGGCGGTGAAAACAAAATCACCCCCACAGTCAATACACTTCAGCACCTTGTCCGAAAATTCCATTTGAGGATGGCTCCCTTCAGCCCGTTTCCGCGCGCCCACCCGCGGGGAAGGAACTGCGGTGGTACGGAGAAAATACAGGTTGTTACATCCCCCCTCTACTGCCCCGTGGACTCGGCCCGTCACGTTCCAGGAAGGAACGTGGGTACAAACTATCGTGCTTAGATGCCGGAAGATTTATGAATATGAATCATCCCTGATGCAGCTCAACATGGTGGGGGCCAGATTGAGCAGAGCCGCCCCGGGAGGGAGCGGCCCTTTTCATGTGTTAGTCCTGTTCTTTACGAGTTTTCTTGCGGGCTCGTTTGCGAGCGAGCGCGGCCTTCACACGCTTCTTCTCGCCGGGCTTCAGGTAAAAGGAGTGGCGCTTGACCTCCTTGATGATGTCTTCCTGTTGCACCTTACGCTTAAAGCGGCGCAGAGCGTTCTCGAGGGATTCTCCCTCTTGAAGCCTTACTTCTGCCAAACTGACACACCCCCAAACCCGTCCAGATGGACCGAATAGTTATTACAAGGATTTGACCCTAAGTCAAGAGGAAGGCGCTGAAATCTCCCAACACCGGGATGTAGGCGGAATCATTTTGAGACTCTTGGAATGCGATCAATAGCGTCTCAGGCGCTTAACTACAAAGAAGTTAACTACCCTTGTGACCAGCAAAAGCGGCAAGATTCTTCGCGCCCGCGTGACATCGTCTCCATTTGGCTGCCAAATGTAAAAATCGGCGGGCGAGCTCGTGTTGTAGCGCGTCCAGTCGCGGTATTGACCACGACGATCGAAGCCTGGGCAATGCGCCCGCCGGAAGCATCGAGCACAGTCCCACGAATGGTCCCAATAGCGGAGTCCTGCGCCCAGAGTCGTGGCGGCGCCGGCATGATGACCAGAACCAGAATGAGAGCAAAGAGAGAAATGCGCTTCGAAAGCATGAGGTCGCCCCTGCGTGCGGGATCGTTTCGCTACCAACTCGGAGGGACGCCTGACGCGCGTTAACCGGACGCGAGGCAGGAAAACCCGCGGAGAAGAACCGGAGAGCGCACCCTAGTAATGCGCGGCCGGGAAGCTTCTCCGCGGGAAAAAGGAGAAACCACTTTTTGCATAGCATGGGTGGGGAGCGGAGTTCTGTGATCCGGTGGAGTCTTTTTGGGGCTGTTCCC
This sequence comes from Candidatus Sulfotelmatobacter sp., assembly GCA_035695545.1. Taxonomy (GTDB): domain Bacteria; phylum Acidobacteriota; class Terriglobia; order Terriglobales; family Acidobacteriaceae; genus Sulfotelmatobacter. The sequence goes on along the minus strand of DASRRV010000401.1, from coordinate 10,684 downwards.
AGTGTGGGAAATGGCAGACCGTCTAGTAAACTAACTACCTATGCTACGAGTTGGCTTTATTGGTTGGCGCGGGATGGTTGGCAGCGTCCTTATGCAGCGCATGCGCGAGGAGAATGACTTCGCGGGCATCGAGCCCGTCTTCTTCTCGACCTCGAACGTGGGCGGCGCGGGCCCGCAGGAAGCTCGGCGCGCGGTGTTGCAGGATGCGCGAGATCTCCACCAACTCGCGACCTGCGATGTTCTTATGAGCTGTCAGGGCGGCGACTACACCACAGAAGTTTTCGCTCCGCTACGCAAGAGTGGATGGCAGGGTTACTGGATCGACGCCGCCTCCACGCTGCGCATGGCCGACGATGCCGTCATTGTTCTCGATCCCGTCAATGGAGACGTGATTCAGCGCGGACTCGCAAGCGGCGTGCGCAGCTACATCGGCGGCAATTGCACCGTCAGCCTCATGTTGATGGCGATGGCGGGTCTATTGAGAGAAGGGCTGGTCGAGTGGATCACGACCATGACGTACCAGGCGGCCTCCGGCGCGGGTGCGGCCAAGATGCTGCAACTAGTCGAGCAGATGGGACGTCTGGTGGATCCGGTTCGCAAGTCACCCTCAGAAAATGCGCTCGAAGTCGACCGCATGGTGATCGCGGCCCAGCGGTCGGATGCTCTGCCCACGCAGGAGTTTGGCGCGCCGCTGGCGGGCAGCCTGCTGGCCTGGATCGACAAAGAAATGCCGGGCGGCCAGACACGCGAAGAATGGAAGGGCATGGCTGAGACCAACAAGATCATGGGCCTCGAGCCGTCGGTGCCGGTGGACGGCATCTGCGTCCGCGTGGGAACCATGCGTTGCCATAGCCAAGGATTGGTCATCAAGCTGAACAAAGACCTCCCGCTCCCGGAGATCGAACAAATTCTGGCTCGCACTAACGAATGGGTACGGGTGGTTCCGAACAACAAAGAAGCGACCTTGCGCGATCTGACGCCCACTTCGGTCTCCGGGCGGCTGGATGTCGCCATCGGCCGCCTGCACAAATTGAAGTTGGGTCCCCAATTCCTGGGCGCGTTTACTGTAGGCGATCAATTGCTGTGGGGAGCCGCCGAACCCCTGCGGCGAATGCTGAACATTCTGCGCCAGCATCTGGGCGTGGCCAGCGAACGACAGTTGGTGTCGGCGCGAGAATAAGCATTCCGCGCAGAGTTTGTGGATTCGATCGTACTGATGATTCGATCCTTCAAAGGAATCACCCCAGCCATCCCGGCCACCTGCTACGTCGACGCCTCGGCGCAGATCATCGGCGACGTGGCGCTGGGCGAGCATGCTTCAATATGGATGAATGCCGTCCTCCGCGGTGACGTACATGAGATCCGCATCGGGGCGCACACCAACGTGCAGGACAACAGCGTCCTCCACGGGATGAAGCAGCAGTGGGGCGTCTATCTTGGCGAGTACGTTACGGTGGGGCATTCGGTAACGCTGCACGGGTGCGTGATCGAAGACCGCTGCTTGATCGGGATGGGTTCCATCATCTTGAACGGTGCGAGGATTGGTGCGGGATCGATCATCGCCGCAGGAACGTTGATTCCCGAGAAGACCGTAGTCGAGCCCGGCTCGCTGTGGATGGGATCCCCGGGCAAGTTCCGCCGCAAGCTGGAAGCGGACGACCAGGAAGTAATCATGCGCTACGCGCGGAATTATCTTGGGTATAAAGATGAGTATTTGAGGGAGAGTTAGAAAAAGTTCCCAGTTCTCAGTTCTGCGTTCTCAGTTGAAACTCCGAGGCCAGGACCGAAGGGGTGACTGGAACAGGCCCGCTGAGAACTGAGAACTGGGAACTGAGAACTATAATGATCAAAGCAGTCAGAGGCACGCGGGATTTACTGCCGCCGGAAACGGCGCTCTGGAACTTTGTCGAGGCCGCAGTGCGCGACGTCTTCCGCGCCTACAACTTCCAGGAAATTCGAACGCCGATTTTCGAAGCGACAGAACTCTTCGCTCGCGGGGTTGGGGAAGAGACCGATATTGTTTCGAAAGAGATGTTTACTTGGGAGGATGGGGTTAAAGCTGCCGACTACGCTGTCTACAAGAAGTGGTTAACCGAGAAGTTCCCAGCGGTCCAATCATTCTCGAGTATCAACCCCAGTACTGCCACGCCTGTGTCCCCTGTGCCCACTTGGTATCAGAATGGCCAAGAGGACTATTTTGTATTCTCATATCGTCTTACGCCAGAGGTAATGAATGAACTCAAAAGGGCGAAAACATTCAAAGATAGCAATATTTTCGACTTCAAGAATCTACACTTGGTAACCGCGGAGCCTGTCCCTAACAGCGTAAGGTTTGACGTGGAAGGGCTGGCTGTCACCTGTGAAAACTTGCCGGTTGATACTCGGCCACAGTGGCAAACCCTGCGTCCCGAAAATACCGCGGGTGTGGTGCGCGCCTATATCGAACATGGTCTTGCGAAGCGTGGCCTGAACAAGCTCTACTACATCGGTCCCCAGTTCCGCCGCGAACGCCCGCAGAAGGGCCGCTACCGCCAGTTCTATCAGATTGGCGCTGAGGTGATCGGCCCTGCCAGCGCAGGCAGCGAGTCTCCTGCGCGCGACGCGGAAGTGCTGGAGATGCTGGCCACGCTCCTCGATCGCCTTGGCATCACCGACTGGAATCTCGAGTTGAACTCGGTGGGGACGCCGACGGATCGTGTCCAGTTCAACGAGGCGCTACGCAAAGCCCTCGAACCCGTGAAAGACAAAATGTGCGGAGACTGCCAGCGGCGGGCCGTGACGAATCCCCTGCGCGTATTCGACTGCAAAGTGCCCGAGGACCAGCCCATCATTGCTTCCCTGCCGCGCATCACGCAGTTCCTCGGCGAAGATTCGCGGACGCACTTCGAAGCAGTGCAGGCCATCCTCAAATCGGTCGGTGTCGAGTTTCATATAAACGACCGTCTTGTCCGCGGACTCGACTACTACACACGCACCGCCTTCGAATTCACACACGGAGCGCTGGGAGCGCAGAACGCGATCCTCGGCGGCGGCCGCTACGACGGCCTATCGGAAGCTCTAGGCGGCCCCGCGGCGCCGGGCATCGGATTTGCCATCGGCGAAGACCGGCTCGTTATGTCGCTCAAAGAGACTGCCGAGGGCGTACTCCGAAAGCCAGATGTGTACGTTGCTCCCATGGCGGGTCTAAACGGAGAGGCCGCGCGCCTGGCGCACGAGTTGCGCCGTCATGATGTAGTCGTCGAGCTAGGGGATGACACCTTCCGCCTCAAGAAATCGTTCGAAGCCGCGACCAAGGCAGGTGCGAAATACATCCTCATTGTCGGCGAAAATGAAGAGAAGTCCGACGTTTTCACGCTCAAGAACCTGGCTACGGGCGAGCAAGTCTCAGTCCCGCGGGCAGAGTTAGCTCGGAGAATTCTAGGATAACGGTGGCCAAATCTTATCCCGAGATCGACGAAGCCATTGCACGTTTCATCCAGGCGCAGTGCGTGTTTTTCGTGGCCACTGCTCCTCTGGCCGCAGACGGGCACGTCAATCTGTCTCCCAAAGGTCTAGACACCTTTCGCATCCTGTCGCCGCAGACGGTCGCCTATCTCGACGTATTCGGCAGCGGCGTTGAGACCATCGCTCACCTTCGAGAGAACCGGCGGATCGCCATCATGTTCTGCGCCTTTCAGGGAGCGCCCAGGATTTTGCGTGTGCACGGCCGGGGGCGTGTGGTCGAAACTGACGAGCCAGACTTCGCGACCCTGCAAAGCCACTTTCCAATTTATGAAGGCACGCGTGCAATCATTGTCGTAGAGGTTACGCGCATCAGCGATTCCTGCGGGTACGGCGTGCCTCTCCTCAAATACGAGGCGGAGCGCGCCGCTCTGCCCGCCTGGTGCCGCAAACGTGGCACGGAAGGTCTTAAGATCTATCGGCAGCAGAAGAACCGCCAGAGTATCGACGGATTGCCGGGCGTCAAAGAGTTGGTCGATTGAATATCGTTTGTAGACGAGGGGACCGATGAAACTTTCTTTCGTGGCATGTCTGGTGTTGTCATGCCTCATCTATAACTCAAGTGCGCAGAACACGAACCCACCGGCCAAAGCGCTAAGTCCTACCGAGCAGGAACTCATAGCCTCAGAGAAGGGTTTCATTAGCGCGGCCAAGAAGGGCGACGTCGCTTTTTTCAAGCGCACGCTCACCGATGACTTTTCATACGTCTATTACGATGGGCAGCTCTCGAGCCGGCAGGACATGATCGACGAATGGGGAGAGGGCGGCAAAGACTTGTTGCCCTACGACATGAAAGTCGTCACGGCCGGCGACGGCGTTGCCATCGTGACCTATGACGTGGTCCTCCGCGTACCGCCGGCTGAGGATCAAGGGCCGCCACCGCGATACCAGCACTTCAGCACAGTCTGGGTGAAGCAGGGCGATGTGTGGAAGATGAAGTTTCAGCAGATGACGGCGTCGCACTGGGGAGATTGGTAGACGCCCAACATTGTTAATTGTTTATTGTTGATTGAAGTTTCTTGCGCAGCCACTTTCGAATTCCCGCCAAGTTGGTTGACTCTCTGCGGCGATGGGGACTAATATCTCGCCGCAGTCGGCAGTGCCGTTCAAGCCTCAATCACGAACCAGCCATACAATCCGCGAGGCCATAATGAAAACTAAAGCAATGATCTCTGTGGCGTGGTTGGTACTGGCGACCGCCTCCCTGGCGCAGATGGAACCGCCAAAACCGGGTCCGGAAGTAAAGAAGCTCGGTGTTCTTGTCGGCGCGTGGACGCTGGAAGGCGACATCAAGCCGGGTCCGATGAGTCCGGGCGGAAAGGTGAACGAGACCGAAAAATGCGAGTGGATGGACGGCGATTTTTTCGTCCTCTGCCGCGTCGACATCAGGAGTTCCATGGGTAACGGGACGGGACTCGGGATCATGGGCTATTCCGCTGACGACAGGGCATACACCTATCGTGAGTTCAACAGTTGGGGTGAGTCCATGGACTCCAAGGGCTCGGTGGATGGCGACACCTGGACATGGACGAACGACGAGAAGCGCGGAAACACAATCATAAAGGGCCGCTTCACCATGAAGATCACTTCGCCGACGTCGTATGAATTCTCCTACGAAACCTCGCAAGAAGGAACGAAGTGGACGACCGAGATGGACGGGAAAGCAACCAGAGCGAAGTGATTTGCGCTCGCGTGACAATTGTCATGTCGAGCACCTGACGAATCCCACTGGGCAATCCAATTCCGCCTCCCGTAGTATCTGACGAAGCACTTTCCAACTGAAGGAGTACACACTTGAATCGGACGACCGTTTTAGCTACCGCTCTGCTTCTGTTTGCCGGTTCTGCCTGGGCGCAGATGACTCCACCCAAGCCGGGCGCAGAAGTAAAAAAGCTCGAATACTTCGTCGGAACCTGGACAACTGAAGGAACCATTTCTCAAGGACCGTGGGGCGCCGGCGGAAAATTCAGTTCGACTGAAACCACGGAATGGATGCCCGGCAGCTTCTTCGTGATATCTCATGGGGCCTTCAAGATGCCTCCCGAAGTGGGTGGCGACGGTAACGAAACCTCGATCATGGGCTACGACACCGACAAGAATGTTTATACCTATGACGCCTTCAACAGCCAGGGACGGCGAGAGAACTCCAAGGGTTCCATGACCGGCGATACCTGGACCTGGACAAGCACTGCGAACTACGGCGGGCAGGACATCAACCAGAAGATGACCCTGAAAATAGCGTCGCCTACCAGCTACAACATGAAGTTCGAAGTCTCCATCGATGGCACCAACTGGATGCCGTTCATGGAAGGAAAAGTAACCAAGAAGTAGGCATGAGACTTTAGCAAGTAGCGGCTTCAGCTCCGTGGCTGAAGCCTTTTCTTTGCTATGCGCGCCCTGCGCGGCTCCCAGGTAGTACGATTGAGGCGGGGCGGTGAGTCAACCATGAAGAGAATCAAGATCAGCTTAGCGATAGCGCTAGCGGTGGGATTGTGCGGCATAACAGCCGCGCTGGCCGGGCAAGAAAGCAAACCGGCCGATCCGTCTGCCCAGAAGGACACCCAGGCCCAGCCCGCCTACTCGGGGATGTATACGTTCTTGCGCGAAGGCGAATTTGTGCAGGTCACCGTCGAAGATGAAGGGCATGTCGCAGGCTTCATTTCGCGATTCGGCGACGGCGAGAGCGACAAGGGCGCCTTTCTCGACCAGTTCTTCAAGACCGGCAAGCTTGACGGAAACAAGTTGACCTTCACGACTGAAATTGTCCACGGCGTGTCGTTCGACTTTAAGGGCACCATCGAGCGGGGCGAAGGCAAGAATCCGGGAGACGAAGCCTATTTCGTCCTCAAAGGAACTCTCACCGAAAATGCCAGCGACGTGAACAAGAAAGTGACCTCACACGCCCGCGAAGTGTCGTTCAAGATGTTTCCTCAAGAAGCATCGCCCGCTCCGGCGGCAGAGCGGAAGTAGCACCCGACTTCTTGCCCGAATCATGACAAACAAAACAGTCGCCAGTGTTAAGACTGGCAACTGGGTATTGGCAACTGACAACTGGGATTTACTGTCCGGCGCGGACTGCCGAAAGATTGAGTCGGTTGGGAGCTTTCTTGCGGGCCGCTTCCTGACCATAGACCAGATCCGGCCCGCCATCAGGATTGGACGCTTCAGCCAAGGTCTGTGCCAGCGCGCGATAGGAGCGGCTGATTTCAGGGCCATCCTGCAGGACCACCGGAGTCCCGTGGTCGATCGCGGGCGACACCGAGTGGAACGCGTTAGGGACCTTCCACAAGACTTTGCAGTTCGTTCCTTGCTCGACATCCTCGTCCGTGAATCCAGGAATCTTCTTATAGCGGTTCAGTACGATGCGCAGACGATCGCGGCCAGTTCCTTCTTCCAGAAAAGCGTGAATGCGACCGGCGCTCCACAGCGAAACCACGTCGGTCTGGGCCACTAGAAGCACGGCATTCGACAGATCGGAGAGCAGTCGCGTCGTAGGATCAAGGCGGCTGGAAGCGTCGACCACAACGAAGCGGTAGTGATGGACCAGGAGATCGAACAGGCGCGCCAGTTCACCCGGCGTAGGTTCGGTGGGATACGGCTGCTGCGGTCCCGCCAAGAGGTGCAGACCCTCGTTGGTGGGGGTCATGAAACCATCCAGCAACGAAACATCCATGCGGTGCAGGTTCTGCAAGGCGTCAAGCACGCCGAACTGCGGCCGCAGGTTCAAGTGGAGCGCAGCATGGCCGATAGGTGCGAAATCGACCAGAACAACGTCGCCCTGAGACTGCTGCAGGGCCACCGCAGTGTTAACGGCAGCCGTAGTGCAACCTGCGCCGCCCTTGGCGCTGAGAAAAGTAAAAACCTTCGCCTTGCCGCCACCGCCCGAGGTCCGGGTTCGGGAGGAGCTGTAGCGCGTAAGCGCTTCGAGCAGAGCCTCAGACCCGGCGGAATGATCCAGGTACTCGCCCGCGCCCGCGCGCATACTCGCAACAATCGTCGCCGGATGCGTCATGTCGCCGTTGGCGAAGATGGCGATTTGCAGCGTGGTGGCCCGAATCAGTTCTACCGTCCGGACCGCGCGTTGCGGATCCTGCGAAGGAATATCGACGACAACTACTTCGGCCCGCGAATCCTGCAGTTGCCGGAGAATGGCATCGGTTGGCCCAGCCGGAAACCCAACATGGCTGAATACCGCCCTTCCCAGGCGCGTCGCTTCCACATGATTTTGCAGAACGGATAAGTGTTCCCGGTCCTCGGTCAGGAGGGCGACGGCGATCCCATGCATAGCGCGGTTCTCGCTGATTTCTCTCGGTGTCTGCATGTTAGAAAGAGAACGTACTCTCCGCCAAGTGACCTAGGTAACGAACCAAACTCGTGCCGCCACGCATGGCGCGCGAAAACTCATGACACTCGATAACCACGGTGAACGGCTGGGGGGAATGCACGGTGAAGAAGAACTTCGGGGCCTTCGCCTCCGATACAGCCAATTGTAAGCCAACTGGGCCAGCCTTGAAAAGATAACTGGCTCCCAAACTGAAAAATGTCCGCCGACCGCAGAATGCTGGCGGATTTCGGGTTAGATCAGGACCGAGCCGAAGAATGCGCCAGGGGGCGGTCTTCCTCGGGCTGGGGATGAAGGGACGACACGCGCGCGAACTTCGCCGACGAATCGGTCGCCTCGGGCAGATATTCGTACCCCTCCAGGCGGACCGCCACGCCGATCTTGGTCTCGGCGCGGACGCTATCCGACAAATCGTGAGGCGACGCGACGGGCTTAACTACGCGTAAGATACGGCCGCGGCAACGCACTCGCATACTCTCACCCAAGGTAATTTCCGAGGGCATACGCAGCGTGAGTTCCACCTCGGCGCCTTCTGAAAGCGCCGCATCCGTAAAGAAGAAGACTCCGCGCGAACTCAAATCTTGCGTGAAGCCGGCGCTCTCAACGCAGGAAGACGCCTGCCGGATGGAGACCGGGAGAAGGTAGAGGAACCTTTGTCCAACACGGCGTTCAACTCGAACTGGAAAAGTGGTCATAGGAGAGTCACTTCCTGGTGCCGAATCGCCGGGGGGGAGCGCAGGCGCTACTCTAGCTCACCGCGGCCGAGAAAAGAAGTTACAAGTTAGTTACAGCGGGTGAATCATTCCCAAATTGGTCATACAGTTGCACTTGGAGTATCGAGGAGTGGTTGAAATTATGGCTCTTTCCGACCGTACCTGTGGAAAACTTTAGGCCTTCTGAAGTCATTCCCCACGGATATGGCGCCAACCTCACTCACGATATAGTGGTGCCGAGGGCTGCCCACAGTCATCCAAAGAAACGAACGTGGCTGCGTCGAACAATCCCAATCCAGCAAATATACTGGTAAACAGCGCGCAAGCGATTGAGGCGGCCAAACCTCGCTGGCAGGCCGCAGGACGCGCTCTGCGCCATCGCAACTTTCAGCTTTTTTTCAGCGGACAGCTCATCTCTCTCATTGGCACCTGGATGCAGACGGTGGCGCAATCCTGGCTCGTTTACCGTCTCACGGGATCCGGGTTGAAGCTCGGGGCAGTGGGGTTTGCCAGCCAGATTCCGGTCTTCTTGTTCGCTCCCATCGGCGGCTTCGTCGCCGATCGCACCAATCGCAAACACGTCGTCCTCGCTACGCAGGTCGCCTCCATGCTGCTGGCCTTCGTCCTGGCGGCACTCACCCTGACGCACAGGGTCGAGGTATGGCACGTCTTTGTTCTTGCCGCGCTGCTGGGCGTGGTGAACGCATTCGATATCCCCGGGCGCCAATCCTTCCTGGTGGATATGGTGGGCAAAGAAGATCTGATGAACGCAATTGCCCTGAATTCTTCCATGTTCAACGGCGCGCGCGTCGTCGGTCCCGCGGTGGCGGGCGTTCTCGTGGCAAGGCTCGGCGAGGGCTGGTGTTTCTTCGCGAATGCCGTCAGCTACATCGCGGTGATTGCGGGACTGCTAATGATGAATGTGCATGCTCCCTCGCGGATCTCCACCAAGACACCACCCTGGGAGCACATCATGGAAGGCTTCCAGTTCGTAAACCGGACGGCGCCGATCCGGGCCTTGGTGATCCTGCTGGGCCTGGTGAGTGTAGCGGGAATGCCATATTCCGTATTGATGCCGATCTTTGCCGACAAGATACTGCACAGTGGCGGACAAGAATTAGCCTCCATGATCGGATCGCACGATCTCGGAGCCGTACGGCTCGGCATCCTGATGGGCGCTGCTGGTGTGGGCGCGCTGCTCGGTGCCTTGACCCTGGCCATGCGCACGGGAGTAAAAGGCCTGGGGAGATGGGTCAGCGTCTGCTGCGCCGGATTCGGTATCAGCCTGATGCTCTTTTCGTTTTCGCAATCGTTCTGGCTCTCAGTCCTCCTCCTGCTTCCGGTCGGATATTTCATCATGCTGCAGATGGCGTCGTCGAACACTCTGATCCAGGTGATGGTGCCCGACGCCCTGCGCGGCCGCATGATGGCCGTGTACTCCATGATGTTCATGGGCATGGCGCCCGTCGGAGCGCTGCTTGGCGGAGCACTCTCCGATCGGCTGGGCGCGCCGCTGACGGTAGCCATCGGCGGGTTCGCCTCGGTCCTGGGCGCATGGTGGTTCAGCGTGCAACTGCCGAAGATTCGAGTCGAAGCGCGCCAGTTGATTTACGCGCAGACGATGGCGAGCGGAGAACCGTCAGAGGAAATGACCGTGCCGGTAGTTGAGGACTAAACGTTCGCGCGGATGAAAGAACGCCTTCGGACGCAGTCTATTTGAACCCGCTGAACATGACGACATCGGTGTCATTGTAGTGACCGCGCGTCACTGCGAACTTCTTGCCATCCCCCGACCACGCGTAATCGGGTACAACTATGGACTTTTCGAAGTGAGTCAACTGCACAGGTTCGCCGCCGGAGAGAGGCTGCATGTACACATCCTGTGTACTCCCAGTCGTATTGTGCACGAACGTGAGCGCTTTCCCATCCGGAGTCCAAGCCAGCCTATGCCAGGTGTAGGTCGGTGGAAGTCCGACCTCGGTCAGGATCGTTCCGTCATCCAATTTCTGTATTTCGATCTTCGATCTTGCCTGGCTGCCCTGTCCCTCGGTCTTTGCATAGGCGATCAATTTGCCGTCCGGAGAAACAGGCGGGGAGAACTGGATCCCGCGAACTAGCTCCACCGGGC
>DASRRV010000400.1:0-15964 GCA_035695545.1 Candidatus Sulfotelmatobacter sp. | reverse complement strand
CGCGCAGGCCGAGGCCTCAAGGCATCCCGGCGAGCTGAACTTGAGAGAGCAAAGAATTTGCTTTCGTCCCGAGCTAAGCGAGCCAAAGCCTCCTGAGAGCAAACCGCGCGTCGCAGTCGATGCGATACGTGCGCCTCATGTTTGCAGCAATTACCCAAGGAAGAGTCAACTTCGAAACAGGCGGCTTGCCGGCAGCCGGTGGGCTGCCCGCCCCAACGCTCGTCACCGATGCTTGCAACCTTCTCCTGTGGGGTTTCATCCGATTCCCTGGCATGACTCAGAAGGTGCGCGCGCCCTTCGCATAAATTCATAGCGACCACATCAGGACATTGAATTCTGTTGTGGTTTCGTTTTTCGGTCTTGCAAGCGCTAACTCAGCCGACTATCAGGAGAAATAACATGCCCTCAAAGAAACAAGCGAGTCGCAGAACTTACGGCAAAGCCGCTGGAAAGGCGGTCGAGAGTGCCATGCGCAGAAAGAAGCATGGTACCCTCCGGTCGGGCAGAGGCGGCAAGGGTGGCACGGTAAAGAGCCGCAAGCAAGCTATTGCGATCGGGCTTTCGGAAGCGCGCAAGAAGGGCGCCAAAGTTCCCAGAAAAAGAGCGGCTTAGCTGATGAATCGGAAGAGCGCTCGAAAACGCCATACTGGAGGGCCACCAGGTATTGGTCTTCGTCTTCTCCCTTGTTGGATGGCATGGCGGCAGTTTATTACGCGAAGTGTTAAGCAGAGATACGGTGGCAGTCCTTCTCTCCGACAGGTACCAGAGCACTGGCGAAGCGCAGCAAAGTACTGCGGGGTCGAATATGAATCATGGTGATACACCTGACTTAAAGCACGGAGTTCCGATCGCCAGTTTCCCGGACAATGGGAAGTTGCTGGGCACCGTAGATGGCGAAGACGTACTGGTCGTGCGCTGTGGCGCGGAATTCCTTGCAATCGGTGCCTACTGTACCCACTACCACGGGCCACTCGCAGAGGGGTTGGCGGTTGATGACACAGTCCGTTGTCCTTGGCACCATGCGTGTTTCAGTTTGCGGACAGGTGAGGCTCTGCGCGCGCCCGCGCTTGACTCAATTTCCTGTTGGCGGATTGAACGTGTTGGCGACAAAATCTTCGTTCGCGAGAAGCTCTCGCCTTCTGCTCCCAGACATGCGACGAACGCTCCAAGTTCAGTTGTGATCCTAGGCGGAGGTGCTGCGGGGTTGGCGGCGGCTGATATGCTGCGGCGTGAGGGCTACGATGGTCCTCTTACCGTCGTGAGCGCCGACGACTTTCCACCCGTGGATCGTCCCAATCTTTCCAAGGATTATTTGGCCGGAACAATCCAGGAGGATTGGATTCCATTGCGCCCACCGGATTACTATCGCGAGCAGAGGATCGACCTTCTCCTCAATTCACGGGTTTCTTCCCTTGATACGAAGAGAAAACAGATACTGCTTGAAAATGGCAAAGCGATGGAGTTTGGCTCGCTCCTGCTGGCCACCGGAGCCGACCCAGTTCATTTGCCGATTGAAGGCACCACTGAGTCGCAGCTCCATTATCTCCGCACATTGGCTGACAGCAAGGCAATCATCGCCAAAACAGCCTCCGCGAAACGTGTGTTAGTCGTCGGTGCCAGCTTTATCGGCTTGGAAGTTGCCGCATCGCTGCGCGCCCGAGGAATTCCCGTAGACGTCGTCGCCCCTGACCGCCAGCCCCTCGAAAGAATCATGGGAGCTGAGGTTGGTCTTTTCCTCCGTAAACTTCACGAGGACCATGGCGTGACCTTCCACTTGGATGAGACGGTGACCCAAGTCAGAGGGCGCACGGTCACATTGACCAGCGGGACAAATCTGGACGTAGACTTTCTCGTCTTAGGCGTAGGCGTACGCCCGTCGTTAGCCCTGGCCGAGCAGGCTGGGCTGGTCATCGATCGTGGGATTGCAGTGAACGAATACCTCGAAACCAGCGTGGCCGGCATCTTTGCTGCTGGCGATGTTGCCCGCTGGCCCGATCCGCACAGCGGTGAGCGAATCCGCGTCGAGCATTGGGTGGTCGCCGAACGCCAGGGACAGGTGGCCGCCAAGAACATTCTTGGCCGTCGCGAGAAGTTTGACGCGGTCCCATTCTTCTGGAGTCAGCACTACGATGTGGCCGTCAACTATGTTGGGCATGCGGAGAAGTGGGACGCTGTCGAAATTGAGGGAAGCCTCGATGCCCGGAATTGCGCAGTTAGTTATAGAAAGGGTGGACGGACTCTCGCGGTCATGACTATTTCGCGCGATTTGCAGAGTCTCCAGGCTGAGGTAGCCATGGAAGCCGAACTATTGTCGTAAAAAGAATGGGTCGCGTGAACCGATAAGAGTTAGGCATCCCGAAACCTTCTGCAATGCGGGAGAGACCTTCCGAGTAGAGGACATGTCGAAGCCGCATACGTGTGCGCACGCTCAAGCAAAGATTACGGTGGAGAGTTCTAAGGCCATGCCCTAGGACCAGACCGCGAGCCCGATATTAGTAGAGATTCGTCTAGATGAAACCTTCACCGGAGATATCGCTGGCGAATCACCGGTCCGGGCTCTACAGGTCCAACGCAACGATCATTCTGCCAGCATGGTCAGCGTGCAACGATTCCGTGGAAAAGTGGGCGAGCGAGAGGGCACCTTCGTGCTTCAGGGCTCAGAAACAATCGAGAACGGCAAGATCAAGGCGACATGGCTTGTCGTCCCCGGATCGGGCACAAGTGATCTATCCCAGTTGCGCGGCGAGGGCGGCTTTGAAGGTGACTTTGGAAAGGAGTCCGACGGATGGCTGGATTATTGGTTCGAATGAGATAGCTCCGATCATAGACAGCTGGTCACACCGACGTCGGCCACAGGAACGCGGCGGGAAACATGACTCCCACAAACGCGCTGCGACCGATGTTCACTTCGCGGAGTCCGGTGAATCGAAAATCAGCCGCGCGCCCACGAATGTCTTCAGCACTCGCACGTCGCGGATCTTTTCCGAGGCGACGGAGAAGATGTCCTGGTTGAGCAGAACCATGTCGGCCAATTTCCCGGGCGTGATCGAACCCTTTTCGTTCTCCTGGAATTCGGCGTAGGCAGAGCCCATGGTGTAGGCCTCGATAGCTTCAGCGACCGAGAGCTTCTGCTCGGGAAACCAGCCATTGGGATTCTTCCCATCCAAAGTAGCGCGAGTGACGGCAGCGTAGACGCCCAGCATCGGATCGAGCGGAGCCACCTCCCAATCCGTGCCGAACGCCAGGCGCACGCCGTGGTCTAGAAACGTGCGAAAGGCGTACGTGCGGCTGGCGCGATCGTGTCCGATGTGCGACTCGGCAAAACGGCCATCGTCGATCGCGTGGTAGGGCTGGACCGAGGCGATGACGTGAAGTTGGGCGAATCGCTCGAAGTCCTTGGCCGCCATGTGTTGGGCGTGCTCAATGCGGAAGCGGCGGTCCGCTTCGCCGTGGGCTTTGACTACGTCGGCATACAGATCAAGGATGGTCGAAATGCCCTCGTCGCCGATGGCGTGCGTGCAGATCTGCAACCCGGCAGAATCGGCCGACAGGTATCGATCGCGCATGAGCGAAATCGGGTGCATCTCGTCGGAGAGCAGGCCTCGATTGCTCCCTTGATTCAAGAATGGTTCATAAAAATAAGCCGTACCCGAGCCGAGAGAACCGTCGGCGAAAGCCTTCAGTGCTCCGATGCGCAGATATGGTCCCCCGAATGCGTGGCGGATACCCAGTTTGGCTTGGTCCTCCACATGGGTAATCAGAGGAGCCGCATAGATGCGCGTGGTCAACTCGCCGTGCTGCAGTAGTTCAGAGTAGATCGCGATGTCGGCATAGCTGGCGTCCATGTGCTGAACGCTGGTAACGCCGACCGCTGCCGCATACGCCAGCGCCCGCCTAGCGGCTTTCATGCGTTGGTCGTGAGAGAGCGGCGGGATAACTTTGTCGATGTAGTCGGTGGCCGCATCTTTTAGAGCGCCGGTCGGATTTCCCTCAGCGTCGCGGACGACAGTTCCGCCGGGCGGATCGGGGGTCTGCGCAGTAATGCCGGCCAGTTTCAGTGCCGCGGAGTTGGCCAGCCCCATGTGCCCGTCATAGCGACTCACGAACACAGGAGTGTCGGGAGTAAGAGCATCGATCAGCTCTTTCGTGGGCATGTTGGACGGACTCCACTTGGTTTCATCCCAGTTGCCGTCCAGGATCCATTCACCCTTCGGCGTGATTTTGGCGCGCTCGCCGATGCGGCGGGCAAATTCTTGTGCTGAGGGCGCATCGTTCAGCTTGATACTGTCGAGCTGTTTTCCTCCGGACACGAAATGCACGTGTGCGTCGTTGAAGCCCGGCAGCAACAGTTTGCCTCCAGCATCGATAACCTGGGTGCGCGGACCGCGCCAGCTATCGACGTCTGCATTCATGCCGACGGCGACGATGCGATCTCCGAGGACGGCGACGGCCTGTGCCGTAGGCCGTGACTTGTCCACCGTCCAAATTTTGGCGTTGATGATGATCAAGTCCGCCGCTGGTTTGGATTGAGCTATGCCAAACGGTGGGACCATCAAAGTGGACAAAAGAACGGAATATAGAACGGTTCTTGACACTTGGCTCCTGTGTTGCTCGGAACGACAACGAACTCTTTTACAGCCGGTTAGAAGCTGTACCGCAGGGCAAACTGCATGACTCGCGGCTTCGTCAACGTGCTGCTGAAGGTGCCGAACACGGTTGAGGCCGCGTCCAATTGCCCAGTTGTCTGTGGTAAGGGCGCTACATCGAATCGAACCGAGTTGGTGACGTTGAACACTTCCCAGCTGAATTTTAGATTTTGCGACTCGGTCAAGTGCCACGCCTTGCTGAGGCCGGTATCAATTCCGAAAAATCCCGGCCCGCGGATCTCATTGCGCTGTCCCGACTCGCCGGGCAAAGAATAGCGAAAGGCCCCTTGCGCCGTAGTCGGGTCTTGGAACAAATTGGGATTACCATTTTGATCGATGAAGGCTCCAGTCTTCGGTTTAGGGCCACTCAGAATCGCGGTGGATGGCAGGTACCAGTTCGTGGGAAAGCTGGTGAAGGTTTCAATCGTGGTGGGAAATCCGCTGGTCCAGCGGGCCAGCCCGGACCACTGCCAGCCGCCGATGACTGCATTCGCCCAGCGACTAGATGAGCCGGCGAATCGCTTTCCGCGTCCCACAGGCAACTCGTAAACCCAATTGGTATTGAACTGATGGGTCGTGTCGAAATCCGACACTCCGCGCAATTGGGCCGGCGACCAGGAGTTGATAATTTGATTCGCCTGAAAGTAGGCGTCGACCTCGTTGACTCGTTCGGCGTTGGAGCCGATATCCATGGACTTGGAGTAGGTGTAGTTGAAATCCCATTGCAAGCCGTGGGTCATCCCGCGACGGATCGACACCTGCAACCCATGATAAGAACTGGTGCCGGCGCCACGCCAAGTGTAGAGCGACGTGAACTGCGGATTGAAATATGCATAGGGACCGAGCTTGGAACAGGCTGGGAAGCACGGGTTGGGCCCAAGTCCAAGCTCTCCTGGCACATCGGCAAAGATTAGCGGGAGAGTCTCGTTGTGCAAGGCACAGGCGTAAGAGCTGTACATGGATTGCGTGGCTGTCGGAGAGAAGGTTCCGGGCAACGTGGATCCTCCCGGCGTACAACCGCCGAAGTCCGCTCCGTCGTATACGCCCGCAGCGCCTGGGAACATATTCTCCCAGTAGGGAATCGCCGACAAGCTCTGGATAGGCACATTGGCGGCAGCGGCTTTCGAAAGAAGCGTTGCCGCGGCAAAATAATCCGTCCCTGATTGCGTGTCCACGAGATCGAGCGGCATCGCCATATCTTCTTCCTGTAGAAGGCGCCGTCCCAGCCTTCCGATGTACGCCACATCGAGCACAAAACTCCCCGGCAGTTCCCGGCTGAAGGAGAAGTCAATCACGTGAGAATAGGGCGTCTTCATCCTGTCGTCGACTCCCCACGAATTAGCCACACCGTCGGGCAGCCCGCTGGGCGCCAGTTTCGGAAATCCTCCGGTCGGAGGCGTCGCAATCAGCGCTGGCGGGATAGCGTTAACGCCGCTGAATCGCGGGGAATTATCGATCGTATATTGGCCGATCGGATTCGGAATCGAAGTGGTCAAGCCAAAAGAACCGTTGCGGTCAAAGCTGTCGACGATTCCCTGGCCGAAGTGATCGTAGTAGATGCCGTAACCGCCGCGGATCGAGCTCTTCCCCGTTCCGCCAAACAGGCGTTGCCGCCAGCCGCTCTCCCCTTTCGGGGACCAGGCAAATGCAAATCTGGGTGCCAAATTTCCATAGTCCCAATTCCAGTAAGGCGGCTTGCCGTTCGCTTGGCCTGAAAGGATGTAACTGATGGGAGGATTGTAAGCTTGCCCTGCGGCTCCGGCGGCGGCGCGATTCTTGAGGAAACTCTCCAAGCTGATCGAAGGCGACACTTGGGTTCCGGTGGTTTCATAGGGGGGCTGCAGCAGTGTGTACCGGATTCCGTAAGTGAGCGTCAGTTGTGGAGTGACCCGCCAGGAGTCCTGGACATAGGTCTCGAATTCCTGCGCACGAAAATGTCGCATCGCCGGCGTTCCGGCCGGTAGGGCATCGCCTTCCTTGGTGATGTTGTAGTTGGAGAATGACGAATCCAGCAGCCCTGTCAGGGCGATGACCGGCCAGTCGTATCCGCTTTGGAAATTCGAGTTGACCGGCGGAAAACCAAATGCGCCAGGATCGAGGCTGCTGCCGGTTCCCGCGATAAAAGCTGTAGGGTTCAGCCACAAGTTATAGGACCGAGCATACGAGAAGGAATTGGCATTCGAGTTCCGGTTGCTCGTAACGACGCGCAGATTTCCGCCAAACCCAAGCGTGTGTTTTCCTTTAACCCACGCCAGATCATCCGTCAGGTTGTGCACCGGCACATTAGCCCTGGTCGAAAAGGTATGGGCACTCAGGGAATCCGGTCCATTGCCGAATTCGGTGAAATCTTGGGTGGTTTGGCCGATGCTGCCGCCCCCCTGCCGGATGAATCCATAATGGAAGTTGTTGATCAGGTTGGAGCGCAACGTGGCGGTATAGCCCACAATGAAGCCTTTGCTGTTATTGACTGTGACCAGACTCTGCGGCTGGCCGGGAAACTGCGACCCTCCTCCATTGTTGTCGCCCACTAGTCCGCCGCGAACAAACAAGTGATGGTTCTGGGTGATGTTGACGTCGAATTTTGCGACATAAGTGTTCAGCGCGCCGGGCGTGGGCGCCGGAAAAGTAAATCCCTGAAAGTTCAGCCCATCCCCCACCGCAGAGGAGTTGGAGTGAGGGTACTGTTGAAAGAGAGCGATCACCGCCGAATTTGCACCCGGTCCCAGAGGGCACGTGCCGTTGCCCGTGCAGTGGGGGTCCATCGTAGCCAGGTCTTGCGACGTCAACGTTTCAGTGCCGCCAGCAGGGCAATTGGGATCGCCTGTGCAGTCGTAACTCATGATGCCCTGACGCAGATTGTCGCTGGGCACAACGCGTGTACTCTGCGTGTTTTCGCGGGTACGCTGGCCTTCGTACGCGAGAAAAAAGAAAACTCGGTTCGTGAGGATTGGACCGCCGAATGTTGCGCCAAAAGTGTTCCGGATCAACTGCCCCGGAACGTTCGGAAGCCCGGATTGCAACTGGCTCTGTTTGTTGAACCAGTCATTGGCTTCGCCGACGTTCGTCCGGTTGTATTCGTATATGGATCCGTGGAATTTGTTGGTGCCACCTTTGGTGATAAGCGAAACTTGCGCTCCCGACGAACGGCCCTGATCAGCGTTGGCGCTGCTGGTAGTCACGCGGAACTCCTGCAAGGAGTCGAGCGTGGAGCGCAGCGCGCCCTGGAAGGCATAGCCTTTGACCTGGTCATTGTCATCAACCCCATCCAGAGTGATGTTGGTCTGGTCACTGCGGGCACCGCTCACCGACCCGCCGCGGCTGTCCTGGTTCTGGTCGACGTTCGTTCCTACAAAAGTCACACCGGGCTGCAAGCTGAGAATCTGGGTTGGATCGCGGCCTTCGAAGGGCAGCGATTCGATTTGAGAAGTGCCAAAGGCGTTGCCGAGGGTAGCGTCCTGAGTGTTGACCTGCACGCTCGCGCTCTGCACCTCGACGGTAGCACTTTCCGTTTTCAGGTGCATGGTCACATTGGAGGTGACCGGAAGATTCACCAGCAACTGCAGGTTCTCTTCTTTGAGAGTTGCGAATCCCGCCACGCCAACCGTAAGCGCGTAGGTTCCCGGAGGAACCTGCAGGAACTGGTACACGCCTGCGGCATCGGTCTTGGTAGATTGAGAAAATCCGGTGCTCGCGTTCGCAAGCGTCACGGACGCTCCGGCCAGCATCGCGCCCTGCTGATCCGAAACCGTTCCCCGCAAGGACGAAGTGGACGATTGTCCGAGAACCGTCATGCTCGACGTCAGGAACATCACTGCTAGCACGACCAGTGGTCGCATAGTTCCCCCCGTGGCGCGGTAATCTGAAGATCGTGCGAAAATAAGCCCCGCATGCAGTCTTTGTCAATCGCAGTGAAACTACCAATCTCGTTTGGCGCAGGGAGAACTTTGATGCCTGGGACCTTCCTCAACCGCTGTGCTGTGTTTCTTGTCTGGATGCTCATGACTGGTCTGACTTGCGCTCAGGCTAGACCCCGTGCACGCGACTTGGGCGTTCCTTTTGACGGCACGCCGGGGCCGCTGAATGCGATCACCGACGTCAAAGGCGTGGAGGTGGGCCACACGACTCTCATTTCAGGCGACGCATCATCGAAGGCAGGGGTTGGGCCGGTGCGCACCGGAGTGACCGCGGTGCTCCCTCGCGGCAGAGATTCGAACGACCCTGTTTTCGCTGGATGGTTTACCGAGAACGGCAATGGTGAGATGACCGGAACGACCTGGGTGGAGGATTCGGGATTCCTCGAGGGTCCGGTGATGATTACGAACACCCACAGTGTGGGAACTGTGCGGGATGCGGTCATCGCCTGGCGGTTGAAACGGCGCGCGCCTGACAAGAACGGCTATTCGTGGTCTCTACCTGTCGTGGCTGAAACCTGGGACGGCTACTTGAATGACATCAATGGATTTCATGTGACTCCAGAGAATGTCTTCCACGCTCTCGACAGTGCTCACGCAGGTCCGGTGGAAGAAGGCAACGTGGGCGGCGGCACCGGAATGATCTGCAACGAGTTCAAAGGTGGGATCGGAACCGCATCGCGAGTTGTTGATGCCAAATACGGCGGCTACACCGTGGGTGTGCTGGTGCAATGCAACTACGGACAACGGGATCAGTTGCGGGTTGCGGGTGTGCCGGTAGGCCGCGAGATTGCAGGGCCGAAGGTGTGGGACGACGATGTGGGTTCCATCATCGTCGTGGTTGCCACCGATGCTCCGTTGATTCCAACACAATTGAAGCGCGTGGCCAGGCGGATAACCTTGGGGCTGGGACGAGACGGAAGCTACTCCGGCGACGGTTCCGGGGATATCTTCATAGCCTTTTCCACGGCGAATCCTGGAGCGTCCTCCCCCAAGGGTGTGGCATCGCTTACCATGCTGCCGAACGATCAAATCAATCCAGTCTTTTTGGCCACCGTGCAAGCCACCGAGGAAGCAGTGGTAAATGCCATGATTGCCGCGGAGACGATGACCGGGTGGAAAGGCCACACGGTGATGGCGTTGCCCCATGATCGATTGCAGGAGCTTCTAAAGAAATACAACCGGCTCGCGGAGTAGCCAGAATTTTCAAGGCGGCCGTGGGTATTGGTGCACGAATCAAGAACAGCGTTGTGGACGTCGCAAGCTCGACCATCGGCGCACGTTTCCCGAAACCCGACTACTGGACCGGAGTAATTCCCGGAATGCCGCCACTTGGGGTGTACTACCAGCAGACTCCCGCTACCAGACTGCCTTCAGACAAAGAGAGGGAATCAGGAAAGACTGTGTCGTCTAAATTTGCCTCCTGCTCAGCGCCGCAAACATCTAATCACCCAGCCAAATCGGAGGTCGCATGGCAGGCGAACGCAAGAAAGAGGATCTGCTCGTGGTGGGACTCGGTGGATCCCTGGCGCAGAATTCGGCAAGCTTGTCTGCGCTCGAAATCGCGCTCAAAGGCGCAGAGGGGGCTGGTGCGCGTACGGTTCTGCTCAATATTCGAGATCTGGCGCTTCCTATGTACGATCCCGCAATCTCGGCTCCGCCGCAATCCGTGAAGCGCATGTGCCAGTTGATTAGTGATGCCGACGGTCTTATCTGGAGCAGCCCCATGTACCACGGCACAATCAGCGGATCTTTTAAGAATGCTCTCGACTGGCTGCAGCTTCTGAGCGACCGCAAGCCACCATACCTGACCGACAAGATCGTTGGTTTGATCAGCACCGCTGGTGGAGTGCAGGGGCTTCAGGCAGTGAATACCATGGAGTTTGTGGTGCGCGCTCTCCGCGGTTGGGCGGTACCACTAGTACTGCCGATTGCGCAGGCCTGGAAAGCCTTCGACGACCAGGGGAAGGCTCGAGACCCGAACCTGGCCGAACAGTTGCGAGTTCTCGGACGTGAGGTGACGCGCGCCTCTTGTCAGTTTGCGCTCACTCCGCCGACCCGCGCTGATGCTGCTGCCGCCGAATCGGCGATTTTGCCGGAGAGCGACACAGAAGCGAAGAAGAGCGCATAGACAATATCGTCATGCCGCCATCCACGCCCTTGCCGTCCGGGTCTAGCTCCTGCCCAAAGCGGTGGGACCCCTACTTTCGCCTGTTCTGCGTAAGCATTTTTTGCGCGACCGTTGTCGGTGCATGGCACCGCAAGGTTGTACTGGGCTATTACCAATAACATGCTAGCCCAGGGAACTCGACTCAGTTGCGCATCTTTCCACGTCGCGTTTGCCGGTTGCGGCGGAGGTTCCTTGTCTGTCGCAGCCATGGCGCACAGGCGTGATGAGCGCGTCCTCTCCCTCGTCGTGAACCGGTGGGTATCACCACCCGCATTCTGCGTCCTTATCCCTGATGCACGCTTTATCGCCAGTCATCCCCGGTAAGAGCCGTATAGGTAAGCGCGCCTGCCCGGATCCGCGGGCGGACGTCAGCGAAGTTCCTACCTCAACAACTGTGCAGGCACGGCGATTCCCAAGGGACTAATGCGACGACTGCCGGGACAGGATCCGGCGCAGGAGGGTTTCTGGTTTTCGGCACCATCGACGACATGAGATTCCTAGTGCCCTTCACTCCAGGAAACCGAGCGGAAATCGAAGTACAGGTCCTCCAAGTTACACCTGGGAAGCGTAGGACCGAGTAGAACCCCGCCAGTCAGTGCTAAGGAAAGTCGCAGCCGGTCTAACCTCGCGATCCGGCACCATTTACCGGGTATTTGATGGAAAACGGATATAATCGTGCGGTCGAGCGCGGGGGTGCGTAGTGGGGAACGACCCTGGCGAAATCACTCAGCTTCTACAGCAGTGGCGGGCCGGCGATCAACAAGCCGAGTCCGCCCTCTTTGAGTTGCTACTACCAGACTTGCGGAGGATCGCAGGGCATTGCTTCCGCAGCGAACGTCCCGGCCATCTTCTCCAACCTACCGCTCTTGTGAACGAGGCCTTTGTCCGATTGGCTCGAGCCATGAATATTGATTGGCAGGATCGCGGTCATTTCTTCGCTTTAGCGGCTACGATCATGCGACGTTATCTCATCGACCACGCCCGCGCTCGGCCCAGTGTTCAATTCCTCCCCATGGACGGATTCCCTGAGCGCATCCTCGGTGTTCAAGCGCCTTTGGAGTCGGCCATTACGGTCGATAGATTATTGAATGAATTGGACAAGGAATCGCCTCAGCGGCGCGCAGTTGTGGAATTGAAGTTTTTTCTGGGCATGACCGACGAAGAAGCCGCTGATGCGCTGAATCTCAAGCTACACACACTGCAACGGGAATGGCATCGGGCCCGCCTGTGGCTCTATCAGCGAATGAGCATGGACAATGGAAATCAGTCCTGAGCACGACGAGCGTGTCATGAAGATCGTGGCCGAGGCTCGCCAGCAACCACCGGCTGAGCGCGAATCCTTTTTACGCCACACCTGCGATACCGCTCCTCAACTCTATGCCGAGATCGCCGACACGTTGAAATGGGAAGACCGTATGGGTAGCTTCCTGCGAGAGCCGTTGATCGCTCGCACTGTCGTGAGCTTACCTTTCCAGGAGGGTCAGGTCGTTGAACACCGCTTCGAGATCGTGCGCATCATCGGTGAAGGTGGAATGGGCGTCGTCTACGAAGCCATCGACCGGAAGCGCAACCTGCGCATCGCTATCAAATCGGCTAAACCCGGATTCCAGCGCCTGCTGTCGCCTGAACTGGAAGGCGCCCTTAAAGTACGCCACCCCAACATCTGTCTTGTGAATCAGATTCACACTGCCAAGATTAATGGGGGCGAGGTTGACTTCCTCACCATGGAGTTTCTCCAGGGCGAGACTCTTTCCGCTCATTTGGCGCAGGAGGGCAAGCTCGAGCCCGCCGCCGCGCTGGAGGTTGCCCGCCAGTTGTGCGCGGGCCTGTCCGAGGCACATCGCAGCGGGGTCATCCATGGCGATCTGAAGAGCGCCAACATCATGCTCTGTTCGGAGGAGGATGGACGGCGGCGCGTTGTGATTACCGATTTTGGTCTAGCGTGGGGAGCGAATCAAACCTCCGGCGTATTTGGCGGCACTCCAGATTACATGGCGCCGGAGTTATCGCAGGCACAGAAGCCGTCTAAGGCTTCCGACATCTATGCGCTCGGCGTCATTCTCTATGAGATTGCCACGGGACGGCTGCCGTTTGACAGCAAGTCAGGCGAGGATCGCCCAAAACTCCCCGCAGCCCCTAGCGCCTTTGCCAAGAGTCTTGATGCCCGATGGGATGGGGTGATCCTAGATTGTCTCAGCGAATCACCACTCCTTCGTCCGACGAATGCGGCCCAGATCCTGAGCCGACTCGAGAAACGCCCCCTCCCCAAGGCCCCTCTCATTGCTCTAGCCCTTATCGCTGTTGCCGGCCTGGTATTTGGCGGCCGAATATTTGACCACTTCGTCATGCCCGCGCCCGTGCGATTAGCTGTCCTACCGTTCCAAGGGCCCTCCGAGGCAACCGTCATCGGAGAGGGCGCCTTGCAGGATGTTGCTGATCGGCTCCAACACCTCCCGAGCGCTCGTCGGACTCTGGTTGTGATCTCTCCTGAGGCAGAGAGAAAGAATAGGGTGCGGACAACGGAAGAGGCGAGCAAGATCCTGAACGCGACGCACGCATTGCAGATCTCATTGCGACACGAGGACAATGACTACGTAGCGGAGGGATCTGTGATAGATCTATCCACGCATGCTCACCTCCGCGATTTCTCCGCGCGCTATTCGTCGGCAACCGTCGGTGCATTTCCTTCGGCTCTTGCAGGAGAAGTATCACTGGCGTTGCGCCTGCGAAGTTCTGCGGTTCCTGAAGTGTTGTCCCCAGCGGGGACAGCCCCGTATGATAAAGGCCTTTACCTCCTCCGCACCGACCACCAAACGTTCCAGGATGCGATCACCCTTTTCCGTGAAGCGGCTCGAATCGATCCCCGTTCCCCTTTGCCGCGTGCCGCTCTGGTAGAAGCACAAATCACAAAGTTCGGCATCACCAAAGAACCTAAGTGCATCGAGGAAGCTCAGCAGGCATTGCGCGAAGCAGAAAGTCTCAACCCGGACTCGGCAAGAGTACGGCTGGCTGCTGGTGCCCTAAACGAAAGGGCCGGGCAATACGAGAAGGCTTTAGAAGACTACCGTCGGGTACGAGAACTCGAGCCCCGCAATGTGGACGCACTCTTGCGAATCGCAAGTGTCTATGACAAATCGGACATGCCCGACAAAGCGATAGAAGCCTACAAGCAGGCTATCCAGCTTGACCCCAAATATTTCGAGCCCTATGAGGATTTAGGGGAGTTTTATTATTACCGCGGCCACTATCCTGAAGCTGCTGAGCAATTCCAAAACACAATCACGCGGGCCCCGGGTATGTTCGATGCCTATACCAATCTGGGCGCTGCACTCGACAACCTCGGACGAGACGCCGAAGCGGAGCAAGCACTGCTTGCATCGCTCAGCATAAGAGTAACCGCACGCGCATTGAACAGCATGGGTGCGATGCGGGCATATCAGAAGCGAGATGTGGAGGCTGTGAGGTTCTACGAGAAGGCAGTAGCACTAGATCCGCAAACCTACTTGTATTTTTTCAACCTCGGTGATTCCGATCGACGGCTGGGTCGAGTTCGCGACGCCAAAATTGCCTACCGTAAAGCTATGGACCTTGCACTGTTGGAATTGAAGGAAAACCCCAAACAAGGATATGCGCGTGCCTTTGTGGGTTACCTTGCCGCGAGGCTTGGCGATCGTAAGAGGGCCGAGAATGAGACGACCCAGGCTGTGCGGTTATCACCAGCAGACAACGAAGTGATTCGATGCGCTGTGTTGACCTATGTAGCCCTCGGCCAACTAGGTCCGGCCTTCATCGCCCTCAGAGAGGCCACTCCCGAGTTATTGAGGGAATTGGATCGCCAACCGGACCTGGCGGACTTTCGCCAGGATTCGCGCTTTCAAGAGTTAGTAGTGAAAACCACAAATGGAGGTTAATGAATCATGAAACACCACCCAATCCTGATTAGGGTCCAAGGCGGTGATGCTGTGCCCCCGAATCCCCTGCCCGACATGGACTTCGGAGATACCGTTGAATATTCCACTGATGCTCAAGGGGGTGTAGTCACTATCGTTTTCCAGAAGCTGTCGCCGTTTCGCGCAGACAACGCTGTGATGACATCAGTCAGCGGCAACGAAACTCACACTGTCCAATTCAACGGAACGAAGAAGGCATTTGAGTGTCGGTGTTTTGTCGCTCTGCCAAATGGGACAACCGTTGGATGGCAAGCTGATCCCAGTATCTCAGGCGGTGCGCACAACGTGGGCCATTGACCTCGACGTGCCGGAAAGTGTGCGCGTGAGCGGCTGGGTCGATGAGTGTTATGGCCCGATGGTATCAGCTTCACAGATTAGTGTGATTGAAGTCACATACCCCAAGAGCTGGCCGTGCTACCTTTGCCCCAGTTCTGTGGAGGAGATGGGAATGGCCCGAGCTTCATTGATGATCGCAATCGGTAAACTGGCCATCGCTGGGGAACAAGCTGGATTCACGATTGAGCAAATGATCGATCTGCTCAATTCTGGGCTTCCTGTCGAGACTCTTCTCCAGCTAATTGCATGGCGGCTGGAAGACTCGAAATCTCCTTTGCCCTTCATCAATTCCTTCCCTATTGGGAGCGTGCCGACACGCTCGGGGAGGGCTTGAGCGATGACACCTTCAGATCGCTATCTTCAATTCGACAATATCGACATGGACGAGCCCGTCATCTCCTCACGATGCAGCGCTTGCCAGCGTCCGTTTGCCGCGAGCCCCAAAGCTCGTGAGAGAGTTGATGATGTGCTCCTTCGAATTCGAGTCGAGTTCAATGCTCATGAATGTCAGCGGCAGACCTTCTCACACTCTAAGAAATCGGCCGGAAGCGGAATAGTCGATATTTTGCCAACCATCTGATGAGATCAGGCGAATCGCGCTCATTGAACCCATAATGAGTATTATGACAATTTTCCGACAGCTACCGATGTGGTGGCTTCACTTCGGGAGCAGCATAGGCGTAGAGTTCTCACATGGACGATTGTTCTATCGCGGGACGGACTGAAAAACTCCGCCGAGAGATTGAATTGATCCAGCAAGAGGAGTGCCGCTACCGCAGTCACAAGAGTCATTCATTCGCTGAGAACGAAGAGCATGTTAAGCGGGAGTTCCGAGTCCTTCAGATCCGTGAAGAACTTAGAACACTTGTCGAAAAATCAAAGCAACAGTCAAGCCACGGGTCAATCTGGTACAGTTGACTTCTCCGGTCAATGAGCGAAATCGCGCTTTTT
>DASRRV010000399.1:0-36747 GCA_035695545.1 Candidatus Sulfotelmatobacter sp. | reverse complement strand
CAGTACGTCGACAAGGGGATGAAGTACTACGAAGAAAAATATCGAGAACACGAAATCCGCAGCATTCAGAAAAAGGCGAAGGATCTCGGCCTCGTTGTCACTCTCACCCCCACAGCCGTATGAAATGAAGTTTCTGAGGAGTTCGTTCTGCCTGCAATGATGGTCGCCATAACGATCATCCTGAGTCATCTTGATTCCGTTTGGAGGGTGGGCGCGGGCAAATGGGACGATCTGCCCATCACCACAGCGCAAGGTCTAATCGTGTTGTTAAACGGACCTGCGGCTGTGCCGCGCGGACTAAAGACCTTAGCTCAGCTCCCCGAAGTGCCCGTTTTCTGGGCTTGGTTCGGCTATTTGCTAGACAGAAGACTTCGCGGCCTTCAGAAACCAGTTGTCCGGAACCGCTCGGTACGTGTGGTTCTCTATTGTCTAGGTTTCATTCTGGCATGCTTGTTCGCGTGGGAAGGGATATCGCACCTGCGCATGTTCGACGCGCGCTTGATTCGATATGTTTGGCGGGCCCTGGAGAACTCATCTTCGCGCCGGACCTTATTGGGCGGACTATTGATGCCGATTGCCGACTCTATGTGGGGTTTGGGTTACGCCGTGTACTTTTCAGTCAAGCTGTGGCGCTTCGCCACACACCCATCTGAATCAGCTGATATTCCATAGCCTACGTCACCCGCAAGTACGTCGTATACGGTTGCTCATCGATCACTGTGAAAGACACCATCTTCATCAACTGATCGCCGCCTAGTCCCACGTGCCATATACCTGGCGCCATCTGCTTCACCGCCAACAGTTGTGCCCGCGTCACCGCCGGCTGCTCCTCTGTAGTCGCAAACAAAACCACCGGCCCCACCAACAGCGCCACCGTATCCGCATGCTGCGGATCAATCGCCTCCAGTCGCGCCGTCAAAGGCAACTCCAAATCAATTCGATCCCCGCTCTTCCATTTCCGCTGCAAGCGCGCAAACGAACCGGCCTCCGCTGCCGACCGTTTCCCATTCACCGAAACCGAAGCCTTCTCGGCCCAAGCCGGAATCCGTAAGTTCACTGCAAACTCCGCCGCGTGCGACGTCTTCACCTCAAGCTGCACATGCGAGTCATACGGATACTCGCTCTTCTGCGTCATCTGAACCTGCGCCCTACCCTGCGTAAACCGCAAAGTCGACGGGATATAGAGATTCACATACACTCCGCGCCCATCGCGCAAATAAGTGTTGATCCGATAATCCGCCGCCACCTGCGGCAGCGTCCCCGAGCAGCAAGCCCACGTTTGCTTGTGATAGACCTTCCGTCCCTTGAAGTTATAGTCCGAATAGTAATAAGTCCGGCCATCCGCCTCCAGCGGCAACGATCCAAGCACTGTGTTGTACATCACGCGCTCCATGCTGTCGCCGTAGCGCGAATCGCCCGTCACTCGCAGCAGGTAGCGCGTCAGTTTGAAATGAGCGTAAGACCCGCACGGTGTTTCAAAACTGGAGTGAGTCCCGGTCAGGCTCTTATGGATTTCCGCGCTGCCCGGCGCGCGCAACGTCTCGTCCGCTCCCCAGCCCCCGGTGGCAAAGCTCTGCGCCGCGACAAAATCAAAACCATTCTTCGCCGCCAGCAGATGCTTCTCGCTGCCTACTGTCAGATACGCCTGCATCGCCGAGCACAGCGAATTCACATGGCTATAGGCGTGTCGTCCCTCTAAGTTGCTATGTCCCTCCGCCAGCGGATCGTAGTACTCATCGTCAAGGTACTGCAGCCCAAGCGCCCGATACTTTTCCCCGGCCCCGCGCTGGTAAGCCAGAAACAGATTCTCCGAAATCGTATAAGACTCATCCCACGTATACGATTCATCGTTCTCGTGGCCCACCCGCCAACTCTGTCCATGTTCGATCGCCTTCCCCGGTAGGTGCGGTAACGCCGTTTTGGTGGTTTCTTCCATGATGGCGAAAGCGTCCGGATCGCCCACATACTTCTGCGAGTCGAGCAACCCACAAACCAGTTTGTCGTAGGAATAAGCAGGGAAGCGGGTGTTCTCGTAGAAATCGCCGCCAATTGTCTTGGCATACAAACGATTCAGCCGGATCACCTTCTCTCGTGTCTCCGGCGACCGGTTGATGGCGTACGATCGTGCCAGCGCGGAAACCCACTGCCCGAACGTGCACCCAGGCGCAAAGCCGATGTCGAAGAGATGATCTCTGTTGTTGGCGTCGTACTGATACCAGCCTCCCAAATCCTCGCCCGGCGCCGGTTGTCCAACCATCGCCCGAAAAGGCTTGAGCAGGCTGTCTTCGCTGAGACTCATGAGCAGTTCATGCGTCTGCTGAAGTTGCTGCTCGTGCAGAGGGCTATTAAGCGTGACGTCGCCATAGCCGAATTCTTCGAGGGGGCCGCCCTTGGCCGAATCGGAGCCGCGCGGACCCAATCCCCAACCCGAGCTTCGGAACCCAGGAATCAGCGCCGCGGCCGACACGAACGTAGCGGACTGGAGAAATTTTCTGCGAGATAAAGAAGGCAGGACGGGCATTTGATCCTCCCCAATTTCTTCCGACTAGTCTACGCCAGCCCGATTGACCAATGAATTGAAGAACAGGAGAAGGCACCACGGAGTTTAGTGCGCCGCAAACAGAAAACCCTCCCACCACAAGTGAGAGGGCATCATGCGCGAAGCGCGAACCCGAACGTGAAAGTAGAAACCCGAAACTCACAGCTCAAGACTCAAAGCTCACAGCTCAAAACTCCCTACCTCTGCCCCTCGCCTTCCTTATACATATACTTGATCGCGGGCTTGTAAATCATCAGATTAGGCTCGCCGTTTTCCCGGTTCACCTTGATGCAGGTCTTGTCGTACCACTCGATGACGCCGTGCACTTCCTCGCCGTCGCGCAGCACGATCACCATTGGCGTCCGCGTCTGCATCTGTTTCTGATAATAAAAATTCTCGGCGTTGGTCACTTCCGGAGGAGCCACCTTCCGCGCTCCTCCTCCGCCCATGGAACGATCGCCACGATCGCCTCGTTCCGTACGCTCATGCCGCTCCGGCCGGTCGCGTCGCTCCCCCATCTGCATCGGAGGGGCTGTGTGATTTCCGTGATTTTCCGCGCGTGGTAAGGTCGGCCGAATCAGCTTGCGGTTCGCGAAGTTTTCCTTCTCCGCGGTTTCTCCGGCAGGGATGGGATCCATAATTTCCTTCATCGTGGCGCCACCTCGGATACACGCATTCGCGCAACTACCATACTCGAGGCCCTATGAATGTATTAACCGAAGGCGTGAAATTTTACCTACCGTAACACAGGAATCCTCCCGTGACAACCCATCGGGAGGGCCATGGGATGGCTAAGAAGTGTGGTATGACGAATCTTGCACACCCCTAGAATATCGATTCTGCCCAATGTGGTGCGGGTGCCCTTGCCCGCGAAGGGCTTGCTGTCCCGCTTCTCAGAGGTCGCGCTGTAGATCGGAAACTCGTTATTTCGTCTCCGACAAATCCGCTCCCCGCCGCTCCCTTCCCCCCAGCGTGACAATCGTCACCAGGCTCGCCACCAGGACCACCGTCCACGCAAACACCGGTGGATATATTCCGGCAAAGCGCCCCTCCGCCAGCTTCGCCTGGATCACCGAACTGCGCGACGCCAGCAGATTGCCCACCTGGTACGCAAACCCCGGCAACGTCCCGCGCACTGCCGGCGGCGACAGTTCATTCAAATGCGCTGGAATCACTCCCCATGCCCCCTGCACCATGAACTGCATCAAGAATCCACCCAGCGCCAGCATGGGCACCGTTCGCGAATACGCCCACAGCGGGATTACCGGAATCGTAAGCATCGCAGCGATGACAATCGCCCGCCGCCTCCCGATTCGTTCCGACCACGTCCCGAAAAAAATCCCGCCCAGCAGCGCCCCGACGCTGTAGACGATCGCGATGAAACTCACTGTCTTCGGCTCGAACAGCAGGTTCTTCTGAAGAAATGTCGGATACAGGTCTTGCGTACCGTGGCTGAACAAATTGAAGGCGAACATCAGCACCACCAGGAAAAGAAAAATACCGACGTGCGTCCGTACGTCTCTTCCCAGACTGCTCTCCGCTTTTCGCGACGCCCGCCCCTGCAGCCACGCCGGAGACTCCTCCACCTTCGTGCGAATGTAGATCACCAGAAATGCCGGCAGCGCACCAATCACGAACATTCCGCGCCACCCGACTAGCGGGAAGAGCGCCCCGTACACCAGTGCCGCCATCAGATACCCCACCACATAACCCTCTTGCAGCAGTCCGGAAAAAAATCCGCGCCCCTCCGCCGGAAGCGTTTCAAACGCCAAAGCCGCACCCACGCCCCACTCTCCGCCCATGGCAATGCCAAAAAACGCCCGCATGATGAGAAACACCTTCAGCGAAGGCGCAAACGCCGACGCCAGCTCAAACACCGAATACGCAATGATGTCGACCATCAAAGTAGGCCGCCGCCCGAACTTGTCGGCCATCATCCCAAACAAAAACGCTCCCACCGGACGCATCGCCAGCGTAAGAAAGATCGCCTCGGTAATCGCCGAGACCTTAGTCTGAAACTCCGTTGCCAGCGCGCTGACGCAAAAAATAAGTATGAAGAAATCAAAAGCATCCAGCGCCCACCCTAAGAAGCAGGCAACAAAAGTATTCTGCTGAACCGGAGTAAGCCGCCGAAAGTGCCCCAGAAATTCCATGTCTTCCTTCGTGTACCTTTGTGTCCTTCGTGGTTGAAGCTTTTGTTCTTTGGTGTCCGCTGTGTTGAAGCCCTTTTCTTACCGCCGCAGGGCCCAGCGGATGCTAGCATAAGCGTCAATCCACAATCCGTAATCTGAAACAACCATGCCCGACCTAGACCTCCCGCAGCGCCAGACCACCGACACCTTGATGCTAACCGGCTTCTGGTACCGCGCTCTTCCGGCCGACCAGGTCCACCGCAATCAACTTCACAAAGCCACGCTGCTCGAGACCCCGCTAGTAATCGGCCGCGACCGCGTTGGACAACCCTTCGCCCTGCGCGACGCATGCCCTCACCGCGGTATGCCTCTTAGCTGCGGAAAATTTGACGGAGAAAATCTCGAGTGTTGTTACCACGGCTGGCAATTCGATGTGCACAACGGCCAGTGCGAATCGATCCCATCGTTGACGTCCGATCAAAATCTGAAATTCGATCGCATCTACGCCGGCAGCTACCCCTGCGAAGAGCAGGACAACTTCATCTGGGTCTACATCCCCGATCCCGGACCGCCAGGCGCCGGATTTACAGAGCCCAAAGAGGCTCCGGACGCGGCCCCGCAAATCGAGAAGTTCAGCGGCAAATACAAGCTAGCGTACCTGCAAGCCGAAATGCCCGTCAGCATCGACCACGGCATCATCGGCCTCATGGATCCTGCTCACGGTCCCTTCGTCCACCAGGCATGGTGGTGGCGCACCCAGCACAGCATTCATGAAAAGAAAAAAACTTTCGAGCCCATCCCTAACGGCTTTCGCATGGCCGCTCACACGCCAAGCTCCAACTCCGCCCCCTACAAACTCCTGCGCCTCTACGCCGACGCCGATTCCATCACCACCACCATCGACTTCGTTCTACCCAACATCCGTACCGAAACCATCCGCGCCGGCAAATACTGGTTCTCCAGCCAGACGACGGTAACGCCCATTACCCGCAGCCACTGCCGCATCGACGTAGTCGCCGCCTGGAACCTCTTCCGCTGGGTCCCCTTCGTGCCCAATCTGTTGAAGTTTGTCTTCGCAAAATTCGTCGAGCAAGACCGCCGCACCATGGAACTCCAGGCCGAAGGCCTGAAGCACAATCCGCACCTCATGCTGATCGACGATGCCGACCGCCCCGCCAAATGGTATTTCCAACTGAAAGCCGCGCACCTGGAAGCGAAACGCACCGGCGCAGAAATGAAGCACCCAATGTCAGGCCCAGTCACATTGAAGTGGAGAAGTTGAAGCGCGGCTTACCAGAGCAACTTTAGCCCTTTATAGAGCTTGAAAGCCTCGTCCGAAGCCACAACGGCTACTCTTTCGGCCAAAGCCTGGGCAATGATCTGTCTGTCAAACGGGTCCCGATGGTGGAGCGGAAGCGCGAACAGATGAAAGGCATGTTCCGCGGTGTAGGGCAGAATCCGTATGCCAAGATCTTCGACTGCTTGGCGAGCTATATCGGCACTCACCTGAAGCTTTCCCAACGAAGCCTTGATCGCGATCTCAACCAAGGAGACGGTACTCAATTCCAGAATATTTTCTGAATTCTGCAAAGCAGCGGCCGCCCGCTTACTTAGTCTTTCCGGCGATTCCACTGCGTAAATCAAAGTGACCGTATCGAGCAGCAGGCGCACGTCAACTATTCCCCGCGAGGAAATCCGCTGCCTCATCATCGCTCATCGGCTTCCACCAGTCCGGATCGACGACCTGAATTCTGCCCTTCAACGTTCCCAGTGTCCGGGTCGCGCGAGTGGGTTGCTTGGTGCGCACTATGTCGACGACCGGCACGCCTCGCCGGCAGATGGTCACTGATTCTCCATCCTCGACGGCTTTGATCAGTTCCGGCAGTCTGTTCTTGGCATCAGCCACGCTGACTTGCATGGAGTTCTCATAGCTATCTAGGATGGCTATGTCAAATGAGATTTGAAGCGCAAGACTACCCTGGCGCGTCTTCCGCCACCAGCCAGTCCATGGCCTCTTCCCGCGTTTTGAATTTCGGAAAGTCGCGCTGCGAGAAGCTCTTGAAGTTTTCGTAAAACACCTGCGGCAGGCTCTCCGTACCCACCCACGCGGACTTCTTCACGAAAGGACGGTCGAGCACGAGCACCTCTTTCGCTTTGGTGGCCACTTGCTTATCAAAGTGCGCGCCCGTGAAGTCGGCAAGGCACAACATCGAACCCGGTTCGTGGCGCGCGATCGAAACTCGAACCATTTCCAGAAGCAGGATCAGTTCCTTGGCGTTGCACTCGCTGAAGTCAATTACAAAAATGGCGTGGCCTTTGTGCTTGATAAAATGCAGCCGGTCGTCGAGCAACCCGCGTGCTGTCATCCGAGAAGTCCCTCCACCACGCCGTAAGCCCCGTCCAGAGCCGCATCCAGCCCGCCGGGATCTTTCCCCCCAGCCTCGGCCAAATCGGGACGCCCTCCGCCTTTGCCGTCAACCTTCTGCGCCACCGGACCAATCACCTTCCCGGCCTGCACCCGGCCAGTCAAATCTTTGGTGACCCCAACAATCAAAGACACATTTCCATCCGACGCCGACCCCAATATCACAACGCCCGACCCGATCTTGTCGCGCAGTTGGTCGACCAATGTTCGCATCTGCCCGCGCTCCAGATTGTCCACCCGGTGCGCCAACACTTTCACGCCCTTCACGTCTTTTATCTTGTCGCCAATGTTCGCAGTCGAAGACGAAGCCGACTTCATCCGCACCGAATCCAGTTCGCGTGTAAGCCGCTTGATCTCCGCATCTTTTTTATCGAGTTCAGCCTTAAGGGCATCCGCCGGCGAACTTCCTTCGGCATGAGCCGCAATGCTAGCCACAAATCCTTCCAGTTCATGATCGGCCCGGAAGTGATGCAGCGATCCCTCCCCGGTAACAGCTTCCACGCGGCGTACTCCTGACGACACGCTGCCTTCCTTCAAAATCTTGATCAGTCCAATCTCTCCGGTAGCGGCCGTATGCGTGCCGCCGCAAAGCTCGGTAGAAAAGTCGCCGACGCGAATCACGCGCACCTTGTCCCCATACTTCTCGCCGAACAAGGCCATCGCGTGATACTCGTTGATCGCAACGTCGATCGGAACATTCTCGATTACTTCTACTTTCTCGTTCCGCAGAACTTCTCTATTGATGAGGTCTTCAATGTCCTGCAACTCCTCGTCCTGAACCGCGGTGAAGTGCGAGAAGTCAAACCGCAACACGCGCGGACTGACCAAGGACCCCGCCTGTTTTACGTGCTTGCCCAAAACCTCGCGCAGTCCCGCCTGCAACAAATGCGTGGCGGTGTGATTGCGCATGGTCGCCTCGCGAACCTCGGTGTTGACCACCGCGGCGACGCGATCCCCCACGCGAATCACCTGCTTTGCAGCGACCTGATGCGCCCGCACTCCCTGAATCGGGTAATAGCATCCCTTCACGTCGGCAACGACGGTATTGTGATCGTCAGAGTAAAGCCATCCCCGATCTCCAACCTGGCCGCCCGCCTCGGCGTAAAACGGCGTGTGATCTAGAATGATCTCGCCCTCATATCCCGCCTCAAGCTGTCGGACACCCTGACCGTTGTGAATGATGGCCAGCACCTCGCAACCGTCGGAGCGAGTCTGTCGATAACCTTCAAAATCAGACTTAGGCAGCGACTGGTAAGCCGGATTCGCCGTCTGTTTCGCCGCGCCTTTCCAGGAAGCCTTCGCTCGTTGGCGCTGCTCCTCCATCGCCTCATTGAAGCCAGCCTGATCGAAGGCGATTCCCTGATCCCGCGCCGCATCCTGCATGAAGTCGAGCGGCATGCCAAACGTGTCGTAAAGCTTGAATGCTTCAGCGCCTGCCAGTTGTTTCTTCGACTGCTTGAGCAGTGCCTCCAATTTCTCGAGTCCAACGTCGAGTGTGTGCGCAAACCGGGTTTCTTCGACCTGCACAGTCTTCGACACGCGCTCCGCCGTTTCGTTTAGTTCCGGGTATGCATCCCGCATCAGGTCGCGCACCGCAAATACCATCTGATAGAGAAACGGCTTCGTCTGTCCCAGCAACCGTCCGTGAGTAATTGCCCGGCGGATGATTTTCCGCAGCACATAACCGCGCCCTTCATTCGAGGGCAGCACACCATCAGAAATCAGAAACGTCGCCGCGCGCGAGTGATCTGCAATCACCCGCAAGGACGCCGCTGATTTCGTATGCGCTTCCTTGTTCAATTCCTTCTTCAGCGATGCCCCGGTCAACTCCGCCGCCCGCTTGATCAGCGGCGTAAATAAATCCGTCTCATAATTCGAAATCACTCCCTGCAGCACCGACGCCACCCGCTCCAGCCCCATGCCCGTATCAATCGACGGCTTCGGCAGCGGATTCAGCTTTCCGCCAGCATCGCGGTCAAACTGCATGAACACCAGATTCCAAATCTCCACATACCGCCCGCAATCGCACCCAAACTCACAATCCGCATGCCCTTGATCTGACGCCGCCACGCCCATGTCGTAGTGAATCTCGCTGCAAGGCCCGCAAGGGCCGGTATCGCCCATCTGCCAGAAGTTATCCTTCAACCCCATCTCGTAGATGCGATTCTTTGGCACGCCTTGCCCCACCCACAAGTCGTAAGCTTCACTGTCGCGCTCTACGCCGGCTTCGCCCTTGAAGATCGTCACATGGAGCTTGTCCTTCGCAATCCCAAACCACTCCGGCGAAGTAATCAGCTCCCAGGCGTAGGCGACTGCGTCCTTCTTGAAGTAATCCCCAAAAGAAAAATTCCCCAACATTTCAAAAAACGTGTGATGCCGGTTCGTGAATCCCACGTTCTCCAGATCGTTATGCTTGCCGCCGGCCCGTACACACTTCTGCGAAGTCGTAGCCCGCGAGTACTCGCGCTTCTCCAGCCCAAGAAACACATCTTTGAACTGGTTCATCCCGGCATTGGTGAACAACAGCGTAGGATCGTTCGCCGGGACGAGCGACGACGAGTGCACTTCCTTGTGCCCCTTCTGCACAAAAAAGTCCAGAAACTTGCGGCGGATTTCAGAACCAGTCGGCATGAATCGTCAATTCTAAATGACCACCCCGCGGAAAGCCCACCCGGCCAACCCCAAACGCATAGAGGACACAGAAACCGTAGAGGAACCAACCCCATCCTCTGCGTGTCTCCGTGTCCTCTGTGGTTAGCTTTATTTCCCCGCTACTTCACCGCATCAGCAGTCTTATCGGCGCCCTTCTTGACTTCGCTGCCCGTGTCTTTCGCACCCTTCTTAACCGCGGTGCCCGTCTTCTTTGCAGCGCTCTTGGTGGCGTCCCCAGTCTTGTCGGCGGCCTTCTCCGTATCCTTCGCAGCAGTCTTCGTGCCCTTTTCTGTGTCCTTTGCTGCAGTCTTGGTCGCATTGGTAGTCGCCTTCGCACCCTTTTTCGTGTCCTTCGACACAGTGCTGGCGACGCTCTTGGTGAAGTGACCCGTCTTTGTCGCAGCCTTCTCAGTCGCCGCCCCAGTCTTGTCCGCGGCTTTTTCGGTGCTTTTCGCCGTAGTCTTGGCCGCATCCTTTACAGCTGTACCTGTGGACTTATCCTTATCCGCGCTGCTCGAGTCTTGCCCATACATCAACGGTACCGCCGCGAGCAAACCCGTTACCAGAATCGCCGCCAGTTTCGTTTTCATAGATTCCTCCTCAAGGTTGTAGCCGGAATTAACGTTGGAGTATGCCTCATTCAGACGATCAGCGCAAATCAGACACGGGTAGTACCCACCGAAGCGATGCATTCCTTTATTCGGATGTCACGCCTCCGTGTACTCGGTTCCCTCTGTGTTTTAAGTCCGTATTACTCAGGATGCGGAACTCCAACTCCAGGATTCCCGTGAACCACCCGTCCTCCCTCACGCCGTTTCGCTCTCCAGCGCGCTCAGGGTCCCGTCATCCACATCCCACTTCTTTAGGATTGTAAAGATCGTCTTCGTCGCAAACCCAGCCCGGGCCAGTAGCCGAAAGATCCTCGCTGTCTCTTTCTGATCCTTCGGTTTCACCATCCGTTTCTTGCGAAGATATTCCCGTGCCTGCTTCTCGTCGCTCACGCCCTCATACGCCGCCTCCACCGCCTGCTCGATCACCGATCCGTGCACCCCACGGGTCTTCAACTCGGTAATCACGCGCATCCGTCCAACCTTCTGGTTATCGCGCCGCAGCGAAGAGTAATAAGCCGCATACTGCGAATCGTTCAGGTATCCCCGATCCTTCAGCCGCCGGATCACCAACTCCACCAGCGTCTGCCCAGGCTCCGAGTCGGCATCCTCAATCCGCGCCCTCATCAACCGCTTCAACTCCGCCACTGTCCGCATCCGCCGGCCCAATGCCCCGACCGCATACTCATAAAGCTCATCTTCGGAATAAGTCCTGCGCTTGGGACGAGAAAATGCCATGCCTAACGATAGCGCAAATCGGGAAGGAAGGTGTTAGGTCTCGGGTCTGAGGAGTCCCGATCCGCGGCAAACCACCCCAAAGGGTTTCCTTCGTGAACCTCCGTGCCCTTTGTGGTTAGAGCCTTTCGCGAGCACGACGAAAAAGGGCGCCTCGTCGGCGCCCCCTCTGAACTTTGAAACTTTGAAACCTTGAAACTTTAGCTCTTATCTCCCCCCAAACCCCGCCGACTGCATCGACTGCCGCGAAATATCCGCCGTCGAGGCAATACCCTGCATACGCAGCTTGAAGTCGTCAGCGTTCGAAGCGTTCTCCAGTGCCGTTTCGTAGTTAACCAACCCCGCCTGGAACAGATCCCACAGCGACTGGTCAAACGTCTGCATACCGTACTGCGACGTACCCGCCGCAATCGCGTCGCGAATCGACCGCGTCTTTTCCGGCACCAGCACGCACTCGCGGATGTAAGCGGTATTGATCATCACTTCCACCGCCGGCACGCGCCCTTCAGAATCGCAGCGCCGCACCAGGCGCTGGCTGACGATCGCCCGCAATACAGCCGCCAGCTGCATACGAATCTGCTTCTGCTCCGGCGGCGGGAAAATCGAAATCACGCGGTTAATGGTTTCCACCGCATCCAAAGTGTGCAGAGTCGAGAAGACCATGTGACCCGTTTCAGCCGCATGCAACGCGGTCGAAATCG
This sequence comes from Candidatus Sulfotelmatobacter sp., assembly GCA_035695545.1. Taxonomy (GTDB): domain Bacteria; phylum Acidobacteriota; class Terriglobia; order Terriglobales; family Acidobacteriaceae; genus Sulfotelmatobacter. The sequence continues at coordinate 24,955 of DASRRV010000399.1, read as the reverse complement.
TTTCCAGGTCGCGCATTTCGCCCACTAGAATCACGTCCGGATCCTGACGCAAAGATGCGCGCAGCGCCGCTCCGAACCCCGGAGTGTCCACGCCTATCTCGCGCTGGTTCACGTACCCCTTCTTGTCGCGATGCAGAAATTCGATCGGATCTTCAATCGTAATAATATGTTCCGCGCGCGATGAGTTCACGCGATCGACCATGGCGGCTAGAGTCGTCGACTTACCGGAGCCCGTAACCCCCGTTACCAGCACCAACCCGCGGGGCATATCGCAAATCTGCTCCACCACCTTCGGCAGAAACAGTTCGTCGAGCGCCCGGATCTTGGTCGGAATGACGCGGAGCACCAGTCCCACGTTTCCGCGCTGCTGAAAAATGTTCACACGGAAGCGTCCCAGTCCGGCGACGCCATACGCCATATCGATTTCCGTGGTCTCTTTGAATTTTTGCTTTTGCCGCGCCGACATCATGCTGAACGCCATGTTCAACATGTCCTCGGCGCTGATGCGCGGTTGGTCCGTCAACGGCACCAGTTCACCGTCAATGCGCAGGTGAGGATAGTTTCCCACCTTCAAATGCAAGTCGCTGGCTCGCCGTTCCGTCGCAATCCGAAGCAGATCATCAATATTCATGCGGAGTTTTTCCCGTGACTCAACCTAACCTGACGCTCTCCAAGCATCATCGCCCGAATCGTCACCTTCCCCAAGATGACCTAGGTAATGGCCTCCGCCCGGCGACTGGACACACCCTTAAGTTCCGCTCCACAACCAAGCGCGGCCCCAATTGGACATAACCGTCCGTAATTACCCCTCCCCACCAGCGCTCTCCATAATCGAGAAGTACCCGCAAAATTGTCATAGGTGATGGAATGCCTCTCAAGAAACTGATCTGCCAGAAGCCGATCTGCCTTGCCGCGCTGCTGTTCTCTCTCGCCCTGCCCGCCTTCTCGGCCGACAAGCTCATCGCCCTCACCTTCGACGATGGACCGCGCCCCTACGTTCTGCTCGGCTCCAAGCGTGTCCATCCCGCTTCCGGCCTGCTCGACGTGCTCGACGAAAACGGCGTTAAAGGCACGTTCTTCGTCGTCGGATGGCGCCTCACACCGAAGACCTGGGGAGAGCCTCGCAGCGAAGAAAATATCGGCGTCACCTGCCTCGATGCAGCCGGGCAAGTGCTCAGGCGCGGCCACGAACTCGAAGACCACACCTACAGCCACATCGAACTGCGCGGTGCGGAGAGAAAACATGGAGAGCCATGGGTCCTCGAAGACGTAAATCGCGGCGCCCTGGCCATCAAAGCCGTCAGCGGCCAGCAACCCCTCTATGTCCGGCCTCCCGACTGGAGCCTTTCCGACTACGCCCGTCACGATCTCGAGCAACACGGCTATCACCTGCTGACCATCTCGTCAGAGAATCCCATCGCCCTGCGCGACATCAATTCGCTCGACTACCTGTGTGCCGGTCGTAATCCCACGGGATGCCCCAAGCCCTCTCTTCCCGACGGAGTGCTGAAGCAAATCGAACAGCGCGAGAAGAAGGGCATCTACACCCACATCCTCGCCTTCCACGAACTCTCGACCACCACCGCGATCATGCCGCAACTGATCAGCACCCTGAAAGCCCGCGGCTACCGCTTCGTTACTTTGACCGAGTACATGAATCTGGTTGCGCCGGTCCAACTGGTGAAAGGGTCGAGCCCATCGGTACGAATTTCGAACAAGTAACTCGCTCCGAAGCAGAGCAGGAACTCGCAACGCTCGATCGATAGGGCTACGGTTTCTGCACGTTCTTTTTCGCCTTCCTGTTGTGCCTCTATCGCGGAACTGCGGGCTCTTGTCCAAATACGCGCGAATCGCTCCGCGGAACTATCGGATTACTTATTGGAAAGGCTACAACGACGATATAATTCGGCAGACTTGCCGTTGGGGAACGAGCCTCGAAGTGAGCGTCGAAAAGCCCCGCGGTTCACGAGATCGGCGGGAAGGCACTCATGAGTGAAGATGTGAACAAGGCCGGATTGTCCCGGCGTGGATTTCTGGGAATGAGTTCAGCAGCGCTGGCAGCCGGCGGAATGCTGCCAGCGGATGCCGCTGGCCAGGAGCAGCACTCCTACCCGACAAAGGACGATCGCAGCGCCAGCGCTCCCGGCCCGGGCAACGCTTCGCTCGATGCCCAAAATCCAGATTCTTTCTTGCCTCCACCCACCGACGCCGGCGGCGTGCAGACATTCAAATACCCTTTCGCGCTCTCTCACAAGCGAATGCAAGAGGGAGGATGGTCGCGTGAGGTGACCATTCGCGAGCTTCCGGTTTCCAAGTCGATGGCCGGCGTCGACATGAGATTGACCGCTGGAGGCATACGCGAACTGCACTGGCACACGGCTGCCGAGTGGGCCATTATGCTCTATGGAAGCGCGCGGATCACGGCGATTGATCTGGACGGCAAGAGTTTCGTCGCCGATGTGGCCGAAGGCGATCTCTGGTACTTTCCCACCGGAATTCCCCACTCCATTCAAGGCTTGAATCCTGACGGCGCCGAATTTCTGCTGGTGTTCGACGATGGCAACTTCTCGGAATACGAAACGGTTCTGCTCACCGATTGGATGGCTCACACACCCCACGACGTCCTCTCGAAAAACTTCGGCGTGAGCGAGCAGGCAATCGAAAAAATGCCGAGCAAAGAGAAGTTTATTTTCCAGGCGGCCGTTCCCGGTCCCCTCGCTGAGGATCAGAAAGTGGCCAGTGGGTCCTTGGGCGCATCATCCCAGCAGTTCGCTTTTCGCACGACACAGCTACCGGTTACCAAGCGCACCAAGGGAGGCGAGGTGCGCATCATTGATTCGAGCAAATTCCATGCTTCCACGACGATTGCCGCCGCGCTCGTCACAGTCCATCCAGGTGGTATCCGCGAACTGCACTGGCATCCCAACGCCGACGAATGGCAGTACTACATGAGCGGTTCGGGAAGAATGACCGTCTTCGCCACCGGAGGCCGCGCTCGCACCATGGACCTTCAAGCTGGAGACGTTGGCTACGTCCAAAAAACCCTGCCCCATTACATCCAGAATACCGGCAACGCCGACCTGAAATTTCTGGAGATGTTCAAGAGCAGCCTCTACCAGGATCTCGCGCTCTCGGAATGGCTTACCCACACGCCACCGGCGCTCGTCCTGGCTCATCTGGGCATCGATCAGGCAACCCTCGACGCCATGCCGAAGGACGAAGTCGTCTTGATGCCCAAGTAGCACAGTGCGCACTCCGGTTGGCCACACGTTCGGCTCTCACTGCGCCTGCCCTGCCGGGATCAATACCGCAACCGCCGCCACGCACTTCCACGTCCCATTCATCTTCACCCACGTATCCACCGTGCGCTCCCGGTGAACATACGCCTTCCCCTTTTCGATCCCCTTGATGCGGAAAATCCCCACAGCCACCGCCGAGTCGCCGTACACCTGCACGTTGTTCGATTCATTCACCGCCTGCGATGGCTGAAAGTCCGCCGCCTTAATGCTCGCCAGATATTCATTCTTCGTCGAAAAACTTCCATCGCTGTCCAGAGCAACCATCGTATCCGCCAGGAGCAAATCCAGCGCCTTGGTGTCCTTCACCTCCAGCGCATGGTTCCATGCCGTCTCCAAGGCCAACACCTGTCCACCCTCGTTAGAAGATTTCTTCTGCGCCACCACTGCGATCGCGACGCCGAGCAACAACACACCTCCGGCAACGATGGCTTTTTTCGTGAACACAATGGCCTCCCGTGCAGACTGTCGCTGCCTCTTAAGTATCACAGAGAAATGTGGAGTTTATGAAACCGGCAGGGTGTTAGTACTCTGGCAGCTAGTCGTACATTTCCTCAGCGATCTCCAAGGCTTTTCTCCGCGAACTCTGCGGTCAAACGCTTGTGACCGAGAGCCCAGGGAAATATCGCGGAACGCGCAGAAAAGCCTCTCTCTACTCCTGTCGCAGCGCCTTCAGCGGATCGATTTTCGCCGCTCTCCGCGCCGGTACGTAACACGCCAGCAAGGCCAACCCTGCCAGCAGCAAGGGTGCCCCAACGAGCAATCGCGGATCGTCCATCCCCACCTGGAGCGCATCGACAAAAATGTTGCTCAGCGTCGAAAGCGATTTTGCCAGAACAAACGCGCCCACGAATCCCAGCACGGTTCCCGCGCCGACCAGTGCCGAGCCTTCCCGCAGCATCAGCAGCAGCACTTGCCACTTTCGCGCCCCCAGTGCCATGCGGATTCCAATCTCCTTGCGCCGTTGCGCCACGGAGTAGGCCGTCACGCCAGCCAGTCCGATCGCCGCCAGCACCAGCCCAAATATTCCAATGCCGCCGTAGGTGCTCACCGAAAATCGCTCGGCCGCCCGGCTCGCCTCCAGATAATCGCTGAGTGTCCGCACATTGAAGACATTCAGGCTCGGATCGATCGAAGCCATCTCGCGCCGAATGCCGCTCAACGCATCGGCCCCCGAATCCACCCGCACCAGAATGGTCATTCCATCCACCGGCGGCCGCGCAAAATTCCGCCGCGTCAGCGGCAAGTAAACAATGGATTGCCGAATCCCGATGCCATTCTTCAAATCACTCACCACGCCAACCACTTCGTAAGCCTGCTTCTCGTCGCGAACGCGCTTCCCAATCGCGTTTCCATTTCCGAAGAATCCCCGTGCCGCACTCGCATTAAGAATCGCAGGCAGCACGACCGCCAAACTCGTCGCCCCGTCCACCGTATTTTGCCGATCAGCTCGTTGATCCAGTTCCGCGAACTCCCGCCCCGCCAGCATCGGTTCGCTCAGCGCCGCAAAATAATTCGCGCCCACGGTTTCCGGAATCACCGGCTGCTGTACCCGCCCGCCAGTCGAGTCTTCCGCACTCATTTGCACCCCCGCGTCCTCATCATCTTGAATCGAGAACGGAGCCTGTGCCGCGAGAGCGACGTTGTTCACCGCACCCGCCGCCTTGAGCCGCTCCGGAAGTCGTTCGAACAAAGCCTGTGCTTTCTCCGCCGAGTATCCGTCCCGCACCGGATCGACTGCCAGAAGATACATCGTGTGCGCATCGAACTTCGTTTGCACGTCGCTCGCCTTGCTCAACCCCAGCACCAGGAACCCGGTGATCAGCAGCAGCATCAGAGATCCCGCGACCTGCGACACCATCAGCAAGTTGCGCGCGCCCAAGCGGCGGTAACCAGGCACCTGCAGCGCCGCGCCTCCCTTGAGAGTCGGAGTGACTTCGACTTTGGTCGCCCGCAATGCCGGCGCCAGGCTGAACCCAATCCCGCAAACCATCACTAGCACGTACACGAAAACCGCCGCGCCCCAGTCCGGCGTGAAATTCGATTCGACCGGCAACGCCGTCGGAGGCATGAAGTGTGCGCTCACCGCCGAGAGAACATACGCGAGCGCGAATCCTGCGACGCCGCCCAGCAGCGAGAGCAAAATACCTTCACTCATCATCTGCCGCACCAACCGAAACCGGCTCGCCCCTACCGCCAGGCGAATCGCGAGTTCCTTCTGGCGATTGGCCCCGCGCGCCAGCAGCATGTTCGCCAGATTCATGCACGCAATCGTCATGATCAGCGCCATCAGCACGGCAAAGAACCCAACCACCACCATCCTGACTTTCCTGGGAAGCGGCACGCGAGTGCCAGCCGACAGCAACGTCACCCGACGGCTCGTGTCCTTGTCCGTGCGTGCTGGAAGCGTCGGATCCTGCGCATCCAAATGCCGCGTGATCACGTCCAGCGCGGCCTCCGCCGATTCCATCGTCACGCCCCGCGACAAGCACATCAGGGCCATGAATTCTTTCGCATTCCGCCGATGCAGCACGTCGTTCGCCAGCTCCGGCGCCAGCGCCGCCGGCGCTGTGATCGGAACAAACAACTCTGCCGGATTCACCCCCAGCGCCCCATTGAAATCTTTCGGCGTGATGCCCACGATGGTTGCCGGTTGCCCGTTCAGGCGCAGCGTCTGTCCCACCGCATCCGGAGAAGAGTTCAGCCGGTGCCGCCAGAAACGATCACTCACCACCACCACCGGCGCGTCGCCCGCCTTGTCCAGTTCCGTCCCCAGCACTCGACCACGCTGCGGTGGCAGTCCGAGCACCGAAAAGTAATCCGCCGATACAAGTTGCCCAAATACGCGCTCCGGCTTCGCCTTCACATCACCCTCGAAGCCAACGTTGAACGGCACGCCCGTCTGAAATGCCGCAACGCCGCTAAACAGATCCTTCTGTTCGCGGTATTGCGCAATGTAGTAATACGACACCGGCTTCTCCGGCATGACCAGGCGCTTGGCATTCGCCGCTGCCGCTAGATCCCGCGAGATCAACTGCCACTTCGAGCTGTACAGCATGGTCGTCAGCCCCATCCCAAGTCCCATCGACACGATGCCGACCAGCGCGAATCCCGGCGACTTGATCAGACCTCGCAACCCGTACCGCATATCGCGGCGCATTTCGCTCAAGTATTCCAGCGGCACGCGAACCGCAATATCAGCAATCAGCCATATCAACCCCGCCACGCCATGCCGTCTGGCCATCTCCTTCGCCACGTCCTCGCCGAGCTGCACCACCTCGGTTCCGTAAGCCAATTTAAATTCGTGCGGGAAAGCCTCTGCCAGCCGCCGATAGATGCGCCATAAGTAGATGCGCCACGCGATGTTCATGGGTTCACCGTCACTTGTTTCCGAATCATGCGAACCATTTCCTGCAGACGATCACATTCCGCATCGAGCACCCTTCTGCCGAAGCCGGTCAGCCTGTAGTAGCGCCGCCGCGCGTCGTCCAATTCCGGCGCCGGCCGCTCGTCCGATTCCTCGATCAATTCCGCCTCGATCAGCCGCTCGATCGATCCATACAAAGTCGCTGGCCACAGTCGCACTTTTCCCTCCGTGCGCTGCAGCACCTCCTGCATGATCCCGTATCCGTGCTGCTCCCCACCGGCCAGCGTGAGCAGGATGTGAAACCATTGCGTCTTCAGCGGAATGAACCTCTGAGCATCGATCTTCTTCTTCATGACGGATTAATATATATATCAAGAAATATATATATGTCAAAGGCTATATATTCGGAAACGCGGGAAGGGAACGCGCCTTTCGCCAATCCCAAGCCGGGGACGACCGCGAACGGTGCTACGCTTCAACGCTTTAGCACTACTGGGGATGGAACCAAACACTCTGGAGGGGCACTTCCGAGGAATAAAGCCTGCCGAAGATCAGAACGCGTCCGGGGGACGCCCGAGAATAGCCCGGCGTTTCAACGCCGGATAGCCGAACCGCAAACAGCACTGCGTCCTGGAAGGACGCCTGAACCATCACTCCGTCCGCCGACTGCGACTCGAATCAACGATCGACGGCCCAAAATTCTCTGCATCGCTACCGGTGAGGATCAAACTCCAACCGCACCACGTTGGTCGTCTCGCCCTTCCCCGGCGCGAACTTCCATTGCTTCACCGCGGAAATTGCCGACTGCCCCAGAATCGGATTCCCCCCAATCAACTTCGCGCTTTGCACCGTGCCGCTCGCCGAGACCACCACCTCGAGCCGCACGACTCCTCCGATGTAAAGCCTTTCCAGCGTCGCCGGATACTCCGGTTCCACGCGCGTGATCACCTTCCTATCACTCGCGCTGCCCTCCTGGGACCACAGCGAAGGGGAACTGACCACAAGCCCCAAACCCAGGGCCACAACTGCAAGCAGAACCTTGCTTGCCGTTTTCACATAGATCGCTTGATACGCCTTGAACATGACCGTCGATAGTTTGTTCATTGCAGTGGTAGATCGATCCTCAAACTGTAAACCTCTTGCGTGCTGCGATCGCGCACGAACATCGAGGACCCGTCCGGCGCCCGTCCACTCCAGATCCCGAACGGACCCAGATACCGCTCAATTCCGTGCAACACAAAAACCTGCTCCGCCTCAGTCTTTCCCACCTCTACGCGGCGAATCGATTCCTCTTCCGTAACCAGGTCGTCAAAGTACAGATATTTGCTGTCGGCCGACCACACCGGATAGCTCACCGCACCCGCCGCTTCCGTCAGCCAGTTCGACCACTTCTGCGTATGAAAATCAAAGATCATCACTTTCGTCGAGTCTGGCGACAGAGCCGCAATGTACCGCCCATTCGGCGACCACCGCGGGCTGAACAATCCATCTGAACCCGGAACCGTCGACACCGCGTGCGTCTTCAAGTCGAGAATTCGTATGTTCAATTCTTTCGTGTCTCGTATCACATAGCCGAACATCAGCTTCGACCCGTCCGCCGACCAGTTCGCGTCGATCTGGCTGCGATCTTCGGCCAATGGCAGTTGCGGATCTCCGCCGTTAGGTGACGCGAGCATGATTTTCCAGGGCGCGCCCGGCAGCACGCTCACATAGGCGATCTGCTTCCCATCCGGCGACCAGCGGGGAAGCGCCGCCCGCGTCGGAGCTTGTGTGAGTTGTTTGGCGTTACTCCCATCCGGCTTGCTTCTCCACAGTGTGCCGTCGGGCACCGCAACATAGCTCACCCATTTCCCATCCGGCGAAAAATCCAGATCGGTTGCGGAAATGCCGGAGAGCAGTCTCGAAGAACGCTTCTTGGCCGCATCGTACCTCACGATTTCGGTTGCAGGCTGCACGCCCAGCGCCCATATCTTGTTCTTATCCGGAGAGGGCCACGGACTCCCAAACGACATCGGAGCTTCCGTCAGCCGCGTAGGTCCAATCGACTTTGCTCCCGGATGACTCTCATCCAGCGCCCACAAACTCGTTACCGTCGTCGGACTACTCTGGCTCGCTTGAAAAATGTAATAGCGTCCATCCGCCGTCCACACGCCGCAGCATTGTCTCTGCCCTTTGTTCCACCCCGGCAGCAGTTCGTGTAGCTTCGAACCATCCCTGCTCACTTCCCACAGCGCGGAAGTATTCGTCTCCACGTCGCCCACGGTAAATCGAATGTGCCCGCCGTCGGGAGAGAACCGCGGACTGTAGGGCCGTCCGCTGAGCGTCGCAACCTTCACCGACGAAGTCCCTGCCCGCGGCGCGACATATACGTCGTAATTCTTGACGAATACCAGCTCTTTTCCGTCCGGAGACCAGGCGGCATCGTCCACCACAATGTCTCCTACGCGCTGAGGCGCCGCCGAACTCAGCGGGATCGCCCACAGCTCCTGGCTGCGCGCTCCCGCCTTTACCGGAGACGCCAACAAACTCGCGTGATCGGGAGACACATCGAACGCCCGCGCCTCGCCAAACGGAGTTGCCAGCACCGAGCGTTCGCCGGTGGCCGGAACGATCTTCGAAATAATCTGATGACCCGCAGTCGATTCCGTAACGTAGAGGAACGAGCCGTCCGAAAACACGCTCGTCTTGGCTAAGCCGTCCGCGGTGATCTGGCTGGCCACCGCTATGTTTGGAGACGCCGGCGCCGCCGCAGCATAATGCAGGAAAAACGAGCTGCCCGCCCCCATCAGTAGGACAAAGAACATGTACCACAAGATCCGGTAGCTCGGACCGTTTGAGTTCGCAGCCGTTGCAGGTGACATGCTGCAATCGTAGATAACGCCGATTCAAACGATGCTCAAACCAAGGTAACGCCGCCAAACCAACGTAACGCGCCCTGTTGATTCGCGCGAAACCGGCCAACCGCATTGCATTGCTGAAGCAGATTCTCCGGCATTGGCCGTCCGCGCGATGGCACCGAATCTCGGTAGTCGAGCCCACCCGCGATCCCTATTCCGGCGGCCATTCGTAGGGGAAGGCTTTTCCCGCATCTTCTGGGCTTAGCTTCACTCCGAGTGTCTCAGCGGCGTGGGCCAGAACCGGATCCCGTCCCGCTGCGAGATCCTGTCCGGTCGGCAGTGCGATTTCATCAGGCACCACACCCACGTGCTCCAGGCTCTTTCCATCGCTCATGATCAAATCTGCCTCCGTGATCGAAGCTCCGTAGAAGATTACCGTGTCTGCTCCCATTTGCTCGCTGTAGCGCTTGGATTCCATGACGCTACCCGATGAGCGGTCGCCCATCACCGTTCCCCGCTTCTCCAGTTGCATCACCCTCGCGAACAACTCCGAAGCGGAAGCCGAACCTGAGTCCACCAGAACTACGAGTTTGCCGGTGAATTTGTTACCCATGGATTTCGATACCAGTGGTTTGGTATCTTTCCGGCTCACTGTGTCGGCAATCTTCACTTCCTTTTCAAACATCCCGCCCACGAGGGCTCTCAGTGTCTCGACGCTGCCGCCCGGGTCGCCCCGTAAATCGACGATCAGGGCCTGATGTTTCTTCGCTTTCGAAAGCATGCCCTCCACACCCTCGTCCGAGAAAAAGAATTCGGGCAGCTTTAGAACCATCAGCGCGTCGCCAAATTCCGCGGAGCGGCCGCGCAACAGATGCGAATTTCCTTGCGATTCGCGTACCCAATCCCAAAAGTCGCTGTCGCCGCTGTCGCCCGAAAGGTCGATCTTTGGTTTACCGGCGCGAATTTTTGCCGCCGCATCCACCTTACGCTGGCCTCCAGCTGGATCCTGCAAGACTAAAGACATGCTGGGCTGCGGCCGCAGCACGTTAAACGCATACTGCAGCCTCCACAAGGTATTCCGATTCACCCCAAAGTTGTTCAGGCCTAGAAGTTCATCTCCAGCCTTTATACCTTTAGCTTCCGCGTCGCTGCCGGGGCGCACCCGAAGAATGAAGCAGCGATCGCCGATAATCTGGTATTGAAATCCATAGTCGGTGCGGCCTACGTGCGCCGGGGGTAGGAAAAAGGTGTGCGAATCGTTCAGCGCGTCGAATGCTCCTGCGATGTGAGACATCGCCACATTCCACGTGGGTGCCTTATCGATCTTTTCCTTCGCCTCAGCGACCTTTGCATCCCAGTCGAGTCCGTGAAACTTTGGATCATAGTAATGCTTCCGCACATCGGCCGCCGCGAACTTCAGAACGTCCTGCGCGCGCCCCCGATCCTGCCCCGACATCTGCTGTTGGGGCCACGCTGAGCCTGCCAGTAAAACAATGACTGAGCACACCTGTACCACATGACTGATTCTTGTGTTTCGCACGCCCTACCCTCCGACTCCAATCCCGTCGACAGCAAGCCCCCTCAGTGTTCGCAGGCCCGAGAATCGAGCGGATTGTACACCGCATCCTTCCGCAAGGCTATGAATGCGGTCACGCGGTGGTAACCCACTGAGGCAGTTCGTCGCCGACTTACTCGGCGCCCTCCGCGGTCGTACCCCCTGCGAAACGCGGCGGGTAACAGCCTTTTGATCCAGAGTGCCGGCATGCCTCAGAGGGTTGGGGAGTCTCTGAATGGGGTCGAAACGAAATTTGGGATTAGGGCAACAGCAGTGTCAGGCTGCCTTCGACCCAAGCCATGCCCCTGCCACCAAACACACCGTAATCAGCGTTAACAGAACGATCGGCGCGGTGAAGAAATATCTCCAGCTCAAGACCGTTACTCCGACAAAGCAGAGGGCAAACGCCCACGCGGTGCGGCGCATCAGCGCCAGCGTTTCTGCTCGGAGACCTGCGAATTGCCATGCCAAAACCGCCGCGAATAGAAGAAAGAGCGACACAAAGAATCCAGCGCCAACGAAGAGGTCCCAATACGTCCGGCTAAAGCCCTGCAAGTCAAAATGAATCGACCGCATCGAGACAAGGAGCGCATCGACTCCCCATCTGGGATCCGACTTGCGAAAACCAAGCGTGTGCGCGACGTCGAAGAGCAGGATAAGAACTGCGGCGATTCGATAAAATATCGATGCTTTCAACTTATGCCTCCACTGTTTAGTCGGCACCGCCGTCCAGCGCAATTCGCGGGAGAGAAGTCTAGCAGAACTCCCTCCGATCAACCCGCGGACCTGAGCTCCCGCTCCCGCCACAAATAGAAAAGCCGCCCATCCCGGGCGGCCTTCCCAATTTCAACTCCAAACCTACGCGGCGGTCTCTTCCGACACCGCTGTCGGAGGCACGAACGGCTCGTCGTAGCTGCCGCCGTAGATCGACGGACACTTCGATCCCATCGGACGCAGATAAGTCGCCAACTCCCCGCGGTGGTGGATGCTGTGGTTGTTCAGAAAGCTTAGATAGAACACTGCTGGATAATTGAACACGTTGAAGAAGCTGACGGGCGTCATCAACTGCTCCGCCGACATCGCGGCCACGCGCGCCACACCCCGCTTCATGTTTTCGTCGTACCAAGCAGCGACCTCGGAGGACGTCTCTGGCTTGGTCTCCGGGCTTTCCATGTTGAACTTCATGTCGGCGATGCCATCCAGAAACTGGATGTCGGTGTTCGCAAGGTGCCACGCCAGTTCCTTCGCGGTGCGGGCGTGCGGATCGGGTTTGTAGCTGGACGCCGCGTCGGGCACGGCGGCAATCACTTTCTTGGTGATCTCGGCTTCGCGGCTAATGCCGTCGAGCATCATCGCTCGCAGGCCGAGGACGAACTCAGGAGTCATCCCTTGCTCAGACATTGTTATTCTCCTTCAGACTATTGTTTTGTTTCTTCCGGGCTAAGAAAGCCGAAAGGGGCGCAACTCGAAGAGTCGCGCCCCTGGCTCGAATTGAACGAATCGAATTATACCTCGACCGGCTGCTTCGCGCGTACCGGCACCGGCGTGAGCCACCCGTGACGGTCGCTCTTCTCGCCGCGCACAATCGCGTAGAACTCCTTCTGCAGCGCCTTGGTGACCGGGCCCACCACGCCCTTGCCCACCTTGATCTTGTCGACCGAATGGATCGGCGTGATCTCGGCCGCGGTCCCGGTGAAGAACGCTTCATCGGCAATGTAGAGCATCTCGCGCGGAATCATCTGCTCCACGATCGGAATCCCCAGGTCGCGCGCAATCTGCAGCACCGAATCCCGCGTAATGCCCGGCAGCACCGAGTTCCCCAGCGGAGCCGTCACCAACTTGTCGCGGTGCACCAGGAAGATGTTCTCCCCCGAGCCTTCGCTGACGAATCCGTTCACGTCGAGCGCAATGCCTTCCACGTACCCATTCACGATGGCTTCCATCTTGATGAGTTGCGAGTTCATGTAGTTCGCACCCGCCTTGGCCATAGCCGGAAGCGTGTTCGGAGCCAGCCGCGTCCACGACGACACGCACACTTCCACGCCCTCGTCCGTGTTGCCCAGGTACTTTCCCCACGGATAATTAATGATGTAGACCTCGGTCGGCGAGTTGAACGGATTCACCCCCGCCTCGCCATATCCTCTTAATATGATGGGCCGCACGTAGCACGGCCACGCGCCGTTGTGTCCAACCGTCTCGACCATGCCCTTGACGATCTCATCGCGCGTGAAAGGCACGTCGATCCGGTACACCTTGGCCGAATCGATCAGCCGCTGAATGTGTTCGTTCGCCCGGAAAATCGCCGGTCCGCTCGGCAGTTCATAGCAGCGGATGCCTTCGAAAACCGAAGACCCGTAGTGAATCACGTGCGACATCACGTGGATGGTAGCGTCGTCCCACTTGATCAATTTCCCGTTGTGCCAGATCTTTTCGGTCTTCTCGATTGCCATGCCTGCTCCTTCATGTGGTCCAGCGATGTGGTCGTAACGGGCTGAATCTCCCTCGGGCAATCAGGGGACAGAGGCGCGATCCCAACCCAGTGACACCATTATATCTGACCCCCTGAAGCACCCTGTGCGGAGCGGGCGCTCTCACCCTCTGCCTTTGATTTAGTTTGAAAGGCGTCCGGCGTCAGGCCTCGGGCATAGTTCCACTGTACTCAGTGAGTTTTCTCAGTGAACGTTGGATGTCACAAGAATTAAATTTGCGGAAAACTCGGGGGCGCGGGATGAGATTCCCATTTTTCGATGAGACAGCGAAACTCGAGCCGGCCTCGAACTCCAATCCCGCTTCGTGTACTGACGCTTTGGGACTCCGCTACTTCTTCTTTTCCTTTGGAGTCACCGGCTGCCACAATTCGACCTTGTTGCCGTCGGGATCGTAGATCCAGGCGAACCGGCCATAGTCTTCATCCTGGCGCTTGGGATCGATCTTGACGCCCTCTTTCTGCAACCGTTCCAGCAGCACATCGAGGTCGTCGACGATGTAGTTCACCATGAACGCCTGGCTGGGCTCGAGGTACTTGGTGTTTCCCGGGAACACAGTCCAGACGGTCATATGCTCGTTGTCGGGGTTGTCTTTCTCGCGCCACGGCAGCATGACGCCACTGCCTTTATCGGCGAGTCCGAGATGCTTGCCGTACCACTCCCGCATCTGTTGCTGATTCGCGGACTTGAAGAATATGCCACCGATCCCCAGGATTCGCCCTCTCTCGCTCGGCATAGCCGTACCTTCCTTCGCCTTCTCGTTCGCCTTCGCGCTTGCCGTATTTTCCGCGGTGTTCGCCTGTTGCTGCGCGCGGCAAACCGGCAGCAGCAATACAACCAGAGCGAAGAGAACAGGCATTAGCTTGCGCAACATGCGCGGAATTGTAGCAACAATTCTTGTGTCCATGCCAGAAGAATCAAGCGCTGAATTCGCGGCTGTATAGCCTGTCCTCAATCCTGGCGACGCTTTCGATCGAACAACTTTGCCTCGAATCAGGAGAGGGCCGAAGCAGCTAAAGGAGAGTCTTCATGGCGCAAACATTCCGAACCGATCTTCCCCGGGTTCGCCAGCTCACTGCGGACGAAGCCACGGTTCTGGTGTGGCGCAACGACGGTGCTGCCGCCATCGTCACGGGCAGAGGACGTCCCGGTCACGCGGCCATCATGTTGCGCTCCGACCACCTGCCCATCGTGAGTCAGGACGACATTAAGAAGCAGGAAACGCAAATGAAGACGCTGGGCGAGAATTCCTCGACGCACGCACCGAGTTCCTGCTGTGCGCGAACGACAGCAAGGCCAAAGAAGAGCAGATCAAGAAACTTGGAGCTGCCGGCGGCGCGCAGCGCATCAAGCTGTTAGCCGACCTCAGAACATTGCAGGAGAAGAAGGCCGCCGCCGAGCGCGAGGTCAAGAGCATCGGTGCCGAGATTGAGAAGCTCAGGATCTGGCAGAACCCCAACATGGTTCGTTGGTTTTATCTCTACGAAGCCGATGAGGGATTCAATCGCCACGCCTACATCAGTTGGTTTCCCGGAGGCGACGGCGTCGGCTCGAAGTCCGACATGAAGAAGGGGATGGAAGGCGAGGCCAACACCTTCTGGGAGGACATGGATTGCGAAATTTCCGCGAGAGCTCAGGAGAACCTTGCCGACGGCACCTATAAGCCGCAGCCGGCCAGGTTCAAACCGGCAAAACCTATGGCCGAAAGGATAGCAACAAGGACGAATGGGTCAAGGAGCCCGATCTTGTCGTCTCGGTTCCGGCGTTGGGCGCCGCGAATCGCTACTGGGGAGTCAATTGCGCAAGAATGTGGTCATGGTTCGAGGACTACCGCGACCAGGATTTCGCTGAGCACCGCATGATCAGCAAATCAAGGAGCTGCGCCGGCATCGCCATGCGCGGCCTCGCCAGCGGCGGTGGAGACGCCTTCTCCAAGCAGCCCAACTCGCATTTCTATGTGCTTCCCAACGAGGTGGCCAAATACGCCGTGGATCTTCGCGCGGCCATCGTCGACCTGAATGCCAAGTCGGCCCGCTTCGAGTACCGCCAGCTTGTGCCCTGGAAAAAGCAACTGAAATTTTCCGTCCCCGCTCAAACCAAAACAGAGTTGTGGACCGCCGACGAATGGCGTCGCAATCGCCAGGATAAGGGCCGCTCATGGTTTAGCGTAGCCGACCACTTGGACAAATATCACAGCACCGACGCCGCCGGAGATTGGGTCAAAAAGTATCGCACCCTCACGAAGATATTTTCCTACATCCTCGGCGAGGTCGGAGACGACTATTACCTGGTAAGGAAGTCGCATCGCAACGACGCCCTGATAGTCCTCGGCTCCCAGTGCCTGAACGTAGCGCGCGCCTCGCAAGGCTGGGTGCGGAACTAGGATCTGCTGTGCCTTGCCCGAAAACGAAAGGTTGCCTCACGCTTCGTGGTGTTCGAAGCGTGGGCACGTCCCACCTGAGGCTTGCGTCCTTGACCCGGTACGTCGTGGCCGGATGCGTCAAGATGCAGGAAATTGCGCACGTGCCTTGTGCCGCTTGTATTCGTCATGGGCAGCGTTGTGCGGAGGCCGTCCGACAGGTCGTGGCGGGGGTTTGCACACACTTTGCTTCGTGGATGGTTTGAGATAATGCTTGGTTCAGATTTCATCGACGTGGATAAAAGACACGTAGCGGAGCTACGTCTCTACGATATGGGCATGGGGGGAGGATTGCTTGAAGGTTTTGTTGCTGGAGAACATTAGTGCGGTCGCGGTTGAGTTGTTTCGCGAGGCGGGGTGTGAGGTCGAGTCGCTGAAGGAGGCGCTGGAGGAGCGCGAGCTCGTCGAGAAAGTGCGCGGGGCCTCGATTCTGGGGGTGCGGTCGAAGACGCAGATCACGGCGGCAGTGCTTGAGGCAGCTGTCACGGGATGCGAAAAATCTTCACTTCTCCCAAACCTGGGAAGACCTTCCGACTCCGCTGAGGGCAGGCGTGGGGCACCCGAAAGATCACCCGGGTTGGTTGCGGTGGGAGCGTTCTGCATTGGGGTGGACAAGATTGATCGGGTGGCGGCGAGCGAACGCGGGATTGCCGTTTTCAATGATCCGCACTCGAACTCGCGGTCGGTGGCGGAACTGACGATGGGAGAGGTCATCGTGCTGCTGCGAAGGACGTTCGCGGCATCGAGCGAGATGCATTCGGGCCTGTGGAACAAATCGGCGGCGGGGGCGCACGAGGTGCGCGGGCTGACGCTGGGCATTGTGGGATACGGGAAGATCGGGTCGCAGATCTCCGACCTGGCGGAAGCGATGGGGATGCGGGTCGTGTTCTACGATGTGGCGCATGTGCTGGCGCGGGGCAACGCGCGTCCGGTGGGATTTCGCGAGCTGCTCGAGATGTCTGATGTGGTGACGCTGCACGTGGACGGCAAGCCGCAGAATCAGAATCTGTTTGGCGAAGAAGAGTTCCGCGCGATGAAAGACGGCGCGTGCTTCTTGAATTTGAGCCGCGGGTTTGTGGTGGATCATGAGGCTCTGGCACGGCACCTGAAAAACGCCAAGGTGGCTGGAGCGGCGATTGATGTGTTTCCTCAGGAGCCGGAGTCTGGCGCAGAGTTTGTGAGCGCGCTGCGCGGACTGCCGAATGTGATTCTGACGCCGCACATCGGAGGCTCGACCGAAGAAGCGCAGCAGAACATCGGGCGATTTGTGGCGGCGAAGCTGCTCGACTATGTGAAGACCGGCGATTCGACGCTCAGCGTGAATCTGCCGCAGTGCCATCTCGAGTATGAAGGGGGGTCGTACCGGCTGATGCATATTCATCACAACGTGCCGGGAATTCTGCGAGCGATCAACGACATATTGGGGGATCAGGGGATCAATATTGAGCGGCAAGTCCTGAGCACTCGCGGAAATCTGGGGTATTCGATTTATGACATCAATCGGGCTTGCGATGAGGAGTTGATGGGACAACTGCGGACGGTGCCGCATACGATTGCGGTGCGGGCGGCGGGGTAGCAGTGCCGGGAGTGGCCGCAGAGGAGTCGAGCTCCGCTCGACTGGACAGCCGAGGGCGGCTGTCCCCACATGACTGTTCTTGCCAAAGGAGATTCCATGCGCGGACTGAGAGACAAGCGCGTTCTGATTACTGGCGGGGCTAGCGGGATTGGGGCGGCTACGGCTGCGCGGTTTCTGGAAGAGGGATCGCGGGTGTGCGTGCTGGACCGCGACGCGGCGGCCTGCCAACGGATTCGGCACGAACTGCCGGGGCTCGGCGAGGCGATTGTCGCGGACGTCACCGATCTGATGCAGGTGGAGGCGGCGTTCGCGGAGGCGATCCGCCTGATGGATGGCGTGGATGTCCTGGTGAACAATGCCGGCATCAGCGTGCGGCATAAATTTCTCGACATTACTCCAGAGGAGTGGGACCGGGTGATTGCGGTGAACCTCACCGGAGTGTTCTACGCGGCGCAGACGGCGGCGCGACACATGTGGGAGAACGGCAATGGCGTGATTCTGCAGACGGCGTCGACGAATGGAGTGATGGGCTATCCATATTATGCGGACTACAACGCGACCAAGGCGGGAGTGATCGAGCTGACGCGGTCGATGGCGCTGGAACTGGCGCCGAAGGTGCGGGTGTGCGCGGTGGCTCCGGGATATGTGCTGACGCCGATGCAGCGGTCGGAGTATTCGGATGCGATGTTGGCGGAAGTGAATGAGAAGATTCCGCTTCGGCGGCATGCGTTGCCGGAGGAGATCGCTGGGTTGTTTGCGTATCTGGCGTCGGACGACGCGGCGTTCGCGACGGGACATGTGTTCACGATGGATGGGGGAGAGACGGCAGGAGGATTGGCGAGCCGGTGAACGCTTGCGAGTTGAGTGCGAAATTGCATAGGTCCTTCGGCGCGCAAAAGAACGCGCGCCTCGGGATGACAATGCAGAGATAGGATTCCGGGATGCGTCTCAAGGATAAAGTCGCTCTGATTACTGGCGGGACGTCTGGGATTGGCGAGGCTACCGCGCTGCTGTTTGCCAAAGAGGGCGCAGAGGTCGCGATCACCGGACGCAATCACAAGCGCGGCGCCGCTGTGGTCGAACGGATGCAGAAGGAGGGGAGCGGCGGCATCTTTGTGCGCGCCGATGTGAGCGTGGCGGGTGATTGCCGGCGCGTGGTGGAGGAAACCGTGGCCGAGTTCGGCCGGCTCGATATCCTCTTTAATAATGCGGGAGTATTTTATCCGCAGACGGCGTTGCAATGTTCGGAGCGGGAGTGGGACGAGCAGATCGACGTGAACTTGAAGGGGACGTTCCTGATGTCGAAGTTTGCGTTGCCGCCGATGATTGCGCAGGGGCGCGGCGTGATTGTGAACAACAGTTCGGGGTGGGGCGTTGTGGGCGGGGATCACGCGGTGGCGTACTGCGCTTCGAAGGGCGGCGTGGTGCTCATGACGAAGGCGATGGCAATTGATCACGGGGCGCAAGGGATTCGGGTGAACTGCGTTTGTCCGGGGGACGTGGAGACGCCGATGCTTCCGGCGGATGCGAAGATGCGCGGGTTGAGGTGGGAAGACTACATTGCGGGATGCGCGAGCCGTCCACTGGGACGGGTGGGAACGGTGGAGGAGATTGCAAAGGCAGTGCTGTTCCTGGCGTCGGAGGATTCGTCGTTCATGACAGGAGCGGCGCTGGTGGTGGATGGCGGAGGGACGGCGGACTGACGGCGGCATGGCGCGCTTGCGCGCGTGACCCCGGAGGGCGTCCGGGGCTACATGGGCCTGGGGCCACACGAGGTGGGCAGGAGCGGACTTGGTCTTGTTTCTTGGCGGGGGAAGAATTACCGGGGCGCTCGCGGCGGGGTTGCGGCTGGCAGGATATTCGCGGGCGATTTTGGTTTACGACCGCAATCCGCAGAAGGTGCGCGCGCTGCGGCGGGAGTCGCAGGTGGAGATTGCGCGCGATTTGAAATCGGCAGTGGAGTTGGCGGAGATGCTGGTGGTGGCGGTGCGTCCCGCGTCTGTGGCGGGCGTGCTGAATGAAGTGGCTGCGAGCGGGGCTTCCGTGGGCCTCTGCGTGAGTTTGGCGGCGGGGATTCCGCTGGCGAAATTGCGGGCGGGGCTTGGACGTCCGGCGCGGTGGGTGCGGGCGATGCCGAGTCCGGTGGGCCGGGTTGGGCGCGGGTTGACGGCGGTGAGCTTAGATCGTGGCGTTTCGAAGAGCGATCGGGAGCGTGTACGTACATTGTTTGAGTTAGTGGGGACTGTGCTCGAAATTCCGGAACGGCAGTTTGATGCGTTTACCGCGGCTTACTCTTCGAGTCATGGGTACCACGCAATGGCGGCATTGGCGAAGGCGGGGCAGGACGCGGGACTGGATCGCGCGACGGCTTTGACCGCCGCGGCGCATGCCTTGAGTGATGGGATTGCTTATTGGCGGGAGAGCGGGTTGGGGCTCGATGATCTGTTGCACGAGGCGGCTACGCCGGGAGGGATTGCGGCGGCGACGATGACGGCGATGGATCGAGCCGGGTATCGACGGGTGGTGGGTCGGGGATTGAAGGCGGGGATCCAGCAGGCGCGACGGAATGCGGCGCGGTAGTAGCGGGGAAAATCCCCACTTCTCGCAAACGAGGCGAGAAATGGGGCACCCAGCACACTCACGCGCGCGGTCGTTTTGGAGTGTGGTTACCTTTGTCACCATGCGGTTGGGGTGGCATGCTGTCACAATATAAGGTGCATTGCATCCCCGACATTCTCGAGAGATTGGACAGCGAACGATACCTGCCATGGAAGTTCTGACGCCTAAAATGACACGACGCAGTACGCGCGTCCGGGTGGAGATTCCGGTGAGCGTGATCAGCCTTGACCGGAAGCGGCCGTTCGGCGAGAAGTGCACGGTGCTCGTCGTGAGCGCGCAGGGATGCGGGTTTCGGGCCTCGGAAGAGTTGCAACTGGAGACTCCGATCATGCTGAGCGGGCTTCCGGGTGGAGGCAGCGTGACGGCGCGGGTGGCGAACTGCCTGCCTCTGGGCAAAGACGGGCAGTATTTTCTGATTGGGGCATCGCTGTACACACACGGAAATGTGTGGGGGATTGCGGATCCTCCGGCGGATTGGGACGACGTTGCGAAGGATGATCCGGTGGCGAGCCGCCCCAAAACGGCTGCGGCGGACGCTCCGAAATTGACGGTGAACAAGAAAGTCTGGCCTTATAACCTTTTCTCAGAAGGCGCTGAACTCCATCCTGGACGGAAGTAGGGCGCTCCTAAAATTCAAGATTTGATTTGGTGCCGGCAAGACGCAGCGGAACTGCGTCTCTACGTGAACGGCGGATTGTTCCAGCGTGGACTCGTTCGGGAGGGGATGGGTCGGTGTTGGGCTTTCGTAACTTCTTCTCTGTTACCGGGGCTGCCATACTCTGGATAAGCATATGTCCGAACAGCCGGAAGTGACGGTGCCTGAGGTGGTGGCCGACGAGAGCAAACTCGTCAGCCGGCCTTTTCGCGTGAAGTTGCGCGGATCGGTGCTGGTGCTGGTGCGTCTGCCCAATCGCCGGGACGTGCGGGCGGCGATCCATCAGCTTTCGACTACTGGCGGCGTGATTCATTTCGAGAAGCCGCTCGACGAGAAGCTTGTTGTCGAGCTGATCTTCCATATCGGAGAGACGACGATCCGAAGCAAGGCGCAGATGCTGTTTCCCATGTGGGCGACGCAGGGATGGATGCAGCCGTTCCGGTTTATGGATTTGTCGGACGCGACGCGTGACGATTTGGATGTGGGTCTCAAGTCGTTTCTGGGAGAGGCGGCGAAAGGGGCGGTGGCAGGGAAATAGTCTGGAGTCTTCGAGTTGTTGCAGCCGTCCCTTTGGGGACGGTTGTTCATTTTATGGGTCTGATCTTTGTGTGCCTCATCCGGCAGCGAGACGTAGCTGAGCTACGTCTCTACGAGAAGGTTTGTGCGGCTTCTCGGTTACTCTCGTCACATGGCCTTGCGGAATGATTGGACTATGATCGCGTTATGGTACGCGTGTCATGAAAAGACTCAGCTTTCTGGTATCGCTCACTAACAACGACAACGACTATCAGCAGGAGCAGGCGGCGGCAGCGGAGAAGGCGGGACGGCGTCTGGGCGTGGATGTGAAGATCATTCACGCGAACAACGACGCGGTGGCGCAGAGCCAGCAGTTGCTGCACTACGTGCAGGATTCGTCGGTGGCGCGTCCGGACGCGATCATGTTCGAGCCGGCGGGTGGAACGGCATTTCCGCAGGTGGCGCGGGCTGCTGCTGCGGCGGGCATTGGATGGGCAGTGCTGAATCACGAAGTGGATTACATACTGGAATTGAGACGTACGTACAAAGTTCCGGTGTTCGGCATCAGCTCCGATCACGAAGAGGTGGGGAAGATTCAGGGGAAGCAGTTTGCGGCGCTGCTGCCCAATGGCGGATCGATGCTGTACATCGAGGGTCCGGCGAACAGTTCGGCGGCGAAAGAGCGCACGCTGGGGATGAACCGCACGCGGCCGGCGAACATTCAAGTGAAGACGATGCGGGCGAGCTGGACCGAAGAGAGCGCGTATCGCACCGTGAGTTCGTGGCTGCGTCTGCGGACATCGCAGGAAAGCCACATCGACCTGGTGGGAGCGCAGGACGACAGCATGGCGATGGGCGCGCGCAAGGCGTTCGGCGAAATCGCGCAAGCGGAGCGGGCGCGGTGGATGAAGATTCCGATCACTGGGTGCGATGGGATGCCGAAGACAGGACAGACCTGGGTGCGAAGCGGGACGCTGGCGGCGACAATTTTTATCCGCCCGAATACCGACCTGGCGATTGAGATGATGGTTGAGGCGATCAAGAACGGAGTGTCGTTGCCAGAGCACAAAATGACGGAGCCGGAGTCGGTGCCTTCGCTGGCGGATCTGGCCGCGGCGGGAGCCAAGCTTCATCGGTCGGCCGGGGCGTAAGTTTGTAGCAGATAGGAAACACCAGAACTCTTGCGGTCCCTTGCGGGACTTGGTTCTTCCTCAGAGCTTGCCCGGCGCGTGCCGGGCTTTTTCATTCAGCCCCTTCTCATTTCTGCCACTTCGGGGCTGTGATTTATCGTGGATCAACGCAATTGTCCGGATAAGTTTTCTTTGCCACCACCCCTGGTTTCCACAGCCATCCGCGGCCTCGACGTCACTGTTCGATCTGGGCGCGAATGGCCCGGCGCAATTCCTCGAAGATTGCATCCGGCATCTGCTGAAAAATTCCTACGACTTCAGGGTCGAACTGCCGTCCCGCCCAGTGTTGGATTTCCTGGCGAGCGACTGCAAGAGTCCGAGCCGGCCGGTAGGGCAGGTCAGAACAAATTGAATCCAAGGGGTTGGCTACGGCGACAATCCTTGCCCCGAGGGGTATTTGTTTACCTTCCAGGCCCCGCGGATAGCCAGTGCCATCTAGGCGTTCATGGTGGGAATAGACAATCTCTGCGGGCTCTGCGAGAAACGGAATCTTCTTCAGCATCACATATCCGCGATAGCAGTGCTCGCGCATGACTGCAGTTTCCTCAGCAGTGAGCTGTGCGGGCTTGCTCAGGATTTTGTCTGGGGTTGCCATTTTGCCGATGTCATGCAGAAATGCGCCACGAGCTATTACAGCAATCTGATCATGCGACAGCCCCATGGCACGGGCAATGCCCATCGTAAAGGCACACACGCGCCTGGAATGTCCTTCGCACTCGCGGCTTTTGAGGTCAAGCGCATCGCCCAAGGTTTGCAGCGTGATGTCATAAGACTTTTCCATCTCGAAAAGGGTGGCTTGGAGGCGGCGATTGTCGGTCTCAAGCTCTTGGTTACGCTTAGCGAGATCATCCAATTCTGACATTCCGTTCCAACTCCGTTTCACAGCAGCCTGAGTATGCAGCCCACCGGTCAATCAGACAAGCGGAGAAACAGAAGAAAAGTGCAGGGGCTCCCGATGTTGAAGTAATACGAGTACGCTCATCGGACTGGATTCTGAGTTGGGGCCGGCGTGGGGTTTTTGCCAACCACAGCGGACGTTGCCATTGTCGGCAGCGAGACGTAGCAAGCTACGTCTCTACGAGATGGTTGAGCCGGTGGGGGTCGGATTGTGTCCGGTTGAGAGTGAGAGTAAGCTGTCCCGGATCTGTCGTGGAGTGTTACAGCAATCCGTCCGGATCCATTGCATCCTTAAAACGAAGAGTTCAGAAGGGAAGCGCTTATGGGAAACGCCGCTAAGAATGTGGAGGGTCAGTCCAAGCAGTATGAGGCATCGAAGTCCACCTGGGACGCGATTGCGGAGAGCCGGCCATTCCAGGATCTGATGGCTACGAAGAAGACGTTTATTGTGCCGGCATTCGTATTCTTCGTGGTCTATTACTTCGCGTTGCCGGTACTGGTGGGGTATGCGCCGCAGTTTATGTCGACGAAGGTTGGGCCGGTGAACCTGGCTTATTTGTTTGCGTTGTCGCAATTCTTTGTGGCGTGGCTGATTGCGGCGCTGTATGTGAGAGCGGCCAACAATTTCGATCGACTGGCGCAAGACATTCTGGAAAAGGCCGAAGACGCAAGGGGAGACAAGTAAGCCATGTCGAACACTCCACTCATTATGTTTCTGGTGTTCATTGCCATCACCCTGGGCATCACGTATTGGGCGTCGAAGAGGTCGGCGGGGGCGAGCGCTTATTTTGCGGCGAGCCGGCAGATCAAGGGCTGGCAGAACGGGATCGCGGTGGCCGGGGATTACATGAGCGCGGCGTCGTTTCTGGGAATCGCGGGGATCATCGCGTTCCAGGGCTATGACGGGTTTCTTTTTTCGGTGGGATGGCTGGTGGCCTACTTGACGGTGTTGCTGGTGATCGCGGAACCGCTGCGCAATGCGGGCAAGTACACCATGGCGGATGTGCTGGCGTACCGGTTGAAGCCGCGACCGGTGCGGGCGATGGCGTCGCTGAGCACGCTGACGGTGAGCACCTTTTATATGATCGCGCAGATGGTGGGCGCGGGAGCGCTGGTGAAACTGCTACTGCAGGGGCGCGTGACGTACAACCAGGCGGTGATCAGCGTGGGGCTGCTGATGATCGTTTACGTGGTGTTCGGAGGCATGCTGGCGACAACCTGGGTGCAGATCATCAAGGCGATCCTGCTGATGGCGGGGACGCTGCTGCTCAGCGTACTGGTGATGTCGCACTTCCACTTCAGCTTTGCGGATTTCTTCGGGGCGATCTCGCATGTGACGTATCACGATGCGAAGGGGCAGGAGGTGGTGAAAGATTTTCTGACCCCGGGGTTGCGTTATAAGCCGCCTTACGGGCCGCTGGATTTGATCTCGCTAGGGCTGGCTTTGATTTTTGGCACAGCGGGACTGCCTCATATTCTGGTCCGGTTCTACACGGTGCCGGATGCGAAGACGGCGCGGCACAGCGTGGTGTGGGCGATGGT
>DASRRV010000398.1:0-3195 GCA_035695545.1 Candidatus Sulfotelmatobacter sp. | reverse complement strand
CGGGCGGCCCGGCTGCAATCAAATTGCACAATTCGCGTGCTGATAAATCGTAGGCGGTTGTTCCATGCTGGCCGGTCATGGACCAGGGACTTCTGGGGCAATGACGCGGCCCCTCACAATTCGCAATTCTCTAAGATATCAGGTGGTGGTGGGAAGGTCAGCCTAATCCCAAGGAAGATGTTTTTGATTCTTGGTGGGGACCAAAGGTAAACGTCAGAGCAACCGCAGGCTTGGCTGAAGCCGGGATGCCGCGTACCCTGTGAGTATGAGCGTAGTTAGTGCAGTGGAATGGGTACCTGTTGAGTCAGGCCTGTTCTCCTCGGCGGCATATCGGGCCAGCACACGGCAACTCTACTTGAGTTTCCAGGACGGCAAAATCTATCGGTTCTTCGACTGTCCGGTGATGGTGTACAACGAATTTATCGCGGCCAAGTCGCAGGGCGGATATTTCTCGCAGCAAATTCGCAATCGCTTCCGCTCTGAATTGGTTCGCCGCGGTAGTTCCGGTAACCGAGGCGGTGCGAACGCGCAGTCGTCGCTGGCCGAACAACTGAGAGCTTCCGTTCTGCTGGCGAAAGCCCGTGCCGTTCTGCAATGCGATGCTTCCCAGGAGGCGGGGGCCGCAGGAGTGATGAAAGAAATCAGCGGCGGGAAGCGGCCCAGGCGGCGGGCGTGTACTGGCCTACCCGTTGGATCGGGAGTCTGGCCAAGCCTGGTAGGACTGATGCCAGGTATTCGCGCGGGGGAAGTTTGAGCCGACGGCAGCTTTCGAGGACGGAAACAATAGCAGCTATCTTCGGTCCAGCCAGTTCGCTGCCGACATGGATCCAGTTCTTGCGCCCAAGCGCAACCGGGCGCATGGAATTCTCCGCCAGGTTGTTGCTTAGTTCCAGTTGGGGGTGTTCCAGGAACCGGGTGAGCTTGTCCCAGAGCGTAAGCGTGTAGCTGATCGCTTTGCCCAGCGCGCTGGCAGGCAGCACCGCGGCTTGCGCGGTCTCCATCTCTTGCTTGATTACCTGGAGCAGTGGGCGGGAGCGTTCCTGCCGCAGATGATGCCGCGCAGCATGATCCATGCTCGCGTCGCGAGCCTCGCCATCAATCGCGAAAAGCTCGTCAATCCGCGATACAAGTTGCGTTGCAAGGCGGTCGTCCGGATTGAGTTTCAGCGCGTCGAATACTTTTCTACGGGAATGGGCCCAGCAGCAGGCATGCACCATGCCGGTGCCGCCCACCCCGTCGTATGCGACATAACCGTCAGTCTGTAGAAGTCCTTTGAACTGGCCCAGGAATTTCTTCGGTCCCTCACGACCGCGGCCCATCTGGAAATCAAAGACTACACTGCCTCCCGGCCGGCCGTATTGCCACAAATAAGCCTGATGGTTTTTCCCGCTCTTGTCGTGTGTCTGCACAGGAATCGGCGTTTCATCGGCCTGAATGTAGCCGCCGATGACCAATTCCCGGCCGATCGCCGCTCTCATCGGCACCAGTAACCCGCCGACACTCATAACCCATCCATCCATCGTCGCCCGGCTGATTGAAACGCCCGTCTCCCGCTCCAGAATCGCGCTTTGTCGATACAACGGCAGGTGATCGCAGTACTTGGACACAATCGTGTCAATCACTACCCGATCACTCACCAATCCTTTGTCGATAATCCGTGCCGGCAATGGCGCGGCATTCACCCCTTCAGCGCATCCCTTGCAGGCGCGTTTCTCGCGCTTGGTCACCACCACAAAGAATCGAGCCGGCTCTACGTCCAGTTGTTCGCTCTGTTCGTAACCGATCACCACCGTGTCCTTACCGCACGCCTTGCATACGCATTGTTCCGGCGTGCAGGCAATCACCCGCTCGACGCGGGGCAGACCCGCTGGGAGTTCTTGCCGTCCCGGATGTTTGCGGTTTTTCTTCGGACTCCTCGCTATGGGTGCGGATGACGGCGGCAGCGGCTCGCGCTGGCTTTCCGCCTCCACTTCCGTCGAACTGACTCCGGGCTCCAGTTCCAGCAACAGAAGTTGTGCATCGCTAAGCGTCTCGCTCTTGGGACCATACTTACGAATCAGTTCCAGTCGCAGGCGCTCTTCGAGAGCACGAATCTTCCACTCGGCCCATTGAAGCTTTCTTTCCAACTGCTCGATCTTTTGAGCGTCGGAACAGGGCGAATTGGAAGGCGACGAGTTCACGATCAGCTCTCTATCAGGATAGCTGATGTGCGCCCACAATAAAACATCTTTATATCTATTTGTTTTATTATTTTTCCTGGTCAGAGTTGCCGGCCCGATACCATGCCCGGCGCTTGGTCTGCGCCAGATCGATGCCGCCCAGCAGCAGCATGAGTTCCTCGTGACTGAGAGTCACCTTGGGGTGTTCGCCCGCTGCCTCCGGCCATCGGAATCGTCCCTTCTCCAGGCGCTTGGCGCAGACCCACAGTCCACTGCCGTCCCAGAACAGCAACTTCAGCCGGGTGCGTTGCGCATTGGAGAACAGAAAAATATGGCCGCTCAGCGGATCGCACGACAGCCGGTCGCGAGCCAACCCGTACAGCCCTTCGAAATTCTTGCGCAGGTCCGTCGCGCCGGTGGCAAGATAAATCCGCGTTGCAGGTCCGACTCCGAACATGATCAGACTTGATCCAGTACCGCTACCAGTTGCCGCAGGGTGCCGGCGTCGAACCCGCGTTTCACCTCAATCCGTCGTCCGCTGCACAGAAGCACTGCCAACTCACCGCCGCATCCGGTGCGCCTCGCCACTTCCGCCTCAACAAACCGCTGCGGCTGGTCGCCCTGCGCCTTCTGCTTTCGATAACGGGTGACGTACCGGCACAACGTCTTCACGGGCACGTCTCTTTGCCGGCAGAATTCCTCACGAGTTAATCCGCTGGCTTCATACTCAGCCGCCAACTGATCGGCTTCCACCCGGCTGCGATGCCGCCGATGTCTTGTTCCAGATTGATTTTCAGTCACCCTCCCAGCTCAACATCTGAAACGGCTCGAGAATAGATGCCATTGCTCAGACGCTTACGGACAAGGTGACATTGCTGATGCTCCAAATATTGCCTTTTGGGGCAGTTACAGGAATGCCCAGTTGCTACTGGTGGGGTCTGGTCGATTTTAGTCGAGACCGGGACCGAGGCGGAGAAGACCTGCGCCGTTCATAAGCCGGGAATGTCAGCGTTATGGGAGACGAAGTTCGTCGCAC
>DASRRV010000397.1:0-4553 GCA_035695545.1 Candidatus Sulfotelmatobacter sp. | reverse complement strand
GACAAAGCGCAACCCCTGGATCACTTCCGGCCCCAGCGCTTTCAGCCCGCGCCGCAGCGTCGCCTCCGACCGTCGTTTCCCGACCCACAGCAGACGTCGGCAAGGCGCATCGATCTGGTAGATCACGGTCAGGAAGTTGTCGGCCCGCAGCCCGTGGCCCCAATGAATCTCATCCACCCCCAGCGCTTCCACTCCTTGCAATTGGCGGTGGGCCAAGCCCCATTGTACGAACCATTCCACCGAGCGATAGACCGATTCCCAACTGGTCTGGAATACCTGCGCCGTCTCTCGCCAACTCAGTCGCCGCGCCCAGCGGGCCAGGAAGCCCATCATGGCGCAGGTCACCGGACGTTTGCCGTCACTCCACGGAATCTGCTCCGCTACCACGCCATGCGCGGCGCACTCGACCCGCCGCGGGGCGTAGCAAAACCAGGTGGGGATTCCCCACAACGGCACAAACTGCCAGCGCCGTTCCGGCAGACGGTCATAGCCCGGGCACGTTTGCCGGCACAGCGAGCAGCGCCCGCGCATACCGCCATGCGGCGCGATCCGGATTTCAATGAAGTCCAGCTGCCCTCGGCGGCAATGCATCTGTACCTCTTCGTACACGAAGCCCGTAAAACGTTGTATTCGATTCAAGATGGTTTTAACCTGCAGTTGAATAGCTGATCTCCCGGCTGCTTGGTTTCTGTCCTGATAAACAGCAGACTAAGCGAGCTTGCTGGAATTCAGCTATTCGTCGTTCCGGGATGAAATTAGAGAGTGAACCAGTCGTCGTCGGGGCGGTGAGAAAAGTGGAAATCCCGCTGCTCTTGCGGGATTTTCAAGCGGAGGGGGAAAGTCCCGCCTTTGGACTTTTCCACGAAGCGGCTTTTTCCACGGCCCTCCTACCCACGAATTCTGCTACAGAGCCGTTTTTCTTGGACGGCAACAGGTCATGGTGTAACAATCCTATGACTCCCAGAAATACCAACTCCGTAAGTAATTTCCACTAACGTCCAGTCGTCATTTCGCGGGGTCGAGCCGCAGAATTCACTGACTGCCGTTATAAGAGCCTCGAATCCATCTGATGACGCTGCTTCTGCACGGCCATCGCCAAAGAAGTCTCCCTCGGAATTTTCGGCTTCTATGATGCCGTCCGTCATTATCAAGAATCGGTCTCCATGGCTAAGCTGCAAAGTATGAACTCTGTATCCGGTAGAAGAAATGAGCCCGACAGGCATATCGCTGTCCTCAATGTGTTGGGCCGCCCTCTCGTTGGGTAATCGCGCCGCCCTTTCAGAAGCCAGCAAAAATGGCGCAACCAGGCCTGCGTTAACCCATTGCAACTCGCCGGTCGGGATCAAGCGACCGGCAAGCAAAGTTGCGTACTTCTGCCCAAAGATCTTCTCGCAAAGGTATGTGTTTGCACTGGCTACGATTTCTTCCAGCGGAATGTTACGACTTAGCTGGGACGAAAAGATACCTTGGAGAGCTGAAGCCACTACGGCCGCCCCGACTCCTTTTCCAGAAACGTCGCCGACCACAAAGCCAATGCCCAGTTCCGAATGTGTTACCTCGAAAAAGTCTCCGCCAATCTCTTTGCATTGAGAGATTCGGGATTTGATCTTCGCGTAAGGGAGATCAGGAATAACGACCTTCATCATGCTGGTTTGAATTTCACTGGCTATGGCCAACTCCTGACTGTAACGTCTCGCCGCCTCCTCCACCGACACATTTCCCGCACTAAGTTGACTGGCTTCGATGTACTCGCCGACGTCCGCTAGAGCTTTCTCATCAGCGTACTGTTCGGCCCATCTACTAGTCGGGTTGTGTTCGGAATTCCATTGCTCTGCATCTGTCAGATCTAGCCCTGTCAGCAAGGGACCTCCACGTAACTTCCAATTGCGAGCACGCTGCGCAAGATCCAGAAAGGTCTGAGCTGATTTTGTTTCGTCTGGCAGCCATTGATCGCGTAAGATTCCCCATTGTCGAATCAGACTCTCGTGGCTTATGTCGACGTACGTGTCAAACCTGAGATCTTCCTCCCGAGGCAGAAGAAACGTGGCCTCCCGTTGGCGAAAATGATCGACCACATTGTTGACCATCAAGCGATCCTGCAAGACCTCAGCGCCGCAGAGGTCCCAAAGCTCTCCGAGGGTGGCAGGATTACGCCGATCCTGATTCTTGCCCCCACGAGTTGCAAGGCGCTTGAATACTGTTTCGGCATAATCTAGACGCACGTCTTTCAGCAGTTCCGTGGCGTGCTGATCCAGCGCTCTCTTGAATCCGCCTATCGCCTCATAGTTGGCCAGTCCGAGCCTCGTATTTCGCTCTGGATTCGAAGCGTTCCAATGGGTCCAAGTACGCATAAGAGCGTGCTGGAGGATTGGAAGTTGGTCGGGCTCATCACCTGCATCGTTCAGCAGTTGTTGCACTAAGGGGGGCTCGATCTCTACGTTGCCCAATGGATATTCGATCGCTTGCTTGCGTTGTTCGCGCGTCAGTCGGGGTACGAGGTACTGAGTTTCGTTCAAAGTCTCAGGGAAATCGCGGAATTCCGCACACTCTCCCAAGTAGTCGGAGCGCATGGTAAGAATGATGTGGAGGGGAGAAGGATAACCATTGCCGCCCAACAGGAGCTGTACGAAATCGTGTGCGTCAGCGCTAAGCCGTTCCTTTCGTCTCCGGGCCTCCTCGGTTATGGGTGCGATGTCTTCATAGCGAAAGATTTCTTCAAACTGATCGATGATGACCAGCAACGATTCACCACGCGGCAACTGCGCAGCAACTTGCACCAGGCCAAGCGTGCTCTGTCGCAGTCCGGCCGCGTGCAGACCTGCTTCTCTTAACGCAGCTTCCAAATTGCTGACCGGCGTGCCCCCGGGATGAATAACAATAATGCGCCATTTTGAACCACTGCCGCCGACACGGCCTCGTTCTATTGCCGGCAAGAGTCCTGCCCGAACGAGAGAAGATTTTCCGCTGCCTGAAACACCCACAATTGCAAGAAAACGATTTCGCTCCAAGCGATTAACGAGCTCAGTTATTTGCTGGTCCCTTCCAAAAAAGAGATGCGCCTCGCTTGTCTCAAACGGGCGGAGGCCCGGATAAGGGTTGGCAAGCAGCTTATGGCGCTGGACAATAGATGCGAAGGTCATAAAGCGCCTGTTCTACGGCCTTGCCGTATAGGACCAAAAAAGGCTTCAAGTCGACCTGCATCAAAAGGCCCGAACTGCTCAATGAGATGCACTCCCGCAGATCCATCGTGCAACTGGTGCTTCGCACTGATTTTTGTTTCTCTCGGCTCAAACAGGCATAAACCTCTAGATCGCGCTTTGCCCGATATTTGCAACATGGTTTCAAACTCTGACAGGCACCAAGCCTCTTCTGAGCTGCCCCAGACAAGCAACACACCTTCGGATTCAGCCATGCGTTCGGTGTGCATAGCCGGCTCGTCATTCAATTGGAATTGGAACTCCTTTCGATAGTGGTATACGATTCGGCCCGCGTTTGCCTTTTCGCGTCGATCACGGGAGTCGTAAACGACGTAAACCCGCGGTTTCTCGCTCAAGAGTGGCAAGGCTAACGTATTCGGCCTGAGAAGCGAAAGGACCTGCCCCTTGACTTCCCTCAAATCTTTGCTGGCGTTGAGAAATGTGAGACTGTCCGAACCGGCGTCTTCGAGAGTGCGAATGAAACCAGCCTGCTCTGGGGAACCATCCTCCGACATGGGAAGGCACCAAACCAGCCATGGTTTGCCGCTCCGCCTTGCAGCAGTCGTCAGCTGATCGAGGGTATCGTCGTATCGTTCGCCGAGCAAAAACACGGCGAGTGCCGCTTCGTTGAGTTGTGCGGGCAAACCCACCAGGCGGTCGGGGAGTAAGCGATAGGATTGCGCCGTCAACTCTTGGCAGAGCAGTTCGTGGGCTTCTGCCAAGGGGGGATCAGGGTTGTAGGGATATACGAATACTGGCGTACTTCGGTTGCGCATGCGCTTAAGCAGCAAAATCAGTTCAGCGACTAGCTGCCGAAGGGCCGTCTCAAATTCGTGCGATCCGAGCGGAAACGTACCGGCGCCGTCACAGAATGAAATATCCGTCAGGCCCGGAAAAAGCTCCCAGTGTTCGTTGTTATCAATAGGGACGAGTAGACAACGCAGCGCGAATTGACTATACGTGAATTCAGTACCCGAAAACCGAGTTCTTCTTATAGGAAGCGTCGCCTCGAATGCTCGGCATTCGTGACCCACGCTGTACTCCGAGCGAAGATAGCTAGGAGAAGCGAAGAGCACAAATAACGCGGAGTCCTCGACCGAGGCTGGAATCTGATCGCGAAAGTCACGACTCTTGGGCAGCGCTTCATTGTCGATCCAAAGAGTCGGTTCGGCTCCAAGACGCCGCTTCAGTTCCCCTTTCAGGCGCTCGGTTAGGTGACCAATCCAGTCGCGGTCGTCCCCGTGGGCGTAGCTTACGAAAATGTCGTTTTCATAGCCAGGAACGTAGGCCATCGCAAATGGCCGTTATTTTACTCTAATTTGCAAAACCGCAAACCGGTGTGGTCCGCAAAAACCT
>DASRRV010000396.1:0-27848 GCA_035695545.1 Candidatus Sulfotelmatobacter sp. | reverse complement strand
CCAACGGGCCTGCGGCGTGCGACGAGGCACGAACTGATAGGCGAAGTTCGGCATCCATGCCAGAGTGCATTTGTGTTCGGTGATGATTTGCAGCATGGATTCCGGCTGCATCACCCAATCGAGCGGCGACTGGATCACGATTGGCAGGTGGCAAACCATGGGCAACATGAAGCAGGCGATCAGGCCCATGTCGTGGTAGAGCGGGAGCCAGTTGTAAATGGAATCGGTCGCGGAGTCGATCTTCAGCACTTGCGCCAGAGGTTCGAGCTGCCGGAGCACGGCGGCGTGAGTGAGCGCGACGCCCTTCTGTAGTCCGGTGGTGCCCGCCGAGTGCTGAATGAACGCCAGACTCTCGGCTTGAATCTCGACATCGCCGAGCAAATCTTGTCCTCCATCTCTACCGGCCCCGGCGCGAATCAGCGTCGTGCCCTCAGTGAGCGCCACGTGGCCGAGCATTTCGTCGGGAAAATCCTGGTCGATGACCACGGCCTTTGCTCGTAAGTTCTTCGTGACTCCGGCCAAACCGAAGCGGTACTTCGCGGGCTCGACTTTGAAATTGGGATAGGCGAGGAACGCGGGAATCGCGCCCAGCATCATAGCGCCGACAAAGGTGGTCATCGCGGGGATGCCTTGCGGCATGATGATGACGACGCGGTCGCCAGACTCGACGCCGTGTTCGCGAAGCACTGCAGCCTGAGCGCGGGAGCGCTGGCGAAATTCGGAGAAAGTGACCGTCTCCTGCTCGTCTTCATCGACCCACGAAGTGACGAACGGACGGCTCGCAGGAGCCGCATCCAGAGCCTCGATAAGATTGCGGAATCGAATCATATGACAGTATATTAGATGAGGTCGACGTGGTTGTAAGCAGCGAAGGGGCTCACTATTCTTGTTCGCTGCTCGTGCTGATCTCCCCCAGAGATCGCGCAGTTCCGGCACGGGTGGCGGGTTCTCGACGATTCAAGGGGAGGAAGGTTGTTACAAGGAACTCTGTATGGCTTGTTGTTTCTGCTCTGCGCCGTAGTCTTCGCCAAGGTCAAATCGCGAAGAGTGCGGCAGTCGGTTCTTCTGATTTCGAGCTACACACTTTATCTCACCTGGGGACTTTGGTTCGGAGCCGTACTTCTCACTTCCACGGTGATGAATTTCCTGATGGGGAGGTGGCTGCAGCGAAAACCTTCCGCGGGCGTGCTGTCGATTGGAATTGTGCTGAACCTGCTGCTGCTGGGCAGCTTCAAGTATCTGCCGGAAGTTGTCATCCACATTCCTCTTTCGTCGCTGCAACGGTTCGCGCATCTGGCGCTGCCGCTGGGCATCTCGTTCTGGACATTTCAGGCGATGAGTTACCTCTTTGATCTTTATCGCGGAGAGGAACTCGATCCGTCGTTCTTCGAATTTGCCCTGTACATGGTGTTCTTTCCGGTCACGATCTCGGGACCGATCTGCCGCATGCCCGACATGCTGCCGCAATTCCGCTCCGAAGAACTGACTCCATGGAGCGACATTGGACGGGGATTCACGCGCATCGCGATGGGCATTTTCATGGTGCAACTGGCGAAGCTGGTGGGCCAGGGAATTCTGGCGGGTGATGGAGTCGCGTCGGGCTTCGATCATGCAACGCGGTGGAGCGGGGCGGACGTCTGGTGCCTCGTCTTCGGATACGGACTGCAATTGTTCTTCGACTTTGCTGGATACTCACACCTGGCGATCGGCGTGGCGAAGATACTGGGATTCACGGTTCCCGAGAATTTCGATCGCCCGTTTCTATCGGACACTCCGTCGGTCTTCTGGACGCGCTGGCATATGTCGCTGTCGTTCTGGATTCGCGACTATGTTTTTCTTCCGCTCGCCATGTTGCGCCGTGAAGTGTGGTGGCGGAATCTGGCGCTGGTCATCGCGATGGTGCTGTTCGGGTTGTGGCACAAGGGAACGCTGCTCTTCGCCTTGTGGGGTTGCTACATGGGCGTGCTGCTGATCTTACATCGTCAGGTGCAGCAGGTGGAGCGCAGGTTTAACTGGGAACCGCCGGCGATGCTGTGGACTCCGATCTCGTGGATCGCGACCATCGCATCCATCAGCCTGGGATGGATTTTGTTCCGAGCCAGTTCCCTGCCGCAGGCGCGCGAAATGCTGGCGGCGGTCTTTTCTCCGGCAAGCTACTTCACACATTTTCTGAGCGGGACTCTGTACCTGTTGGTCGCCGGACTGGCAGCGGGATATGGGATCGTGCTGCTGGTGGTCCAGGGACTTGCGCCTTATACGGCAGAAGGCGAGTCGTCGGATGCAGCGAGCCAGACTGGAATTCTGGCGCTGGTGGCGCGCTGGCGGTGGTTCTGGATTCCGCCGCTCTATGCTTTGGCGTTGACCGTTTTGCTGGTGATCACGCTGACTAGCGGAGCGAGCACGGCGCAGTTCATGTACGGGAACTTCTAAAGTTCGAGCCCGTCCTCTCGACCGATTCTTCTTTTTCCCTGCAAACACACGAAAACCCCAGGGAGTTCCCGTCCGCTGGGGTTTCAAGATTCGTGCTTCGTTCTTCGCTCTAGGAGACGAATGAAACAGTCTTAGTCTCCCAAGGGATCGGGTGGTTGGCAATCAGGGGAAACCTGTAGGTCGGCACCAGCCTTTACCGGGTCCTCAGTCAGGCACTTCTATTCTACGATCGTGCCGTCGGGGGCGAAGACGGGGAAGCCGTCCCACGGGCGCGAGAGACGTAACTGATCCACGGCGGCCGTGCGGTTGTAGTCGAACAGGAACAGACCGTAGTTGTAATGCAGGACACGGTCATTCGGGTTTTTGCGGATCGCCCATTCATACTCGGCGGCGGTGTCGTTCGGGCTCTCTCCCGGGTCTTGAGTTTGCAGCGTGAGGCGCAAGAGCTGATCGGAATGATTCACCTGATTGGTAAAGGGAGGCTTCTCGAGCCGCTCCAGCATCTCGGCGGCGATGCGCGACCGGTCGTGGGCGGTGAAGGCGAGAAGTTGTTCGCACTCTGTCTCAGAGAGAACGTCAGATTCGCTGACAGGATGTTCGGACTGAAACGGCAGTTTGCTCGCGACCTGCAGGAACATGGCGCGCGCGAGCAGGTAGTTGCCGAGGGGCGTCAGGTGCACATGCTCGTAGACGAGTTCGCCGCCAATGATGCCATTGGGGCTCTGTTTGGAAAGGACGTCGTCGGCGTCGACCAGTTCCGCGCCGGATGACGCGGCGGTGGAACGGTTGATGTCGTTGATCTTGCTGTCGGCACGGAAGCGCAGCGTATCGAGATCACGGGCACGGGCGAAGTGTTGTTTGGCGCCGGTGTAGTCTCCCAGCATCCGGAGGCTGCGCGCCATGCGGAATTCGAGTTCGGCGTATTGGTCGTCGATTTTGGAGGCCGCGAGATAGGCCTTCATCGCCTCGGCATACGAGCGCGCATTTTCCAGATCAGTTCCCTGCTGCAACAATGCGGTCCAAGCATGCAGGTCGTCAGGCGTTAGGCCTTCGCGGTGGAGGGATCCGAATGGGGCGCAGTCTTTGAGGTTGATGGCCACGGTGCTGACAAGGACTCTGGCGCCGGCGTCACGCGCGGTCGCGATGGTATCGCGCAAGTTCCGCTCGAAGTTCTGATACGCATACTGCATGAGCGGCGAACTTTCTCGAACCTGCTTGTCGAGGAACATCGCCATCCCGCCCCATTCCCTCTTGCGGGTTCCCACCTTGGTGAGAAGTTGGCCGATACGAGTGGAATGAAAGAAGATGCTGGCGCGGATGACCGGGAGGCTCATGCCAGAAGCCGTGAGAGCGGTTCCTGGCCCGTAAGGACCAACGACTTCGTTGTTGCCCGAATAGATGATGAAGAGATCCGGTTTCTGGTTCGCGAGACCGCGGGCGATTGGCAAGAGCACGTGCGAGTTGATGGCAACGCTGCCGGTATTCACCACTTCGAACTTCATCGACGGATAGCGCTCGCGCAGCATCACTTCCAGATACCGGCTGAACGCATAGGCCGGATCGGGATCGCCCATGGCGGCCGATTCTCCGAGCACGAAAATGCGGTAGGTACCCTGGGGCTTCTCCGCGGGAATGGCATAGGCCTGTGGCGTCTTGATCATGCCCGGCGGGAAGAACGGCGCTGGGAAGAACAGGTTGTAGCAGGAAGCCGGGTGACCTTGCAGATTGCAGGGCTCGGTGAGGCCGGTGGAGAAACCGACGCCGAACAAACGCAGAGCGCCTTCCATCAACGCCAGTAAGAGGATGGGGACCACGATGGCAGTGGCGATCCCCGGAGCCCAATAGCGCGCGCCACGAAGGCTTTCGCTGCGCTTCGAGTCCGTGCTTAGCGGTGCTGAGCGTGTGGATGCAGGCATCGTAGTCTTTGGAAAGAATCTTGAGTCGTTCGAAAAAGTCCTGGCGCCACACAGGAGCGTTCGCGATACAGGGCTGGATAAAGATCACCTTCCGTGGGCCTAACCACGGTTGATCTTCACATCATCCAGCCCTGCCGGTCCCCAAGCATGCGTCCTCCCGCTGGAGGCGGACGACGCCGTGCCCTGGAAAAACGAAGCGTACGCGCACAGATACCCACGGCGACAAATGGTGAATGCACCAGAACTGCCAAAGCCGATGGCGCGGAGTGATTCCATACACATTTGCTTTCAGCCCTTTAACCCGGAGTGGGGCCACTGGACTGCCCGTCAACTGCTGTGTTCGGTGCGTTTCCCTCACCGGACGTGTGTTTTGACCCTCTTCGCTGTTTTCATCCCTTTGTTCTGACCCCTGACCTCTAAAGGTAGATGCCGCAGCGATCTGAACCCTGCTGGGAAAACATCCATCGCTCTTCCGACATGCTGCACCGCTTACTTTGTCCTGATCTTGCCGCGTGTCGGCGATGCCGCCATGGTGACGGTGCCATCCGCGTTGTGAGCGGCAGAGTGGCACATCAGCGTGCAGGTATTTGTCCCATGGTTATACGCAATCGGAGCGGCGCCGTTCTGTCCCACGACACTGGCGTCGAAGTTCACCATGCGCTCTCCACTAATGGTCGGGGAGGTAGATCCCATGCCGTGCGAGCTGTGGCATACCGAACAACTGAACCCATACTGGGAGGAATGCAGATTGTGCTGGGTAAAACTGGTGTTGGCAAAAATCTGAGTGAGGTCGTGGCACTTTGCGCACATCGCGTAAGGCCCGGCGACACTGGTATCGGGATTGGGAAAGGTATTGGTCACGGGGCCGCCAGGAACCGCGGCCTGGCTGAATTGATAGTTGCGTTCGAGAATATGCGAGTTTACCGAGCCGTGAGGGCCATTCGGCCCAGCGCCGCCGAATTCGCGATTGTCGTCGCTGTTGTGGCAATCGGTGCAGAACAGTTGCGTGCCCACCGGGCGGGCGGAAGCCAGGCCTTTTTCGTCGAGCATGTTTACCAACAGGCTGGGTTGCGGCAGAGGGCTCGAACGCGTGTGCGTCACGGGATGGCTGGAGGCGGCCGTGGAAGAAAATTCCGGAATGATGTTTAGAGCATCTGGCGCGGAGACCACTCGAACCGGCGCGTAGCCGTAGATGACCAGGCGCTGCTTGCCGGTGCTGGTTCCGTGACAGCGCAGACAGGTTTCATACTGATTGACCGCGGGAATGGTTGGGGTCACGCTGTCGAGAGCGCTGATGCCGGTTGCGCCTGACTGCGGTGGCCGGATAGCCGGGGGCCCTGCAAACTGCAATTCCGGATTGGATGCGTGCGCGCTGTGGCAATCGACGCACGTGGCGTGCCGATTGTTGTTGAGCAGCGTCGGTTCGGCGGCATCGTGGAAGTTATTCCCTGAAGGCAGGGGATGGCTGACTTTGGCAACCTCGGCCATGATGCTCGGGATGGCCGGGGACACGTACGTTCCGCCACCGTGACAGGTCATGCAATTCTGCGTCACCGGATCGTAAGCAGGTGCCGCGGGGCTAGCCGGCCGCAACAGACGTGCGGGCGCAATCGAATTGTGCGACATGTGGCAGGACGTGCAGGCATTCACCCCAACGGTTGGGTAGGAACCGGCGCGAGCGTCCGGAGAAACCTGGTTGGTTGCCGTCTGATGGACGCTGTTGGTGAAACCTGCCAGGGGATTGACTTGTCCCTGCACGACGCGGTTGGGATCGTGACAAGACAAACACAATTGCCCATTAGAGCCGTCGCGCACCAGAAAATTCTGCGCAATCCTGTCGATGCTCTGAACGTGCGGATCGTGGCAGGTGGTGCACTCGATGTTGCCGTTTACGAGCTTCACGGCGCCCGTAGGATCGGCGGACTTTCCTTGTGTTGCCAGCGATGCGACCAGGCTCGGGGCATCTTTCAAGGGCATCACCAGGCTGAAGGGATGGGAGCCGGTCAGCGTTGTTCCAAAAGAATCGGCGCTATTGATGGACCCAACAGTGGGGAGTTGTCCGTAGGCTGCGGATTGTCCTACGGCCACGGTGCCATCATGGCAACTCAAGCACAGGCTGCTCGTGATGCCGAGGGTCGGTTGAGTGTTGCCCTGGTTGGGATCGGTGGTGCTGCTGTAGGGCACATACGATTGTTGCGACAGCTTCTGGTTCCACAACGGAGTGTTGCCGCCCAAACCGCTGTGCGGGGCGTGGCAAAAAACGCAGCCCTGGCTTCCCTGCGAATAAACCGACGCGCCGCTAGGCAAGCTGAAGTTGTGCTTGCCCAGCACATCAGCATTGGGTTGCACCTGGGCGAAACTTTGGGCGACAAGGAGCAGGCAAGTGAGCGACAGGAGAGGCTTCATGGCTGCTTCCTCCCGTCGGCCTGAGCGATCCCATAGTAGTGGAATACCTGCACGCGGCGGTTGAACGAATCCACCACGTAGATGCGATCGTGTTTGTCGATCTCAAGGCCTGTAGGCAACTGAAACTGTTCGGCGCCGGTTCCCCTGCCGCCAAAGTAATAGAGCAGTTGGCCTTGTTCGTCGAAAACCTGCACGACACCCCACTGTCCGTCGACGACGTACAAATGCCCTTCAGAATCAAAACCGATTCCTTTGGGACGAAAGATCCATCCGGCGCCGTCTCCAATTCTTCCGATGGCGTAGCGGAACGTTCCGGAGCGGTCCAGAACCTGCACGCGGAAGTTCAGTGCATCGACGACGGCGAGGTCTAGCCCGTTCAATCGCAATTCGGTGGGGAAATTGAATTCGCCGTTGCCGGCGCCGGTCTTGCCGATGACCTGGAGAATGCTGCCTTCCATATCTAACATGAAAATCTGGTTGCGCAGGGTGTCGGTGACGTAAATGCGCTGGGATGCGGAATCGACGGCAATGCCGGTGGGACGCTTGAAATATCCCTCGCCGCCTTTCAGGCTGCCGATCGCGCGGCGGTACTTGCCGTTCGCGTCGAAGACAAAGATTTTGCCGGATTGCGAATCGGTGACATAGATGTTGTCTTGCGCGTCGACGGCCACACACTGCGGCGTGAGCATGGGATCTTTGCCGGCATCGCGGCGGGAAATGAACTTGTACTTCTGCTGCTCGAAATCGAAGATGTGCACGCCCACTGCCGACACATCGGTCACGATAATGCGCCCACGCGAATCGGTGACCACGCTATAGGGACTGACGAGGTAATGAAAATCGGGCAAGCCGGCGATGGTGTCAACGACGCGAGTCCAGAAGCTACGCTTGGGCTTGACCTCTCGCTCGAGGCTGAAGCTGCGCTCGAAGGAGAGCTTGCGGCCGCCGTCCATCAGTAAGTCCGGTGCTGATGGATGGATGGTGGGTTCCTTGGGGCGCTTCGCCGCTGGGGCTGGAAGGGCCAGCGAGAGCGCGAGAGCCGCAATGGTCAGTCGGGTTACGAATGCTGACTTGTGCCGCGGGGCTAGAAGAAGTCGAACCATCTGGATATTCCGACGAAGTACGACGTCGTGTTTTGCGGAGCACCGACGGCACTGATGCCCTGGGTGAAGCGCGTGTACCCGGCCTGAAGCCCGATCCTCCGTAGATGGTACTGCAATTGGGCGTTGTAGATTTCCATATTGTTGTGGGAGACGGTCTCGCCGATCGTATTGCTGATGGCGCGGTTGAAACTGCCTGAAATGATGAGGCGCCGAGCGGGAGTCACCGAGAAGCCTCCACCATAGCTTGATCCGCCGAAAGTGATGAATTCGTTGACCCCAGGCGTTACTGTAACCGGCACCAGCCCGCCCGCGCCCAATAGAGAAAGGCCCGTGGAATGAGTGTAATCGCCGGTCAGCGTGAACATCCCGGACCCGATCGATGTCGAGTAGCCCTCGCCGCTACTGTTGGTGCCCGGATTGTTCGTCAGACCGCTGTGCGTTCCATTAAAGGCCGCTGTCCATTGCAAACCGCGCGGCAATCGGCGATGCAGATTCGCGCTGTATTGATAATAGGACGTGGTGTAGGTGACCAGGAGTGATTGCACGTTCTGCGCATAACTGAACACGCCCGAAGTCTGCCAGCCCTTGATCCGGTGAAAGTAATTCACATTGCCGATGAACCCCAAAGAGTTCGTGCCCTGCCCGTTGCTCGTTTCGATCACCGAACCGGAAAAGGTGAACATATCCCATAGGCGCCTGCCATAACTCATCGTGCCGCTCAAATATGCGCCGGTGTAGCTCTTTCCGAAATAGTACTGATCGTAGTAGGTGGCCTGGGACGAGGCCGACAAGTAATTCGTGAACTGGTAGGTGGCGCCTCCGCCGACGGTCGAAGAATGCGCGCCCGATCCTAGGCTGACCCCCTCCACGGGAACTCCGGTACCGGCCAGATTCTGGGAGAGATATCCATTCAGGTTGCTGGTGTAGTTCTCGGTGACGTTCAGTGAGAGTTTCTGCGTAGGGTGAAAGCTGGCGCCCGTGTTTACGATATCGTCGGTGTAATCGGATTTGTTAGAGCTTTGTCCGGCCTCCGTGAAGTAGCGGCTTTCGGCGGACGCCCGGTTGTAGTTCGCAAAGAACTGCCCGTGAAAAGGCAGGCTGTGCTGCGCGCCGAATCCCACGTCACTTCCGGTAGAGTCCTCGATGGAATCGGATGCGCCGGCGAGGAATTCCGGGAACTTGGAGTGCAAACTGTTTCGGTCGAAGAAGGCATTCAAACGGAATCCCGCGATCTGATAGTTGGAGTGCACATTGAAAAGCTTCGTGCTGGAGGTTGTTTCTTCGCTGGTTCCGTAGAGCGTGCCGCTGCCATCGCCCTGCGAATATCCGACCGAAAGCGTGGGCAAGCCCGGAAGCAACGCGCTCCAGTTAACGGCAAACCCGTCGCCCTTGCCTACGGTGGTGAAATTGGGTTGCCCCGCCAAGCCGAACGTACCAGTGGTGTTGCGGTCGTAGCGATAGCTCACCGAGCCGGGAAAGTGCGAACCAGTAAACAGGTTCGCGGTGCCGTCAATGCCGCTGGCCCCGGTCAGAGACTGATAGCTGGAATTGTTGCGCGACTGGTTGTAGTAGGGCGTTGCGCTGAACGAAATAAAATTTGGGTTGTAATAGTAGCCAGAAAGTTTTCCGTTCAGTCCCCAGGTCAGTCCGTGTTGCGACCCGAACGTGTCGCCGTAATCTCCGCTGTACCCGAAGCTGGCCAATGCGCCTGCGGACAGTTTCGTGTTTTCGCCAATGGAGAGTTCGGGAGTTTGATTTTGGCCCTGGGTTTGGGAGTAGGCGAGCTGCGAGATCATCAGGACCGCTAGTCCGATGATGCACTTCGCAACCTTCATCTCGCTGCTCCCCTTCTGGCCAGAGGCTCGGATTCGCCGAATACTGCTCTTCTAAGAGGCACAATCATTGCCAAAGCTGCGACGCCGTTTCAATTTCTATGTTATTGAAACAAAGGCAGTTGGCACCTTGGACCAGCGGGCAAACACCATGCATTCCCCGATGCGTGCGGCATATCACCCGATTCCCGAGTTGAAATACACAACGGGGAGGATCGAGTCACTGATTCAAGTGAACGAAACATTACGATTCGCACCGCCAAGCTTCTTGGCGCGTTGTTTTGAGCGCCATTGTTTGGCGCTCATGGGCTTTTCAAGGGAGTTCATAAAAGAATTGCGGCATTGAGTCATTCGAGAAATGATTCAATGCCGCAATGTCTCAATGATTCAATTTCTCTAGACCACCTCGATTTTGGCCTTGGCGCGCAGCTGCTTGGCAAGGTTCGAGCGTAGTTTTTCGTACTTGGTCTTTTGCAACTCAGTCTTCAGATCGGTCTTCACCTCCGCCAAAGGCTTCTTGCGAGGCGGCGTGTGCGCATTCAAGCGAATGATGGTAAATGCGGTTTCAATCTGGATTAATCCCGTGACTTGCCCGGACTGCATCGTCTGCAGTGCCTTGACAACTTGCGGCGGCAACTTGTCGCCCGGTACGACTTTGTGGTCGCCCATGTTCACACGAAAATCGTCCTCGGAGAGTTTTTCAGCGAGCAGGCCAAAATCCTGATACGTCTTCGTCGCCTTGGCTTGACTAAGTGCTGCTTCGGCCTTCTGCTTCGCGTTTTTTTCCTGTTCCGGAGTCGCCTTGAGCGGAGGAATGATGGAGATGCTCTGGATGCTGAAGGACTCCGGCTGGCGATACTTCGCCAGATTGCTGGCGTAGTAGGCCTGGACCTCGGCCAACGAGACCGCGGATTTGTCCTCAACTTCAGCTTTCAGAACCTGCTCGATGAGCATCGAGCGCCGCATTTGCTGGCGCAGACACTGCGCGGAGCCACCCATCTCGGATTGCAGGTACTGCTGGTACTGGTCAGGACTACTGAATTGCTTGCGAAAATCGGCCTCGGCGGCAGCTAGCTTCTCCGCAGGAATCGTCAGTTTCCGCCGCTGCGCTTCCTGATATACCAGTTCCTCGAAAATAATCATCTCCAGAGCACCCTGGCGAATGACGGCCTCCTGCGCCTTGGGGAATCCGTTGTGCTGCTGGGCGTAGGGAAAGATGGCGTACATCTCGCGCAGCAGATCGCGATCGGTGAGCACGGCGCCGTTGACCTTGGCCACGGGCTTGTCGCTCGCCTGCAGCGTTGTGGTCTGGGCTGAAGCCGTGTTCGCCATTGCGGTTGGGGCGTGCGAAGCGACTTGAGCCGATGCCGCCGTAAGAGCCATGGCGAGCAGTCCGCAGATTGGGAGTTGGTATTTCATAATTCCTCGCTGACTAACTTCGAACTCTGATCTCGAAAAAAAAGGGGAGAGTTTTTCTCTCTCCCCCGTGCACACCAGTCCCCGGATCTACTGGAATACCGTGGTGATGTTGTTGGTGTTGTTGGCTTCGTTCGCTTCGCCAAAGTGGCACTGGCGGCAGAACTGAGTCGTCGAAGGAGCATTGGTGTTGGCGACTGTGCTGATATTTGGATTGTAGGGGCCGTTCACGAAGAAGTAGGTGGCATAGTACTTGCCGCCGCCGTCTGCCGCGATCGGGCTAGCCGCGCTCGACGTATATACGGTCATTACGTGCTGGTTGTGGCAGGTGGTGCACAGGACATACGGCTTGTTACCTGCGGTAACGCCGAACGGCTGTGACCACTTTCCAGGCGCCAGAGCAGGATAGCCGTAGTTGGCTACGAACTGCGCATACGGTGAGCCAGCGGTTGGGGCGTTGTACTTCCCAGTGCCGAAGACCAATCCGTAAGCGGACATGTCGCTAATGGTGGCGGCCTGTCCCACCGGGTGATCGTTGTTGTAGTTGCCGGCGGCGGTTCCGTCACTGCCGAGCAAAGTTGGAATCTTGGCGGCGCCGTAGGAGGTATTGGTCAGCAGGCCAATCCTCTGTTCATACGACTGGTTGACCATCATGTTCGACGCGGTGAAGTTGCCGTCGTGGCAGCTGAGGCAGAGGAGAATCCCGCCGACTTCCTGGCTTCCGCCAGTGATCGTGGTGGGCAAAACCTCCGAGAACCTGCCGCCATCGCCGAACGTAATCGTCTTGCCATACAGTGGGCTGGCGTCCTGTCCCCACAATGCAAAGGAACCGCTATCGGCTTGGGTGGCGTGACCGGAGCCGGCAGAGCCGCTGTGCGGAGCATGGCAGCCAGCGCAGCCGCGGCCGTTATTGTTGTGCGCACCGAGAACGTCAACCGGGGATGACCACGACTGCCCCAGAGCGAACCCAGCGACCGCGAGTATGAACATTGCAACCAACATCGCTTTCTTCATATAAATTTCACGACCTCCATGAATTGTTTGTCTTGTCCCTTGTCACTGAACTCCCAGAGGCTTAGGCCGTAGGTTGCATCTTGCGCCTGGGCGCCTGTTGCAACCGCCCCTCGATTCGTACTATTGCAACTGGCCGC
The DNA here is from genome assembly GCA_035695545.1 of Candidatus Sulfotelmatobacter sp. Classification (GTDB taxonomy): domain Bacteria; phylum Acidobacteriota; class Terriglobia; order Terriglobales; family Acidobacteriaceae; genus Sulfotelmatobacter. The sequence continues at coordinate 15,594 of DASRRV010000396.1, read as the reverse complement.
CCGAATTCAGAGTGGACCGCCATTTTGTCCCATTTTCGACGCAAACCATTGAATACAATAGCGGTTATTAATTCTTAGCCGAGCGGTTCGAATCCGAGACCGTGCGGGAAACTGGGGGAAAAGAACCACTTGCGGCAGGCGTTTGGTCAAATTCCTCAGTTGTAAGGAACTTAAGCAGGGTGTTGCGAAATGCAACAAGCCAGATGAAAGCGCGGCGCCGTCCGGGGCCACAATGTGAGAAGAAATTGTGCAAATCGTATTGCGCAAATCGTAGAGACGTAGCAGAGCTACGTCTTGCCAGTTGCCGATCGGACGATTGGAGAGAGTAAAGAGAAGTTGGTGCGCGTCCGCTACTTGCTTTGTGGAGCCTTGGCTTCGGACGGCGGCGCAGTGGCCGGACCCGAGTCCTTAGTCGCCGCGCCAACCTTCTTAACGCGCTGCCCTTCGCGATCCTTGCGTATTTGCTCGGCCTCGGCGTCGGTCACATAGCGAAACTGCTGCACACGCCCGGGATAAATCTCTGAGGTAAAGACCCGGTTGCTCTTATCGGTTGCCAGGGCGACCAGTCCTTGGAACTGCCCAGGCAGGAGCCCATGGCCGCCGAAAACGATGAGCAGTTGCCACTCCTGATTGAAGACTTGCACGCGATCCTGCATGCCGTCCGCGACCCAGATGTGACCATCGGAATCGACAGCAACGCCCTTGGGGCGCCCGAAATATCCCGGCCCGTCGCCATTTTTGCCATAGGTGGAGATGAACTTGCCGTCGGCATCGAAAACCTCGATGCGGTTGTTCAGGGTGTCGCAAACGTAAAGATTTCCGTCCGCGTCGACCGCGAGTCCCGTCGGCCGGGCGAAATCGCCGGGCGTTGTGAGCTCGTGATTGTGGCCGGTAGTACCCATGGTGCGCAACAACTTGAAGGAATCAGCGTCATAAACCAGGACCTGATCGAGTTTGACGTCCGCTACATAAAGCAGCCGGTTTTCCTTGTCGAGCGCCAAGCCGCCGGGCTCTACCATGCCCTCGGTAATGACGTCTTCGGCGACGTGAGCCGCGTTAAAAACCAACACATGGCGCAGTCCCGGATCGGAGACGAAGAGGCGGTCATTGTCGTCGATAACCAGGCCAATGATGCGCACGAAGTGGGCGTGGGTTTTGTTCTTGATCATCTCCAGATCGCGAGTCTCGGTGTTGAAGATGAAGATGGCGCCCACCTTCTGATCCGCGACATACAAGTTGTTCTTGGAATCGACGGCGATGCCGTAGGGCTGGGCAAGTTGCCAGAGAACGTTGGTGTTCTCGCTCTGCGTCTGAGTACCGGCTAGACGATCCATCCACTTGGCTTTCTTGGTGGAATCAGCGGCGCTGACCTGCGAGAGCTTCTCGGCCGAAAAAAACGCCTGATAGCGAATGCGCGCAATCGCCGGCGGATTTGGCCATACGATGTTGGAGTAGTCGATGGTTGGGACTGGCTTCGATGCGTCGTCCTTCTTTTTCTTGTCGCCGAAAGCAGCAACGGGCGCGAGCAGCGCCAGGCTCAGCAGCACTAGTAAGGGAAGTTGGCTCTTGTGTTTGCGAATCAGGCTTGGGTTGGCTTCGGGCGTCATATTCATTCTCCGCTTCGTCCTCATCGAACTACCTCTTCGTCAGATCTTTATGGCAACTGGCGCAAAATGCCGCGTTGTTAACTTGATCCTTGACCAGCAGGTTGGGCTGAGCCGAGGAGTGTGGCTGGTGGCAAGACAGGCAATTGATCTTGGCAACTGTCTTGGTGATGTCTGAGGGGTCGACCACGTCCTTGATGGGGTGGCCCTCGATGGGATGGCCACGCCCGAACTTCACGGGCAGCACGATGACTTTGTTCTTCGAAAAGTAGTCGTCGGGAAGCCTTACGCTGCCGTTGAAAATCGTGTACAGGTGCTCGGCTTCGAGCTTCTTCGGCTGTGAGTCGGGTCCGTGGCACTCGAGGCAGACGGCGTCTGTAGTCTTGGCGCGCAACAGGTGATCGTTCTCGCCGCCGTGCGGCTCGTGGCACGTGGCGCACCCCTGCTTGAACGCCGGCTGATGAAGGAAGTGCTTCTTCCCTTGATCGGCCTGGTCGCTGTGGCAGGTCAGGCAGATATCTACTGCGCTGGTCTTGGGCAATCCGGGCTGACGGCTAGCGTGAGGATTGTGGCAGTCGGTGCAATCGCCCGCTGCTCCCGGATGTGGCACCTTCGCCTTATCGATCTTTTCCGCCTGGGCGCTGTGGCAGGTCACGCAGAGAGATTTCACGTCGGTCTGGGTCAGGACCACTTTGCCGTCCTTCGCGGGCGCATGGCACATGTCGCAGGACTTCTCGGCGAACGGCGGATGGAGAAATTGCCGCATCAACTTCGGAGAGGCCGACTGGTGCGGATCGTGGCAACTCGTGCAATTGGCCGTGGCGAAAGGTTGGTCGTGATGGGCCTTCTGCAGGCTTGCATCCTTGGCGTCGTGGCAATCGAGACAAAGGGCGGGAGCACTCTTCGTTAGGTGAAAATCGAATTCAGCCTTACCCGCATCTCCTGTTTTATGCGTGGTGTGGCAGGTGTCGCAGCCCATATCGAGCGCGGCGTGGCGGCTGCCTTTTGCGGGAACGTCGAGTCCTTGTTTGTGGCAGTCGAGACAAAGGTTGTTGCCCTTGTCGCCCGACGTGGCTTTCAGCAGCTGGTTCTTGTTGTCGCTTTCGTGCGGATCGTGGCACTTGATGCAGTCCCGCACGGCCGGTGGATGCACCGTCCCCTTAATGGTCGCAGCATCTTTTTCCGAGTGGCAACTGAGGCACAGTGCCTGCGGCGTCGAGGTGATGAGCTTGATCCGCGTGACGTCTTTATTCACGCGAACTTCGTGACAGCTTAAACATCCCGTGGCAATCGCGGAGTGTACCGCTTTGCCCTTCGACTTGTCCTCGTGACATTCCAGGCACTTCGCAGAATCAACATTCTTGTCGAGGGGCACCGGATGCTCTTTCGCAAACGCTGGCATCACAGTCACTACGAGAAACAACGCCAACCGAAGGAGACGGGGAAGGGCTTGTCCCGAGGCGAAGCGCTGAATCGAACAAGCACGGCTTGGATACGCTGTGAGCATTACCGACCATTGCATGTGCACGAACGTCGCCTTTAGTAACGTCGAAGAACTGGACACCCAGGGCAGGACTGTAAATTATTGCAACAAAGCATTTTCTAACTTACACCTTTCATAAGAAGCAGGGCCCGGAGACCAGAGCCGGGTTCGGGAAATGGGCCTTCTCCCTCACTGGGTCCGTGAAATCACGCACGCCTTGCCAGTGTCCAAATGGCACCACGATTCGGACGATTTTCGCACGAATTGTGATTGAAATCACAGACTTGCGGCTGTGGGTGAATTCGCAGATGGACCTTCTTAAGATGAGTGTTATGCCTCAAGCTAGCGCACGGACGCCAACAGACGCAGAGCTGTAATCGATTGACTGCAAAGACTTTGAAGTGAGACTCGGACGTTGGCGCAGAACGTGCATTGCAGGACTGCGAGGAAGAGGCAAAAGATCATGGTCCTGTCACTTCGCGCGGCATACCGTAAGACCGGATTGAAGAAGGTTTGGCAGACGCTCAGTTCGATCAAGACCGGCGTCATTCTCATTATTCTGGTCGTCATCTTCTCGGCGGCGGGCACGGTCATCTTGCAGCGTCCGATCACTGAACCGGAAGACTTGCAGCGCGCCTATTCGCCAGACATGCTGCGGTTTCTCGACGCCACCGGCCTGACCGACATCTTCCACACGCGCTGGTTCGTGGCCTTGATGGTGCTCGTCAGCTTGAGCATTATCGCGGCATCGGTGGAGCGCTTTCCCAATGCTTGGCGATATTTCGCGCGTCCTTATAAGAGTCCCGACGAAGGTTTTCGAAGAGTCCTTCCGACGCAGGCGCAGATTCCGGTGGCGGATGAAGAACTCGGACTGAGCGCTGCGGAACGAGCCCTGCGGCACCTAGGTCTGAAATCGGAACGGATCGTTCGTACGGAAAGTTTCTCGTTGTTCTCGGAGCGCAACCGCATCTCCGAAATGGCGGTATATATCGTCCACGCCAGCCTGCTGCTGATTTTCCTCGGCGGCATTGTGGATGCTCTCTACGGCTGGCGCGGATTCCTGATGTTGACTCCGGGAAGCGCAAGCAACCAGATCGAACTGAGAAACGGTGGCACGCGCACCATTCCGTTCTCGGTGCGCTGTGACGCCACCGGCGAAGACACATACCCCGACGGCACTCCCAAGCGCTGGTGGTCGAAGCTGGCAGTAGTCGATGGCGGCCGCGAAGTTTCCAACAAAGAGATTGTGGTGAACGATCCCCTGGTCTATGAAGGCCTGCGCTTCTACCAAGCTAGTTGGGGACGCACGGGAAAACTCGACCAACTGACTCTTAACGCAGCTCCGGCCAATGGCACGAAGGGAACGGCGCAACAGATCACCCTGGCGATGAACCAGACGGTCACGCTCGATGCGGACACGACGGTGCAACTGGTGGAGTTCATCCCCGACTTCGTGGTACAGGACGGCCATGTCTATGCGCGGAGCAAAGACATGTCGAACCCCGCGGTCCACATGATTGTGACTTCGAAGAAAGCCAACAGCAGCGTGAACGTGTGGCTTCCGGAAATTCCCGGCATCGACCAGAATGCATCCTCCCCCTACGCTTTTGATCCGAAAGACCTGAAGACTGGCCTCTATACCGGACTCCAGGTATCGCACGAACCCGGCCAGTGGGCAGTTTGGGCCGGAGTCGTGCTGATGGCGATCGGCCTGACCTTTGTGTTCTACGTGGTTCACATGCGCTTCTGGGTCGTGCCAGTTTCCGACGCTCGCGGTGGCCTGGTGCTGTGGGTTGGAGGCACATCGAACCGGAATCGTGATGCGTTCGAGCACAAGTTCAAGCAGGTCGTAGAGCAAATTCAGAAGGAGTTGAAACCACAGTTCGTGGCTTCTGCTCAGAATGCAACGTCAATTGTAGGACGGTAAGAACCGCCGGAAGGTGAGTCCGGCTACGGAGGAAATGTATGGCACGCGCAAAGGTTGAACAGCATCCCGCGACTGGAACAACGCTGGTCGTGATGGTGGGGTTGAGCATCGCTTTCCTGCTGTTCATCGCTTTTTTGAATGTGGTCAAGACCGGAAATATTCTGAGCGAAGCCAACCTGCTCTACGCCGCCCTGGTTTTCTACGCGGGCGCGGGAGCGTTGTATCTGGGTTTTGGCGTGACCGGAACGGAATCCTACATAAAGTTCGCTTCTCTCATGACCTGGGCCGGACTTCTGGCCAACACCGGAGCGGTGGCGCATCGCTGGTATGAAGCGGGACATCCGCCATTCGCCAGCATCTACGAGATGCTGCTGAGCTTCGTGTGGACGCTGGCCGCGCTCACACTGATCGCTGAGAAACGCTACGGCGTAAAAGTCATCGGCACAGTGACCATGCCGGTAGCGATCGTCGGCGTCATCTTAATGCAGCTTCTGCCGAGTGAGGTCCGGCCGCTGGTGCCGGCGCTGCAATCCACGTGGTTGCACGTTCACGTGACGCTCGCCATGCTGGCGTATGCGGCGTGCGCTCTGAGCTTCGCGCTGGCGATGATGTTCCTGATCCAGGACGGGATGAAGACGGAAACTTTCCTGGCCGCGACTAGCATCTTCACCGTAGGAATTTATGCTGCAATCCTGATGCGCTTCGAACGATGGGGCGGATTCAACGTAGTGGCATGGGACGCGGACAATAAGGCCGAGGTCTTCATTTCGAAAGGCGTGCGGCTCTTCGTGACGATTCCAGATCTTGGCTGGCTGATGTTGCTGGTCTTCGCCGCCGTGGCCGCGCCGCTAGTGCTCTGCGTCGTCGCGCGCGTGAAGAAGAATGAAGGGTTTCTCGCGATCGCCGACCGAGCAGTATTCATCAGCATTCTGCTGCAGTCCCTCGCTCTGGTCTTTTTTATTCTGCGTACGCGCGCCGGACAGTATCCATCGCTCGACGCCGAAGGCCTCTACGCCACTAGCCTGGCCGCAAGCCCGTTTATTCTCTCAGCGCTCGTTGGAGGAATCTTCGCCAATCTGCTTTACCTGCTTCTGTTGTGGCGGCGTGAAGATCTGGAGAGGCTGCTCCCCGACGCGGATGCTCTCGACCGCATTACGTACAAAACTATTTGTATTGCCTTCCCCCTGCTCACCCTGATGATCGCCGCCGGCGCCTACTGGGCCAACCGGGCCTGGGGTTCCTACTGGAATTGGGACCCCAAAGAGACGTGGGCGGCGATTACCTGGCTCGTGTATGCCGGCTATTTGCATATGCGGATCACCCGCGGCTGGCGCGGACGGCGCGCGGCGTACTTCGCCATCCTGGGATTTGCGGTGGTGATGTTCACTTTCTTCGGAGTCACATACTTGCTACCCGGACTACATGCGTATGCTTGAGACTGCCATGGAACATACGAACCCGGAGATCCCGGCTGAGACAGAGACACCCTCTACGCCTTCGCGAAGAGGGTTCTTCAGTACCGAATATTCGGCGGCGACTTCACAGTCTGACGTTTCGTCTCCGGCGTCGGAAGCCACGCGATTGCCGCAGGATCCGGAACTGCCCTGGCTTCGCATCAACTGGGAGATCAAGGCGCTGGTTCCGATCGCCTGCGTTCTGCTCGGTGGAATGCTGTTGTTTCTGCTGGCAACGCTTTCGTGGCGCGATCCTGAGCGGCACATCGTTCTTCTTGTAGCAGGTGCTGGCGCGGTCGCGATTTGTGGCGCCTTGCTGGTGGTCCTCACCTACACGGTGCAACGACCCATGGTTGAACTCCAGCAGAAGATCGCCCGGCTCGGAGGCGGCGACCTTTCTGTGGCCGTCAGTTTTGCGCATCGCAACGACGAGATTGGAGATCTGGGACGAAACTTCAATCAAATGGTGCGGCAGCTACGCGAGAGCCGCGTCGAGATCGAACGCCTGCACCGTACCCAGATGTCACGCGCCGAACACCTGGCCACTCTCGGAGAAATGGCCACGGGACTGGCCCACGAAATTCGAAACCCTCTGGCGGGAATTGCCGGCGTCATCGAGATCATCGGCCGCGACCTGCCCACGACCAGCCCGGCGCGCGCTGTCGTTAAAGACGTTCGTCAAGAAATCGCGCGCATCAATCACATCGTGACGGACCTGCTGCAAACTGCTCGGCCGCATCCGCCGCAGGTGCACAAGAGCGATTTGAACACGACCGTCGAACATGCAGTCATGCTCGGCCGTCAGCAGGCGCTGGCGAAATCGGTGGAAATTACGCTCCACAAGGACCCTTCCCTGCCTGAAGTGGAGCACGACAGCGATCAGATCCACCAGGTGCTGCTCAACCTGCTGCTGAATTCATTGCAGGCGATCGACAAGAACGGAAAGATCACGGTTTCCTTAAAACAACAGGGATCGATGGCTGTCGTCGAAGTCGCCGACAACGGGCGCGGCATCGCACCCGACCACCTGCCCAATATCTTCCGCCCGTTCTATACCACCAAGGGCGACGGCACCGGACTGGGATTATCGCTGGCCCGGCGCATCGTCGAAGACCACCACGGCCGCATCGACGTCACCAGCTCCATCGGCAAGGGCACGATTTTTGCCGTGGTGCTGCCCCTGCAACGGGCCGCTGTCCAGCCTGCGGCCTCATAACGTCTAGCGGCGCCGACGACTTCCGTATATTCATTGTATCTACATTGGTGTATAATTTGTAGAGTCCTCAATGGAGAGCACAATGCCGACAGCACAGATCGTGAAGTGGGGAAATAGCCTGGCAATTCGTATCCCGAAGCCCGTTGCGGAAGAGGCGGGAGTCCGGGAAGGTGATCCCATCGTGATCGAAGCTGAAGAAGGGCGCATCCACCTGCGCCGAAGCAAACCACGGATTCCGACCCTGCGGGAGCTGGTAGCACAAATCACACCGGAAAACCGCTACCAGGAAATCCAAGTAGGACCTGCTTCTGGCAAGGAGGAAGTGGAGTGGTAGTTCGTTATATTCCTAGAGCCGGAGATGTGATCTGGCTCGACTTCGATCCGCAAGCTGGTCGAGAGCAATCGAAGCGACGGCCGGCCCTTGTCGTAACCGATCAAGCATATAACCAAGCCAGCGGACTCGCTGTGGTCTGCCCTCTCACGAGTCGCCGGAAACCATACCCATTCGCTCTCCCAGTTACCGTAGCCAAGATTGAAGGCGCAGTGCTAGTGGACCATCTCCAAAGTCTGGACTGGACAGCACGAAACGCGTCATTTCATTCCAAAGCCGACCCTGCGCTCCTAGCTAAAATACGTGCGTATCTGGGTGTGTTGCTCGGGATTCGCTAGTTCGACAGGAAGGCTGCCTGAAGAGTGTGGTGCCGCATTATGTCTCCCTTCCGTAGTAATCTAAATGGGCATGCCTGCCGAGAAGATCCTGGTGGTCGATGACGAGCGTCTGGTGCGCTGGTCGCTCCGCCAAAAATGTGAAGAGTGGGGATACCAGGTTGTGGAAGCCGCGGCCGGAGAGCCGGGCCTTCGCATGGCCCAGCAGGAATCTCCCGATCTGGTTTTGCTTGATGTCCGGCTGCCTGACCTGAACGGCCTGCAGGTTCTCGAACAACTCAAAAAGAACGGCGACGCGCGCGCCGTCATCATGATCACCGCCGACCCGCAACTTGACGACGTCAAGAGCGCGCTGAAGCTCGGCGCCTACGACTTCATTGGCAAGCCTCTGGACTTCGAGGAACTGCACGTCACCATCAAGAATGCGCTTGAGGCCAGCCATCTGCGGAGTGAGGTCCAGTCGTTGCGCGGCGAGGTGCGCCGCCGCACTGGCTATCACGAGGTCGTCGCGGTATCGCCGAAGACGACAGAGCTGATGAGCTTTGTGCAGAAGGTCGCTGCCAGCGAAGCGACCACCATCCTCGTACAAGGCGAGAGCGGCACCGGCAAGGACCTGGTCGCGAAAACGATCCACTACGAGAGCACCCGCCAGGACGGCCCTTTTGTCGCCATCAATTGTTCGGCGATTCCCGAGACCTTGATGGAGGCCGAGCTCTTCGGCCACGAAAAAGGTGCGTTCACCGACGCGAAGCAGATGAAGAAAGGGCTATTCGAAACGGCCAACGGCGGTACGCTCTTTCTCGACGAAATCGGCGAACTCTCGCCCCTGTTGCAGGCCAAGCTGCTACGTGTGCTGGAAGATCAGGTGATCCGGCGGGTCGGTGGAGTTCGCGACTTGCAAGTGGACGTGCGCGTGGTTGCGGCTTCGAATCGCGATCTGGAAAAAGCCGTGCGCGAAGGCCATTTCCGCCAGGATCTTTACTACCGGCTGGCAATCATCGCCATCTTCATTCCTCCGTTGCGCGAGCGCACCGAAGACATTCTTCCTTTGGTCGAATTTTTCATTGATTGGTACAACCGCAAGTTCAAGAAGTCGGTTCGTGGAATTACGCCCGAGACGCGCCGCTTGCTGGTGGCTCACAACTGGCCAGGAAATGTGCGCGAACTGAAGAATTCCATCGAACGCGCAATGATTCTGGAAGACGAAACCATGCTCCGCCCGATGTACATGCCGTTTGCGGTTGGAGAAGCTGCGCGCAGCGGTCAGACGGCATTCGAGCACAGCAGCGCCTCGGCGGACGGCGGCGGCAAGCAACTGGCAAATGGCCGCGTGCTTCCCCGCCTCTACATTCCGGAAGAGGGCACGTCGCTGGAAGAAGTCGAGCGCGCCATGGTGGAGCTCGCCATGCGACAGGCCAATGGCAACCAGACTCATGCCGCCAGGCTACTCGACATCAGCCGCGACGCGCTGCGCTACAAGCTGAAGAAATTCGAACTGGTTCCGGCAGGCGACGACGAAGCCGCCGACTCGGTGCCTTCAGAAAATTCCTCGAGCTGACTTCCCATCCGGCTACTGAATCGTCACATTCACCTGTGCGATTCGCGGCGCGCTCTCGCCGAAGGTTGGAGTAAACGAACTCTCCAACATGAAGGTATAGTTTCCCGGCGTGGTGCCGGGAATGGTTTTTCTGCCACCGCCACCACCGGCGTTGCCACCGCCGCGCAGCCAATCATTCCTGCAATTAGCAAAAACACCGTCAGGAAGCTCGCTAAGCGCCACCGGCCACGGTGTCGCGCCGACGTTCCCAAAAGGAAGAATGCGGCGAAGGTCATTCCTACCTGAGCGGCAATCCAGCGCGGCCCATCCTGAAGTGAACTCGCCGCCGTAGTCGCGGGGGGCGTTGAGTTAATGGTCATGTTGGCCGTGACCGGATTCGCGTCTGTGACATTGATCGACGCGGGCACGCTGCAGGTTGGGATGTGCTGCACGCCCGGCGGATAGTACGAGAGCGAACAGGTGAAATAGACGCTGCCTGTGAAACCTGCGGCCGGCGTGATCGTGATGGCCGACGTGTTGCCCGTGGTTGCGCCCGGTGACGGAATGACGACCGCAGTCGCGGACATTGTGAAAGGTATCGTCATAGGGACGGGCACAATGACGGTGAATGGCGCGTAGGAGGAATCCCCCAGATATTCGGCTGCCGCCGACACCGTTCCGGGGAAGAAGGTCGTGCCATCGAACGTAAAAGTCGCCGAGCCATTTATCAGTTGAGCGGTGCCGATCCACTGCGAACCACCGGTGATGTTGAAAGGGACCGCTCCCGTCGGCGCCGGAAGATTTGCGGCCGCTGAAACATTGGCGGTGACGATGTAGGTCTGCGACAGAAAACCGGACGGCGGATTCACGCTGGCCGTGACCGTCGCCGGTTGCATCACCGTTATGCTTGCCGCGTTCGAAGTCACGGCGTCGTAATTGCCGTCGCCGTTGTAGCGGGCGGTCACAGTATCCGTCCCTAACGGCAAGCTGCTGACGCTCAGGGTGGCCTGCGCAGCACTCGGGTTGTAATAGGGCACGGGTCCGAGCGCGGAGGTTCCCAAAACCGTATTGCCAGAGTTGAAGGTCACCGTCCCGGTGGGCGGGGCGGCGAGTGCGCCGAGACCTACGTCCACGATAAGTGTCGTACTCTGCCCTACACCAATGGGGTATGCACTCGCGTAAAGGTCAACTGCGGGAGCGACCCTGGTCATCGTGAAGTTTAGCGGCGTAGAACCAGCCGACGAAGCAAAACTCGCGTCGCCGGAATAACCGGCGTTCACACTGTGGCTTCCCACGGAGAAACCTGCGGTAGGCACCCACTCTGCCATCCCGGTGCGGTTAAGATTCAGGCCCACCGACCCTGGTCCCGACGCATCGGAGAAAGTCAGCGTTCCGGTGGGGACACCGTCGAGTGCACCCGGTACTCCGTGCGCGCCGCTCGCCTGGGCATCGAAGGCGATATAAGTCCCGTAAGTATAGCTGCCGCCGCTGACCAGGGGAACGATAGCTCGACTGCCGTAGTCGTAGTATTTCCCGACCAGAGAAAGAGTACTCGCCTCCGGGGTCACGGCTACCGTGACCGGAGTCGAACTGCTGGACGCGAACGAGTTGTCTCCACCGTATCTCGCAGTAACCTGATACTGTCCGCCCGGAAGGCTGTTGACCGTTGCCGATGATGTTCCGCCTTGCAGAGTCAGATCGCCGAAACCTGTGTTGGGTTGGGGGTTCGCAGTCGTAACCAGAGAAACGTCACTGGAAGGCGTTCCGCCTGTGCCGCTGACACCGACGTTCACCTTTAATGGGAGTACCGTGGGCAAAACTGGTCTGGCTTAGAGTCAGAGTGGCGCTCGTTGCCTTGAAGGTCAGCGAGTTCCAATACTTGACCAGGAGGTTGGCGTCCACGCTGCCCAGCCCAGTCGCACATCGTATCCCTTGGTTGCATAGAAACCGCTCAGCGTGAAAAAACCATTGGTGTTGTCGTTGGCCGCGCTGAGCGCGCAGTTTGGGCTCCCGGATTGGCAGGGCACCACGTTGCTGCCGGTCGTGATGTCGTGGAACGCTGACGGATGCTGAGCTGCCAAAGGATACAAGGTGAAGTTCGCTTGTCCCTGTGGCCCATATTTCTGGTTGACGAGAGCCATGATCCCGGCCATCGCGGGCGAAGACGCTGAAGTACCTCCGACGATGCCGATGGTCAGCTTCCCGTCTGACACGACGCATTCTCCGGTGAACGTGCAGATGGGATACACGGTGTCGTTCTCACCCGAGGCGGCAAACAGCGAAACGTCCGGAAGGTCGCGCACTCCATCCGCGGGCACACCGGCGCCGCTCTGCCATGCAGGTTTGGCATAGCCTCCGGTGCAGGAAGAATACGTTCCGTTCGATGCTGCAATTCCGGTTGAGCAACTGCTGGGACCGCCGCTGCCGCCGACGATGTTCGACCCGTTGGGATTATAGACACCGCCCGAATAAAGGTTCAGACCGAAGGGAACATCCCACGGCTGTTCGGGAACTGGCTGCAGCAATGACGTTGTCGGAAACAGAGTACCGAGCGTGTTCCAGTACGTATCGAGCTCAGCCTGCTGCGCCGATGCGGTGCCTTTGTAGCTGCTGTAGTAAAAATCGGTGCCGCCGAGCGCAACATTCCATGGCGTAGAGGCAATCGCGTTGACGGCAATGCCATCCTGCGCCAGTTGTTCGGAGCTGAAGTTGTCGCAACCGGCTGGGCCGCCATCCCCGGTTGAGACCAACGATGTTTGTCCCTGCGCCGCCGCCTGTTCCCACAACGACGCCCAGAAGAGATTCCCAGCGGAACCAAAATTTTGTTCGCAGCCGCCATAGCTCGTGCTCAGGACGGTGGCCACATCGTCGTCGACGGCTCGCTGGGCTGCAAGGTTGAGCCCGGATTGCAGCGACGTTCCGGCGGAAGTGTAGAGATTGATGGTGGCTCCAGGCGCAACGGCTCCCGATTCCTCCACGTCGAGATAAGATTCGACCACGGCGGAATTTTGACCCGGATCATGGCCGTCGAGGATTACGTTGAGAGTGCCCGGCGCAATTCCAAGAAACGACCGGTACGTAGCGACGACCGTGGGGTCTACATTGGACGCACCAATGATGCCGATCGTGACGCCTTTGCCGGTGACTCCGGCGGTATATAGAGGATTCAAGTCGTACTGAACCGCAAAATCGCCAGGACCCAGGTCCAGAAGATCGTTTCCGGCCGGAAAGGTCCACTGCGGCACAAGCTTGTGTGAACTGCGATCGTAGACGGCCTCGCCCAGTTCCTTCACATAAGGCTGCGGTCGGAAGTCGTTTATCGGCGTAATGCCCGCGACGACATTCGCGAGTGCCGCAGGAATTTGTGGATCGAGGTTGTTGGCGTGGTGCTCTTCGCCATTGACTCGATAGGTGTGAATTTCCGTGCGGAACACCTCACGGATTTGACCGGCGGTGCCGGAGAATTCAATCGCCGTCTTTCCCTTGGTGACGCGCGAGACGGAGAAGCCGTGTTTTTGCAGCCAGCCGGAGACGGCTGCGACTTCCGAATCAGCCGGTCCATAGGCTTCACCGAACGGTTCCGGCGTCAGCCACGTGTGATAGCGGGCGCTGTCTTGCCTGTGAACATTGCGCAGGAACTGGCGCAGCGCCGACTCTCGCTCAGGAGAACGCTGCAACAGCAGAAGCATTCGCTCGGCGGGAAATGAATCTGCAACCGCACCTTGATCGTAGCGGGCCTGGGCGAGCGGGTGCACATTTCCCGTGATTGTCACTCGAACCTGATCATTGATCGGTCCGGAGATACGCGGACTCGGCTGACTCTGTGCCGGGGCAACGCTGGAAATTGCGAGAAAAACGAAAAAAGATCGAACGAGAAAAGAAAGCGGAGAAGAAGCGGGCACTTGTCTACCTCTTATAGAGAAATTCGTACCTCAAATCACTTCGCTGACTTAGCGCAACCGCGTGACTATCGTCGTCATTTGCGGTAGTTTGCCTGGGCCCGCGCGACGGACAGTGCGAACCTGTCCGACTGTCACGTGGTCGCTCGCCGGCGACTGCGAAGTTGCAGTTACTCCGTCGTTCACCTGCGCGCAATCCATCCGGAGCGTGCCGTTGTCGTTGAAAACCAAACCGTAGAACCGCAACGTGCTGCCCGAAGCGAGCGCCAGCGTGTTAAGCATTTGTGTTTTGCTGTCGACGTAAACCTCCACTTGGCTGGGATTGGTCAGAAGGGTCTTTTGCCCCGGCTGGACGGCAAATGTTGGAAACAGGTCATAAGATGCCAGCGACACGGTGTAGTCGGCAAAGTTCCCGCTTGTAGCAGATGCCACGACCGTCCCGTTGATCGTCTGCGGCATCAGCGTGATTGTCGTCGCGACGGGATCGACGCCAGCGTTGATCTGCATCGACTGAGAAGAGAGGTATACCCTCTGCCCGGCAACCAGGTTGGAACTGTTGAAGGCAGCCACAAACGGCAAGCTTTGCAGGTTTTGAATCTCGCCGGAAATCTGGAAGAGGCTGCTTGATATGCCGAATGGCCAAAAGATTGGAATGGATTCCGCGCCCTGCGAGGCCTCGTTAAAAAATATCGCGCTAGGTTCAGGAATGGCTGGCTCAAAGGGTGAGACCACCAGTACCGATCCCTTCAGCATGTCAACCGCGCTCGGATCCTCCACCGCGATGCGCGAAGCGATCAGCGACCCATCCGGTTGCATGGCTGCATCCATATCCAAGAACATGCCAACAGCGAGCCCTGAGAAGCTGCCAATGCCTTGATATGCCGTGTTGCCGGCGGCGCTGATCGAAAGAGTCCTCGGTCCTTCAGGCAGTGACAGCGTAAAGCTACTGCCTGAGGTGGCGATGGCTGTGATCTGGCCTTCCAGTTGTGTGACTTTGCCATTGCGAGCATTCGTCGGCCGCGAAGAAAAAATCAGAGGAGTCAGATTGAAAGTCGGTTGAATCGACCAGGCATAGTGGCCATTGGGGTCGTAGCAACTCGAGTAAGTCGCGGACTGGGCGACCTGCAGATCCAGCGACAACCCCATGCTATCGCCCGTAACTGTGATGGGCGAAGGCAGGTTGACAGTCACATTGGTTTGCGGCGCGTTATTCGGGTTGGACCCATACGCGAAAGAGCTGGTGTCGATCCCGCCTCCGGGAACCAGGGTTACGCAGGCGAAGTACGACTGGTCGACTTCAACGGTTGCCGCCGTGTAGATGTCCTGGGGAACGCTCACGGTAACAAACGGGTTGGCGCCTCCATTCACATGAATGAATTCAGAACCCAGTTCCGTTCCCTGCGGAGTCGTAAACAGAGTGACGGTCTTGCCCGACTGGCTGGTCAGCGCAATATTCGCAAAACCAATTCCGAATTGCGACAACTGGGCATTGGCCGTGCTCGACAGCACCACGGTGACTGAAGTGTTGCCGCTCAGCTTCGGGCCTCCGGGCGAACTTCCACCCGAGCCGCACCCGGTGGTGATAACCGCCGCCACAATAACCACGAGTGGCATCAGACTGGTTGAGAAGCGAGAAGACAGGGAGAGACTGGAAAACGCAGAAGACGATGTGGCGTACATAGACTCCTCCGGCAGCGCATCCCGAGGAACAACATCCAATTCTATATTCGCGCAGGATTCTGTCGCATGGTGTCGAAGATTCGTCGAGATTTATAAAGGTTGTACCAATCTGACCACCTAGCTGAAAC
>DASRRV010000395.1:0-44795 GCA_035695545.1 Candidatus Sulfotelmatobacter sp. | reverse complement strand
GAATATGATTCTGCGCCGCACCATGCAACTGCGGGCCTATGACTTCAATAGCCACGGGGTCGACATCATCGAGCACCTCGACGAGGATCTGCCTGAAGTGATGGGCGACGCTCACCAGTTGCAGCAGGTGTTTCTCAACATTCTGAATAATGCTTACGATGCGGTTCACGAAGTCGGCCGGCAAGCGCGCATTGAGATCATGTCGACCAAGGCCGGCGAAACGGTCGAAGTTTCCTTCCGCGACAATGGCAACGGAATTTCTCATCCCGACAAGATTTTTGATCCGTTTTTTACGACGAAAGAAATCGGGAAGGGCACAGGCTTGGGCCTGAGCATTTGCTACGGCATTCTGAAGGAGCACGGAGGAGAAATACTCTGTCACAACAATACTGACCGGCCAGGCGCTACCTTCGTTGTGCGTCTGCCCGCAGCGGCGCATACCTCATCGCTAGGAGTGGCCGCAGGAGTGATACAACCATGAGCCTACCCGCAATGAGACTTCAACCCTTGCCTGTGCTGCTCATCGAGGATGAGCCCGCCGTCATGGCATATGTTCAAGCCGCCTTGGAGCGCAGCGGCTATCCCGTGGTGTGCTGCGAGTCTGGCGTGGATGCACTGCGCCTGCTCGAAAAAGGCGCATTCCTCGGCGTGGTCTCCGACATGCGCACCCCGGGCGGAGTCGATGGCGGCCAGGTACATGCTTGGGTGGCAACTCACAGGCCCGATCTGGCTTCGCGCATCATCTTTATTACCGGCGACATTGCCAACGAGGAGACGGTCGCCACCTTGCGTCAAACCGGCGCGCCCTGCGTGGAGAAACCTTTCCGCGTGCAGCAGTTTATCGATGTCGTCTCCAAGACGTTTGGGAAGTCCGAGTGAATAGTCAGAGCAGAGAAGATCTTCGTATCCGTCTCCTCATCGTCGATGACGAGCAGAGTATCCGCAAGCTTTGCGTCACAGTGGGCGAGGCCCTGGGCTTTGTGTGTCTTGAAGCCGAAAGCGGAGAGTCCGCGCTGGCCTTGCTGGAAGAGCAGTCAGTCCACATGGTCCTCACCGACATGGTGATGCCCCACATGTCAGGGCTGGAATTCCTGGAGAAAGTAAAGAAGCTCCTGCCGCGCACTGAGATCGCTCTCATGACCGGTCACGGATCGATCGAAACCGCTGTGCAAGCCATGAAACTCGGCGCCTACGATTACATCACCAAGCCCTTCTCTCCTCTCGAGGAACTGCGTTTGTTCCTGCGGCGCATGGCGGAAAAGATCCGGCTGGTCGAAGAAAACGAATTTCTGCGCCAGCGCATGGATTCGGAAACCGCGGTGCACGGCATCATCGGATCGTCCGTCAAGATCCAGGACGTTCTCCGCATGGTCGCACGTTTGAAAGATACGCGGACTCCGGTGCTCATCTATGGAGAAAGCGGGACCGGCAAGGAGTTGGTGGCCCGCGCCATGCATTTCCGCGGAGCCTTTGCCAACCGCCCGTTCGTCGCCGTCGATTGTGGATCGCTCGTACCCACGCTGATTGAAAGCGAGCTGTTCGGCTACGAAAAGGGAGCCTTCACCGGAGCCCTCAAATCGAAGCAGGGATTGTTCCAAGCCGCCGATGGCGGCACCATATTCCTGGACGAAGTGGGTGAGTTGCCCCTAGAGCTACAGGCCAAGCTTCTGCGGGTGCTACAGGAAAGGGAAGTGCGCCCGGTGGGCAGTAATCAGAGAATTAAAGTGGATGTCCGCGTCATCGCTGCCACCAACCGCGATCTCGAAGCAGCCTACAAGAATGGAACCTTCCGCAAGGATCTTTACTTCCGCCTCAACGTCGTTACTCTGTACGTCCCCGCATTGCGCGAACGCCGTAGTGACACGCCCATGCTGGTGCACTGGTTCCTGGAACGCTACGCTCCGGGCTCCGAACTGCACGTGACCAGCGCCGCCATGAAGGCCCTCATGCAGTACGACTGGCCCGGCAACGTGCGCGAACTGGAAAACTGTGTAGAGCGAGCCGTCGCGCTGGGCAACGGACAGATCATCGATCTCGGCGACCTTCCGCCCGCCATCGCTTCGGGTTCTACCGCGTCCGGAGGCTCGGCGCCGCCAGTGGAAAGAGCGACCGTGTTCGACCCTGATCTTGCCGCCGCGCACGCCATCCCGGAATCGACGCGGGCTCCGCTGTCCTCCACCGATCTGGAAGACATCGAGCGTGCCACCATCCAACGCGTCTTCGAGCAGGTGAAGGGCGACAAGGCCCTCGCCGGACGTATGCTCGGCATCAGCCGCGCTACCCTGTATCGCAAGCTGAAGCGCTACAACATCGGCATGGGACAATCCGGATCGAGTCCCTCGAGCCACACGCTGCAGTGAGAAATCGGTGGAGGCAATCGGCCACTAATTCTGAGACTCTCGTCTCACGCTGAGACGCTCCTTCCTTTCCAACTTCACTCAATACGTTGGAATTCATTCCTAACCCCCTGAAAACCCATTCACCTGAGTGCTAGTCCTTCCGTTCTCAGAGATGGTTGCCATGTTGCTCCTCCTTTTCTGAACCGCGGATTCTGGCTCCCCACAGCTCTTCCTAACCGGGAAGAGGGGAGCCCAACCGCATTATTGTCGGGCAGAGCGAGTCTGGGTGAGGAGAATCTAATCGCTTGGCGCAACAAGCCACAGCAATGGCACGAACGCCACAGGACGCCAACAATGTGGCGGGACTGGCCCGTTTCTTTCCCGAGGCATCGCCGGTTCGCATGCCGGTTCAGCTTGCCCGAATCATGCAGGGGAGCGACCCTGCGGGTGTTCACTTTAGCGAAAGCATCCTCATCGAATTTGGCACCTCGCGCGAGGTTCTCTTCGCTTGCAGCACGCCGCTCGAGTTTGGCGACGATCTTCGTTTGAAAAACTCCGACGGCTCGTTCGATGTTGGCGCTTGCGTCGTTGCATTGCAGTACCACCCCGGCAAAACCGTGGTGGCCGCACGTTTTCGTGGGGAAGTCCCCAACTGGATCGTGAAATCATGACGCCTACAACCCCCGTACAAGATCTTGCCGCGCAATGGAATTCTGCCCGCCGGCTCTATCCCATTTATTTCGAACTGGCGCGGGAGTTCGCCATCGATGTGAAACCCTGCGCCGATCTCGAGGCCGGCGTCGACATGCCCGGCAAAGAGACCGTTGAGCAGGCCCGACAATGGCTTGATGAAATGGATGAACTCATCCAGGTGCACCAGTTGCGCCAGTTCCTGCAGACCAGCTCTCTGGTCACCCAGATGGGGCTGGTCAGCTTGCTGCAACACTTCCTGGCGAAGACGGCGAGAACGGATATCGTTCGCGACAAGATTGATTTTCTGCTGGTGCAGTACTTCAGTCAGATGGCGCCCTCGGGCCTGGAAGATGCCGAAGTCGATCTCACGTACGTGGCTCAGTCATTGGAACCCATTCTGGGCCAGGTGGACCTGAAGGCCCCGGTATGGCTGAATGCGCTGGACCGCGTGCTGGAAGCGGCGCGGCGCTGCAAGTCGTTGGATGAGCTTCTGCACGGCGGTGTTCTCGAACAAGGACGCAAAGCCAAGGCGCAGGCCGGAGATCTGTTCTACCTTCCGGTTGCGCTCACTGCTTTCACGCGCTTTGGATATCTGATGCGGCGCGCGTTCTTCCGCCTCATGCTGGGCGATCTCAACATCATTCTCGACGGGCTCACGGAACTGGAAGACCGGGGAGTGCAGACTATCGACTGCCGCCGCGCCCAGTTTTCCGCACAGGAACCCATTATCCGGCTGCGGATGATTTGTCAGTCGTGGAAGGTAATGTTCCAGGCGGAATACTCCTCGGGATCGCCGTTGCGAATGCTGGTGGATCTGCGCGCGTCAGTGGATCAAGCTCTTGGCCGGGCGAAGGCTCCCGAGGGAGAGGCAAAAGGGAAGCCTACTGTTGCGGCAAAGCCTGCGCCAGTTGCGAAGCCAGTTGCAGCGGCGAAACCCACGGTTGCCGTAAAACCGGTCGCTGCGGCCAAGCCGCCAGCTACGAGAGCGGCGGCAGTTGGCGGATCTCCGGCTTCCGGAGCCCCGAAAACTGCTCCGAAGCCTGCGGTGGCTAAGCCGGCAGGCAAGCCCGTAGCGAAAGCACCAGCTCCGCCTGCCGCTGCTCCTGAGTTCGAAGTGTCCGGTACACCTGGGTGGGATCCAGACGCACCGGCGCCGGGAAAGAAGAGTTAGGTCCGCATTGCGTGATCGCACAGCGGTGCAGGCAAGCCGCCAGAAAGCCGACAAGGAAAGTTCGTCCGTGGAAACGCCGACTGTACTGATCATCTCCGACGACGTGGATTTCTCCCGGCGAGTCACTGCCCGCTGGCAGATGGAGCGCAACGTTCCCACGTTTACGCTTCTGAGCGGAGAGCTGTGGCCGCGCTTTGCCGTGGATGTGTTTGACGTAGCGATTGTTGGAGAGCTACGCCGCGACTTGCTGTCGGTAGTGCTCGAGCCGTTGCATTCTACCGGTCAGCCAATCTTTTGTGTAAGTCACGATGCCACGACCGCGCAACTGGTGCGCGAACGCTGGCCGCGCGTCTCCATTCTGCGGCCGAGCGAGCACTGGCTTGAAACCCTGGTATTGGCCGCAAGTGAAGCAGTCCACCGCTCACGATCCGAATCGCGCGCCCGGGCTGCAGAGATGTCCTGCGCGATGCTCGAACGCCACGCGACTCTCGGTCGGTACATGCTGGAAATGCGCCACAGTTTGAACAACGCGCTCACCTCGGTGCTGGGGAATTCCGACCTGCTGCTGCTGGAGCCCGGCAGCCTCTCGGCCCAGACCCGATCGCAGATCGAAACGATTCGCAATATGGCGCTGCGTATTCACGAAATCATGCAGCGCTTTTCATCGCTGGAAAAAGAAATGAAGGTGGTCGCGCAGCAGGCGCAGAACGATTCAGGCAAGTCGTATGCGGCGGTGGCTGCGGGCGGCTAGAAATTGATAACTGAGAACCGATAACTGATCCTCCCCCGTACGGCGCCGATCTCACAACAGTTCGGCGAATGAAGATCGCGCATCCCCATTGAGGGAAGGATTTATGCATAGATTGATGGTAGGCGTTACGATCCTCGAGCACGAACTCTCTGAGCTGCGGCTGCTGGTCGAGCGCCAGACGGGCATTCTGCTCGACTGCCCCAACAGTGCTTTGGCGGCGCATGTCGCGGAATATCTTGAGAGCCACGAACTGGAATCTCCCGGAGCCTTGCTCGAACGCCTGCGTGCGGCAGATCAGGATCCCTCGACCCTGCCCGAGTTTCTCGATGGCGTGCTCAACGCGAATACCGGTTTCTTCCGTCATCCGGGAGCGATGAATGCTCTGGCGCGGCAAGTCATTCCGCAACTCTACGCGCGCAAGTCGGATGAAGGCCCCTGCACTCTCCGCATCTGGAGCGCGGGTTGCGGCACGGGCGAAGAGGCGTACTCGATTGCCATGGCCCTGTGCAACGTGATGCCAAACGGAAACGGCAATGGAGCCAGCAACGGCTCCAGCAACGGCAACGGGGCGAAAGATAGCAAGGATAAGACTGCGGCCGCCCGGAATGGCGGCATCGCGGAGAGTTCCGTGCCTGCCGGAACTGCACAAGGAACAAGAGACTGGTCGATCCACATAGTGGGCAGCGATCTGCTGCCTTCAGCCATCGAAGTCGCGGAGCGCGGGCTCTATCCACAATCGGCGCTGGCGGGCCTGCCTCCCGCGACCATTCGCGCCTGCTTCTCAAAAATCGGAAACGCCAACGGGACAAATGGCTCGCAGGAAGCTTCGCAGAATGGTGCGACGAATGGGTCGAACAAGGGCTCGAATAACGGATCGAGCAACGGCATGGGCAATGGTTCGAATGGGGGCTCAACGAACGGAGCGCATCTTCTGGTGAAGCCGCGCCTCCGCAGCCTGGTCACCTTCAACACCATGAACCTGACCAAGCCGGTTTACATTGGCCGTTTCGATTGCATTTTCTGCATGGACGTGCTGCCGCACCTCTCGCGCACCCAACGTATCGCCCTGATGGAGCGCCTGCACCTGTACCTTGAACCCGGCGGATACCTATTCCTCAGCCAGACCGAGAAACTCTGCGTCTCCAATTTGAACTTCCGCTCCGAAACGTTCGACGGATACACGTTTCACCGCAAGCCGCTCGCTGCCAGCGCGGCTTACGGGCGCTAGCAGACCGCAAAAACAGAAAGGCACGGAGCACCCAGAGGAAATTTCTCGTTTTCCTCTGTGATCCCCTGTGTCCTTTGTGTTTGGCTGCGCTCTATGCGAACAGAAATTCCTTGGTACGCAATTCCTTGATCGTGTCCCTCAGCTTCGCCGCCTTTTCAAACTCGAACTTCTTCGCCGCCTCGCGCATGTCACTTTCCAGATTCGCGATGTAGGTGTCCACGTCTTCTTGCGACTTGAACTCTGGCACACCCCGGGCCTCGCCCGCGGTCAGGTCGGCATAGTCAGCGGCCACAATCCCCGCGAGCGTCATATCCAGAGGACGCACGATAGATTCCGGCGTGATCCCGTTCTCTTCGTTGTAGGCAGTCTGGATTGCCCGCCGCCGGTCGGTCTCACCCATGGCCCGTTTCATCGAATCGGTCATGCGGTCGGCGTAGAGAATGGCCCTACCGTTCAAATGCCGGGCGCACCGGCCGATCGTCTGGATCAGCGACCCCGACGACCGGAGGAAGCCCTCTTTGTCCGCATCCAGAATCGCTACCAGAGAAACTTCCGGCAGGTCCAATCCCTCGCGCAAAAGGTTAATTCCGATTAACACATCGAATTCGCCCTTGCGCAGATCCCGCAGAATCTTGACTCGCTCCAGCGTTTCGATCTCGGAATGCATGTACCGGCACTTCACGCCCACCTCGGCGTAGTATTCCGCCAGATCTTCCGACATGCGCTTAGTGAGGGTCG
Organism: Candidatus Sulfotelmatobacter sp.; assembly: GCA_035695545.1. Lineage (GTDB taxonomy): Bacteria > Acidobacteriota > Terriglobia > Terriglobales > Acidobacteriaceae > Sulfotelmatobacter. The sequence continues at coordinate 37,875 of DASRRV010000395.1, read as the reverse complement.
TGACCAGCACGCGTTCGCCTTTCTCGACGCGCGCGCGAATCTCGTGCAGAAGGTCGTCAATCTGCCCTTTGACGGGACGCACTTCAACCTGCGGATCAATCAATCCCGTGGGCCGAATAATCTGCTCAACCACAACGCCCGACGATTTCGTCAGTTCGTAGGGCCCGGGCGTCGCCGAGACATATACAAGTTGGTTTGTGCGGTGCTCGAATTCCTCGAATGTCAGCGGACGGTTATCGAGCGCCGACGGCAGGCGGAAGCCGTATTCCACCAACGTTTCTTTGCGCGAGCGGTCGCCGGCATACATGCTGCGCAACTGAGGCACGGTCTGGTGAGACTCGTCGATGAACATCAGATAGTCGCGCGGAAAATAATCCAGCAGAGTCGGCGGAGGCTCGCCCGGCAGGCGTCCCGTGAAGTGCCGCGAATAGTTCTCGATGCCATGGCAGAAGCCCATGGCCTTGATCATTTCCAGATCGAACATGGTGCGCTGGTGGATGCGCTGTGACTCGACCAGCCGTCCCTGCTTCTCTAGTTCCACTTCCCACCACGCCAGTTCCTTCTTGATCGAATCCACCGCCGACGCGCGTGTTTCTTCCTTCATGACATAGTGCGTTTTGGGATAAATCGGTAGCCGCATGTACTTCTGCTTCACCGTGCCAAACAGCGGATCAATCTGTGTGAGCGACGAAATCTCGTTTCCCCAAAGTTCGATGCGATACGCCATGTCATCGTAAGTAGGGAAGACCTCGATGACGTCGCCGCGCACGCGGAACGTTCCACGGCGGAAGTCGCCATTGGTGCGCTCATAGAGAATGTCGACCAGCCTGCGCGTGATGTCCTCGCGCTTGATCTTCTGGCCCTTCTCCAGAAACATCATCATGCCGTAATAGGCTTCCGGCGACCCCAGGCCGTAAATGCAGCTGACCGACGCCACAATCAGCGCATCGCGCCGCTCGAACAGCGACCGTGTCGCCGACAGCCGCAGCTTGTCGAGTTCATCATTGATGGTCGCTTCCTTTTCAATATAGAGGTCAGCCGCTGGAACATAGGCCTCAGGCTGGTAGTAGTCGTAGTACGAAACGAAATATTCCACCGCATGCTGCGGAAAGAAATTCTTGAACTCGTGATAAAGCTGCGCAGCCAGCGTCTTGTTATGCGCCATAACCAGCGCTGGACGGTTCGCGGCCTCAATCACCTTGGCCATGGTGAACGTCTTGCCCGACCCGGTTACGCCGAGCAGAACTTGATGCTGCTCGCGGTCATACACTCCGCGCAGCAGCGTCTCGATGGCGCGTCCCTGGTCACCTTGCGGTTTGTAGTCGGAAACGAGTTTGAAATCCATGGAGAAAAGCTCTTAGCTGCTAGCTCCTGGCTATTAGCCAAACCAAACGGCAACCGCCTGCGACAACATATCTGCAGTTCAGGACAATTTCTGTCCTCGAAGTCTTCGCACACGCCCACAGAGCGGAATGTTGGGGGGTGAGAATCTTTCTATTATAACGTCGTCACGGAATTGGGAGGCGGACAGCTCGGCTGCCGCCGCGAAGTGTGGCGAGAAGACAGAACCTCGCCCGGCGTATAAGGAAAGCCGGGAGAGGCGAAGTGGATGGGAAGATTCCTATCCCACAGACGGTCGCAGTTCCACCTTCTTCGTCGCAACCGTGACCTGCACACTCGGCAGCTTTGGCCGCGGGTACGGCTCAGTATAGGCCTCAACCGTGATCGTTCCTGGAGTTCGGGTGGACTGAACAATCACCTGCGCGAGGCCGTTGAACAGGCTGCGCCTGGGTTCTTTGTCGGACTCCTGGCAATTGGGATCGCCATTGCCCACGCCAATGAGTGCCCCTTCTCCCGAGACCTTGAAACTGATCATATTGTGAGCTGTAGGAATCGCGCGGCCATCTTTGTCGAGCGCTTCCGCCTTCAGCACGGCCACGTCTTCGCCATCGGCGTTGATCTCGCTTCGATCGGTCGTCAGGCGAATTGCAACTGGATCTCCCGTCGTCTCCCGCTTCTCGACGAGCACAACTTTGCCGTCCCTGGTGCCGCGGGCTTCAAGCATGCCGGGCTCGTACTTCACCTTCCACTCCAGATGCGTCAGTGGTTCCACCTTCTGCGAACCCTGACTCTTGCCATTCAGAAAAACTTCGACCCAGTCGAGGTTCGAATGCACCCACACCGAGATCGGCTCGCCGTCACGCTGGTCCCAGTTCCAGTGTGGAAACAAGTGCAGCACCGGCTCCGATCCCCACCAAGCTTTGTAGTAAAAGAAATTGTCCTTCGGAAAGCCGCACATGTCGACGATGCCGAACTGCGAGTTGATCGACGGCCAGCCGTAGGGCGTCGGCTCGCCGCGGTAGTCGAAGCCGGTCCAGGCAAATCCTCCTGCCAGCCATTCGCGGGCGGTGTAGAACTTCCACCACTCTTCCGCAAGTTGCGACCAATCGGTGTGGTTCAAGTCGTAGGCGCTGACCCAATTGCGCAGTTTGTCGGTGGAGTAAATGCCGCGCGTCGAAACTGTGCTCGCTGTCTCGGAACCCACGCTCGGCTGTTTGGGATGTGCCGTGTGATATGGGTCGTGTTCTTTCAGGTTGTAGTTGAATCCCATGACGTCGAGTTGCTCCGGAAAGTGACTTCCGAATGACGCATTTACCGCCGCTGTACACAACCGTGTTGGATCCAGTTCGTGAGATCTGGCCATCATGTCTGTGACCACGCGCGGACCCTGCGGTTGCGGCATCATGGTCCACTCTTCGTTGCCCATCGACCAGAGAATGATGGATGGAGAATTCCGATAGCGCTTGATCATTCCCTCAAGTTGCGCCATGCCTTCAGCGTTGGCGCTCATCAGGCGGGTCTCACACATCATCATCATCCCCAGGCGGTCGCAGGCCTCGACCCACTCGGGCGTGGGCATGTTGTGCGAGGTGCGTACGGCGTTGCCGCCCATATCTTTCAGTACTCCGACCCGGTACCACTGCAGGCGGTCGGGAAGAGCAGCGCCTACTCCAGCGTGGTCCTGATGATTGCAGGTGCCCTTGATCTTCACCGACTTGCCATTGAGAAAGAATCCCTTGTCCGGATCCCAAACCAGACTGCGTATGCCGAAACTCGCGCGCTCGGCATCGCGCGCTTTGCTATTAGCCTCAACTGTCACTACAGCGGAATAGAGGTATGGCGTCTCAGGCGACCAACGGATCGGATTCTGAATGTTCGCGCTCGCTGTGAATGTAGATAAACCGTCGGCGGCAACCGACTGCGGTGCCGCTTCGGCAGTAGCGACGATTTTTCCGGACTCATCTAAAATGTGCCAGCGCACGCGGCAAGTCTCTGCTTGTTTCCCTTGGTTCTGTACGATGGTTCCCAAGTCAAGCCAGCCGCCGTTTCCTCTCGTCTGCTGTGCTGATCGCACATAGCTGTCGCAGTGTCCAAGGTGCAGCGCATCCGTCTTCGTCAGCCACACATGCCGATAAATGCCAGCGCCTTCGTAGAACCATCCATCGCCGAAGCTCGCGTCCATGCGCACGACGAGATAATTCTTGGCGCCGTAGTTCAGGAAGTCGGTCAAGTCAAAGCGGAAGGGCGCGTAGCCGTTGTCGTTGCGTCCAATGAAGTAGCCATTCAAGAACACCAGCGCGCTGCGAAACGCGCCATCGAACTCGATTACCACGCGCCGACCTAAGTCTTCATTTGGAATATCGAACACCCGGCGATACCAGCCCACACTGGTCTCTGGATAGCGCCGACCCAGGGGTTTGTAGCCGTGCGAATTCTGTTCCTCATCGCGCACGAACGGCAATTCGACCGCCCAATCGTGCGGCAGGTTCAGAGGACGCCATTTCGAGTCATCGAATTTTTCCCGCGCAAACTCGAACTCGCCGCTCTTGGCGAAGTCTCCCTGACCCATGCCGAAGCCCAGATCGCGCAGCGGGTCGGTGGCGTGTCCCTGAAAGAACTTCCACCCGAAGTCGAAGAGCAGATGCTCTCGGGGAGCCACTGCTGACAGAGCCTCGGCCGAGGCCACTCCTGGATAGCCCGCGAGCAGCGCGTGGGCTCGGTTCACAGAGCCTGGGACGAGAGTAGAAGCGGAAAGGGCAAGGCCAGTGCGAAGCAGATCGCGGCGGGTAAGAGAAGTCATTCTGCGCCTCAGGGATGAAATGGAAATCAGAATCTTGTCCGGGGGCATCCGTCCGCGACAGAACTTTGGCGGCAGCCTTCGCCCGCAGGACCACGCATTATAAGCCCCGCGGAGGATGAAGCGCTTAACCCTGTCAGAGGAAGAAATCGATACTTGCGGTGAGGCTACTTCTGTTCCTTCACTTCTCCTATGTCCAAGATCTTTGTCGACGTGCGGAACTTCTTATAGTCCCGATAAGTCTGTTCGCCGTCGACGTTGTAGCCCTTGAGCAGCGCCACCCGCGCGTCGATCTTAAAGGTCACGAGCCGTGGAAGCCAGACCTCTTCATTCACACGCGTTTGCTCCAGCATCACGCGCGTTCCCTTGTGAACTCGCGCCAACACCCACCCCAGTGAAACTGTCTCGATAGCTTCAACATCCATCCTGGCCAGTTGCAGATCGGCTTTGTCGATCCACACCCGCCCGTGAAACTTCGAGAGAAACTTCGATTCCTTCATATGCGGTTCGAAGCCAGGACGCGGTTCCCCGTCAATGACCCACGCCTCGCGCCCGCCCACCAGTTCCGTTCCCGCCAGCTTGAAGTTGTAGGCGTCAGCTACTTCGTGCACGAACTTGCGGCCGTCTTCACGTTCCTTTTCTTGTTTCGCTTCCCGCTTTCTGCGGTCTTCCTCCGACTCATTCTTGCGCTTATCGATAATCTTCTGGATCTTCTCCTCTTCCTTGGCGGCTTCTTTAGAGTCGAGCGCCTTGTCCTGTTTCTCGATCAGGCGCTGCACTTGTTCACCGTAGATCTCCAATACTTCGTAAGTCTTGATTTCTGTCGATTTGACTAGACCCTTGCCGTCCAGATTGTTCTGGACCTCGCGATCGATGTAGGTGTAGTCGCGCTGCCGCTTGTCGTTCTCCGCGTCTTTGTCCGCCACCACGCGAAACAACTGCTGCATCTGTTCCTGCGACAGTGCGCCGTTGGCGTCGGGCTTCAAATCGGGCAGGGAAGTCGTTTTGGCATCGGCGGCCCTTGCGCCATTTTCTGGAGAGGCGGTTGACGGAACAGCCGCGCTGGGATCAGACGCTGCGGGAGTGCCTGGGGCGGGTGTGTTCGGTGGGGCAGAAGTCTGTTGTTCCCCCTGGCCGAACGCCAGCAGGCAAGAAAAAAACAAAACAAAGAGAAATACCCGCCGTACTCGCATGACCTACCTTAACGCATTAGAGCACGAGAAGTTTCGGGATACATCAGATTTGTCAGCGGTGCAAGTGCTGGATCAAGGGAGACGGCTGACGCTCACGGCAGTCTTGCTTCGCGCAGGGATTCTTCCAAGGCTAACTGCCGGCAAGTTCGGCCAATCACTTCCTGCGCCGAACCGGACTCGACGAACTGAAGGCCGTAGCGGAACGCATTTCTTTGCCGAACCAGAGCATGCACTTCGACGGAACCCAGAGGCCGGTCGAACTCCAGGCGAACGATTTCGCCAATCGGAACCTCCACCCGCAGCATGGCGGAAATTCCCGACTCGCTGATGTCAACGGTGTGTCCGCGAACCACGCTGGCGTTGCGCGGATAGACACGGATGTCGATGTCTAACTTAAAGCGGGGATGGCGGCGAGCTTCCACGAATTCGTGATTCAGGCCGGTCCCGAATTGACGGCGCAGGTCCAATGCGATCTCTCCGCCAGCGAAACTGCGCCGGGTCTCCGGGTCCGCTCGCTATGCAGAGTGCGTCCACCAGCGGCCGAAAGCAAGCACAAAGGCGCTTCTTAGGGATCGGCACCGTCAGTCGGGAACTTTAGCGAGAAACGGGATTCAGTCTCGGCCCTTGTAAGCTTTGCCCAAGCACTCCCCTTGGAACAGTCGCTCATCCACACGGTGCAGTCGTTTTTCCTGCGCCTTCGTCAGCAGCGGGTAGTGTTTGACGTCGAACAGGTGATAGACGATGAACCAAACCGGCTGGTCTGTGGTCATCCAGTTCTGCTTGTCAAAACGCTTCAGGTTCACGGGAACAGAGTAACGCCGCAGGGTCCGCTCGCGCCGCAGATTGAAGTATGCATTGAAATAACTCAGAGCCAGCTCGCGCAGAGTGCAATAGACGGGTTCGCGCCACCGGCATCCCGTATAGTTCGATTTGGCCACGGCGCCCCAGCAGCCATCCTGGCGGTAAATGGCGATCACGTGGTCGGTGTCGTGATCGGCCTCGAAATCCAGTAGCAGTGGAGGATACCCATTCGCCCGCAGCGCCGCTGCCGCGAAAATTGCGCCCTCAAGGCAGTGCGAAGATTCTTCGGCCAGCACCTTGCGCGGCGACCACGCTGTGTCTTCCAGGTGATAAGGCATGTCGTCGAGAAACTTCTGGATGCCGTACGGATTTTTCATGCTTCGCAGCTTGCGCAGCTCTTTTCCGGTGAAGCCGGATGTGTGGCCAGAGTTATTCGCGGTCATTTATCGTTTAGCCCGTTATCTCGGTGCCTGAAAAGTGTAGCGCAAGATTTATGCAGTCCTCGCAAGTCCAGCATTCCGTTTTTCTTTGCGATCTTTGCGGCGGTTCCTTTGCGTCCTTCGCGGTTCAAGCTTTTGATCGCACCCCGGCAAAGAGCGCCGCGATCTCATGCGGATGGTCCACCAAAATATCGGGAGGATATTCCTCGAAGGTGTGAGTCGCGAAGCCGTACGTTACGCCGATGGTCCACAACCCGGCATTCTGCCCTGTTTGCACATCGACATGAGAGTCGCCCACCATCGCAGCCTGCTGGGGTTGCACACCGGCCTCGCGCAGCAACTGGAGCGCGCCCCCGGGATCGGGCTTCTTGCTGGCAAAGCTGTTCCCGCCGTAGATCTGCGAAAAGAATGGGCCCAGGCCCAGCGCCTCGACAATAGCTCGTGACGGAATGACCGGCTTGTTCGAGAGCACAGCCATCTTTCGTGGAGATCCATTGGACGAACTCTGAATCGTGGCCAGTGCTTCGGCAATCCCCGGATAGACCGTCGTGTGATCGAGCTTGTGCTCGCGGTAATAGGAAAGGAAGTACTCCAGTCCTTGGCGAATCAGCGCCTCTTCTACCTCTTCGCCGCCCAAGGCGCGCTGAATCAGGAGCGGCGCTCCGTCGCCGACGTAGCTGGCGATCACCTCGTTGGGCAACTCCGGCCGACCAATGTGGCGCAGGGCGGCATTCACGGAGTGCACCAGGTCGAGGCGCGAGTCAATCAGTGTGCCATCCAGGTCGAAGACCACCAGCTTGATGGAGTGCGGATCAAAAGGGCGACGGGTGCGAATCATCTCTATCCAGAATAAAGCACTCAGCACTCAACCGTCAGCACTCGATCCAACATATCCGTGCCTCGAAGGGGTGGGCACCCTTGATTCGGAGGAATGGCACCACCGGCTGTCACGCCGCTTGCCATCTGCCTATATTTCCAGTAATATCGAAATATAACTGCTGCCTCGTCAAAGGCTCCTTCCGCAAATCAAAGCGAGCGCGTTGCCAAATACGCCGACATGTTCTCCGCTATGGGCACCGAACCCCGCTTGCGCATTATGCAGTTGCTGTTGTCCGCGCATCCCGAGGGGCTCGTGGTAGGCGACATTCAGGGCGAACTCGAAATTCCCAACTCGACCCTGTCCCACCATCTGGACAAGCTGAAGACCGAAGGTCTGGTCGTAGTGCAGCGCGAAAGCACATTCCTGCGCTACACCGCCAATACTGAAGCCTTGCAGGAGTTGCTGCAATTCCTCTACGCCGAGTGTTGCACACGCAATAAGGCGCTCAAGCCAAGAGACATCATACAAATCTGCAGGTAGGAGGCATTCATGAGCACCACCGAGACCAGTGAAATCAAATCTGACATCAAGGAAGTCGTGAAACAGAAATACGGCGAAGCTGCACTGCGCGTGAAATCGGGAGGCAGTTCCTGCTGTGGCGCGACGGCCACCACCGGTTGCTGCGATCCCATCACCACGAATCTTTACGACGCGGCGCAGGCTGGACAAATCCCCGACCAAGCTCGGCAGGCATCGCTCGGTTGTGGCAATCCCACCGCGCTTGCCCAGCTAAACCCGGGCGAAACCGTGCTCGATCTGGGCTCCGGCGGCGGCATCGACGTTCTGCTCTCAGCGCGCAGGGTCGGACCTAAAGGCAAAGCCTACGGTCTCGACATGAGCGACGAAATGCTCGCTCTGGCCCACGAGAACAAGCGCAAGGCTGGAATCGAAAATGTTGAGTTCCTGAAAGGCGAGATTGAGAATATCCCGCTGCCCGACAATTCCATCGACGTCATCATCTCGAACTGCGTGATCAATCTCTCCGCCGACAAAGACAAAGGCCTGCGCGAAGCCTTCCGCGTGTTGAAACCGGGCGGCCGCTTTGCCGTATCCGATGTTGTGACCCGCGGCGAGATTCTTCCCGAGATTCGTCAGAGTGTGCTGGCCTGGGTCGGCTGCATTGCAGGAGCGTTGGAAGAGAACGACTACCGCCGCAAATTGGCAGCCGCCGGGTTCGAGCAAATCGATGTGGAGCCGACTCGCGTCTATCGCGTGAACGATGCTCGCGAATTTCTCTCCGGGCAGGGAATCGATGTGGATGCCATTGCTCCACAGGTAGACGAAAAATTCCTCAGCGCCTTGATTCGCGCCGTGAAACCCCAGTGGGCGCAGCATGCTTGTTGCGGTCCAACCTGCTGCAACTGACCTGAGCCGGAAGTAATGCCCAAACACCACAACGTTCTATTCCTATGCACGGGCAACTCGGCGCGTTCCATCATGGCAGAAGCCATTATGAATCGCAAGGGCGCACCGACCTTCTCCGGTTACAGCGCAGGCAGCCATCCTTCGGGAACAGTCCGACCGGAGGCGCTGAAGCAACTCCAGGCCACTCATCTTCCGACCGATGGACTGCGCAGCAAGAGTTGGAGCGAGTTTGCCCAGCCGGAAGCTCCCAAGCTCGATTTTGTTTTTACCGTTTGTGACAATGCCGCCAACGAGGTCTGCCCCGTGTGGCCGGGCCAACCGATGACCGCTCACTGGGGAGTACCCGACCCTGCCGCCGTGCGAGGAACGAACGAGCAGGTGGAGAAGGCTTTCCGAGACGCATTTTTTCTGCTCGATCGGCGAATCAGCCTGTTCCTGAGCCTCCGGCACTCGACCTTGGACCGGCTCGCGCTAAAGCAGAGAGATCGACAACATTGGGCGGCAATGAACTTCAACCTGTGTCTTTATAGAGTGAACTCCAGAACACTCGCTCAGTAAACTCCTTATCTTGCTGACACCGTGCGCCCATGACATAGGTCATCTTTCCCAACTTTCCACACTTTTCCAACCGGCGATGACCATTTACAATGCAACAGGTCTCGCGAACCTTGCACCTTATCCGGAGGTGTGGACGCGAGACAGGTTGAAACCGTAGCAAGGCTGCCAGAATCCAAATAGGGTAGGTACCAGGGAAGCGGATGGCGACGACAAAGACCGACCCCAAGCTGGCCCTTGCGGCCAACGGCGCGAAGAAGAACAAGCTTTATGAAGGACTTACGCGCGAGCAGCTCATCCTGGCCTACCGCCTTATGTACACCTCCCGGCGCATCGACGACCGGGAGATCCTTCTAAAGCGCCAGCAGAAGATCTACTTCCAGATGTCGGGCGCCGGTCATGAGGCGATCGGTGTGGCGGCTGGTCTGGCAATGAAGCCGGCCTATGACTGGTTCTATCCTTACTATCGCGATCGCGCCCTGTGTCTCGCGCTCGGCGTCAAGCCTTACGACATGTTCCTGCAGGGAGTTGGCGCGGCGAACGACCCGAGTTCGGGCGGGCGCCAGATGCCATCGCACTGGAGTTATCCCAATCTTCACATCGTGACCCAGTCGTCCCCAACGGGATCACAGATTCTGCAGGCCGTGGGCTGCGCCGAAGGGGGACGCTATTTCTCCCGTCATCCCCAAGCCGCCGCGCTTCCTGAGTCCAAGTTCGTTGACTATCGCCAGTACAAGAACGTCGCCTTCCAAGGAGATGAAGTCTCCTACGTCTCTCTCGGCGACGGCACGTCGAGCGAAGGCGAGTTCTGGGAGGCGATGAATGCCGCCGCCCTGGGCAAGCTGCCGGTGATTTTCTGCGTTGAAGACAACGGCTACGCCATCTCCGTGCCGGTTGAGGTTCAGACTGCTGGTGGCAGTATTTCACGCCTCGTCTCCGGATTCCCCGATTTCCATTTTGAGGAAGTCGACGGCACCGATCCTGTCGCAAGTTACGCTGCATTTCAGCGCTGCGTTCGCTATTGCCGCGAAGGACTCGGTCCCGCCTTCGTACACGCCCATGTAATCCGTCCGTATTCGCACTCACTGTCGGACGACGAGCGCCTGTACCGTGCCGACGCCGAGCGTCAACGCGACGCCGCCCGCGATCCCGTCACCCGCACTCAGATGTTCCTGCTGCGCGAAGGCATTCTCGACGAGAAGGGAATCAATCAACTCGAGAAAGAAGTCGAGGCCGAACTGCAGGCCGCGGTGGATCTCGCTCTCGAAGCCTTGCCTCCCGCTCCCGAGAGCATCACGAAATACGTTTACTCGCCTGACATTGATCCCGCATCGCCCGCTTTCGACACGCAGCCTATCGCGCTTGAGATTCCGGCCGACGGCAAGAAGCCGACGACCAAGACCATGGCCGATCTGATCACGGCGACCTTGCGCGACGAGATGAAGCGCGACGAGCGCATCGTGATCTTCGGCGAAGACGTCGGCGACTGCAGCCGCGAAGAATACCTGAAGCGCAAGCTGGTGAAGGGCAAAGGTGGAGTCTTCAAACTCACGTTCGGCCTGCAATGTGAGTTTGGCAGCGATCGCGTATTCAATTCGCCACTGGCCGAGGCTGCTATCGTCGGACGCGCCACTGGCATGGCGACCCGAGGATTGAAGCCCGTCGTCGAGATTCAGTTCTTCGACTACATCTGGCCGGCGATGATGCAGATTCGCGATGAGCTCAGCGTCATTCGGTGGCGCTCGAACAACGGATTCTCCTGCCCGGTCGTGATCCGCGTGGCCATTGGCGGATACCTTACCGGCGGGGCCATCTATCATTCGCAGTGCGGCGAGAGTGTCTTCACCCACATTCCCGGGCTGCGCGTGGTCTTTCCCTCGAACTCGCTCGATGCCGCCGGATTGCTGCGCACCGCGATCCGGTGCGACGACCCAGTGCTGTTTCTCGAGCACAAACGTTTGTACCGCGAAGCGTTCGGTCGCGCTCCTTATCCAGGCCCGGATTACATGATCCCGTTCGGGAAAGCGAAGATCGTGCATCCCGGAACCGACTTGACCGTGATTACCTACGGCGCGGTTGTTCCCCGCGCGCTGCAAGCCGCGCAGAAGATTGAGCGCGAGCAGGGCGTGAAAGTCGAATTGATCGACCTGCGCTGTTTGAATCCTTTTGACTGGGAAACGATCGCAGCGTCAGTCGCAAGAACCAATCGTGTGCTCGTCGCTTACGAAGACACCTTAAGCTGGGGCTATGGGGCCGAAATTTCCGCTCGCATCGCCGATCAGCTCTTCGATCACCTCGACGCCCCGGTCCGCCGCGTCGCCGCCAAAGATGTGTTCGTCGCTTACCAGCCCATCCTCGAAGACGCCATCCTGCCGCAACCGAACGATCTTTTCCTGGCAATGAAAGAACTGGCGGAGTACTGAAACTGCACGACCTAGAGTCTTTCCACCTCGGGTGGTTCTTCCGATTGACCCCGGTTTAACCCTTCGTTACGATCACACCGACTATGGGACCCCTGCGCCGCAGTGCCATCTTTATTGAACTAATCACATTTTTCCTCGTTCTGTTCGCGACGTGCGGAGCAGTGCCCGCGGCCGCCCAAATGTCGGTCACAACCTACCACTACGACAATTTTCGTACGGGTTGGAACCAGAAAGAGACGGCGCTTACTCCGGCCACCGTGGCGAGTTCCTCCTTCGGCCTGCTGGCTACCGTGACGCTCGATGAGCAGGTGGATGCACAGCCACTCGTGGTTCCTAACGTTACCATCACCGCCGGCAAGTTCCAGGGCAAGCGCGCCGTCGCCTACGTCGTCACCGAGAACAATACCGTCTACGCCATCGGTGCGGGCGGTACCGTTGTTCTCTTGACTCGCAATCTTGGCAAGCCCGTATATCGTCCGCTCACCTGCATCGCCAATGGACCTTACGTCGGCATCAATTCCACGCCGGTCATCGATGTGCCGAACAACACCTTGTACGTTATAGCGTATGTGCAAGAGGCCGCCTCCCGGCAGTATTACCTGCACGCGCTTGACATGGGGAATCTCACCGACAAGGTGCCGCCTCGAGTCGTAGGCGCGTCGCACACGCTGACCGATGGCACGTCTTTTACCTTCAATGCGACGTACGAACGTCAGCGCCCTGGACTGCTGTTGGCGAACGGCAATGTGTATGCCGGATTTGGCAGCTTCTGCGACATGGCTCCTGATCTTTCGCGAGGCTGGGTTCTGGGTTGGAACGCCGCGTCGCTCGCGCCCCTTCCGGCAAACCAGGTTCTAGATACGCAGGCTTCCTCGCCGAACACCTATTTTCTTTCTTCGATCTGGATGTCGGGTTTCGCGCTGACTGCCGACGCCACCGGAAATGTTCTTTTTGTGACCGGCAATTCTGACGCCGTTGGCACCACCTATGACGGCATCAGCAACCTGCAGGAGAGCGTGGTGAAAGTGTCGCCGGACCTGACTACGGTCCTCGATGTTTTCACGCCGGCGAACCAGGCCCAACTCGACGCGATTGACGCAGATTTCGGCTCCGGGGGCGTGCTGGTATTGCCAAAGCAGTTGGGAACCGTGCCGCATATGGCAGTGGCTGCGGGCAAGTCGGGGAAACTGTTCTTGATGAATGAGGACAAGCTGGGCGGATTCTCGCCCACAAAAAATAATGTGCTGGGCGCATTCACCATCGGTCCCTGCTTCTGCGGGCCGTCGTACTACGTCGGTGCGGACAATATTCCGCGCATCGTCTCAAGCGGCGGGCGAATCGCGAGCGTATGGAAGCTGCAAACTTCACCCAAGCCGTTGTTGACGGCCGTGACCCATTCGCCGGCGCTCGTCAGCGGACAGAGTCCGGGCTTCTTCACTACGGTCTCGTCGAACGGCCAAACGAATGCCATTATCTGGGCGGTTTCGCATCCCGCTTCGGTAACTTCCAACGGCATCTTTCTCTACGCGTTCGATCCCTCGGTCTCTGGGACCATGAAGCAACTCTTCCAGGGCACCGCCGGATCCTGGCCGAACTTCAAGGCGAACGCCAATCTCGTCCCGGTAGTCGCCAACGGCCGCGTCTATGTAGCCAGCAACAAGCAACTGCAGATCTTCGGATTGAAGTAGAAACCGAGCAATCAAACAGAACTCGAAGGCCTGATCGGACCACCTTCGAAACCCTACTTGTGTGCCGCCTCTGGCGCCCCCGTTCCTCCATGTTCCTGGTTGTATGCCTTCCACGCCCCATCGATCACATAGGCATGTAGTGCGTCGGCCTGCGGCGTGGTCATATGCAAACGCGGGAACGCAAACTTCGGAGGATTCGCAAATCCCGGCATCCCCTGGTCCCAGTGCGAGCCCGCCAGCACGATCGAGTACCACTGCGAGTGAACTTCGGGCGGAGCATAACGCAGATCGGGAACTGCGCCGTTCAAAACCCACGCGCCGCTGCCATCGAGTTCCGGAGAGTGGCAGCCGTCGCACACAAATTTTCGGTATAGCGTCGCGCCTTCCCGAATCGTCTCCGCGTTCGCGGTCTGCTGCGGAGGCTTCGGCACCGGCGGCACGACATCCGGCGGGGTAGGGAAGGGATTCGCCGCCCCTAGTTTGAACGCCAACAGCCGCGCCGGGCCGCGCTTCGACTGCGGTGTCGCCATGGTCCAGGCCGGAGCGAACAAGCGCGAGCCTGAGCCCCAGCCGACGGGAACCAGTACATATTGCTCGCCATTCACAGCGTACGTCACGGGAATCGACTCGATCGCCGAGCCGGTTTGAATCGACCACGCTTTCTTCCCCGTGTCGGCTGTGAAAGCAGCGAACTCACCCGTGCCTTGGCCCTGAAACACGAGATTGCCCGCAGTCGAAAGCACTCCGCCGTTAGTCGCGATCTCCTCTTCGACGGCCCATCGCTCCGACTGGTTCACCGGATCCCAGGCAATAAGCCGTCCTTCGGTCTGCTGCATCCACTCATTGCTTTCGACTGGAGCTTGCGTGCTGGGTTTGCGGTCCGTGGCGGGAATGTAGACGAGTCCCGTCTTCGCGTTGTAGCTCATCGGCCACCAGTTGTGGACGGTCCATTGTGCGCCCCCGCCGGCGGAAGCGGGCACTTCCACCGCCTTCCCGGTAGTCATATCAACCGACGTCGCCCAGTTCACCTTCACGATGGGCTTCGCCGAGATCAGCTTTCCGGTCCTGGCATCGAGCACGTAGTAGAAGCCATGCTTGGGCACGGTCATAGCGACGTGTCGCTTTTCTCCGCCGATGGTCAAATCCGCCATCACGATGTGGTTGTTCTCTGTTTGCAAGCCCGGAGAACTTGTCTGGTAATGCCAGACATACTCTCCCGTCTCGGCCTTCACGGCGAGGATGCAACCTGAGAAAAGTTTGTCTCCTTTGGGCTCAATCGACGACAACTCTCCGTAGTCGACGCCCGCCCCCGCCGTACCGAAGATGACGAAGTCGCTGACAGGATCGTAAGTGATCGCGTTCCAAACGTCGGCTCCGCCAATCCGCCACGCGTCAGCGCCGGACCAAGTCTTTGCGGCCATCTCCAGAGCTTTCGTCTCGAAGGGCTTAGTCGGACTTCCGGGAACTGTCCAGAAGCGCCAGACCTCCTTGCCCGTCTCGGCATCAAACGCCGCCAGCGACCCGCGCACTCCGTCGTCGGAGCCGTTGTAGCCTATGAAGACTTTTCCCTTGGCTACATGTGGGGCGCCGGTGATGCCAGTCTGCGTCGCATCGCATACCGGAGACTGCCATGCCTCCTTGCCCGACGCTGCATCGATGGCGACCAACCGGCAGTCGCCGGTCCCCACATAAACCTTGCCCTCCCAAACCGCAACGCCGGCATTGGTTCGCGCAGAGTACGATCCGTTGATCGCCTGATTCAGGCGCACCTTCGGATCAAATTTCCAGATCAGTTTTCCGGACGCCGCCTCGACCGCATAGACCTTCGACAGCGGAGCGCTCAGGTAAGCGACGCCGTCAACAACGATCGGCTCCGAAACAATTCCCATGCCACTGTCGATGTCGAGATACCAGGCCAGCCCGAGTCCGCCGACGTTCTGATCGTTGATCTGCTTCAGTGGGCTGAAATGCTGCGCCTCGAAGTTGCGCCCGTTCAGCAGCCAGTTGTTTCCGTCGGCGGCCTCCGACATCACGCGACGCTCTGTCACGTTGCCCGCCTTTGCGGAATTGTCGGCCGGCGTGCGCGAAATCATAACCATTGCTCCCGCAAGGCACAGCGTCGTCAACCCCAACACATGCGATGGTCTCAACACGAGTCACCCTCTTCAAACAGAAGCCACGGATCCACGCCGGATTTTCGCGGATCGGACTAGCTTCTGTCTTAATCCGGGAAGATTCGCGAAAATCCGTGGCGGATTGTTCTATTCCGCGAACAACATGCTATAGAGCCCGCCGCCGAGCGCGCCGCCAATCAGCGGGGCGACCCAGAACATCCACAACTGCTGCAGCGCCCAACCACCAGCAAAGATGGCCGGCCCGGTGCTGCGAGCGGGATTCACGGAGAGATTGGTGACGGGGATGCCGACAAGATGAATCAGAGTCAGGCAGAGTCCAATGGCGATTGGCGCAAATCCTTTCGGTGCGCGATTGTCGGTAGCGCCCATGATCACCAGCAGGAAGAATGCGGTCAACACCACTTCAGCCACGATGCAGGCCACGAGACTATAACCACCCGGGGAATGCTCAGCGTATCCATTGGATGCGAATCCAGCATGCACATCGAAACCGGCCACTCCGCTGGCGATGACGTATAGCACGCCCGCCGCCGCGCTTGCTCCCACAACCTGTGCGATCACGTAAGGCAGCAACTCCGAGGCAGGGAAGCGCTTTCCGGCCACCAGTCCAACGCTCACAGCCGGGTTGAGATGACAACCCGAGATATGCCCGATGGCGAAAGCCATGGTCAAAACGGTGAGTCCGAAGGCCAGAGCCACGCCGGCGTATCCGATGCCGACATTGGGCACGCCCGCAGCAAGCACGGCCGAGCCGCATCCGCCGAAGACCAGCCAGAACGTTCCAAAGAATTCCGCAGCTGCACGTTTTCCGATAGGCATAGCGATCTCCTTTTACTCTCGATAGGAAAACATCTGTTTGTCGGGGGCCGATTGTCGCGGGCAGGTTAGCACAGAATCACGAGAATCAGAAGCGTAGGGAGTATCAGGTCCCTCCTTCGTGGACCTTCATGTCCTTCGGGGCTTCCGCATTTCCCGACTGCTTGTCAAAGCCCGCGGCAGTTACGAACGCTTTTCCCGCAAGCTGATCCCGATTGTCCGTTCTGCTGGAGAATGCTAGGCTCCAAACGAGTGGGTTCTGCGTACGCCAATCCGTTGAAATCAACATCGTCCGTCCCCGGCCGCGTGTCGCAATGGCTGCAATCGGCCTCCGCGGAGGTCTGGGTCAAATTCCTGCTCGCGCTCGTGGGCCTGGGACTAGCCTTCGCCTCGGCGCTTTTCTCCACCGTCTCACGCGACGCCGGCAACCTGTGGGCCACCATAATTCTGGCCTCAACTTCACTGGTGCTCGCGACGTTGGTGGGACTGGTCACCGTACCGTACCTGGCGCGCCGCGTCGCAGTCGAGCGTCTCCGCGAGTCGTTCGACTACGACGTCACCCGCGCCGGCATCGTGTACGTGGTGGTCACTCTCATCATCGGCATCGCCGCCCTGAACACGGGAAACAACCTTCTCTACATTGTGGTCGCGGCCATGCTCGCGGCAATTCTGGTTTCTGGAGTCGTTTCCGCGTGGGTGTTGCGCTATCTGGAACTCGATGTCCGCCTGCCCGAGCACATCTTCGCCGGGCGCGCTGTTCCTGGACGCATCGTGCTGCACAACCCACGGCGATTTCTGCCGTCGTTTTCCATCCGCGTTGTTTCCACGCGCAAGAAGAGAAAGAAGCCGGTCAAGCAGTGGCAATGGGAGTCCACCACCTTTGCCTTTCCTTTTAACCGGCCGCCCGAGCGGCAATGGCTGCGCCTTCCTGACCGCCGCCTAAAGCGCGTCACGCTTCTGCCCGCACCTCCCGGCATCTTTGAAGGGATGGCTTACTTTCCGTTCATCCCGCCGCAGGCGGCGTTGTCGGCTGATCTGCAATTGAGATTCGAGCAGCGTGGCCGCTATCGCGAAGACAGTTTCGGACTGGCCACACGCTTTCCCTTTGCCTTCCTGACCAAGACGCGCCACGTCGCGCTTCCCCGCGAAGTTCTGGTTTATCCGCGCATCGAGCCCACCGAGCAGTTCTTCGAAATTCTGCCGCGGGTTCGCGGTGAATGGGAGAGTTTCGTGCGCGGCCGCGGCTCCGACTTGTATCGGATCCGCGAATACATGCCCGAGGATTCCGCCCGCCACGTCGACTGGAAGGCGACCGCCAAATCTGGTTCGCTAAAAGTCCGCGAGTTCGCCCGTGAGGACGAGCGCAAACTCTGCATTGCCTTCGACAATCCGGAACTCGGCCTGATCTCCGAACGCGCCTATGAAAAGGCGGTCGATTTGACGGCGTCTCTGGCCTGGCATTTTTCCGAGCAGGATGCGGAGGTATCGTTTGCCGCGCCCGGACATCCCCGCACTCGCGATCTTCACGAGTTTCTCGCGTGGCTGGCCGTGATCGAGCCGGGCGCGTCGCCCGGTGACCCGCTACGCGACATGAACCTTGGCAACACGAACGACTACAACATCGTGGTTACGGC
The DNA here is from genome assembly GCA_035695545.1 of Candidatus Sulfotelmatobacter sp. Taxonomy (GTDB): domain Bacteria; phylum Acidobacteriota; class Terriglobia; order Terriglobales; family Acidobacteriaceae; genus Sulfotelmatobacter. Next base: position 19,807 of record DASRRV010000395.1, on the reverse strand, counting down.
TCGTTCGCGCGAAAGCTTGCCTGCGGCCCTTTCGAACTCTTCCTATTTTGTCTGCATTGGGAACGAAGCGGCTCCCAACAAAGTTTCCTAGCTGCTCCGACGGCCATTCGTAAGGAAACGCCTTCCCCGCGTCCTCCGGGCTCAGCTTCACTCCCAGCAAGTCGGCCGCGTGTGCCAGCACCGGATCCCGCCCATTGGCCATATGCTGCGCGCTGGGCAGCAGAATCTCGTCTGGCGTCACTCCCGTGTGCTCCAGGCTGTTGCCGTCGGCCATCTTCAAATCAAATTCCGTGATCGAAGCCCCGTAGAAGACCACCGTGTCGGTTCCCAGTTTTTCGTCGTAGTGTTTCGATTCCATCACCGCGCCGGCGGAGCGATCTCCCACCACCGTTCCTCGCTTCTCGAGTTGCACGATTCTGGCATACAACTCCGCGGCCGAGGCCGACTTCGAATCCACCAGCACCACCAGTTTGCCGGTATATGGATTGTGCAATGTTTTCGCCACTTCAGGCTTGGTATCCTTCCGTCCCACCCGGTCGGCGATCTTCATTTCCTTGTCGAAAGTTCCTCCCACCAAATACTTCAGAGTGTCGACGGCGCCACCTGGATTGCCCCGCAAATCCACGATCAGATTCTGATGTTTGCGCGCCTTGCCGATCATGGATTCAACTTCGGTCTGGGAAAAAGCGAACTCCGGCACTTTCAAAACCAACAACTGATCTCCGACCTCAAGGTAGCCCGCTCTCATTAGATGGTCCTCGTTCTCCGATTCGCGCACCAAATCCCAAATATCGCCTCCGCCGCCTGACGCCGTCAGATCGGTGATCTTTTTGCCTTGGCGGACTTTCGCCATGGCATCCACTTTGACCTTGGTTCCCGCCGGATCCGCCAGTTCCAATCGCAGCCCCGGTTGTGGCCGCAGCACCGAGAACACGTACTGCATCTTCCACAAGGAGTCGCGCGACACGAGGAAGCCGTTTAAGCCAAGCATCTCATCTCCCGCCTTCACACCCTTGGTCTCCGCATCGCTCTTCGGCCGTACTCGAGTCACGAAGCAGCGATCTCCGATCATCTGATACTGGAACCCGTAATCAGTTCGGCTCACATGTTGCGGCGGGAGAAAAAACGTATGCGAGTCGTTGAGCTTGTCGAGCATTGCCGCGATTTGAGACAACGCCATGTTGAACGAAGTCTCTTTCTCGATCTTTTGTTTGCCGTCTTCGACAGCGGCATCCCAGTTCACTCCGTGTAACTTGGGATCGTAGTAGTGCTTCTTTACGTCTTCGCCGATTACCTTCAACATTTCCTTGGCCCGCTCTCGGTCGAGACTGGACATCGGCTGCTGCGGCCACGCCAGCGTGACCAACGACGCCATCACCACCAAGATCCTCGTGGCATACATCCCTGCTCGTCCTCTCACTAAGCACCTCCTGATTTGGAAGCCCCGGAAATGAAGCGGCATTCTACACCCGAAGTCCATCTGAAGCCGTGATTTCGCATCCCCGTAAAATCGAGCGCTAGATTCGTATTCCCCGTCGCTACAGAGCTTTCCCGGTCACTGGCGTAGGAGTATTCCCGGTTTGGGTGCAATTTCTGGTTCTACCGTGTTTTCTCCTTTCTTTCCGTCGCCATCTGGGCATATACTCCCGCCCCGGTAGATGCTTTTGGAACAACTCGGAACTCTGTACCCGGGAGGTATCAAATGCGGATCTGCGACCTGATCAAATGTCAGGACACGTACCAGGCAGAACTAGGACACACTGTCCTCGAAACCGTACAAGCCATGGTCCAACGCGACATTGGCGCCGTCCCCGTCTTGCACAACGGCAAGGTAGTTGGAATTTTCTCTGAACGTGACCTCATGAAGCGCGTCGTCGCCGAAGGCCACGATCCTCGCAGCACCTGCATGGCCGAGGTCATGACCGACGATCCCCTTACGATCAACATGAACGAAGACCTCGAGACCTGCATGACCCTGATGCGACGACACAACTTCCGCCACCTGCCGGTATGTCACGACGGGCACCTGGTTGGCATCGTGTCGCTGCGCGACATTCTCCTGCATGATTTGGGCGAGAAAGACGACGAGGTGCGCATGATGCGCGCCTACATCCACTCCATGCCGGATGCCTAGATCGGGTGTGCCCGCGCACCCTGCAGATTGCATCGCGAACCTAGTCGGTCACGTGCGGCGCTGAAGCTTGCCTCAGCGCACCTGATACAAAACACTGCCCTTTGGCCCATCTCCGATGTCCTGATCCTGCTCTAGCACGAAGGTAACCTTGCGCACCTAGTACCCACGCAAGTAACGTTACGTTCGATTACTTCAGTGCATTGAACACCGGGTCGGGACAGGCTAACGTAAGTCTTGACCGAGCCCAAAGTATCTCTTGATTTTGAACCAAGTGCTGGTTCTCGGACTGTGCTGCAGTTCGGGATCCAGGGTGCCCTTGCCCCATGAGCGAGAAGATCAGACTCTTGTATTACGCGCTCTGGTACGCGCATCCCCTGTTCCAGCTGGGGATCGGCACCCTCATGCTCCGCCGCGGGCTGCACCGCAAATTCCCCTTCTTCTTCGGCTACATCGTTACTCAGTTCGTCTCCTTCGCCGTGCTTTTCGGAGCCCGCGGGCACTATTCCACATTTTTCTATGCCTCTTGGATCGAACAGGCGATCAGTGTGGCGTTAGGTTTTGGCGTGATTCACGAAGTCTTCGTAGACGTTTTCCGCTCGTTCCACACGCTGCGCGACCTCGGCACAGTCCTTTTCAAATGGGCTGGCCTGGTGATGCTCCTGGTGGCCGGAGTCGTCTCGGTTTCCACGAACTCGACCCTAATGGTGCCCTGGATGCAAGCCATCATAACCACGCAACGTTGTGTGCGTATTATCCAGGTCGGTATGGTTCTGTTCCTGCTCTTCTTTGCTCATTACATGGGCGTGAGTCGCCGTCAGCAGAGCTTCGGCATTGCTCTCGGTTTCGGTTCGTTCGCCGTGGTGGAGTTGATCCTAGTCGCCTCGTTTGTCGGGAACCACTTGGCCAATCCCTGGATGAGCATGGTCAACATGGCAGCCTTCAACGCCAGTCTTATGGTGTGGCTTGGCTACTGCGCAGTGAAGAGTCCAGCGCGTGAAGCCTCCAGCACATTGTTCCAGTCGCAACGCTGGGAGCAGAGCCTCTCCGACATCCAACACCCGTTGCCTGCTGATTCACTGATTCCGATGTTTGAAGGCATGGTGGACCGCGCGCTCTCTCGCACTCAGCCCGACGTGCCTCTGGTCCGCGAGAAGCGAGCGGCAGCCGCAGCGGGTTGGAATGCGGACGCGTCGACCGTCTTCGGCAATCCCAAAGTGATTTTGAATTCCAAGAAATAACAGGTTTTCAATGTCAACCAATCGCTAAGGCCTTCTCGACATCGTCTCTTTACCTCCCTGTGCAAAACTACCTTGTCCGGAAATTGTAAAGATTTCTGCGAGCCTGCCTGCCCGGCAATCTCCATCCCGATTACATAAATAGATACTTTATGTGTTGTTATAAATAGATTGTTTTGTATGGGATAGCGCTGAATGGTCTTTGGTGTCAGGGTGGCTCTCGGATGGCCGTCGGATGCCCCTAATTCGCGAGGTGAAAATTGTTGCACAAGGGGCTTGACTCGTGTCTTATAATGCCCGTCCGCGTGAAAAGTCTCACTGGGGTGAGTATTACGCGGATCTAGGAGAACGAACCCATGAAACGTGCAATCAGGATTTCAATCCTGATCGTTGGATTAGTGGGCACCTATGTCGCTGCAGCCGTCCAACAGGTTCCCGCCGCGGACGGTGGCCCGATTCTAGTGTGCCCACCCAGACAAACAAACTGCCAAGTCAACCTGCCACCGCAGTAGACACGGTTGCAGCCTGTGACCGCAAGGTCACCAAAGTAATGTAAGAAGTAACTTGGGCCGAAAACTTGGGGCTCGCTATCTTTGGGCTGACGGGACTCATATTAACCCGTCAGCCCCTCTTTTTTTGCGCCTCGCAGAGACGTTGCTTGCAATGTCTCTTGCGGTCTTGGGGAAGAAGGCCAGTGAGGGCCGATGCAGCGTCGCTCAATCCGGCCTCAGTGAAGCTCCTCGAGCGCGGCCTCAAGTGCGCGCTGCAGTTCAGCAGGCTCCGCAACCGGCGGTTGGCACGCCCATCCCGAGCAAATCACGGCGAACGGCTTTCCTGAACTCAGCTGAGGAAGATGAGGAATCGTGGCCGCCAGCACGGGAGGAAGATTCTCTGCAACCGCTTGATTCGCCGCTAAACGCAGAGTGGTTTTATTGAAAGCGAATAGGGTAACTGCCGCCGCGTACAAATCCTTCGCCAAATCGCCCTCATCCGAGATCACGACAACCTGTACGGGACTCTCCAGAAAATGCACCACTGCAATTCCGTAAGTCGCGGCGAAGATGCCGAACTGTTTCGCCGCTCCGGCAAACGTCTCCAACGTCTGCTCCGCCTTATCGCGGTAGCCGGCATCGCCCGTGTAGTGATGCATCCGCGCCAGCGCAATCGCCGCCATCGGATTCCCCGCGGGCGTCGGGGAATCCTGCAGCGGTTTCCGACGGGTCGCCAGCACGCCCAGGCTTGTTCCGTCAGCGGAAGGCTCGCTGTCGAAGAATCCCCCCGAAGTTGCGTCGAAGAATCGAGCGATCATCGCATCCGTAATGGCGCGCCCGAACTTGAAGTAGCTGAGATCGGCAGTCGCTTCGTAAGCGTCGAGACAAGCCAGAGCCGTGAAGGCATAGTCATCGAGCAACCCGGCCACCTCGCGGTGCGAAGCTGCAGGATCAGAGTAGGCCACAACATGCAGCAACTGCGATTGTGCAGTGCGGGCGCCCTCGCCTGTGTTTTCTGTCTTGGCAGAATGAGGTTTCCAAGCCTCTCCCAGCACCCGGCCCAGCGACCGCAAAGCGAACCGCCGCGCACCATCCAGTCCCAGCACCTTCGCCGCTTCCAGGTAAGCAGAAACGCACAAGCTGTTCCATCCCACATAAACAGTCTTGTCCACATAAGGCGTCGGACGCAGCAGCCGCGCCGCATACATCTTAGTCTTCGCTGAGCTCAACAGCTCCCGCACCCGCTCCACTGTCACATTCGTCCGCCGCGCAATCTCCTCTACGGGAGCCCGCACATAGAGCACATTCTTCGCCGGATTGTGATGCATCTCCCCAACTTCATTGATGTTGTAATGTAGAGCCGCCACCTGCGCTTCCTGGTCGGTCAAAACAGCGCGGGTCTCGTCGATCGTCCAGGTAAAGTAGTCTCCATCGTCATCCATGTTGATGTCGGCATCCTGCGATGCATAAAACCCGCCGCGCTCGCGATCGCTAAGCCACTCGTCCATCCACCGGATGATGTCGCGCGCCACGTCCGCGAAAAACTCCATTCCGGTCGCCTGGTAAGCGTGCACGTAATTCTTCAGCAGCTCGGAATTGTCGTAGCACATCTTCTCGAAGTGAGGCACCACCCAGCGCTCATCGACCGAATACCGGTGAAACCCGCCTGCCAACTGGTCGTAAACCCCGCCGTTGGCCATATGCGAAAGCGTGCACACAATCAGATCGCGCAACGCATTGTCGTCGGTCGCAACCGTCTGTGTGGGGACAGCCGCCCCCGGCTGTCCGAGGGAGCGAAGCTTCGCGGCGGCTCGAGAGCTGGCGAGCGCATACCGCTCAATCAGCAAATCCAATGCCGACGGATGCGGAAACTTCGGAGCCTGTCCAAACCCTCCGTGCTGCGGATCAAACATCCGGAACGCCGAAGTCTCAATCGTCTTGATGACCGCCGGAGAAACCCGTCCATCTTTCCCCGCAAACGACTCCGACTGCGCAATCGCCGTCTCCACCATCCGCGCCTGCTCCACCACGTCGCCGTGCTTCTCCTTGTAAGCGTTGGCAATACTCAAGAGCACCCGCCGAAAGCTCGGACGCCCATATCCGTCTTGGGGTGGAAAGTATGTGCCGCCATAAAACGGCTTCCCATCCGGCGTAAGAAACGCTGTCAAAGGCCAGCCGCCCTGCCCGCTAACCGCCTGCACCGCCGCCTGATACCGGATGTCAATGTCCGGACGCTCGTCCCGGTCCACCTTCACAGCAATGAAGTGCTCATTCACAATCGCCGCAATCTCCGGATCGTCATACGACTCCCGATCCATCACATGGCACCAGTGGCACCACACCGCCCCAATATCAAGCAGCATCGGCTTGTTTTCTCGCTGCGCCGTCGCAAACGCCTCCGGACCCCACTCATGCCACGGAATCGGCTGATGCATCGCAGACCGCAAATAAGCAGACGAAGCACGGGCGAGGGAATTGAGAGAGGTAGTGGTCATGATTCAAGTCTAAATCGTTTACAGCAGAACTCGCCTCGCTCCAGCAGGCGTTTAACGTCAATCAAGGCATCGACCGAAGCATCTGCTGCGTGCTGGGTGTATCCCTGGCGAAACCGATTTCCACAGACGTTCCTGTGACATCTGACCTTGCGGTCCACAGGCCATCTGTACGATTCATCGTGGAGGGCGCAATTCCTACGGAAACGAAACGCCGCGCACCTAAGTCCTTGTGGCTCAAGATTTTGCCCATAAGTGATTGCAGCCCTGAGATTACTTTTCTATTTCCTGCTAAGTGCATGATTCTAGGAGACCGAGGGGCAGGGGGGTACCCCCGAAAGTCGAGAGATTCCCATTCTCGGAAACAGAAGTTTGTCCTCGAACTCAAGAAAAGCTTCAGGGCTGAAACAAAAAATCGATCGACATCGCATCCCCGCTTTTCTTAGCGTTCTTCGCGGCAGTTCTTCGCGACCTTTGCGGTGAAAAGCTTTGCCCGGAAAGAGCCCAAAACTCAACCCAACAGCTGCCTAGTGATCCTGCAATACAACTCAATCGCATCCGCCAGTTGCTGCTTCTCGATGTACTCGCCATCCGTATGCGCCACGTGAATCGATCCTGGACCAATAAGCAGAGGTTCTCCCCAGTTAGTGAACTTGGGAATGTCCGTGGTGAACGCCGCGATCGTTGTTGGCAAGCCATCCACGGTGCGCAGTCGAAGGAAGGGAAGCTCCAGCGGAAATGTGACCTCTACCTGATCGCCCGCCGTTGCCACAATCTGTTGCCGCAAATCATCGGACGGACCAACCAGCCGGTAAAGCAAATCCGCATGTGCATAATCCGGAATCACATTCGGCGCTCGCCCGCCCTCGATCAACCCAATATTCAACGTGCAAGGACCAATCTCCGGATCGGAAGGCAGCGCCATCGCCCGCAGCCGCGTGAGCGCCGGAATCAGCTTGTCAATCGCCGACTCCCCCAGTTCCGGATACGCCGAGTGCGCCATGCGTCCTCTCGCGGTGACTTCCACGCGCAGCGTTCCCTTCGAAGCCAGCGCCAGGCGATTCTCCGTTGGCTCGCCATTGACCAGAAAGCGGCTGCGCGGACGGTTCGCCGCATAATCGTTCGCCACGTGCGCGCCAAGACTGTCGCGTTCCTCTCCCACGACGAACAGTAGCCCAACGTGAATTCCCTTTGTGCGCAGGCGTTCTGCGGCAGCGACCTGCGCCGCGATAATGCCTTTGGCATCGCACGATCCGCGCCCGTAAATGCGTCCCGCATCTTCCGTCGAAGGAATAAACGGCGGAACTGTATCCATGTGCGTGGAAAACACCACCGCCGGATTCGGGTGTTCGGCCAACGTCGCATAAATATTGAAGCGATCCGCTTCGACCGCCATCTTCTGCGTCTGATAGCCAAGACGGCAAAGTTCGCCGTAGAGATAGTTCCCAACCGCAGCTTCGTTGCCGGTGATCGACTCAATGTCGACGAGTTGGCGCGTAAACGTAACAGCGTCCATGGCAGAGAGAATAGCAGACACAAAAGACAGTTTTCGGAACCCAAGATTGCTAGATCGAAGAGAAGGCTCAAAGCTCACAACTCAAAGCTCAAAGCTCAAAGCCGTACTCCAGTGCTTTGTGTAATCTAAAGAAGTGAATCCCTCGAACTCCTCCATCCGTTCGCTATTTCTCGACGGTCCAGCGGGACGCCTCGAAGCTCTGCTTAACGCTGGAGCGCCGAACGCGACCCACGCTGCTGTGGTTTGCCACCCTCATCCGCTGTTTGGTGGGACACTGCACAACAAGGTCGTCTTCCATACCATGAAGGCGCTGAACAGTTTTGGTTTCCCGGTGTTGCGCTTCAACTTCCGTGGAACCGGACTGAGCCAGGGAGAACACGCTCACGGCGAAGGTGAAGTAGAAGATGTGCGCACCGCTCTCGATTGGCTCGACGCGGAATATCACCTGCCGTTGATCTTCGCCGGATTCTCTTTCGGCTCCGCGGTTGGACTGCGAGGAGCGTGCGCCGATTCGCGCGTTCAGGCGGCGATCGGTGTGGGAACACCCGCCATTCCGGTTGCTGCCGACTCGGAAGAGCCGCGCGTGTACTCGTACGAATTTCTGTACGATTGCACGAAGCCGAAGTTGTTTGTGAGTGGAGCGCGCGACCAGTTTGGCCCAAAAGCGAAGCTGGAAGCGCTGGTTGCTTCCGTGCCGGAACCGAAGAAGCTGGTCATCATTGAAGGCGCCGATCACTTCTTCGAGGGAAGACTACGCGAATTGCGCGAGGCCATCGAGAGTTGGGTGAAGCAAGTATTCAGCGCTCAACCGCCAGCGATCAGCTAAATCTCCAAGAAACTGGAGTGAACTGGGTTTTCGCGTTTGGCTGACAGCTGAGAGCCGAAAGCTGACAGCGCTCTCTATAATTCCTCCTATGCTCGACGCCGCCCGCGAATCTCAATTTCGCAAAATGCGCGAATCCGCCCGCGAGATCTTCCAGAAGGCTCTAGTCCGAGCGTCGATCTCTAAGGCGTTTGCACGGCATGTGCAGTGCGAACGCGGAGTGCTTCGCGTCTGTGAGGACTTATACGACCTGCAGTCGTATTCGCACGTGCTGGTGATTTCTGTAGGTAAGGCTGCGCACACCATGGTGGAGGCGCTAGCCGAGCAGGTTGGATCATCTCTCGAAGGCATCGTGGCCAGTTCGATTCAGCCTGCGGCGCAGATTCACGGCTTCCGCTATTTTCACGGAGGACATCCCACGCCGAATGCGGAATCGATTCAAGCAGCTAGTGCGATGTTGCGGGCGCTCGAGACGCAACCGGCTTCTGCGCTGGTCATCTTTCTGCTCAGCGGCGGAGGTTCTTCGATCGTAGAGAAGCCCGTCGACCACGAGATTTCGCTGGACGATCTCATCGCGACGTATCGCGTCCTGGTGCATTCCGGCGCGCCCATTGCCGAAATTAATGCGGTGCGCAAGCACCTTTCCGCAGTGAAAGGCGGAAGGCTCGCCCTGGCTGCATCTCCCGCGCAGCAAGTCTCGCTCCTCGTCTCTGACGTGCCCGACAATACCCCCGACGCGCTGGCTTCCGGCCCGACGATGCCGGACTCGACCACCGTGGAAGACTGTTTCCGTATCGCGGAGAAATATGAACTGCTGAAGCAGTTTCCACAAGCGGCGCGAGAGCTGTTCGAGCGCCATGCCCTGGAGGAGACGCCGAAGTCGGACGACATAGCCTTCCATCGCGCGCGCTGGTGGCCTGTGTTGTCGAACCAGACCGCGATTGAAGAGGCGAGCGTTGCGGCGGAACGCGCGGGCTTCATCGTTCATGTTGACAATTCCTGCGACGACTGGGATTACAAAAGAGCCGCAGAGTATCTACTGGACCACGTGCGCGACTTGAAAGAGCAATTCTCTCCCGTATGTCTGATTTCTGGTGGGGAAGTGACTGTGAAGGTTACCAATGGCGGAGTCGGAGGCCGCAACCAGCAATTTGCGTTGGCCTGTGCGTCAAAGATTGCAGGAGAAAACATTACCGTGCTGAGTGCTGGAACGGACGGTGTCGATGGCAACAGCGTCGCCGCTGGAGCCGTCGTGGACGGCAGCACGATCGAGCGCGCCCAACCGCGTGGACTCGATGTTCGCGCAGCTCTCGATAAGTTCGATGCCTATCCACTATTCAACGCGCTGGGCGATGCGATCGAGACTGGGCCGACGGGAAATAACCTACGCGACCTGCGGGTCCTGTTGGCTTACTAGTAGCGATTCGGCTACTCAGTTACCACTGCCTTAACCAGGTTTCGCGGATGGTCCACGTCGTATCCCTTGTTCACAGCAACGTGGTAGGCGAAAAGCTGCAGAGGAATTACCTCAACAATGGGCAGCAACAGTTCGGGAGCTGAAGGCACGTAAAATACGTGATCGGCAATCTTCGCGACTTCCTTGTCGCCTTCGGTCGCGACTGTCACCAGAGGACCGCGCCGCGATTTCACTTCTTTCATGACCTCAAGGGTTCGCCGGTAGCGCAACAAGGAGTCAGGATCACTGTGATCGCATGTGGCTAGCACCATGACGGGTAGCTTTTCGTCCACCAGAGCATTGGGACCGTGCTTGAGTTCGCCTGCTGGATATCCTTCCGCGTGGGCGTAGGAAATCTCTTTGAGTTTCAACGCGCCTTCACGCGCAATCGCATAATGCACGCCGCGACCGAGATAGAGAAACTTCTCCGCCTTGAAAAGCCGGGCTCCAAAATCTTCGGCCAGGTTGTCCCAAATGCGCAGGTTCTTATCAATAGCTTCGGGCAGGCGCGACAGTCGCTGCAGGTAAGTGCGCGTCACCTCCGAAGTCATGCGTCCGCGTTTGCGCGCAAGAAACAGCGCCATCAAATAAAGGATCGTGAGTTGCGTGGTGAAACTTTTGGTCGCAGGAATCGACAATTCCGGGCCGGCTCCGGAAATCAATGCTGCACCCGCTTCACGCACAATCGTCGTCGCGTCCACATTGGAGATGGCAATCGTTTTCACGCCACGGGTCAACGCCTCGCGCTGCGCCGCGATCGTGTCGGCGGTCTCGCCCGACTGGGTAATAACCATGACGATCGGCTCCACGGCGGCGTGCGTCGAGCGGTAACAATATTCGCTGGCGTACTCCACATCGACGGCGACGCCCGAGAGATCTTCGATCATGATTTCGCCGGCCAAGCCTGCGTGTCGGCTCGATCCGCTGGCCGCGATGATCAGCTTTCCAAACGTCAGCAGCGCAGTTTCGATCGCGTGCAACTCGCCGGGGAAAATCGAATCATCCTTCAAGTGCTTCTCGACGGTCTTCGCAATGGCTTGAGGCTGCTCGTAGATTTCCCGACGCATGGCGTGGGAATGCTGATTGGGCGCGGTTGTCTTCTGTTTCGTAGGAGTCATCGTGAATGGGCAGAGTAAATCATTTCGCGTGGGCCGAGCAAACGATTGGCTCTACATGCTGCTCCCTCGCGCCTTACGCTTTAGCTCCCTCGAAATGCGCTTCAATTTCTTCCAGAGTTTTTCCTTTGGTCTCGGGCAGGAACCACGCGGCAGTGACGAAGTAGATTACGGTGCAAGCTGCGAATCCGAAGAACATAGTCGAATATCCATACTTGCCAACCGTGGGAAGGAAAACGGCGGCGATGGTTGTCGAAACTGCCTGGTTGAGCACCAGCGCGATGCTCATGCCATTGGAGCGAATGCGCGTGGGCATCAACTCTGAAAGCGCTAGCCACACGCACACGCCGGGACCGATCGCGTAGAACGCCATAAATACAAACAGAGTGATCGCAACCAGCCAACCGTTACGCGGAGATGGGACCGAAGTGATCAGCGCATTCTCAATTCTCAAAGGAGCGGTTCGGGACGCTTCAAGGTTACCGAACGGGCTGGAGAAAAATGCCACCACTTGGTTCGCGGGCACACAGTCGTCGCGCGTAATTTCAATGGGCTTGGCTGCGGGATCGTCGGAGCGCACGGCCTGGCTTGCCGCGCGGAAATCTCCGCAAGAATAGATGACGACGAGTGATGTAGGTCTTCCCGGTCCCGCCTTGCCGTCGGTCAATTTCGCGGCAAGTTCGTCGTTGTACGGCAACGTAAGCTTCTGGTCAGCAGTCACCATGGACTGTACGGCACTCTTGGAATCGATACGCGATCTCTCCGTGCCAAGGAAGAGAAGACCGGTGCAGATGAGCGACAGAATAATTCCAGCGGTCCCGACCGAAAGAAGGAACTTGCGACCCTTGCGATCCACCAGGACGACTCCCCCGAACGTCATGGCAAAGTTCACGATGGTGAAGAGAACGTAGCCCAAGTGGGCGGTAAAGTCGGGAAGGCCGCTCTGCAACAGGATGTTTACGTAGTACGCGATGATCGAGTTGATGCCGGTTGCCTGATTGCAGGCGAGGATGATGCATGCGAGTACAAAGGGGATCACGTACTTTCGTCGCAGCAACGATTCGCTGGCCTTCGTTCCCGACGAGGTCTTGCTGTTTTCGGCTGCTAGAACCTCTTCCATTTCTCTGAGTTCGAGATCGGCCTGTTCCTTCGCGCGCGAGCGGAGAAGAGCCGAAAGAGCAGCATCCTTCTTTCCGCGTCGGAGGAGCCAACGAGGAGATTCCGCCACCATAAAGCTGCCGATGACAAACAAAATGCCCGGAGGCAGAGAAACCCAGAAAATGCCACGCCAGGCCGTGTTCTTGAAGTCGAAGAGTTTGTTCGGGTCTCCCAGTTTCGCGACCTCGTCGACCCGGATACTGAAATAAAATGCAATGATGGCCGCGGCGGCAATGCCCAACGTCAAGAGCCATTGGAACACTCCGGTGCCCTTGCCGCGATCCGATGCCCCAAGGCACTCAGCCAGATAAAGAGGGACGACCACCCCAATGAGCCCACCGCTTACGCCCTGCAGGAGCCTGCCGGAGACGAGCGGGCCGTAGCCGTGCGAGAGCGCGATTATCGGAATGCTGATGACAAACATGGCCCCGCTAAGCGACATCAGAGACTTGCGCCCCAGCCAGTCCGCCAGCACGCCGGCAAACAGGGTGGAGATGACGCTGCCCAGCAACACGGCGGCGACAACAAAAGAAAGCTGGCCCGCGTTCAGCTTCGATGTGGCCTGCAGATAGGGCAGCGCTCCGGCGATGATGCCGACGTCCACTCCGTAGAGCAGACCGCCCAGTCCGGCGACGATCAGGAGGAAGCGGTTGTAGAAAATCTTTTTGTCGTCGAGCACGGCGGTAGTGCGGGTTGCGATCTCAGCGGTCATGGATTCGGTTTCTCACCTGAGCCAGGGAGTCTTGGCAGCTTGCTTTCTCAAACGCACACGATTGTAGCCTAGGCGACGCGTGCTGCCGTGAATATTGCGTGTTTCCTTGAGCCGGCCCGGCCCATTCTGAGACCTAAGGATGCGGCATACTACATCAAAGAAGGGTTTAACGGAAAGCAGACCTCGTCCGGCTTATGATTTCGAAGTCTTATCCAGCGGCAGGCTGAACGAAAAAACTGAACCGCTTCCGAGCTGGCTGACGACTCCGATAGCGCCACCGTGCGCTTCGACGATTACCTTTGCGATCGCCAGGCCCATGCCAGTTCCCGGCGCGGAATAACGCTGGTGCTGTCCTCGATAGAACTTTTCGAAGATCAGCGACTGTTCGAATGAGTCAATGCCGGGTCCGCGATCGGCAATGCTGGTTGCGAGTTTGTCACCCTGCACTTCGCTGGTCACCTGTATCGGGACGCCGGGATCGGAGTACTTGCCCGCATTCTCCAGCAGGTGCATGAGCACTTCGCGTATGCGCTGAACATCCATTCGCACCTTGGGCAGGTTCTCCGCGACATCAATTTCTACCGGGTGATTTTCCAGAGACGCCTTCGCGTCCTGGAGAGCGAGTTCGAGCGACTCCCCTATGGAATGACGCTGCAGATCAAGTTTGAACATGCCGGCGTCGAGTTGCGCCATCTCCGCGGCTTCACCGACCAAGCGGTTCAGGCGATCTGTCTCCTCGTCGATGACGGTGAGCAATTCGCGCCGCCCGGGTTCGGGCAAGGTCGCGCCAGACAGCAGAGTCGTGACGCTCGCTTTGATCGAGGTTAGAGGCGTGCGGAACTCATGGGTCACGGAATCGAGCAAGGCAGTGCGCAGGCGTTCATGCTCCTGCTCCGCCCGATTCTTGCTGAGGGCTTCGAGGGCGCGGGCGCGCTCGATCGCCAGGCCGGCAAGGCTTCCCAGGGCATCGAGAGTCTCCCGGGAGAGATCCTCACCTGTAACGCCCAAGGCTCCGACGGTGCGCATGCCGAGACGCAGAGGAACATACGACACTCCGGCCTGAGTAATTGGTTCGCCCCGCAAGAGAGTAGACCGCAGTACCGTTTCGTCAAAGAGGGCATCGAGCGATGAACGATAGACAGTCGGGTGGTCGGCGGCCATTGCAGCTACGCTCTTCACTGAGAACGTTTCCTGCACGTAGAGTGGCAAGGAGTTCAAAAGCTCAAGAACGTTGTCTGAAGCCAGCAGTCGCTGACTTAGGCCGTAGAGACGTTCAACGTCACGGCGGCGCTGTTTGGATTGTTCCGCCTCGCGGCGCGCGCGTTCTGCCAGATTGCTGGCTACGAGGGCAGTTACAAGAAAAGCGAACAGTGCGACCCAATTTTGGGGATCGGCGATGGTAAACGTTCCGACGGGGGGCAGAAAGAAAAGATTGAAGGCCGCCGTGGCGCCCACGGCCAGTACAATCGCGTAGCGCAGGCCCCAGTAGGCAGAAACCAGCAGCACCGCGACCAGGAACATCAGGGCGACGGTCGTGTGATTGACGTGCAGGCGAAAATCGACCGCCGAGATCACAGCAATCGCCGCGATCACCAATACGTATCGCGCGGCTTGCGTTCGCGCCCCGGTTTTCACCTCCGCATTGTACGATGGAGGTGATATCCAGACGTGACAATTCCCACGCTGCGAAAGACAATAGCTGCGATGCCCAAGACTCCCGAGGAGTGGCTCAACGAAGTTTCACCGGAGAAGCCTCGGGGCATCTTCAAGCTATTTCTTGGATACGCTCCTGGAGTCGGCAAAACCTACAGCATGCTGAGTGAGGCCATTCGCCGCGCGAGCCGAGGCGAAGACGTGGCTGTCGGTGTGGTGGAGAGTCACGGACGCAAGGCTACTGCGGAGCTGGCCGCTAAACTCGACCGCATTCCTCCTCGCAAACTCGAATACAAGGGCACACTTTTCGAAGAGATGGATGTGGACGCCATACTTGCGCGAAAACCGTCCGTGGTCGTGATCGACGAACTGGCGCACACCAATATCGAAGGCAGTAAGCACGCGAAGCGTTACGAAGATGTGATGGAACTGCTGGAAGCCAAGATCGATGTGCTCTCCACCATGAACGTGCAACACGTCGAGAGCGTGGGCCCGACCGTGCAGCAAATTACGGGCGTGCAGGTTCGTGAGACCGTCCCGGACTGGGTGATGCAGCGTGTGGACGAGATCGTCCTTGCGGATCTGACTCCGCAGGCTCTGCAGAAGCGCATGGAGCGAGGCGATATTTATCCTTTGGATCGCGCCCAGCGGGCCCTCTCCCACTTCTTCCGGCCTGGGAATCTGATTGCCTTGCGCGAGTTGGCGCTGCGGCAGGTCACAGGAGTGGTCGACCGCAGCCTTGATGCCTATCTCGACAAGGATGGAGCACAGCCGGCGCATACGGTGCGCGAACGCATCGGTGTTTGTGTCAGTTCGAATCCGGCGGCGCAATATCTGATTGCCCGCGGCTCGCGCATGGCGCAGGCGATTGGCGGAGAGTTATACGTCTTTTATGTCGATGTGGGCCGGGATACGCGTCCTGAGGATCAGAAAACGTTGGCCGAGAACATCCGATTCGCCGAGAATTTAGGCGCTCATGTGGTGCGCTCGTCCGAAAGAAGCGTAGCCGACGGCGTGGCTCAGTTAGTGCGAGAGCATCACATCACGCAGGTGATTTTTGGCCGGTCGGCGCGCAGCGGCTGGCAACGGTATCTCTACTTGTCGGCCATTCAGCGGTTTCTGCGAGACTCGCCCTCGGTGGATGTGCATATCGTGACGCAGGAGGCGCGATAAATGCCCGATCCACCTCACATTCTCGTGGTGGACGATGAGCCGCAGATTACGCGCGTGCTGCGCACCAGTCTTTCCGCGCAGGGTTATGACATACGGATTGCCAACAGCGGGGAAATGGCACTGGAGATTATGAAGGACTGGACTCCGAACCTGATCATCACAGACTTGTCGATGCCCTCGATTGACGGCGTGCAACTTTGCCGCAGGGTGCGTGCCGTGTCGCAGGTGGCCATTGTTGTGCTCTCAGTTCGCGATAAGGAGCAGCAGAAAGTTGAGGCCCTGGACGCGGGCGCCGACGACTATGTCACCAAGCCTTTCGGGATGAATGAACTCCTCGCCCGGGTGCGGGCGAATCTTCGACGTCTGCCCGCGGAGAGCGAGCCGGACGCAGTCATCGAAGTAGGCGACTTTGTGATCGACACGACCGCGCACAAGGTGACCGTCCGCCGTCGCGAAGTGCGCCTTACACCGAAGGAGTTTGAACTACTGGTTTACCTGGCACGCCGTCCGGGCAAAGTTGTCAGCCACCGGACAATGCTGGGCGCCATTTGGGGCGGACAGAGTACGGAACAAGTTGAGTACATCCGCGTTTTCGTGGGCCAGTTGCGCAAGAAGCTGGAGCCGGACGCGTCGTCGCCTCGCTATATTGTCACCGAACCTTGGGTGGGATACCGTTTCGAGCCGGGAGAATAGGGCGTTCGCGCCGGTTCAGAGTCCTTTCGAGGGCTCCGCTACGACCCTTTTCATCCGGAATGCCAGAGAGCCGGAAGATCCAGTTGCAGATGCCGTCGCGCCAAACGACGGCTTCTCCGGCCTGATATTGTAACCGCGAAAGAATATCGCGATAACGTTCGTCGTCAGTGTGCCCTTCCATCGTCTTCCATTGCGCGACGTAATCGAGGACGCGGTCCGCTCCGTCGTAGTGCGAGTCGTAAACGTGCTGAACGACCGTCTTGCCCGAATGCAGCACATAGGTATAAGGCACGTGGTGAAAGAACAAGAGCAGGTTGTCGGGGCATTTCGCGAGTGGTTCATACAATTGTTGTATAGCTTCAGAATATTGTCCGATATAACCAGTACCTGTCGCCACGGTGCGATCCATGCCGATTCCGGAGTGATCGGCGCGGTGCCATTGTCCCCAGCCGTTTTCTTCCGACGACTCAGGTCCTGGGTCGTAGTGGTTGCCGAGGATGTTGGTGAGCGTTCCTGCGCCTAGCGGGCCGGTGTAACTCTCATAGACATGCCACGAACTCAGTTGCATGTCGCTGATCGTTCGAACCACCAAGGGATCGCTTCCGAAGGTCAGGCGCGTCCATTCGTCGACAATCTTTTCTGCGCTGAGATTGGGATTCCATGCAAGACGTCCGAAGCCGTAGAGATTGGCCATGGCCAATGGACTTCCCAGCCAGTTTGCGTCCATGCCCGCGTTGGCCACGCCAACAAACCCTCCAATGCTCCGGTGGAAAACGCGGCCCGCGACAATATCCTTCACGGGCGTGACAGCGCCCAAGGTCTGCGAGTTGTCAACGTGCAGATCGAAGTCGAGCACCTCTTTCCACATTGGAACCAGAAAGCAGAGATGCCGCTGCTGTCCGGTATATTCTTGCGTGATTTGCATTTCGATGGCTTCGTTGGTGCGACGAAGGCCGGCGAAGAGCGGCGAGACCGGCTCCCGGACCTGGAAGTCGATTGGCCCATTCTTGATCTGAATGATCGCGTTGTCGTCGAATGCGCCGTCCAGCGGATGAAAGTTATCGTAGGCAGCTTTGGCGCGATCATTCTTCAAATCGTGCCAGTCCAGATGGTGGTTGTAGACGAATGCGCGGTAGAACACGACACCGCCGTGCGGCTTGAGTGCGCGAGCAATCACGTTCGCGGCATCGGCGTGACTTCGGCCGTACGTGGAGGGGCCAAGCCGTCCCTCGGAATCGGCCTTGACCATGAAACCGGCAAAGTCCGGTATGTGACGATAGACCTCGTCGACTTTTGTGCGCCACCACTCCGCAACCCGCGGATTTAGCGGGTCAAACGTATCGAGACCGCCGATCAGCTTGGGGCTGCCCAGATCGACGGAGAGAGAAAGCCGAACGCCCCAGGGACGAAACACATCGGCGATGCGGCCGATCTGCGCGAGGAAGGTCTCTTCGAGAATGCCGGGAGCGGCGTTCACATTGTTAATCGTGCATCCGTTGATCCCAACCGATGCCAATAACCGCGCGTACTCGCCGGCGCGAGTGAGGTCCGCGCGAACTTTTCCGTCGGCAAAGAACAGGGAAGGGCCCCCGTACCCACGCTCGATTCGCCCGTCCAAGTTGTCCCATTGGCTCACCCAACGAATCAGAGCGTAAGGCTGCTGCACTTCTTCCAGATAAGCGATGTCCTCCGCACGTGCGACCTTGCTTAGCAGCGAGAACACGCCGTACAGAACTCCGCGGTCGGTGGCGGCGGTGACCACGAGGCATTCAAATCCGCGAATCTTCGAATTTGTCAGCCAATAGCCGTCACCCGTCAGTTCCTGAGGAGGATGCAACGTCGGTGCGGCAGCGCGAAGATCAGCCAGAGTGCCTAGGACGATGGCGCTTTCCGTGGGCGGGTTAGCGCTCGCGTGCAAGGGGCGACCGAGCATCTGCGTCATGTCCCGCACCAACTCCTCCTGAGCAGTTGTTAGTACAAGGGAGTGGCCGAGCAATACTGTATTGCGCGGCAACCGCTCGTAGGTTTTCGCAACGCTGGGAGGCAACGGAGAGTAGCGCAGCCAGGCCTCGGCTCCCGTCTCGGCATAGGCCAACGGAGCTAGCAAGGCCGCGCAAATCAGAAGCAGACGCAGCAGTGGGCATTTCAAGGGGCGCCTGGTCACGCCTCTCTCAACACTTCGTTGAGCCATGCAGATGTTTCTACGGTCACGGACGCAGTTTCGTCAATGAGCGAAGCTATCGGGGGCTTGATCATGAGGCGGCAGACGCTCTTCGCAAGACAAATTTGCTGCACTGGTCAGCGGAAACTGACGTGAGATAATAGCGCAGGTTGCCTGGCCCCGTAGCTCAGATGGATAGAGCAGCGGTTTCCTAAAAGCCCCCGCCTTTGGCCTGCCTGTTTGGATCAATCACTTGCATTCGGATGGGAGCAGCGGTTTGCGGAGGTTTTCACCCTGTTCGGCACGCTCTGTGCAATGGCCGTGCAATGGAAAAAGACGAAAATCGCGAGATCATGCTCCGGCTGGCGGAAATCCGATTCACCCTTTCCCGCTTGGCTTGCTCCGCTGGTGTCTCATCGCCGGATTCAAAAAGGCTGGGACAACATTCGGCAGTGGAACTGCACTGCGTCTTGTCTCAGAACGGGGCTGACGGTTTACTACCAACAAACAACCAAAGAGATGCCGGAGCAGCGCCGGTCAGCTGGCGATCCACCGATCGAAACCCTTACCTCGATCAGCTGGCGAGAACTGCCTTTGCTTTTTAGCTGATACCTGAAGCTTGGCCCGAGGCGCACCCTCGCCCTGGCTCGCTCACAACTATCCCAAAATTCGCGATTGGGACGGTGCAGATTGGATAATGGAGCAGGACACCTCGGTGCATGGGTGTCGCGTCGAATCCGGGGTGGAAATTCTCCCGAACGAGGGCGTCGGTTCGGGATGAACTGGAGAAGTCACTCCCTCCAAGGATAGAACTGAGCGACGAGGAACGTCGGGAGTTGCTGGACAAATATCTAGCTGATAATCCTACCCCACGGACTCATTGAACGAGAACGCAGCTAAGAAGCCGTCCAAGAGCCGAAGGTTTGGCTGATCACAGCACCCAGTTACAATCCAAGGGTGGAAGCATTCGCTGGCATCGATGTGTCCTGCGCCAA
>DASRRV010000394.1:0-32605 GCA_035695545.1 Candidatus Sulfotelmatobacter sp. | reverse complement strand
CTTGCATCGGTACTGCATGTCCGAAGGTGTTGAGTATGCCCAGAGATTTGATTCGACGATCAGCACTAAGCCGAGATTCTGCACAGCGGCAAAATTAATGCCCTCGTAGGTGACCCCGGTGGACTGGCCTCCATCGCCGATCCAGGTCATGACAGCGATGTTGCGTCCCTGCAGGCGCGCGCCGAGCGCGACGCCGGAGAGAACAGGGATCAGGTCCCCCAACATCGAGATCGGAGAGACCATGTTGCGCTTTTCGATATCGCCGAAGTGCGAGGTGCCATCGCGGCCCTTGGTGGGCGAGTCGGCCTTCGCCATGTACTGCATCATGGTGTCGGCGGCGCGGAATCCGCGCACCAGGAGCGAGCCTTGATTACGGATCATGGGCGCGAACCAGTCGTCTTTATCCAGCGCGTAGGCGGAGGCGCAGGAGCAGGCTTCCTGGCCGAGTCCGAAATAAACTCCGCCTACGACTTTGCCCTGCTTGTAGAGATTTTCGAGCGCGACCTCCATTTTGCGGTTCAGCAGCATGTAGCGGTAGATCTCGATGCACTGCTTCTTGTCGAGATACTTCGAGTCGCGGATGGGCGGGACTGGTGCGTCGAGGTCTCCTTCGACTTCGTAGTGGACATGTTCATGTCCCTGCCGATCTTTTTCGATGTGCTGGCGGACGGTGAAGTCGGGATGCTCGAGGCGGTGGTCGGGGACGGAGTAGGTGCGGAGATGCAGGTCGGGAGACCCTGTCGAGCTACGCTCAACCCGACGGCCGGGGGCGGCCGTCGCGACATGAGCATTGCTGGCGCGAGACGATCCGTTGCGCGAACTTCTCCCGTTGGAACTTGCTTTGGACTTCGGTTTTTTGGTCCCCATGTAAAGGCGGCGCTTTCGGCCCGATGTATCGATGGTATCGCGAGAGTAGGTCGAAGGGCTAGCGTGGGGGCTCTTAGTGGCAATGCGCGGGCGGGCCAGTCTTCGACTCGCCCTGTCCGGGTCAGAGACCCGGACCCACACAATCTCCGACAGATCCGAGAAGAGCATCGAGAGTTTCGACCCAGAGGATCTGGCTTTGAAACACGGTGCCGAAGTTGCGAGATATGGATTCGGCGACGGCGTTCAAGTCGAGATCCTTGCCGAGTTCTTGCTGCATCGAGGTCACGGGCTTCGAGGTGATTCCGCAGGGGACGATCAGATTGAAGTAGCTAAGGTCGGTGTTCACGTTGAGGGCGAAGCCGTGGGACGTTACGAAGTGAGAGATGTGGACACCGATGGCGGCGAGTTTGGATTCGGGGCTCGGCGGGACAGCCGAGCCGGATGTCGCTACGTGGGCATTGCCGGAGTCGGGATCAGTCCAGATGCCCGTTAGACCTGCGACTCGCTTCGTGGGAATGCCGAAGTCTACACAGGTGCGGATCAGAACTTCTTCGAGACGGCGAACGAATTCGATCACGCCTAGCGTCTTGCGCTTGCCGTCAGGCGCCGCGAATCCGCGCAGGTCGAAGATGGGATAGCCGACGATTTGTCCGGGGCCGTGGAAGGTGACGTCGCCACCGCGGTCGCATTCAAAAAGCTCGACGCCGCGCTGGGTGAGGAGTGCGCGCGAAGCGACCACGTTTGCGGCTTTGGCATTGCGGCCTAGCGTGATGACCGGTGTGTGTTCTAGCAGTAGTAGGACGTCGCCTATCTTTTCTTCTTTCCGGAGTGCGACTAATTGCTGCTGCAGGCGGAGGCCGGTGGCGTAGTCTATGGTCTCGATTTGGACTACGGAAATCAAATTCGGCTCGCTATGGATTTGGACGAGTCAGAAGCTCAACCTTCAACACAGAGGGCACAGAGAACCACAGAGGATTGCAGAGGTCCTTCGCCGCGCTCAGGATGACAAATAATGTTGTGAGCATCTTGCTTTCCAACTATTGATTCGTGTGGATCCGTGTTGATCCGTGTGAATGCGTGGCAAACATCATGCGTTGATTGCCAGCCCATACACGCTGTTCGAGGCGTCCAGCATGGCTTCAGCTAACGTTGGGTGTGCGTGAATGGTCCACATCAAGTCTTCAACTGTGGCTTCCAGTTCCATCGCGGCGACGGCTTCTGCGATCAACTCGGTCGCCTGCGGGCCGATGATGTGAACGCCTAGAATCTCGCCGTAGTCGGCGTCAGAGACGATTTTGATGAAGCCTTCATGTTGGCCAACGATGGAGGCGCGCGAGTTTGCGGTGAAGGGGAACTTGCCGATTTTCACGTTGTATCCGGCTTCGCGGGCCTTCGTTTCGGTGAGGCCGACACTGCCAATTTCTGGATGGCAGTATGTCGCTCCGGGAATGTGTTCAGGATTGATCGGCTTGCCCGGTTTGCCGGCGATCTTCGCTACTGCGACAAGTGCTTCCATGGCGCCTACGTGTGCGAGTTGCGGCGTGCCTAGCACGATGTCACCGACGGCGTACACTCCGGGTTCAGCGGTCTGCATCCAGGAATCGGTCTTCAGGAAACCACGATCGGGCTTGATCTTGGTGCGCTCAAGGCCGATGTTCTCAGTACGCGGCTTGCGGCCCACGGCGATCAGAATCTTTTCTGCTTCGATCTTCTGCTGCTTGCCCTCTGCGGTGATGGTCACGGCAACACCGGACTTCGTCATTTCCACTTTGTCGACTTTCGCTCCCGTGTGAAAGGCGATGTCGCGTTTGCGGAAGACGCGGGCGAGTTCCTTGGATACTTCTTCATCTTCCACCGGAACGAGCCGCGGCAGCATTTCGATGATCGTCACTTCGCAGTCGAACGAGCGATAGATCGAAGCGAACTCCACGCCGACGGCTCCAGCGCCGACAATCACCAGCGATTTCGGAAGCTCTTTCAGGCTCAGAATTTCGATGTTGGTGAGGACTCGATCGTTGGCCTCAAGGCCAGGTAGCATGCGGGCTTCCGAGCCCGTGGCGAGGATGACGTTTTTCGCTTTGAGGTGGCTGGCCTTGCCGTCGTTCGTGATCTCAACTGTGTGCAAACCATTTTGCGCCGAGCCGGTGAGTTTGCCGTATCCCTTGACGGTTTCGACTTTGTTTTTCTTCATCAGGAATTCGAGGCCCTTGGCGTGCTTGGCGACGATCTTTCCTTTGCGTTCCTGGACCGCGGCCCAGTTCAGCTTGCGAGAATCCACGCCTTCGATGCCGAATTCCTTGGCGTCTTTCAGGTGATCCCAAAGTTCGGCATTGAACAACAGCGCCTTCGTCGGGATGCAGCCAACGTGGAGACACGTGCCGCCGAGGAAGCGGTCTTTTTCCATGAGCGCGGTTTTCAGGCCGTATTGGCCGGCGCGAATGGCGGCGGTGTATCCGGCAGGGCCGCTGCCGATGATGGCTACGTCATAAATAGTTTCAGGCAAAGTAATAATCCTCAGTACGAATGGATGACTTCAGGCAAACGAATGATTCTAGAACAGGCGAGCGGAAGCATCCAAACTCGGGATTCATCAGTGGTCCGGAAAGTCAAAAGCGTTCACCACGAAGGACACTAAGGTACACGAAGGAGAACCTGGAACACAAAAGCCGCCCGGGTTCGGGCGGCCTGTTGATCTCACAGCTCAGTGATTCAGTTGTTTTCGTTGCTGGCGCGCTTCCATGAGATCAGCTCGCCGATGGTTGAGCTGGTGCTGGAAACGGGCTGCTTGTAGGCTTCCACTTCCGAACGCGAGGCTTCTTCCCCGACTGCGCGGATGCTGAGTCCGACTTTCTTTTCTTCCGGACTCATCTTGATGATCTTGAAGTCGTGCTCGAGGCCCGGCTCCAAGTGCAACGGCTGACCGTTTTCGTCGGTCGCTTCGGACTTGTGGCATAGACCTTCCACGCCTTCAGCGATCTCGACGAACGCTCCGAACGCAGCCACGCGCAGCACTTTGCCGTGAACCACGTCGTCGATGTGGTGCGTCTGGAAGAACGACTCCCAGACGTCCGGTTGAAGCTGCTTCATGCCCAGCGACAAGCGGCGCTTGTCGGGTTCGATGGCCAGAACAATCGCCTTCACACGGTCACCCTTCTTCAGGACTTCCGACGGATGCTTCACGCGCTTGGTCCAGCTCAGGTTGCTGACGTGCACCAGGCCGTCGATGCCGTCTTCGATCTCAATGAAGGCACCAAAGTCGGTCAGGTTGCGCACACGTCCTTCGACGGTCATGCCGACCGGGAACTTCTCATGCAACGAGTCCCAGGGATTGGCGGCGAGTTGCCGCATGCCGAGCGAAATGCGGCGCTCAGTCGGATTCACATTGAGCACCACGCACTCCACCTGATCTCCAACATTAACGAGTTTCGATGGATGCTTCATGCGCTTCGACCAGGTCATCTCGCTGACGTGCACGAGGCCTTCGATTCCCTGCTCCAACTCGACGAACGCGCCGTAGTCGGTCACGCTGATCACGCGTCCTGAAACATGAGCGCCCTCAGGATAGCGATGCTCGGCGTCGAGCCACGGATCGGGCGTCAGCTGCTTGAAGCCCAGCGAAACGCGCTGCTTGTCTTTGTCGTATTTCAGAACCTTGACCTGAATCTGGTCGCCGACGTTGACCAAGTCTTTCGGGTGAGTCAGGCGTCCCCAGGACATGTCGGTGATGTGCAGCAAACCGTCGAGCCCGCCCAGATCGACGAACGCGCCGTATTCGGTCAGGTTCTTCACGACTCCGGTAAGCACCGAACCCTCTTCCAGATGCTCCAGGGTCTTGGAGCGCTTTTCATTCTGCTCGCCTTCGAGCAGGTCCTTGCGCGAGACGACAATGTTGCCGCGCTTCTTGTTCAACTTGATGACGGCGACTTCGAGCGTCTGGCCCTTCATGCCGTCCAGATTGCGGATAGGACGCAGGTCGACTTGCGATCCTGGCAGGAACGCGTGCGCGCCGAGGATGTCGACGGTGAGACCGCCCTTGATTCGGTCAACGACGACAGCCTTGATGGGCTTTTTCTCGTTGTACGCCTTGTCGATTTCTTCCCACGCGTGGATGCGCTGCGCCTTCTGGTGCGAGAGGTTGATGTAGCCCTCTTCGGACGGACCCTTGTCGCGCATTACGTCAATTTCGTCGCCGGCCTTGAACTTGGGCTTGCCTTCGTGATCGAGGACTTCCGCAAGCGGCAGCATGCCTTCCGACTTGGCGCCGATATCGACGACGACGTGCGTCCCGGTCAGCTTCAGCACCGTGCCTTTGATGACGCGGTCTTCACTCACGGCCTCTTCGGCTTCGGTGGTGAAGTTCTCAAGAACCGAGGCAAAGTCCTCGCCTGCAGCGGACTTGTCGTCCGCGGAGGCCGGGTTCGCCTCGGCGGAATCGCCGCTGGTGTCGGCAGCCTGATTCTGTTCGGGCCGGTGCTGATCGGCGGTGGTCAGTTCGGTCTTTGCTTCCGCCATGGGTTCGGCTTCGGTAGCAACAGTGGAGTTAGAGTCGGAATTGTGAGCGGTGGTCTCGTCGAACAAGGTTATGCCTCTCTGATGACGGGATGCGGGGCCTGCTCTGCGGACTGCTGGATGAGTCGTTTGGTTGTGGTGGGCCCACCCTGGCGAGTGAGCTTGGACAATCCCAGCTGTCGGACGTTTTTACAGAGAACCCGCGTCCAATGGGAACTCCTCGACTATAGCAATCGGCTGCAAACAGTGTCAAACGCAAATCCCCAGATTGTTACAGCCAGGTTTCAGCGTTACGGTTTCCGAACAAGCACGCATCTGCTAACCTGCCCTGCTATGGATTATCTCTGGACCCCTTGGCGCTACGCCTACGTCTCTTCCACTGAGCAGGCCGCCGGATGCGTGTTTTGCGATGCGCCCATGGAGAATGACGACGCCAAAGTCCTGATCGTGCACCGCGGGCAGCACTGCTATGTCATTTTGAACGCGTTTCCGTATACGCCGGGGCACGTCATGATCGTCCCGTATACGCATTTGGACGAATTGCAGAAGTTGCCCGCGGAAGCTGCCCACGAAATGATGGGCCTTTCGCAGCGCATGGAAACTGTGCTGCGCGACCTCTACCATCCCGACGGCGTGAATCTGGGGATGAACATTGGCAAGGCGGCGGGGGCAGGGATCGCGGGGCATATCCACATGCACGAACTGCCACGGTGGGTTGCGGATTCGAACTTTATGACGGTGGTGGGAGAGACGCGGATTTTGCCGGAGGCGCTGGAGGTGACTTGGGGGAGGATGAAGAAGGCCTTGGGAAACTAAAGCCCACTCTTTAAGGAGCTGCCCCGGGCGGAAACTCTCGATCCAATCGTAGAACCGGCCCGAGATACAAAAAGAGCGCCAAGCCCGCGATGAAAAATGGCGCTATCTGTAGTGAGGGAAAGCCAAAGAAATGCAAGACAACCCCGTAAACGATTGCCTCGCTTAGCACATACGTAAGCACATGACCCTGGAACCAGCGTGCAAGGGCTTTAGCGTCCTGGGGATTCGCCGTCAATGCGACTGCGGCGGGAAACACTCGGGTTCGCCGGATCACAAAAATTATTGCCACCAGCGACACGGCGAGGGCGGTAATCACTTTAAAGGCGATCGCACTGGGAGTCGCCGAGGAGGGTAGCCGCCAGACCAAGAACCAGTACATGACGATGCTTCCCACCATGAAGAAGCGGATGATCTGAAGCGTTCTGCGCGCGGCGTTCATCCTTCACCTGGCGAGGAATCTATCTCACAGACCCTTATCCTGCAAGCTTCTCCATTTCCTTTTCGTCGATCACCGCCACTCCTAGTTCCTTCGCCTTATCCAGCTTTGAGCCCGCTTCTGCGCCCGCCACCACATAATCTGTCTTCTTACTCACGGAACCCGAGACCCGGCCGCCTGCGTCCTCGATCATCTTCTTGGCTTCGTCACGCGTGTACTTTGTCAGCGTGCCCGTCAGAACAAACGTCTTCCCGGCGAGCTGCGTGCCTCGTTCCTTCTTCTTCCCTTTGAGCGTTAGGCCTGCCTCGCGGAGACGCTCGACCAGTTTGCGGTTCGCGGCAATGCTGAAGAACTCGACGAGGCTTTCGGCGATGCGCGGACCGACTTCGTTGACGTTCTGCAATTCCTCAACGCCAGCCTGCTCCAGGGCTTCCATCGATCCGAAGTGCTCGGCCAGAAATTGCGCCGTGCGTTCGCCGACCATACGTATACCTAGGCCGTAGATCACGCGCTCCAGCGGAAGTTTCTTCGAGTTCTCGATCTCATCAAGGATGTTCTGCGCCGACTTGTCAGCGAAGCGCTCCAGACTGAGGAGATCTTTCTTCGTGAGGTCATAGATGTCGGCCACGTTCTTGACGAGGCCCTTTTCGATCAACTGCGTGACCAGAGATTCCCCCATCCCGTCGATGTTCATCACTCCCCGGGAAGCGAAATGCAAGATTGTACCGAGCAGTTTGGCGGGACAGTTGGCGTTCACGCAGCGGTAATCGACCTCGCCCTCGGTGCGTACAACTTTCGTCCCGCATACGGGACACTTTTCGGGCATCTCGAATTCTTTGGTTCCGCGCGGATGATCCTTGTCGTCGATCACCTTCGAGACTTTGGGAATCACGTCGCCGCCACGCTCGACCTGCACCCAGTCGCCGATCTTCACGTCCAGGCGGCCGATCTCGTCCATGTTGTGGAGGGTCGCATTGCGGACCGTCGTTCCGCCGATCAGAACCGGCGCAAGCATCGCGACTGGCGTAAGTTTTCCCGTACGCCCAACCTGTACGCGAATGTCTTCCAGCTTGGTGATTCCTGCGCGCGCCGCATACTTGTAGGCAATGGCCCAGCGGGGAGCCTTCCCAGTGAAGCCAAGTTCGTCCTGGAACGCGGTACGATCAACTTTGACGACGATGCCGTCGATCTCGTAGGGCAACGAGTCGCGCTTGGCCTCCCACGGCTGAATGAAAGCCCAGACTTCGTCCATCGAGTGCACAAGCTTGCGATTCGGGTTGACCTTGAATCCAGCGTCGTCGAGGGCAGCAAGCGTCTTCGAATGGCGATCGAAATAAGTGCGGCCATTTTCGAGCAGGATGTAGGGGAAATAGTCCATGCGGCGTCCGGCGGTTACACTGGCGTCCAACTGCCGGACCGTTCCCGCCGTGAAGTTGCGCGGGTTGGCAAACGTCGGAAGGCCCTGCCGCTCGCGTTCTTCATTTACTTTCTTGAACGATGCGGTCGGCATAAGCAGTTCGCCGCGCACCTCGAAATTGACCGGAATGCCGGCCTTCTTCAAGCTATCTTTCGGAATCGACAGCGGAATGGAGCGTACGGTACGGATGTTGAGCGTCACGTCTTCGCCCACCGATCCGTCACCTCGCGTCACGCCCCGGACCAACGTGCCGTCTTCGTAGACCAGCGCCAGCGACATGCCGTCGAGCTTCAGTTCGCAAACATAATCTACGTCGCTGCGGCCGCTGAGTTCGTGCACGCGCCGCTCCCAGTCGCGCAGTTCTTCCTCGTTGTAGGTGTTGTCGAGCGACAACATGGGAGAGGAGTGCTGCACCTTGACGAATCCCTCGCGCGGCTTGCCTCCAACGCGCTGGCTGGGCGAGTCCGGTGTTACCAGAGACGGATGCTCAGCCTCCAGGTCTTTCAGCTGCTGCATCAGCTTGTCGAAATCGCCGTCGCTGATTTCAGGCTTGTCGAGAACGTAGTACAGGTATTCGTGGTGGCGAATTTTCTCGCGGAGCGCTTCGATCTTTTTTTCGACGTCTTTACTGGCAGGCATGGCAGAAGATTATATGCGGACCGAGAGCAGGAAATTGCTACGGCACTTGCTTCACTTGCGCAAGCATCCCGTAGAACTCGGACAGTTGCTGCCTGCTGCCATAGAAGCTTGCGTGAAAGCGACCGTTACTAGAGCAGGATACCTGTGCGATGGTTGCCGCCTCGGATTGCGAGACGCCCCACGTCTCGTGAGACCAATGGTCAGTGCATTCGATGCTCTCGTTGGCGAGTGCGAATGTTCGTCGACTGACGATTGCGTCAGCCGTGGGCGGCCAACGGTCATAGTCCGTTCTCTCTGGGTCGTTGAGGGACGTGGTTCCTATGTGCCAAGATGAGAGCGCATCGTAGCGGAAGGGATTGCCCCCACGACCGATGCCCTGGCCGATGAATCCGTTCGCCCACGATCTTCCTTCTGGTTCGGCGCCCTCCTTGTGTAGGACAACCCATGTGGCGGGAATCTTGACCTGATAGCCAGACAAGCTCCCTAGTCGCCGGTTATCGAGATGCGAAAGGATTCCCCAGACTTCAGGCAGGAATAGGAAAACCAGAAGCACTGATACAACAGGCATGACTGACGCGACGCGAACACCGCGGCTGCGCCACTTCCGCTCGTCAATGCCTTTCCCTCTTTTTTCCGCCAGCCATCGGTCGGCTTCTGACTCTGCGCTCCACGTCCTGGAACGTCGCATACACCAGCGAAACCCCATCACCATACCGACGAAAACAACCGACATCGCCGCCCCGAGCAGAATCCTGCTGACGACAAATGTCCAGTCGAGCAGTATTGCTAAAACTGCGAATGGTGTGATCAATATGGAGAGGCCTAACGGTGCGACCAGCAAATTCACCGAAGTCCTGCGGCCCCACTTCCGACGACCGTAGATGATTCGAGAAAACAACGCAGCAAAGCCGGGGATCAGCAGGAACTGCGCCCACAGGACGGCCCACTGATAGATTCCCGCCGAATATCCATTGTGTGGCAGGATTACGCTTCTCAAAAGCAGCAATGTCTCTGTGACTGCATATCCAGTGACTGCGCCTACAATGGCGAGTGCCCTTCTCATGATCTTTCGACCTCGTGCGACGACTCACGAGACTGCCCTACACAGGTTAGAAACCAAGCAATGCCGCAAAGTTCCACGTATCTCGGCCTCTGCTCCTTGCGAGTGACCAATCAGGTTACGCTTGGGTGCTAGAGAAGTGATGCATATCCTTACGACATCCCGCCTCATCCTCCGCGAGTTCTCACTGGACGACACAGACGCTCTCGCCCTCGTCTTGTCGGACCCGGAAACCATGCGCTACTATCCCGCTCCGTTTGATAGGGCACGTGTCGAAGAGTGGATATCGCGCAACCTCCAGCGGTACGTGGACACCGGCCACGGACTCTGGGGAATGATCCTGAAATCAAGTGGCGAGTTGATCGGCGACTGCGGCCTCACCGTGCAGGACGTAGGTGGTGCGAACGAGATTGAGATCGGCTACCACCTGCGCCGCGATCTGTGGGGACACGGTCTGGCTACCGAGGCGGCCAGCGCTTGTCGCGATTTTGGGTTTGCGCGGCTTCCCGTAGAGCGACTCATCTCCCTCATCCGCCCAGAAAACCTGCCGTCACGACGCGTGGCGGAAAAGAACGGGATGACGGTGTGGAAGGAAGTAATGTGGAAGGACCTGTTGCATTTGGTCTATGCAATTCGGCGGGAGGGAACCGACACCCGATAGTGCCTTCTTGAGACTGCTCCCGCGGCGCCTCGCTTTGCTCGGCGGGACGGCCGAGGCGGCGGTCCCCACCCGAACTTCTGCTCACACGAACTTCTTCATACACGAACCCCCTCAACTACACGAGGTCATCCAGTTTCAACGCCTGCGCGCTCTTCCAGGACGATTCAAACTGCTTTTGAACGAACCCGGCGTCGTAGTCTCGTTTCTGTTTCAGAAGCGCCTGCCACAGACCGAACAGGGACCGGGGATTCCGCGGATTGCGGTCCAGGTCTTCGCGGAAGACCTTCTCCGCACCCGCAGTGTCACCGCTGATCAGGAGGGCACCACCTAGGTTTTCGCGCACCGGGAAGAACCAGTCAGGCGGCTCGCCATACTTGAGCGTGTCCTGGATCGCGACTGCATCTCGCAGCATGGCGATGGCTGTGGTGTGGTCTTTCTTGGCCAGTGCAATCTTCGCGCCGACGACATCTTTGGCGATCTTCATAATGTCTTTGGCCTTATTGTTGATGGGCATCTGGAAGATGACGTCGGGCGGCGTGGCTTCCTCGGCATCCGAGACAATCTTGTACTCCACTTCCGCCTCGGCCACCTTGCCGGTTCCAGCAAGAGCTAGTCCGCGGCCGAAATGCCAGAACACCGTGGCTGTTTTCATCGCAGGATCTGGCGCCGGCATCTTCAGGATTTCGTTCCAGTGGTGAAAGCGAATCTCTACCGCCACCGGGATTGTCATGAATCCTTCGAGCGGGGGCATGTCTTTCACGTGCGGCCCAACATTCGCCACTAACAGGTCGGCATTCTTGCGCGCCTCCGCATAACGGCCGTTCATGGCGCCACACATCGCAACGAAGTGCAGGTTGTGGCTGTAGTACATCATCGGATAAATGCCCTGCGCGCCGGTCGCCTTGATGTAAGCGCGATCCACCTCCGCTGCCTGTTCGTTGGTCTTTACCGCCGCGTCATAATCCCCGGTGCGGATGTAGACGTGGGCAGGCATATGCACGATATGTCCCGCGCCAGGAGCGAGGGCAGCCAACTTGTTCGCGCCCGCTAGTGCGCGGTCGGGATCGTTTGAAGCCTCCACTGCATGGATGTAGTAGTGGATCGCGCCCAGATGGTTGGGATCGCGCTTGATCACCGATTCCAGCGTGGCCACGATTTCATCTGTGCCGGCCTCGGGAGTGCCGTCCTGATGCCATAGGCCCCAGGGATGCAGGTTCATGCCTGCCTCGGCAAAGAGCGTGGCGGCATCCAGGTCATCGGGATGCTCGCTGACCACCTGACGCATCGCGTCGCGGTAGCCCTCAGCCGCTTTCTTCAGGTCGGCATTCGGATCGGCGGGAAATCGCTTCGCCATGGCATTGATGTATGCCTGTTCGCTGGGCGAAGCATCGGAGGACAAATCGACGGCCTTCTGCACCGCGTCGTGCGCGTGCTTATAGCGGTCGGGATCTGCGGGATCGTTGTAGTTCGGTCCCACTGCTTCGGCGACGCCCCAGTAGGCCATCGCCAGCTTGGGATCGAGTTCGGCGGCATGCTGAAACGAGCGCGCCGCTTCGTCGTGGTTGAAGGCATAAATGAAGCGCAGTCCCTGGTCAAAGAACTGCTGCGCTTGCGGGTTGCGCGTAGATACGGGGTGATGGAGATTGCCCAGCCCAGTCACCAGTGTGACCGGGTGAGTCTGCGCGTGGGAGGCGTGATTTTGCGCCATCGCGCTCAGGCAGAACAAAAGACCGCAGAGTAACTGCGCCAGAATTTTCATCTGGTCAATCCCTCCTCAGTTCGGTTGTACTTTCGAGCCCCAAACAACACGTCAGGAAACGGTTGTGGAAAAAGACACCCTTGCAAGTGGCGCCCAGCTTATGCCAAATTGAGGCCCTTGCCAAGTCATCCGCAAGTGAACAGTCATCCGCAAGTGAACCATGGCTAAGTCTCCCGACTCGCAACATGCGACTGAAAACATCTTCGCGGGCAAGGCTCCGGCTGCGTTGCTCTCTGCGTTCGATACCAATAACCGCATAAACGAACATTTGATCGAGAATCTTCCGCCAGGGGCCTGGACGGCGAAGCCTCCGGATGGCAAGGGTCGCACCGTTGCTGCCATCGTCGCCCACATGCACAACGTCCGCGTGATGTGGCTGAAAGCTGCCAAGGCTGATGAGATTCCCGACCAACTCAATCGCGCCACGGTGACCCAGGTGCAAGCCATTCGAGCCCTGGAGAGCAGCCGGAACGCTCTGAGCGGGATGATCAGCCGCGCGTTGGCGGCAGATGGCCGCATCCAGAATTTCCGTCCCGACGTCGCCGGATTTCTCGCATACCTGATTGCGCACGATGCCCACCATCGCGGACAAATCACCATGCTCGCCCGGCAGCTCGGCCATCCCTTGCCCACGAAAGCGATGTTCGGCATGTGGGAATGGGGCAAGCGCTGATCGCCTCTTTCTTTTGTCACCGTTCACCTCAGGTACAATCCAGCTTCGATCCCGCTTATGCGCAAGGCCGCGTTGCTTTACAACCCGGCGTCCGGCGGCAGCAAGCGCCGGCGGCAAGAATTGGAATCTGCGCTCTCCGTGCTCCGCGGCGGAGGCGTTGAGGCGGATCTGGTTCCCACGGATTCTCCGGATCATGCCGGCGACGAGGTTCGCCGATCCATTAACGCCGGGTGCGACACGATATTCGCCTGCGGTGGCGACGGCACCATTCACAACATCGCGCAAGTCCTCGCGCTGTCACCCGTCGCTCTGGCAATCCTACCCATGGGCACCGCCAACGCTCTGGCGCACGACCTGGGCCTTCCGATCAGCATTCCTGCGGCAGCAAAGGCCTCTCTGCAAGCAAGGCCGCGCCGCGTTGCACTCGGTCGCATCGAGCACCGCGACATGCAAGGCCGGCCGAGCGCTCGCTACTTTGTGGTCGCCGCAGGCATCGGAGCTGACGCGCATCTTTTCTACAAACTCCACAGCGGAGCCAAGCAACGCATGGGCATGGCTGCCTATTACATGCAGACTTGGAACCTCTGGCTCACCTATCCCATGACGCGGTTTGCGGCGGAGTACATCGAGACTGATTCCGACGAAACCCAGCGGGCCGACGTCACCGAACTCATGGCCGTTCGCATTCGCAACTTCGGCGGGATTGTTCAGGAGCTCGCTCCCGGAGCCTCTCTGGACCGCGACGACATGCGTCTGGTCTCCTGCCGCACCTCGAGCCGGCTGCCGTATCTCGCCTACGTCGCCCGTTGCGTGCTGCGGCGCCACTGGACGATCCCCGGCATCGACCTCGTCTACAGCAAAAAGGTCTCTTGCGACTACCTTAAGTCTCCTTCGACCCAAGGACAGCCAAAGATCTACGTCGAGGCAGATGGCGAGCTGATCGGCACGCTGCCCGCCGAGATCACAGTCGTGCCCGACGCGCTGACACTGCTCGCTCCTGCCACCTGAGATAAACATCTCTCCGGTGAAGCTCGAATTGCCCGCCCCTTGGCATATCTCGCCCGGCGAAATAGAATCTCTCGATCTCCTTGGAACCCGTCACCCATTTCCTGACAGGCGCATGCCTCGGCCGCGCCGGTCTCAACCGCAAGACAGCGCTAGCTACGTTGACGCTGACACTAGCCGCAGAAGCTCCCGACCTCGACGTCCTCGGACGCTTTCGCGGCCCTGCGTTCAGTTTCGCCCACCACCGCGGCTTCACCCACTCGTTTGTCGGAGTGCCGCTCGATGCCTTCCTGGTCGTGGGCTTCGTGTACCTGGTCTGGCGACTGCGTGGCCGCAAGACGAACGATCCCGATCTTCCGCCGCGCTGGGGAATGCTCTTCCTCTACGCCTGCATCGCCGGATTGAGTCACATCCTGCTCGATTTCAGCAACAACTACGGCGTACGGCCCTTCTGGCCGTTCTCCGAAAAATGGTACTCGTGGGACATCGTCTTCATCGTGGAGCCGGTCATGCTGGTGTTCCTGATCCTTGGTCTGGTCGTCCCAGCATTCTTCGCGATGATCGATAAAGAAATCGGATCGCGTCATCGCGGTCCCCGCGGCCGGGTAGCAGCTACCCTCGCGCTCGTCGGGATCGTGCTCATGTGGGGACTGCGCGATTACGAGCATCGTCGAGCCATCAACGCCCTTGACGCGCGGACCTACAACGGCACCGATCCTGTACGGGTTTCAGCCTACCCGCGCTGGGTCAATCCCTTTCAATGGGACGGTGTCGTGGAGACTCCCGCATTTTTCGCTCTCGCCTCCGTCGACTCATTGGAGCCGGAAGTCGATCCCCAGGGACGCCTCGAGATCCGCTACAAGCCGGAGGAGACTCCCATCACTCTGGCCGCAAAGAATTCTTATCTCGGCCGCGTCTATCTCGATTGGGCGCAGTATCCCGTCACTGAGACTGAAACGCTGGAGACGACTGAAGGCGGCTACGTTGTTCACTTCCAGGACTTGCGGTACGTTCAGATTCCAAGCTCTATCAGCGGAGGGCGTGGCCGTCGCGTGCTCGGGGCCGCCGTGCAACTCGACAAGAACTTGCACGTGGTGGGCGATCTCTACGGTACGGAAAAGAATCAAGTCCTCGTGCCAGAACCTGGCCAGAAAGGCCGCTAGCAAACCACTCGAAGTGGGGCCATGAATTCCGGAGCTTTATGCATCCTGATAACCGCTCACGACGAAAATTTCTCACACATGCAACCGCCGGCCTGGCTGGAGGTGCGCTAGTTGCCTTGCCCGGAAACAGCCTGGCCGCAGCGCCCGCTGGGGCCGCAACGAACCCCATCTTTCAGGTCACGTCGTTCGGCGCGCAAGGCGACGGCAAGGCACTCGATAGTCCCGCGATCAACAAAGCAATCGAGGCCGCCGAGGCCGCCGGTGGAGGTACTGTCTTCCTTCCCGCCGGATGCTACCGCTGTTTTTCCATCCGCCTCAAAAGCAACGTCGCGCTCTATCTCGCCCCCGGATCCATCTTGTTGGCTTCCGATCCGGCAGAAGAAGGCGCCCCTGGATATGATCTCGCCGAGTCCAACCAGCCTTGGGAGAACTATCAGGATTTCGGCCACAACCACTGGCACAACAGTTTGCTGTGGGGCGAAGGTCTGACTGGCGTCTCGATTTCCGGCCCCGGATTGATCTGGGGCAAAGGCCTGAGCCGCGGCTGGGGTGCGGGACCGAAGGCGGAGCAACCCGGCGTCGCGAACAAAGCGATTGCCCTCAAGAACTGTCGCAATGTTTTGCTGCGCGATTTCTCCATCCTGCACGGAGGCCACTTCGGCATTCTCGCCACCGGCGTTGACAACCTCACCATCGACAATCTCCTGATCGACACCAACCGCGACGGCATGGACATTGACTGCTGCCGCAACGTGCGCATCTCCAATTGCAGCGTGA
The DNA here is from genome assembly GCA_035695545.1 of Candidatus Sulfotelmatobacter sp. Lineage (GTDB taxonomy): Bacteria > Acidobacteriota > Terriglobia > Terriglobales > Acidobacteriaceae > Sulfotelmatobacter. Next base: position 16,823 of record DASRRV010000394.1, on the reverse strand, counting down.
ATTCCCCCTGGGACGATGGCATTTGCCTGAAAAGCTCTTTCGCCCTCGGCTACGCCCGCGCCACGGAAATGGTGACGATCAGCAATTGCCTCGTGGCCGGCAGCTATCAGGAAGGCACGCTGCTCGATGCGACTTGCAAGTTACTGCCGCCTGACGAAAAGGCGTACCGCACCGGACGCATCAAGTTCGGCACCGAGTCGAACGGCGGGTTCAAGAACATCACCGTCTCGAACTGCGTCTTTGAAGGCTGCCATGGCTTCGCCATCGAGAGCGTCGATGGCGCCGTGATCGAAGACGTGACGATTACCAACATCACCATGCGCAATGTTCTCGCAGCGCCTATCTTTGTTCGGCTCGGCGCCCGCATGCGCGGACCCGAGAGCGTTCCAGTGGGCGTGATTCGCCGCCTGAACATCAGCAACGTGACTTGCCTCAGCGCCGCGGCACCTCCCGTCTGCTCGATCATCTCCGGCATTCCCGGTCATCCCATGGAAGATCTCAAGCTCAGCGACATCACGATCCTCCATCAAGGCGGAGGCACCCACGCCGATGCGGCGCTCCAGATTTTCGAGAAAGAAAAGGACTATCCTGAACCCACCATGTTCGGCACTACTCCGGCGCACGGATTCTTCATTCGCCATGTGAAGGGCATCGAGCTAAGCGGCATCAAGATCGAAAGCGCGACCGAAGATGCCCGCCCCGCGTTCTCTCTGTACGATGTGCAAGACGCTGACTTACGGCATATCAAAATGTCCGTTGCGCCGGGCGTTCCAGCTTTTGTGTTGAACGATGTCACCAATTTCAGCGTTTTTCGCAGCAAGCCAGTGCCCGACCTAGAAGTGAAATCGGCCAAGCGTCAGGAACTGTAGCCCGTCCGACACATGTTGGGAGTCGAGTCGAACTGTAAACTAATTGTCGCGGAGAGGATCTGCCCTTGACGGCAGCCCTTTCAGCGCCCAGAATAATAGTTCGCTTCCTGAGGTGATCATGCTGCCCTATCTATTCGTCCTGCTAGCAATTGCCGTCCGCTTCCTGCCCTTCGCAGGTCCCTTGAATGTCCTGCCCCACGCGTGGCATTTCACACCGCTGGCGGCGTCTCTGCTGTTTTTCGGTGCGAGAGGTTCGCGCCGTCAAACGTGGATTCCGCTCGTGATGCTGGCTGCGACCGACGTGATTCTCACCAAATACATTTACGCGTACGTCTTCTCGTGGGACCACCTCGTAACCTGGGCGTGGTATGCCGGGATTCTCTGGCTGGGCACCAACCTGCGGGAGAAATCCGGCTTCTGGCGTGTGGTCGGTGCAGCCGTGACCAGTTCCGTTTCGTTCTTCGTGATCAGTAACTTCGCGGTGTGGGCTGCGTGGCCGGAAATGTATCCTAGAACTCTCGGCGGCCTGATGACGTCTTACACCGCAGCCATTCCGTTCTTCCGCGGAACCGCGGAGAGCGATCTGTTCTTCACTCTTGCGTTCTTCTATACGCCGGTTGCCCTCCATTCGCTCTCCGGCTTGCTCAGCAAGGCTGGCGACCACACCGCAGCCGCATAAGAGCACACGGCGCGTTCCAAGGGGACGAACCGTCGAAATCACCAAGGAAGGAAAAGGCCCGACTTCGGTCGGGTCTTCGAGTTTCTGTTGATGAGAATTCGCTTGCGCGAACGTTCAGTCCTTGCCCTCCTCGGCACCTGCTCTTCTTTTTTGCCTCAGCACTAACCACAACCCAACCCCACACACCAGAACGGTCACGAACCAGATCCAATGGTGCGCAATCAAGCCCCCGAAGATCCCCACAATTTGCGGGCCGAACCAAAGCACGAGGACCGACAGCACCAGAAACCGCACGAATCTGCCCGCGAAAATCGCCACCAGAAAGTCGCGAAACCGCATCTCAAACACCGCGGCCCCCAGCACGAAAATTTTGAATGGCATGGGCGGCGGCAACATCCCTGGAAACATCAGCGCCCAGAATTCATGTTGTTCGAATGAACGGTGAATCTTCAGGAAGCGCTCCTCCGAAATCCGCTTGCGGAGAACCTTCTCTCCGCCCAGGTACCCAATGAGGTACAGCGGAATGCTGCCCAGCGCCGATCCCAGCGACGCCATCGCGACGTAAACCAATAGCCGCCGGCGATCCTGATAGACATAGGTCGCCACGATGAAGTCCACGGGCATGCCGAGAAGCGCGCTGTCGGCAAAGGCAATAACGAACGGACCCCAGATCCCGAGCACCTTCATAAGCCCAAGAATCCACGCCGTATAGCGCGCCAGTATGTGTCCAATCGTTTTCAAGGGACCAGTTAGTGTACGTGATCGAAAAAGAATGCGTCAGATCTTCATGTTTCAGATCTTGATGTCTCCCATGCTGAGGTTGCAGATGCTCACGTGGGGACAGTCGCCTCGGCTTTCCGGGCGTGACGGTTTCTGTCGCAGCTGGCTCGGAGAGCGAGCACTAGGCACCACTCCTGCTATCATCGCTAGCCTCGGAGCCACAATGCGCAAGCTGATTCTCTTTCTTTTACTGTTCTCGACATCCCTGCTGGCAGCGCAGCAATACGATCTCGTGCTCGAAGGTGGGCGTGTCATGGACCCCGAAACCGGACTCGACGCCGTCCGCAACGTCGGCATCAGTAAGGGCAAGATCGCCCGCATCTCGGCCACGCCTCTCGCGGGCCGCCGAGTAGTCCACGCCACAGGACTCGTCGTCGCTCCCGGTTTTATCGACTTGCACCAGCATGGCCAGGAACCCGACAGCCAGCGCGTGAAGGCTTTCGACGGTGTCACGACCGCACTCGAAATGGAGATCGGTGTGCCAGACGTCGCCACGTTTCTCAAGACAAAAGACGGACATTCGCTGATTCACTACGGCACAACAGCCAGCCAGGCCGCTGCGCGCGCGCTCGTCTTCGGCGCGCCTCTAAGCCCTGGCGCCGTCGACCCCCGTGCCGGCATCCCAGAGATTTTGCCGAAGAGCGGCCCCGCAACGAACCAGCCCGCGACCGCCGAGCAGATCAAACAGATTCAGCAGCGGCTGCGTGACGAAATCGACGCTGGCGCTCTCGGAGTCGGCATGGGCATCCAATACACTCCCGGCGCGACCCGGCTCGAAGTGATCGATATGTTCCGCGTCGCGGCCGAACGTAAGCTGCCGGTCTACACTCACATGCGCAGTTTCGGGCGACTTGAGCCGGGGTCCGCCATCGAATCGGTTGAAGAGGTCATCGGAGCCGCGGCCATCACCGGCGCGCCTCTCCATATCGTCCACATCAACAGCACCTGCCTCATCGACTCACTCGAATGCATCTCGCTGGTCGACGGAGCCCGGAAGCGCGGCCTTGACGTCACTACTGAGGCTTATCCCTACATCGCCGGTATGACCGCGGTGAATTCCGCGCTGTTCAACCCGGGCTGGCGCGAAAAGCTCGGCATAGACTACGGCAACCTCGTCCTCCCTGACACGGGAGAGCACCTCACCAAAGAACGCTTCGAAGAGTTGCATAACTCCAGCACGGCACAATCCGTCCTCGTGTTCGCCAACACGCAGGAAACGGTGGACGCGGTCATCCCCAATCCTCTGATCATGATTGCCAGCGACGGAGCGCCGGGACACCCTCGCAACGCCGGCACGTATTCGCGAGTCCTGGCGCAATACGTACGTGAGAAGAAGACCCTGACATTGATGGAAGCGCTCCGCAAAATGACGCTCATGCCCGCGCAAGTGCTGGAGCGTTCCACTCACGCGGGACACCAGAAAGGACGACTGCAGGAAGGAGCCGACGCCGATGTGGTGGTGTTCGATCCCCAGACCATCAGCGACCGCTCGACCTTCGAAAAGCCTATGGAACCCAGCATCGGCGTGCACTACTTGCTGGTTGGAGGAACCGTGGTGATTGATAAAGGGAAAGCCGTGCCGGATGTCTTCCCCGGGCGGGCGCTGCTAGGCCCAGGAAAAGCACACTGACTAAGACTAAAGAAACTCACTTACGGACAGCCGAACTCGGCTGTCCGTCTGCGACGAAATGTGTCAAGACACCGCACTTCGTCGCCGTTACCCGTGCTCCGTCTTCCCGCTCAACAACTCGATCGCATGAGGCATCAACCCGGCCACGGCCTCCAGCGATTCCACCGCCCCAGCCGGACTTCCGGGCAAGTTAAGAATCAAAGCAAGTCCCCGCACTCCACACACCCCACGGCTCAGCGCTGCAAATGGAGTTTTCTTAGCGCCTTCGCTCCGCATGCGCTCGGCAACTCCGTCCAATAGCCGCTCGCAAACCGCAACGGTAGATTCTGGCGTAATATCGCGCGCAGCAATCCCAGTTCCTCCGGTAGTCGCAATGAATCGCACTTCCCGAGCTAACCGAATCAGCAGATTTTGAATTTGGATTGCGTCGTCAGAAACCACTTCGCGCACGGTGACCGAGAAGCCAAGCTTCTTCAGAATTTCGACAACCGCTGGTCCCGACCGGTCCTCGCGTTCCCCGCGAGCACAGGAATCGCTGACTGTGACGACCGCCGCGGTAAGAGCCGTCGTGGCGGCAGGCTCAGCCGTCGAGGAGGACATCTTCCTCTTCTTCTCTCCTGGCCTTGGCCGCGCTTGGAGGAGCACTCGCTGGAGACGGAGGTGCGGATGCGGCAGCCACCGGCGTCTCCGCTGCCTCGGGCTCTCCGCCGCCATCGCGCTGCGATTCGTCGAGCAACCGCAGCCCTTCCATCAGCAATCCCTGGGTGTTGAGCTGGGTCGTCTCTTTATCGGTCTTGCCTTCGAAGTCGAGCTGGAAATTTCCGCCGGTCCAGCGCAGCACTTTGAACACGGCCTCATCGCCGACCAGCGATCCGTAGGTCGCGTGCTTCACCTGTCCTTCCGCAAAAAAAACTTCGCACTTCTCGCCTTCATTGCTGAGTGAAAGCTGGCAGCTCTTACGGCCCATCTCGAGAGATTGCATCAGGTCGATCACGTTCATCTGCGCGAGACTCCCGCGCACCACGCCGTCCGAGGGTGCGGTCTTCGCCATCTTCTCCAGCGCGATACGGTCGATCATGCGTTTGATGCGGCGCGTAGCATCCTTCAGGAAGAACGGCTTCTCCAGGTAATCATCCGCGGCATCCTGCGGCGAAAGCTTCTCGGCGATGTCCGCCTTGCTCGCCATCAGCACGGCGGAAAAATTCGCGGTCGCCGGACGGCTCTTCAACTTCTCGACGAATTGCCGGCCATCCATTCCTGGCATGCGGTAGTCGCACACTACCAGTTCCGGAGGATCGTCGACCGCCTTCAAAAGCGCGTCGGCCGCATCGGTCGCAGTCGTGACTTGCGCCAGCGACACCCAAGCATGCTCCAACATCCCCAGCACCATCGGGTTGTCGTCGATCACCAGCAGCTTGACGTTATTCGCCATGAATTTGTATGCAGACGCTACTTCGTCCGCCGATACTCCCCGCTCTTCCCGCCACTCTTCCGCTCCAACGCGATCTCCCGAATCAAAATACCCTTATCCAACCCCTTACACATATCGTAAACGGTTAGGGCGGAGATGCTTACTGCCACCAGGGCCTCCATTTCGACGCCGGTTTCGGCAGTGGTTGTTACTTTGGAGGTAATCGCGACGCCATTCTCGCACAGGCGCAGATCGACATCAACGAGCGAGAGAGGGAGTGGGTGGCACATGGGGATGAGTTCTGATGTGCGTTTGGCGGCCATGATTCCCGCTATGCGCGCGACCTCGAGCGGATTGCCCTTCGGATTTTTCGGCAGCGCAGCCAGCACTGCGGGCTTCATCTCTACGAACGCGCTGGCCTCCGCCTCACGCTTCGTCGCCGATTTGCTGGAAACATCGACCATACGGGCCCGTCCCGCTCGGTCGTAATGGGAGAGTTTCTTCGCCATGCTGAAGCTCTATCTTACATGGGAGGCCAGTTGTAGAGACGCCGCTGGCCGCATCTTGGCTCAAGTGAACCTACCGCATCATCACGGCAACCCATTCGCCCCCCGGAATGTGCTCGCGCTCGGGCGGGATTACGATGTAGCAGTTCGCCCGCGCGGTGGCGGCAATGTCGCCTGACCCTTGCCAGGCGACCAGTGCAACCTGCGTGTCTTCAAACTCGCCAGAGAGGATCGCGGGAAGAAATCGTTTGAGGCCAGTCTTGACGCGGATTTCTGATTTCAGGCGCGCATGGAGGAACAGCAGCTTGCTTGGAAACTGCCCTGCTAACGCCTCAAGCACCGGCCGCGCGAAGAGTTCGAACGTCACCATGGTTGAGACTGGATTCCCGGGCAGCCCAAAGAAATAGGTTTCCCGCCTTTCTCCTGCGGGGGAACCTGCGCCACATAGACCAAACACGACGGGGCGGCCGGGCTGGATTTTCGCTCCGGTGAAGAAGAACTCGGCATGCATTTCTGACAGCACTTGCTCCACCAGGTCGTAGCGGCCCATGGAAACGCCACCCGTCATGAGCAGCAAATCCGAGTCCAATCCCTTTTCGATCAACCGCTTGAGACCTTGAGGTTCGTCCGGCGCAACCGGCAGCAATACCGGCTGACCACCTGCCTTCTGAATCTGTGCTGCGAGAGAATAACTATTCGAGTTGCGAATCTGGGTCGGACCGGGAGTGGCATCAACATCGACAATTTCATCTCCCGTTGTGAGCACGGAGACTTTGGGACGCTTAAACACCTCCAGCCGCGACTTTCCCACCGAGGCGGTCAACGCGACGGCCGCTTCGGTCAAGCGGCGTCCGCGATCAACCAGTGGACTTCCTTGTTGCGCTTCGGCGCCGCGAGGAACAACATTTTCTCCGGGGTTGACACCCCTTGTGATTTCGACACGCTTCCCATTTTCGGTTGTGTATTCCACCATCACGACCGCATCCGCGCCCGCGGGAAGCGGAGCGCCCGTCATGATAGAGGCCGTCTGTCCGCTGGCGATGTGCGACGGGATGCGATCGATTTTCTCGCCGGCTTTGATCTCGCCAATCACGTCGAGCGTTGCCGGGAGCCGCGACAAGTCCGCGGATCGTACTGCATAGCCATCGCGTGTGGATCGGGCAAAAGGAGGGATGTCGCGGTCGGCAAACACCGATTCCGCCAGGACCCGACCTGCAGCAGCCAAGAGAGGCACGGATTCTGATCCTCGGACTTGAATATGCGCAGCTTGTTGCTCCACGACGCGGCGAGCGTCTTCGAAGCTCATCACTTTGGAAGCGACGGGTTGAACCGACATGTGCAGATGATAGTGGAACGGAAGGTCCAAATCGCAGGGATCGGCCGTTGAAATTGTCGGATAACACGACATCGCCGACGGCGCGCCGGTTACTGTACCGTCAGCGACACCGCCTTGGTGTGCACCACCGTACCGGCCGTACCCGTAACGGTGATGGTGTAGTTTCCAGCCGGCGTGCCGGGACTGCTACCGCCGCTATGGCCGGCCGCCGCACGCCATCTGAAAGATCACGCCGACGGCGAGCAGAGTGCCGAACACGAGGCCCACGAGCCTTCTTCGGTTGCCGCGGGGTGAGCTGAGACCGACGGCAAATACTGCGAGCCCCAGAAATGGCAAGCCCATTGCGTAGAACATGGCGATTTGGCGACCGGCCGGAGGGTCCAGCGCGGCTGTCGTTGCAACCGTGGTTATCGTCAGGGTAGAGCTTGTACCCGGACTGATCGATGTCGGGCTACGAGAACATTGAGGCCCCATCGCCACGGCGGGCTGCACTGAGCAGGTGAGAGCGACGGTGCCACTGAACCCGTATTGAGCGGTCATACTTAAGGTAAAGGTTGTCGACTGTCCGGCCTTCAGGGTGATGGGTGCTGTGGTCGAAGTTGCGAATGTGAAATCAGGTACTTCCGTGTTCAGGAGCACGGAGACTGAGTTACTGTAAATATTCACGACGGCCAGGTCGGGCGCACCATCGCCGTTGAAGTCTCCCACCGCCACATCCATGGGCCCATTCCCTGCGGCATAGTCGACATGCGGCTGGAAGGTGCCATCGCCATAGTTCATCACGACGGACACGTTGTTCGTTTGGTTGTTCGCGACCACGATGTCAACCTTGCCATCACCATCGAAATCGCCGCCCGCAACTTTTTGGACGTAACTGCCGGCGGTGTAGTTGGCAGGACCGGAGAAGTTCCCATGTCCATCGCCGAATAGGACGGAGACGTTGTTGTTGAGGCAGTTCCCGATGGCCAGATCTAGGTTAGGGTCGCCATTGAAGTCGGCGACTACGCCCTGGCGAGGATTTGTGCCGGCACCGAACCATAAAGACGACTGGAATGACGCGTCACCATTGCCTAGCAAAATATAAACACCCCAACTGCCATTGTTGTCGATCACCGCGAGGTCGAGGTTGCCGTCGTTGTCGAAGTCACCCGCCAAAATGCCAAAGGGCGTATATCCGACGTGAGTGATCCTCTGAGCCTGGAAGGTTCCGTCGCCATTGCCCAGCAAGATTGAGGCACTGCCGTACCAGGAGTCCGATGCATAGTTGGACGCCGCTACGTCGAGTCGGCCATCCCCGTTGAAATCACCCACCACGAGAAACTGGGGATCGATCTGTACTGGGTAATCGACATGCGGCGAGAAGGTACCGTCCCCTATCCCCAGCAACACGCTCACGGTACCGTCATTGGCGCTGGTAATCGCCAGGTCGAGCTTGGTATCCCCGTTGAATCGCCCCAACCACGGAGGTGGGCGAGCACCAGTGAAGTAGTCAACGCTCGCCCTTACCCAGCAGTATGCTGACGGTATTGCCGTCGCTATTGGCTACCGCCAGATCAAGTTTGGCGTCGCCGTTGACGTCGCCGACGGCCATGCCGAAAGGGGTCGTGCCTGTGGCGTAGGTCAGGGGTGGTTTGAATTGTGCAGTCAGTTGCAGAGTTAGGAGCAGGAGAAAACCTAAGATAAATAACGGCAATCGCATAGTGCCTCCAGGTTGTTCGGTGATAGATGGGTACCGAAGCGTCTTGCTGGATGGCGCCCAAGTGCCGGTTTAAGCACGGCGAAGAGAGGATGTACCGGAGACGTACTTTGCCAAGCAGGTCTGCAAACCGACAATCGCCCGGAATGCTCCCTCGGCCAGCGTTCGCTAGCGCCAACACGTTCGCACACGGGAAGGAGACTTGCAGTGACTCAGGTCACTCAGTTGCGAAAACCGATTCCCTTGGCGTTTGTGGTGTCAGAGATGCAAGAGGATCGAGGAAAAGAAGGACGCGGCGTCGGAGTCGGCCCCGCGCCTTCAGCAATCTAGTGGACGAGGCGAGAAGTCGGGATCGTTCTTACCGCGCCAGTTCCTGCCCCAAGATCGCGGGATTGCTGGCGAACGATAGCCCGGTTTCGAGATCAACCGAGCGATCGCGCACCAACTGGGCGATTTCGCCGTCGAAGTGCTGCATGCCTTCGGAAGCGCCGGCCTTCATGGCATCGAGCAAGGTCTTGTTTTCGCGCTCGCCTTTTTCGATGCACTCGCGAGTGCGCGTATTAGCCTTGAGGATTTCGAATGCGGGTATGCGTCCGCCGCGGTCTGCCTTTGCAATCAGCCTCTGGCAGATGATGTAACGGAACGACTTCGCAAAACGCTCACGAACGGACTGCTGTTCGGCTGGAGTGAACGAACTGACGATGCGTTCAACCGTCTTCGACGCATCCATGGTGTTCAGGCTGGAGAACACCAGGTGTCCGGTTTCGGCTGCTTCGAGCACGATTTCGATGGTCTCGCGGTCGCGCATTTCGCCAACCAATATCACTTTAGGCGCTTGCCGCATCGCAGAACGCAAGGCATGCGCAAAGCTTGGCGTGTCGCTGTGCAGCTCACGCTGGTGAATCGTCGAGCACTTATGGTTGTGCAGGAATTCGATGGGATCTTCGATCGTGATGATGTGGTAGTACTTCTCGCGGTTGATTAGGTCCAACAGCACCGCGAGAGTAGACGACTTTCCGGAACCTGTCGCTCCTGTGACTAGGACAATACCATCCCTCAACTTGCTGACGTCGGACAACTGTTCCGGCAGATGCAGCGAAGCAAAATCCGGGATGGCTGTGGGAATGACCCGCATCACTACGGCGCAACTGCCGCGCTGAATGAAAATGTTGACGCGGAAGCGGGCGAGGCCTGGCAGGCCGAACGAGATATCGCAAGCGCCGTGCTCGCGAAGAGTCGTGATGGCCTGCTTATTGTCGCCAATCAAGTCGGCGGCAAGGTGGCGGGTATCGTCCGGCGTGAGCAGAGTGAACCCCGGCACCTGCACCGGAATCATTTGCCCGTAAACCTGAACTTGGGGTGGACGCCCGGGCGAAAAGATCAGGTCGCTGATCTTCTCGGCAGCACGGAGCATGGCGGTCAGCAGCTCCGGGGTCGCCACTTTGCCGGTGCCGGAAAATCCTTCTAACGCGACAGAAATTGGAGCAATGGTTGGTGCTGCCATTCGTCCTCACACCTTGAGAATCGCACGCACCACAGAAAGGGAAGAAAACTCAGATAGTTAACTGTACCGCGAGGCGGGCTCGCTGCGAAGGACAAGCAAGTACAACGCCCTTAGTAACCTGCGGAGGTGGGGCCAAAAATGCACGAAGGGCGGCTGGTTTCAGCCGCCCTTCATTTTCGCGTAAGCTATTGTATTTTAAGAAGATACTACTTCTTAGGGGCAGCAGCTTTCTTCTTGTTGCCGAAACTGGTCTCGACCGAGCTTCCAATGCTGGTCAGCATCTGCTTGGCCGCATCGGCAAACGTGCCCGTAGGTTGCAGTTCCAGGTACTTCTGGAAGGCGTCAGCCGTGCCCGGAGGCGCCACCATTTTGTCGCCCTGCAGGGTAGCTTTGCCGATCAGGTTTACGCCCTTCCAATAATAGGCGTCGGCGCGATTGGGATCGGCGGCAATCACTTTGTCGAAGGCCACAATCGCATCGTCGACTTTCCCGGCGTTGGTGTATACGGCACCAATATTGAAGTAAGACTGTGCGGTGGCAGTGGGGTCGATCTGCGCGGCCAGTTCGTAGGTTTTCACCGCATCATCCGTCTTGTGGGCTTTGTTCAGCGCGTCAGCGAGGTTGTTGTAATAGGCGGCGAGGTTCTTGGCGGCGTTCGGGTCTTTGTCATTGGTTACTGCTTTCTTGAGATCTACCGCCTTCTGATAGGCCTCGACTGCGGAATCCAGGCGCTTCTGCTTCTCCGCAGGATCGGTCTGCTTGGGGGCCGACATGCGGTAGTAGTCTCCGAGCTTGAACCAGACGAGGTCGCGGCTGGGATCCAGTTGGTTCGCCTCGGTAAGAGCCGAGATAGCAGTATCGAAGTCTCCGGCATCGGCGGCAGTCTTGGCGATATTGAGCTTGTCGTTGAGAGCCTTGACGGTATTGGTTTCCTTCGCTGCCTTGGCTTGCGCTTCCTGCATCTGCTTCAACTGCTCGGGAGAAAGTCCCTGTCCCTTGGCGGCGTTTTCCTGTTCCTTCTTAACGTCAAAATCGAGGGTGTTCTCGTCGAGCTGGACCTGGAAACCATTGACGTGGTCCATCTCCTTGTTTGCCTTCTGGTCGTCGGCAGTCTTGAACAGCGTGACGACATACTTGCCGGGCGAGACACCCAGCGAAAAATATTCGCCCTTTTTGTTCGTCTTCAGGTTGTACTTCTGCCCATTGTCCTGGTTCGCATAGACAACGATGCCATCGACGATGGGATTACCCTGGGCATCTTTGCAGACACCCTTGACCGTTCCCTGTTGGGCGAAGACCGAAGGCACACACAGTCCCACCGCCAGTATCACGAATAGAAAGAATGCGAAACGCGTTTTCATTTTGCCTCCCGGCAAAGTCGAATTTTGCGGACGGCTTTCGGATTGTGACTTGCACAACTTAGCCATCCAAAAGCTACGAACTATAATCTCTACCCCGCGGCGTACGGAATCGGATCTTTTACTCCCGCGGTTTCGAACGCGCGCAGGCGCAAGGCGCAGCTATCGCACACTCCGCAGGCCCGATCCTCTCGGCTGTAACATGACCAAGTTAAATCGAACGGTGCACCCAGTTCAAGGCCAAGGCGCACAATCTCGGCTTTTCGCATGGCGATGAGGGGAGTAACGATTTCAATGCGTCCATCCTTGGTGCCGGCCTGCACCACTTGGTTGAACGCCTCATAGTACGCCGGACGGCAATCCGGGTATCCGGAACTGTCGGGCTCGACTGCGCCAATGTACACCTTTTCGGCGCCCAACACCTCCGCCCAACTGACGGCAACGGCCAGAAAGTGCGCATTGCGAAAAGGTACGTAGGTGACCGGGACGCTATGCCCGACCTTCTCAGCCCGCGGCACCGCTATTGTTGCGTCGGTGAGAGCGGAACCGCCAATGGCACGCAGGGCTTCGTTTCGGACTACGAGTTTGCCGTGAATGTTGAGCCGCTCGCAGATTGCGAGGAATGATCTCCGCTCGCGTTCCTCGGTGCGCTGGCCGTAGCTGATGTGAACCGCGGCTGTGTCATGATCGCGCACGGCGAGCGCAGCGCAGACACTGGAGTCCATGCCTCCGCTCAGGAGCACTACAGCACGGGCCTTGCTATCCGTTTTCAAGTTGGCACTAGTCATTCCTAGGGAGTGTCCGCGGTCACGGGCAAAACATAGTTGACGGGAGCATGATCGGCAAGCGGACGCAACGGTACGTCTCCGATTCTCCAGGCGTATTGCTCGATGTATTGCAGCTCCGCCTTTCTCTGATCTCCTTCGATGTAGGGATCTTTGGGATCGCGCTGCTGAACCTTGCGCGCGAGATCAATGTAGTAGGGTCGGCCGATGTGGGCATACCCCAAAAACTCCGGGGGCACACAAGTCACCACATCGGTGCAGTCGACGTAACGGTGGTTATCGAGATTTTTCTTTTCCAGCGCTGCGACGAAGTCCGCGTCTCCCACGCGGGGTGAACCAATTGTGTAGAGCGAAGCCGGAGTCCTCAGGCTCGCCGCCAGCGTCGCCATCGCAGCGCCCAAGCTGTGACCGGTGAACAGCAGCCTATATCCGTCGATCTGATTGAGTTCGGCCTCGACTCCGTGATCTCCGTGCCAAAGCTCCAACAGTGCGTTAGCGAAGCCTGTATGCACCTTACCGCCACCCTGCCAGTCTTCAGGAATCGCGTTGAGGTCGTCGCTAATATCGCTGGGATCATTTGCGTCGGTGCCGCGAAAAGATAGAACGGCAAGCTTCGCGTTGTCGTCGAGCGCCAGAAAACCATGCGCTCCGCGACCGTCGGGATGCATCACGCTGTCGAAAAACTTGCAGTCTGTAAACCGGATACGGGCCAGAACGTTGTTGATGCGCGGTTGGTCCAAGGCAAAATTGGAATCCTGCCGGGCATATGCCAAACGAGCCATTTCGACGCAGAATGCCGCGTCGGAGCGCGGCCGGCCGTTCGGGAAGAATACCGCGCGCTTCGCAGGGCAAAACAGATCGTCTTTATCCGCGCTATACGAGATGTCCATTGTGGCCTCCGGATTGAGTCAATCGAACGTATAGGGGCCCAGGTTCACCTCCAACCATGGCTACTCAATTTCTCAGACTCCCTTCACTGCTGGGTCCCAGATGAATTTGTGCAGTTGCAGTCCGAGGCGAGCGGGCACGCTGTCGGCCAGCATCCACTCGGCGAGTTCCTGAGGATCGACCAGGCAGTGTGAGCTGTCACGGGAGCCGGTGGCGTCCTTACGGAAGGCGGGCGAGAACAGAACCGCGTTCACACGACTCGCGAGGTTGTGGCGCTGAGTGAAGTCGCGAGCAAAGTCGTAGTCGGCGCGGCTGCTCAACACGAACTTGATTTCATCCTGCGGTTCGAGCGCTTCCAAATTCTCGGCGAGAAATGTGTCAGCTTCGCCAGAATCCGGACACTTCACGTCCACGATCTTGACTACAGCCGCCGGAACCCGCTCCAGCGGCCGCTCTCCGCTGGTTTCGAGCAAGACAGTATAGTGATCCTCGAGCAGACGCTGCATCAGAGGCACGACTTCCCGCTCCTGCAGCATCGGCTCGCCGCCCGTGATCTCGACCAGCCCGCCTGCGGGACTTAGCCGCGAGACTTCGTCCAGCACTTCCTCCATGGCCATCTTGCGTCCGCCCTGAAACGTGTATTCGCTATCACACCAGGAGCAGCGCAGATTGCATCCCGTCAGACGAACGAAGACGCACGGCAGCCCAGCGTGGGTGGACTCGCCTTGCAGGGACTTGTAGATTTCGGTGATCTGCATGGAAAGCAGCTATCAGCTTTCAGCCGTCAGCTCTCGGCCTCCGACGAGCTGCGACATCACTTCTTACGTTGGTGACCCCGAGGTTACTCGCTGTACTTTGCGGTTGTTGTGTCGGTTTCGAATACCGTCACGTCTTTCACACGGACGCGGCCGCTGGTGACGCTTTGCAGGCGCATGTTCGACTCGTCGTAAAAATACTTCGCCAGATTCTCCGCCGAGGGATTGATCACGGTGAACGGCTCGATCTCATTAATCATTTGATGGTCGAGCCGCTCGATGACGTGCTTCATCACTTCGCGCAGGTCCTTGAAGTCGAGCAGTAGCCCAGCCTTATCCAACTCAGCCCCGGCAAGCGTCACGCGAATCTTATAGTTGTGCCCGTGCGGATTCTCGCACTTGCCCTTGTAGTTGCGCAGGTAGTGGCCTGCGGCGAACGTATCTTCAACAGTAACTTCGAACATGACCCCTCAGCGGCCCGCGTAAATACACGCTGGTCTGGACCTGACAGCTAAACTTTCATTGTACCGCGATGCGATCCTTCAGGTTCCCACCCCGAAGAACTCCTCCACCATCCGCATCTCCGTCGTCCTCTTGTAGTTCGGCAGGCTGTCTACGAACACGCGCCCATATTGCTTTCTTAAGATCCGGTTGTCGAGGAGTACCAGCAATCCGCGGTCGTGCAGGGAGCGGATCAAGCGCCCAAAGCCTTGCTTTAAAGTGATGACTGCAGCCGGTACCTGGTATTGGAAGAATGCATTGCCTCCATCGGCGTCAATGGCCTTCACTCGCGCCGCCACAACCGGATCGCTCGGCACCGCAAACGGCAGGCGGTCAATGATAACGCAACTGAGTTGCTCGCCTTGCACGTCGACGCCCCGCCAGAATGCCGAGGTCGCAAACAGGACCGCATTCGGCGTCAGGCGAAACTCCTCGAGCAGGGCGTTCTTCGGCGCATCGCCCTGGCGCAGCAGAGGGAACTGCACCTCGCCGAGCAATCGCTGATGAATCTCGTTCATCTGTGCATAGCTGGTAAAGAGCACGAAGGCGCGGCCGCGCGTCAGTTCCAGCAGCTTGCGAATACGCTCCGCCGCTTTGACCGTGAACTGCGGCGTTCGCGGATCCGGCAGATCCGGCGGAACATACAGTAATGCCTGACTCTGATAGTCGAAATGCGACGGCAGGACTGACTCGCGTGCATGCTCCAGCCCCAACCGCTTACGGATGTATTCGAAGCCGCCGCCTACGGCCAAGGTGGCCGAAGTCAACACGGCACACTCCAGCTTCGACCAAAGGCATTCGCGGAGGATGGGACCAACGTCAATCGGAGTGGCCTGAAGAAAAACATTCTGCCGCATGCCTCTCTCGGTGTCTTTGCGGGCTTGCGGTGGGTTCGCTACCCGTCCGCCCCTGCGTTCAATCCAGAAGACCGTATTGCGGTCTTCCGCTTCGAGCGCGTACCCGAGTTGCACCTGAATCTCCTGTGCCCGGCGGACGAAGTTGAATATCTCTTCCGGTTTCTGCGGCAGGCTCTCCAGCTCCCCTGCGAGGCGCGTCAATGCCTGATTCAGCGCGACAAACTCATCTCCGTTTTCTTCCAGAAATTCACGCCGCGTTTCGAACGCGAATCGTCCTTCTCCCGTTGGCAATAGCGAGAAGAAGAATTGGGACCGTTCCCGCAGACTTCCCAGCGCCCCCGACAGCGAGGCCGAAACCATGCGGTGGTGCTGCATAGACTTTTCAACGTCCCGAGCCAGATCTTCCACTCGCAGGTTGCTAACCGAAATTCCGAAATAGTTTCCCGCTACGTCTTCCAGTTCGTGCGCTTCGTCGAAGATCACGGCAGCGGCTTCCGGAAGGATCCCGGCGTCAGGTGCGCCGTCAGCCTGGAGTTTGATGGCAAGGTCCGCAAAGAACAGGTGGTGGTTGACGATGATGATGTCGCTTTCGTGCGCGCGCTGGTGCATTTGCGTAATGAAGCAGCGTTCGAACTGCTGGCACTTCTGGCCGGTGCACAGTTCGCGTCGGGCATCGATCTTGTGCCAGGCCGAGCTGTTTTCGGGCAGAGTCTTGATCTCGGCGCGGTCGCCGGTGGTGGTAGTCTTCTCCCAATCCCGAATAATCTGAAAGTCGGCGATTTCTTCCAGACCGGTGAGAATGGGCTCGCGTTCGGCGTCGTAAATCTTCTGCCGGCACGCGAAATTATTGCGGCCCTTCATGTAGCTGACTTCGAGAGGCCGGTCGAAATGCTTTTGCAGGAAGGGAATGTCTTTGTAGAAGAGCTGTTCCTGCAGGTTTTTTGTTCCGGTCGAGACCACCACGCGCTTTCCCGAAAGGATCGCCGGCACCAGATAAGCGAGCGTCTTGCCGGTGCCGGTTCCAGCATCCACCAGCAGATGTTTCTTTTCTCCCAGCGCCGATTCCACCGCCTCGGCCATCTCGAGCTGGCCCGGGCGGAATTCGTAGCGTGGATGCCATCGCGACAGCAGGCCGTGCCGCGAAAAGAAATGACGCGCGGTGAGTTCCTTGGCGGCCGAAGACATCACTATTCATTCTAAGCAGCCTCGTTTGCGCCGCGTCCGGCACCCAGAATCGTAACCGAAAACAATACGCCATCGGCACGAAC
>DASRRV010000393.1:0-104156 GCA_035695545.1 Candidatus Sulfotelmatobacter sp. | reverse complement strand
TTTGGACTCAAAACAGCCGGCGGAAACGAGCTGTGGAGAATCACTCAAGCCAGCATGCTAGACTATGCACAAATCCCAACAACTGAGGACACCAATGAAATTCGGCGTCATCATCTTTCCCGGTTCGAACTGCGATCACGATGCCTACTGGACCATTCAGCACGTCGCCAAGCAGCCGGTCACTTTCTTGTGGCACGAATCGCATGACCTGGAAAGTTGTGACGCGATCATCGTTCCCGGGGGCTTCGCCTTTGGCGACTACCTTCGCACCGGCGCGATCGCCAAGTTTTCGCCAGTAATGGAGTCGGTTCGAAAGTTTGCTGCTGACGGCGGCTTGGTACTCGGCATCTGTAACGGTTTTCAGATCCTGTGTGAGTCAGGACTCTTGCCGGGCGCGTTGATGCGCAACGTTGGCCTCAAGTACGTCTGTAAGCCCGTTCAAGTCAGAGTGGAGAACTCTGACACTCCATTCACCAATGCGTGCACCAAGGGAGATGTTTTGACCATCCCGATTGGCCACATGGAAGGGAACTACTATTGCAATCCTGATACTTTGGACGAGTTACGCAAGGAGAATCGCATTGTGTTTCGTTACTCGGCGCCCGGCGGAGAAATCACCCCGGCCGCCAACCCCAACGGTTCGTTGGAGAACATTGCCGGCATCTGTAGCCCCGGAGGCAATGTAGTCGGGATGATGCCCCACCCAGAGCGCTCGGCAGAGCCGGAGTTGGGTTGCGTCGATGGAATGAAAGTATTCCAGTCGATGGTTGGCGCCATGGCGGCGAGATAGTCCCCGGGGGATTGTTCCCGCAAAAACCTCTAGGTTATTAACAGGTTTTCGGTATATCGTTTTTCTCTTCCCCTGTAGTGCGGGCCACAAAACTAATTTGTGTTTCGAAGGCACACGCGGGGAGGCGTGTCTCTCCATGACACCGAAGCAGATTCTTGATTCTTTTTCCGAAACCCTAATGCAGGATGAACGAATTCTCAGCGCGCAGGAACGCGCGCTGTTAGCCACGCTGTTGCAGCACGCCAAGCTTGCGACCGGTGAGACTCCGGAAACGCAGCAAGCAGTCCGGGCCGTGATTGCTTCTGCCGTGGGCGAAACCGTGGCGCAGCGCGCTTTCGCGGTGTTGGGCGGGAGCATTGTCGAACGAATCCTGGAGAGCAGTCCACTCGCGCCGGGCGACGCCGGTAGTTTGCGAGACACCGACATTTACGCCAAGAAGGATCCGCAATCGCCGGGAGTTAAAGCGCCTCAGAAACCACATCGCAGATCTCCGATAGGGCCGGAGTCGCCGGGCCAACCCATGCGCCCCCACCCCCCCGAACCTGCGCCCGAGCCTCAGGCGCCGAACGTGCGACCGCCGAGCAAACCATCCCACCAGCCACTGCGCGGTCCCGCGCCCCCGTCCCCGTCCTTACCCGATCCGCAGTCGCCCGGCCACGGTCTCGACACCAAGGTGGTCGCGGAAACCGGAGCTACCGTGGCCGAGCGGCCTGCGGTGTTGCCCGCGCATTGTGTCGTGCTGGACGAGTTCCTGATGCCACCAGAGCTTGAGGAACTCATGCGCTTCACGCTGGGCCACGAAGCCGACTTCAGCGCGAGCGAAGTGGTTTCGCCGACGGAAGTAGGCGGCATCATCAACTACGAGCACCGCCGCTCCCGCGTGCTGATGGACCTGGAACATTATCAGGACGTGATGCTCGATCGCATCAAGGCGGTGTTGCCGCAGGTTCTGCATACGCTCGGGATGGAGGAATTTGCCATCACGGGAGTGGAGGCCCAGATCACCGCCAGCAACGACGGCGACTTCTTCCACTTCCACAGCGATAACGCCAGCGATCGTGTTGCCTCGCGCCATCTGACGTTCGTGTACTTCTTCCATCGCGAGCCGCGGCAATTCGAAGGCGGCGAACTGCAGATTCATGACGCGCTCCTGGAAAACGGTGTCTACGTCAGCCAGGGCAGCCATCAGACGATCGTGCCGCAGCAGAATCAGATCGTCTTCTTCCCGTGCGAACTGCTGCACGAAATCACTCCGGTGAAGTGCGCCTCGCAACTCTTCGCCGACAGCCGCTTTACGTTGAACGGATGGCTTCGTCACTGAAGAACACGGCTTGGGTGGATTGGATGGCGTCTCTGATGGGAGGAGCGTCGAGGCAGACGTACGCCTCGACGTTTCCTCCTGCTGGTTTCTATTGTCTTCTGGATGAGTTGCCGCTGCACCTCGTTCCCCGCCGAGCACTCACGTTGCTGCAACCCAGGCACGATCGGCAGCAACCTTTGTTCCTGAATCCCGACTGCCTTATTTGTGCGGGCGGGCATGTGCCGGATGAGCTTTCATCGCAGAAGGAACTGCTCTCAGGATTCGCTTTGCAGGGAACCATCGCGTGGGTCCGGGATTCGCCAGAAGGCTCGCTTTTGCCCTTCTGGTTGGGGCCACAACTCGAGGTGGTGGTACGAAGCCTGCGTCCGAACAAACCAGTGCCGCCCTCGGTGCTGGACCAGCAGCAGAGCTTACTGGCTGCGGCGTGCATCCTGATTCCCGAGAATCGAAACGATCAACAAGTCGGTCCACGGGAGGAAAGGACCAGAGAAGCGGCTCTTGCCTTTCGCGAAAAAGGCTACGCACCCCTCATCGACTTGATCCATCCGTTTCACATCGCCGCGTTGCGCCGCTACTACCGTTACCTCATCCGCACTGGCGCAATTCAGCTAGGCGATCGCCAGAGTCCGCGCCGATACGTCGCGTACAATGAGCCGGTCTCGCGATTCTTCCATCATCACATCGCGTCGGCTCTCAGCGCGGTTGCCGGAGAGCCACTCAACCCGTCCTACGTGTATCTCGCCTCGTACCTGAGCGGAGCGGAACTGAAGAGACACACCGACCGGGAGCAGTGTGAATTCAGCGTCACCCTCTGCCTGGATTTCTCTCCCGAACCCGCGCTGGCCACGCCTTGGCCTATTCGGCTGGATACTTCCGCGGGAACCGTAACGGTCTACCAGGCGCTCGGAGACGGACTCGCCTACCGCGGGACTCGCCTTCCGCATTACCGCGCCCCATTGGGCGAAGGGCAAGCGTCGACTTCCATCTTCTTTCACTATGTGGCGGCTGACTTCGCGGGAGATCTCGGTTGAAGGGGGATCGCTTTCTCTGGGATCGCTCTTTCGCCGTCTAGTGCAAACCCGAAATCAAATTCAGAACCGACAAGGTTTGATTGTAGCTGTACGCCAGACTGCGTCCGTCGCTGCTCACTACGATCGGAGCAACCATCACGACTCCTGTCGGAGTCGCCGGTCTTATCTCTTGCATCACTGTTTCTTTGCCGGTCGCAATTTCCACCTTGTAGATCTTACTGGGGAACTCTCCTATATGATTGCCGTACAGCAGCGAGCTGTTGTCCGCCCATCGTAGGGCGTTGAATTTGGGATTCATGTGAGGGATCAGCCTAGGGGCACCGCCTTCAAGCGAATAAATTGTGCTGGACCCGGCCGGTCCTTTGCCGATGAGAGACCGGCCGTCGGGCGATGACGGGCCGCACAGTACTCCATCGGGTGTTACCGCTTTGGCCACTCCGCTGGACAGCTCCACAACGTAACAGCGGCGTTCATGGGTCGGTGCATCGGCATTCACAGTGAGTTGTTTTCCGTCCGGCAGGAATCGCGCCCAGCTATTTTGAATGTGCGCGAGGCCACTGACATCGATGATGCGAGGCTGACCGGGACCGATCGGCAGCAGCGTTACCTGCGTCGGATTGCTGGTAGAGGTGGAGGACGCCCACTTCCCGTCGGGCGATATCGCTCCCGCGCTGCCTTCACCCAGGAGTATGGGTGGGGTACCGTCGACTTTGCGGAGCACGACTGCATAGCCCTGACCGGCAGACTCGCTGGCATCCTCGGAGAGAACAAACTGCCCATCGCGCGAAATGTCGCGCGCCGAATTCCAGTCGTGCCATGAGAGATCGACGTCTTGATCGCGGCCTATTTTGCCGAAAGACATTGCCAGGCGTTGAGACTTCAATGTCACCAGGACCCGGCCGTCCGAGGCGATGTCCTGGAGAATGAGTCCCACCGGCAGATCGAGCAAAGAACGGGCTTTGCCTGAGAGGTCGACCGCCATCAAATTGAGGTTGTTTCCCTTTTCGACGGCGGTGAACCAGACCTCCTTCCCATCGGGACGCCAGGCCAGCCCATTCTCGGACTCCCATTCTCCCGAAAGGATGCGGTCATGCCCCGCCATATCGACCACGCGGACTGTACCGCGATTGTCCCAGAGCGCCGGATGATCCATGAATGCGATCTGCCTACCATCCGGGGAGAAGCGGATATTGCTGATCCACCCTCCGCTCTGATAGATCACATTTCCGATGGGGTATTCCAGACGGCTGTGGCTGTCAATGGTGCGGACAATAGCTAGCTTGCTTCCGGCATCCCAGTCGGCCCATGGAACGTTGGGAAGCACTTCCCGTGGCGATCCTCCCGCCAACGGCGAAACTGCCAGCATTCCGTCGACGGTCTCCAACGCCCCGTTGTGCGTTCCCCCAAGTACGACCGCCAGTTCGTTACTGGGTGAAATCGCCAGCAGATTGGCATCGCTCAGATTCAGCGGCTGGGCGAGTCCGGAATTCCCTACCGTCGAGAACATTTGCACCGGCTTGCCATTCCATGAGGCGCTGTAGACGATGGACTGTCCATCGTGAGCGAAGCGCGCCGAATACACGGTGCCTGCTTCAAAGGTCAAACGGCGATAGGTTGGAGGAGGTGCCGGGGGCCGCAGTTGAGCGATGGCGAGCAGCACGGTCGAGGTGGTCAGGACCGCAACAACAGCCCATGGCAACACGCGCCTTGGCTTTGGTTTCGGTTGTGCGAATGATACTTCTCTGTTTGGAGAAGAGCCGGAGAGAGTCTGCAGCGCGAACCCTAGATCCTTGACGGATTGGAACCGGTTCTCCGGATCTTTTTCCAGGCAGTGTTTGACGACGTCGCGGTATCCCGGCGGGATGGCCGCCTGTTCCAGGTGGGATTCCGGCGGTTCTTCGCGTAGCACCGCGGTCATCGTGTCTACTTCGGTCTCGCCGCGAAAGGCCCGTCGCCCAGCCAGCATCTCGTAGAGAATCGCGCCGAAGCTGAAGATGTCACTGCGGTGGTCGACAGGCTTTCCCCGCAGTTGCTCAGGGGACATGTAGGCGACCGTTCCGATGATCGCGCCATTCTTGGTTACAGTGGTCAAGCTCTCGATTGAGCGGTTCTCCTCCGCTGGGTTCTGCAGCTTGGCCACACCGAAATCGAGAATCTTGATGCGGCCGTCATTCGTCAGAAACAGGTTTTCCGGCTTTAGGTCGCGATGCACAATGTGCCGGTCATGTGCGGCGATGAGTCCGTGCGCGATTTGGAGAGCGTATTCCGTAGCCTGCCTGATCGGGGTGGGCCCTTCAGAGAGACACTGGCGCAACGTCTTGCCTTCCAGCAGTTCGGAGACGATGTAGGGAGTCGTGCCTTCGAAACCCACATCGAAAATAGCGAGAATGTTGGGATGATTCAGCGCTGCGGCGGCTCGCGCTTCTTGTTCGAATCGGCGTAAGTGGTCGGGATTGTCGCTGGAGGCCGGCCGGATCAGTTTCAGTGCGACATCGCGTCCCAGTCTCTCGTCGCGCGCCCGAAAGACTTCGCCCATCCCACCTGAACCTATTTTTTCGAGGACCCGGTAGTGTCCCACCAGCTGGCCAGTCATAAAGGAACCGAAGCGCGCCTTGCCTTGGCATGTTAGGTGCGACAGCGTACACAGTCAATACCGCCAAATGGGCCATAGCCAGAGTAGGCCAGACTACGATCCAGACTACGATCCGATACTGTTGGTCTGAGGAGCCATGCTATAATTCGTTTTCGCCTGCATCCATAACCGAGGCAATCCTGTGATCTCCTCTGAAGGCGAATCCTGCGCCATCCAAGCTCTTTTCGATACGATTTTAGATACGAGGTCTAACCATGTCCGGCCACTCTAAATGGGCCACAATTAAGCACAAAAAGGGCGCGCTCGACGCCAAGCGCGGCAAGATCTTTACCCGTCTCATTAAAGAAATCAGCATTGCTGCGAAAAACGGCGGCGGCGATCCTGATTCCAACCCACGCCTGCGTGGGGCCATCGTTGCGGCCAAGGCCGAGAACATGCCCGCCGACAACATTAAGCGGGCCATCCAGCGGGGTACCGGTGAATTGCCCGGCGCCACCTATGAAGAGTTCTCTCTCGAAGGCTACGGGCCCGGCGGCGTTGCCATTCTGCTCGACATCAATACCGACAATCGCAACCGGACCGTCAGCGAAATCCGCCACGTTTTCGGCAAGAACGGCGGCAACATGGCGGAAGCTGGCGCCGTGTCCTGGATGTTCCACAAGAAGGGCGACATCGTCATTCCCAAGACTGCCGCGAAAGAAGACGACCTGATGAATATCGTTCTTGAGTCGGGCGGCGAAGACTTGAATGATGACGGCGACAACTGGGAAATCCTCACGGAACCTTCAGCCTTCGAAACCGTGCTCGAAGCCGTCAAGAAGGCTGGCATTGAGCCGGTATCTTCCAGCGTCGCTTTCATTCCCCAGAACTACATCAAACTGGAAGGCGCCGCTGCCAACACGATGATTCGTCTGATGGAAGCGCTCGAAGATCAGGACGATGTACAGAATGTACACGCGAACTTCGACATCGATCAGAAATTGTTGGAAGAAGTCGCTGGATAATCTGTCGTAATTTCGGAATTCAAAGCCGCCCTTCGGCGGCTTTTGTTGTTGGCAGGACCGTCGGCATTCTGCGCTCCGAAGTTTTCAACATGTTCGTGGAAAATCTTGTGGAAAAGCGGCAGAGTATCTTCGTAAGTGATTCACTGAGAGATGCTTCAACACTTTGCACTGGAGCGGGTGCTGGCACTTTCGGGGTACAACCAGTAGCAAGAAATATCGCGTGAAGCTAAGACTCGACAAACTTCTCGTGGACCGTGGTCTGGCCGCTTCGCGCGAGCGTGCACAAGCCCTTATTCTTGCCGGCAAAGTGCTGGTGGACGATCAGAAAGTCGAGAAATCCGGCGCACAGGTCGCAGACGAGAGTGTGATTCGTCTGCTCGGGGAAGATCTGAAATACGTCAGCCGCGGCGGACTGAAGCTCGAACGCGCGCTGGAACACTGGAACCTCGCGGTTGCGGGAAAGATCTGTGTGGATGTCGGTGCGTCCACGGGAGGGTTTACCGATTGTCTGCTGCAACATGGCGCGGCGCGCGTGATCTCGGTTGACACCGGGTACGGCCAGATGGACTTCAAACTTCGTCAGGACGCGCGGGTGCGGCTATTAGAAAAGACGAATGCACGCTATCTGACGCGTGAAGCTGTGGGCGTCAGTGCCGACCTAATCGTGATGGATGTGTCGTTCATCTCTGCGACCCTGGTTCTTCCTGCGGTGATCAGCACAGCTTTTCCCGAATCGCAAGACGAGCGCCGGGGAAGGGAAATCGTTGTGCTGGTGAAACCTCAATTCGAAGCGGGCAGGGAACGCGTGGGCAAGGGAGGCATTGTTCGCGACGAGGCTGCACAACTGACGGCCGTGGAAAAAGTGAAGACGGCCGTGCTAAGTCTTGGCTCGGGCCGCACGGACGTGATCGAGTCGCCCATCCTCGGGGCCGAGGGCAATCGCGAATTCTTGCTCTACGCTGTGTTCTGATCTCTGGACACTCTTTGCCTCTGTGGTGAAATCCGCGAGATTCTGTACAATCTGTCTTTCATCATCCCATGGCCAGCCCGCAAGCATCCCAGAAAACCGCAGCTATCATTTCGCGGCCGGATCGTCCGGAGGTCGCCCGAGTTGTCTCCGGGTTGCTCACCTGGCTGACAGATCACGGCTACAAAATCGTCATTGACGAGGAAACCAGCACCTACACGACCGGTCAGGAAGTTGTGTCACGGGTCGAAATGGGGTCCAAGAAACTCGATCTAGTCGTGGTACTTGGAGGCGACGGCACCTTGCTATCGGCAGCTAGGGCCACGGCCGCGATCGACGTGCCGCTGCTGGGCGTTAACTTGGGAAAGCTTGGGTTTTTGACCGAGGTGCCGCTTCAGTCGCTGTACTCCATCCTGGAAGCGATCGTGCAGGGCCGCGCTGCAGTCGAGCATCGCTCTTTGATGCAGGTCCAGTTGCTGCGCGGCGACGCCGTTCGCGGCAACTATCTTGTATTCAATGATGCCGTGGTGAACAAAACCACACTCGCGCGTCTCAATACCTACGATATCTATGTCGACAAGATATTCGTGTCCAGCTATCGCGCCGACGGAATGATCGTGGCCACGCCCACCGGGTCAACGGCGTATTCTTTATCGGCGGGTGGACCCGTGGTCATGCCGACGGTGAACGCTTTCGTCATTACCCCGGTTGCCCCACATTCGCTCACGCATCGTCCGCTCGTGGTCCCGGATTCAGTCCAAATTGAGATCTTGTTGCGCAGCGAAGCAGACGTCGCCTACCTCAGTCTCGATGGTGAGCCTGGGCTCGACCTGCACGACGGAGATCGCGTCCGCTGCCGGCGCTCCGAACACCAAGTGAATCTCTTCCGTACAGGAACGGATTTCTTTCAGGTGCTGCGAACCAAGCTGAAGTGGGGGGAGAGATAGAAGGCGTCACAATCCCAGGAAAAGAGCGCGCTCACAGCTCAGCGCGCAGCAGGTCTGTAACCTTTTCTCGCCGACGGATGATCTTTGCTGACTTGCCCGTGACCAAGACTTCCGCAGGCCGCGGGCGCGTGTTGTAGTTCGACGCCAGCACCATTCCGTACGCGCCTGCATCCAGAACCGCCAACAGATCACCTTCGTTCACCCTAGGCAACTCGCGATCGCGCGCGAAGAAGTCTCCGGTCTCGCAGACCGGGCCGACGATGTCGGCAACCTCGGGTTTCGCGTCTGGCTCGCAACCTAGCGTCACCGGGACGATCTCGTGATAAGCGCCGTAAAGCGCAGGACGGATCAAGTCGTTCATCGCAGCATCTACAACCAGGAATCGCTTGCTCTCGTTGTGCTTGCGGTAAACCACCGACGTCACCAGAACGCCCGCCGGCCCAATGATGGAGCGCCCAGGCTCAAGTAACAACCGCACGCCAAGTCCCTTTAGAGGCACGGCGAGCGCCCGCGCATAAGCCGATACGTATTCGGAAAACTCCAGCGGGTTGGGCTTTTCGTACGCGATGCCTAGACCACCCCCGGCGTCGATGTAGTCGATTCTGTGGCCGTCCCCGCGCAACTCGCGGACGAGGTCGGCCACCCGTGCCATCGTCTCGCCGAAAGGCGTGACGTCGGTGATCTGAGAGCCGATGTGGACGCTCACCCCTCGTACCTTGAGCGACTCTTCGCCTGACGCTTTGGCGTAAAGCGCGCGCGCCTCGCCGATAGGCACTCCAAATTTGTGCTTATGCAACCCGGTCGAAATGTAGGGATGCGTTTCGGCGGCCACGTCGGGATTAACGCGCATGGCGACTGGCGCGACCTTGCCCAGGCGACTTGCGCACTCTGCCAGAGCTGCCAATTCTGATTCGCTCTCAACGTTGAAGAGAAGGATTCCCGCCTTCAACGCAGCCGTCAGTTCTGCGCGCGTCTTGCCTACGCCCGCGAAGACAACTTTCTTCGCGGCCTTCCGGTCCGCAGTGAGTACGCGCTCCAGTTCTCCCCCGGAAACCACATCGAAGCCGCATCCCTTGCGGGCCAGCAGACGCAGAATGCTCAAGTTCGAATTGGCTTTGACCGAGTAGCAGATGGTGTGGGACACGCTGCGAAACGCCGCCTCGAACGCGTCATAGCGCTCGCGGATCATGGCCGCTGAGTAGACGTAAAGGGGCGTACCGTATTGCCCCGCCAATTTCGACAGGGCGACCCTCTCGCAGTGCAAGACAGACCGGCCCGCCTGACGCGAGCGTCCGAGCTTCGTCTCTCGGTAGACAAATCCAGGTGGACGGCCTGCTGGGGGCTGACTGCGAGAGGTCATTTTTTCTTGGGAGAGGCGTGTGCGCCACTGCGGACACGGATGGCAACTACCGTCTGGTCGTCAAAAGTTTCCACACCCGCGGAGTGCTCAGCCGCCGCTTTGAAAAGAGAGTCGACGACGCAGTTCGCCGATTTCCCGGTGCACTCGGCGATGATCTTCTCGACCCTTCCGCGTCCAAACAGTTCGCCCTTCCGGTTGCGGGCGTCGAGAATGCCGTCGCTGAAGAACACGAACATGTCTCCGGGCTTCATGCGGAACTTGAACTCGTCGTACTCGGTCTCGTCGAACAGACCGAGGGGCAAACCTGTGGCTTCTATGACTTCGTTCTTCCCGCCATGCACGTAAACAGGTCGAGGCAGACCGGAATTCGCGACAGTGAGCGTGCGCTGCTCGTCGTCCCAGACGGCGTAGATGATCGACACGAACTGCGCCTCGATGGGGCGTTCTGCCAGCGACAAATTCACGGCGGAAAGCATTTCGGCCGATCCCGGCTCAATCGGAGCATGCGAGCGAATAATTCCGCTGACCAGCGCCGCATAAATCGCTGCCGGAGCACCCTTCCCGCTAACGTCGCCAATGACGATCCCGAGCCGCGACATGGAATAGGGGATGAAGTCGTATAAGTCTCCGCCGATGGCCCGCGCCGGAACGAACTTTGCCGCAACGTCGAGGTGCGCAAGCTTAGGCGACGTCTGCGGAAGCAGGCGCATCTGGAGTTCACGCGCCAGCGCGAGATCGCGCTCCAGTCGGCGCTCCTGCCGCTCGATCTCTTCGTACAAGCGGGCGTTCTCGACCGCGATGGCGATTTGCGCCGCCAACGTCGTCATCGTCCGCTGGTGTTCTTCCGTAAAGAATCCACGACGGGTGTGCTCCAAATCGAGCACGCCAATTACCTTGCCCTTATAGATCAGGGGAATGGCCAGTTCAGAACGCGTTTCAGGATTTGCTTCAACGTAACGCGAATCTTTGGTGACGTCCGGAACCAGAACGGCTTGCTTGCTCTCTGCCGCTGCCCCTACCAGGCCGCGACCCAGCGGAATTTCATGTTTCAGATGAATATTTTCGTTAAAGCGCAGAGAAAAGCGATGCTGGAGTTTTTCGCCCGTAGGATCCAGCAGCAGGATGCTGAACATCTGGTAATCCATCAACCGCCGCACCAGTTCCGCGATCCGTCCGAGCAACTCGTCGAGGTTCAGGATGGAAGTCAATTCGCGGGCAATCTCGTTGAGCAGCAAGAGAATGCGCGCCTGCTTGGTGGTGCGGGTATAAAGCTGCGCATTCTCAATGCCCGCCGCCATGCGCGATGCTACGAGAGTCAGCAGCCAGCGGTGTTCTTCCTTGAAATAACCGGGCTCTCGGGCTTCGATGTCGATGACGCCGATCACGCGATTCTTGGTGATTAAAGGAACGGCCAGTTCAGACCGGACGTTTGGAACGGCTTCAATGTATCGCGGGTCCTGGGTGACGTCGTCGATTAACACCGCTTGCCGCGACTGTGCCGCCTGCCCTGTGACGCCTTCGCCCACCTTGATGCGGCTGCGCTCGGCAAATTCTGGCGGATACCCCACCTGAAAGCGGAAGCGCAGTTCCTGAGTTTTTTCGTTGAGCAGCAGAATGGCGAAAATCTCGTAGTCGATTACTTTTCGCACCACTTCCGCGACCCGGCGAACGGTCGTATCCAGGTCGAGCGACGTGGCCAGCACATCGGCAACATCGAGCAAGAGCGACTCGACCGGCAAGCGATCCGGTTTAGACAGAACAGAATCCATCGGTTGTTATGATAGCAGCCGCGTTTGCGGTTTCCTTCGGATCGACAGCTCAGCGCCCAAAAGGCGTGCTGCGAGCGGGCTTTCAGGCTGCCTACGGTATTATTCCCTGGGCACAACGCAAATGTCGGCGAGGTTGCGAAACTTCTCGGCATAGTCCAGCCCGTAGCCGACCACGAACTCATCGGGAATCTTGAACCCGACATAATCTCCCTCCAGCGGAAGTTTGCGACGCGAGGGCTTGTCGAGCAGGGCGGCGACCTTCAGGGACCGTGGCTGGCGCGCCAGCAGCATCTTCTTCAAATACGTCATGGTCAGTCCGGTGTCGAGAATGTCTTCGACCACAATGATGTTCTTATCCTTCATCGTCTGGTCCACATCTTTTGTGAGCTTAACTTCGCCCGTGGAATCCCATCCGCTCTTCAGTTCCTGGCTCGGGCTCGGCCGGTTGCCGTAGCTTGAGACGGCAATGAAATCAAATGTGGCGTCGAGATCGACCTGCCGCGCGAGATCCGAGAGGAAGATTGCCGCGCCTTTGAGCACGCCCACGAAGATGACGGACTGTCCTGCGAAGTCTTTCGCGATTTGCGCGCCCAGTTCGCCTACACGCTTGGCGATTTCTTGCCGCGAAATCAGCACCTTGAGTTCTGCCATGGGGTTTCATATTAAACTAAGGAGTCAAGTTCGCGGGTATATCGATTCTGGTGGGATTGGCTTGAACAGTTAACCTGCGTTAACTACACAGGACACGCAGTCCCACTAAGGAAGACCAGTTCATGAATCTGAAGGGCATCAAACTCACTTGGTTAGGCCACGCAACCTTCCGCATCGAGACTCCGGGGGGCAAGACCGTCATCATCGATCCGTGGGTCATGGGCAATCCGATGTGCCCCGAGGCGGATAAGAAAGTGAAGCACGTCGACATTCTGCTATGCACGCACGCTCACGGCGACCACATTGGCGACGCGGTCGAAATCGGCAAGAAGCACAACCCTACCGTGGTTGGAATCCCAGAACTCTGCCGATGGCTGGGAAAAAAGGGAGTCAAGCAGCTTGCCGAGATGAACAAAGGCGGCACCCAGACCGCAGGAGATATCAAAGTCACCATGGTGCATGCGGACCACTCCTGCGGCATTCAGGATGGCGACGAGATTGTCTACGGCGGCGAGGCATGCGGGTACGTCCTCGAGTTCTCCAATGGTGTGAAGATTTATCACGCGGGCGACACCAACGTGTTCGGAGATATGGCCATCATTCGTGAACTCTACGCGCCAGAGATTGCCATGCTGCCTATCGGCGATCATTACACCATGGGACCGCGCGAGGCTGCCTTCGCCGCTAATCTGCTGAAGGCAAAGACCGTCATCCCCATGCACTTCGGAACATTCCCCGTGCTCACTGGAACCGCTGCTGAATTGCGGAAGCTCGCTCCGGGTGTCGATGTGGTTGAAATGAAGCCGGGCGTTACCGTCAGCTGAAGAAGTAAATCAACAATCGAATTCAGAAAGGGAAGCGTGTGACCCAAAGCAAGAAGAAAGACGCACCAGCCAGTTGGCGGCACTACAACTTCACCACCGCAGGGCCAGTCGATGATTATCTCTACTCCATGGTGCCCAAGCGCGAGACTGTGCTCTCCGAAATGGAAGACTACGCAACCGAGCACAAGATTCCGATTGTGGGCCCTGCGGTCGCCCGCGTTCTGCAGCAACTGGCAATGATGATCAACGCCCGCACGGTGTTCGAGTTGGGTTCGGCGATTGGGTATTCGACCATCTGGTGGGCCCAGGCGGTCGGAGAGAAAGGTCGCGTCATCTATACCGACGGCGATCGCAAGAATGCGGAGCGAGCCCGCGGCTATTTCGCCCGCGCCGGTGTGACCAACCGCATCACGCTTCACATTGGCGACGCGCTGGAGGTCCTCTCGGAGCAGAAACAAGAGTTCGACATCATTTTCAACGACGTCGACAAGGAAGACTACCCGCGAGTATTGCGCTTGGTTGCTCCCCGCCTGCGCAAAGGCGGTCTCTTCGTGACCGACAACGTTCTATGGAGCGGGCGAGTCGCCGAGAAAAATCCGACTGACGCGAGGACCAAGGCCATCCTCGAATTTAACCGCAAGCTTTACGACGCGAAGGAGTTCTACACTACCATCCTGCCTATCAGGGACGGTCTGGCCGTTGCTGTGAAAAAGTAGGTGGACCGGTCAGGGCAAGAGTCCGTAGACGTCGACTTCGGTCATCGTACCCACGTAAACTTTGCCGTTCGCGATCGTAGGCGGAACGAACTTCACGGCATTGCCTGCCTGGTCGCGATTGCCAGCGGCCATCGAGCTGTTCCAGTACTCCACCGAGAGATCGATCGCAGAATAGGCATGCAATACGGCCGGCCCGGTGCATGACGCCGGCACTGGCACGGTGTAGCAATTGACGCCGCCATTGGGGCTGGCATAGCCGAACAAGCTGGCATCAATCGCCCATACAATGCCACGTGTCAAAGCCAGGGAAGAGATGGATGGCGTCGCACCCGGATACTTGAAAACGTGCGTGGACTGCGAGGTCGCAGACGTCGGGAAAAACATTCTCTTGCTTGGATCGAAGGTGAACTGCTTCAGAGCATCCAGCCGACCGCCGGTATAGAGGTAGTTATGCCAGAGGGCCGGCGTGCCCCACAAGCCGTTCGAGGGTCCAGGAAAGCTCTGCACAATCTGAGAGTTATCGGATGGGTTGAATTGCCCCATGTTGTCTCGGTCTATCAGATAGACTGTTCCTTCTTTTCCTACCTGGGTCAGCAGATGCGTGGGACCGGAGCCGGTTTGATCCGGCAGCAGGATCGCCGCACCTGAGCCAAGGTCAGTATCGTATTGCGCCAGGGTGAATTGGTCATAGGGCGTGAACCAGCCGGCGACGCTAAGATTGACTCCGTTCGATGTGCTGCCCTTGAACGAGTGCAGCCGCAGGATGCTGTCACCATAGTCATTGTCGGGGGATGGCGGAGCCTGATCAAACACACCGTTTCCCGTCGTGACGTAAATATCTCCTCCGCTGTCGATTGCAGGTGCGCCGCCTCCACCCCAGATTCCACCGTCGGCTCCATTCAGTCCGTTGGGCGTGGTGTTAAAAACAGCAAGTTGCTGATGCACGTTCGACGCGTTGTAACTGATCACCCAGCCGTGGTAAGGGTTCGCGTCATCGTGCGCGGAAAATACCACGTACAATTTTCCTCCATACAACGCCAGGCCTGATCTCTGGTGGTGCATCTGTGAATTGAAACTCACCATGCCGCTGACCGATCCATCGCCCGTTCCAGGCACTTCAGCGGCAATCGTGACTGGAGCGTTGTACTTCTCGCTTCCCGTCGCGAGATCAAGCGCATGCAGTCGGTGATAAAACGTCCCAGAAGTGCCCGAGCAACTGCCCGAACCCTTCGGATTGCTTTCGGAGGCGCTCACCAGATAGATGGTTTTCGTCGTGGGACTGATGACCGGAGTGCCGGTAACCCCAACCTCGGGATAAATATCCCCAAAGCAATTACCGACATCATTCCAGGTGACGGATGTTTCCGTTCCGGTGCCTCCATGAAGCGTGTCCAGCAAATTGACGCGCCAGTAGGTGACGCAAGGCTTTGCGTCAGCATCGAAGGCGTAAATGCTGTCGTGCTGGGTGGCCACGAAAATCACGTTGTGCGTACCACCGCCAATGCTCAGGTCCCGCTCCCAAAGCGGCTGTGCGTAGACAGCGCCGTCTACCTTGCAGGAGAACAGCTTGCCGAATGCCGCCGTTGTAACAGTTGAGGGCCGCAAACCAAACTCCCGGGAGTTGACACCGTTGCGGGCCGCACCATTGTGGTAGGTGAACACGCCAGTGAGGTCGGTTACAGCAATGCTGGCGGTGCCTGAGGATAGGCCGCTGGTCGCAGTGACAGTGTGGTTTCCCCCAATCGCTGGCGGCGTGTAGAGGCCACTGCTACTGATCATCCCGACGGTGGAGCTCCCGCCCACGATCCCGTCGACGCTCCAGGTGACGCTTTGCACGGAAGAGGTGAACTGCTGCGTCTGCGTCACCGTCACGACCGCAGCACGCTTGGGAGACACCGTGATGGTGACCGGAGGGGCCTGCACAGAATCGCCGGTTTGAGTCGCAGACTGAGCGGGGGTGTTACGAGGCGCTTCTGGTGGGTTGGATGTTTCCGCCACGCCTGGGCACGCGAGAAGCAACATGCCAGTCAAAGCACAACAGGACCACGAGATTCTCGCGCTGCTCTTCATACCTGCCTCCCCAAAGGCAGTATTCGGCCGAAACAATGTACCCCTGTACTACTTCGGTTGCGGCTGGATCAGTTCGGCGTCGATGGTAATGGTGATCTCGTCTCCCACCACGGCGGGAAGGCCATTCACACCGAAATCTTTGCGGTTGATCTTGGTGGTGGCCGACGCTCCGATGCGCTGGTTGCCCCACGGATCTTTGATCGCGGCCGACGGCCCATCGACGGCGAGCGTCACTTCCTTCGTCACGCCGTGAATGGTGAGGTCGCCGGTGATCTGCAGTTTCCCCGCGCCCGCGGACTTCGTCTGCTTGGAATGGAACGTAATCGTGGGAAACTTTTCGACATCCAGGAAATTCGGGCTGCGCAGATCCTTGTCGCGCATATCCACGCGCGTATCGACGGAGGTCGATTCAATGGTGGCGTCGAGCGATACCTTAGAGAGATCAGCGGAATCATATTTTGCCGATCCGGTTACCTTCGTAAATGCGCCCCGCACGGTGGATACGGCCAGATGACTCACGGAAAATTGCGCCGACGTGTGATTGGGATCGATCTGCCAGGTTCCGGCTTGTGCGGCGGCGGTTGCAGCCATCGCCAGAGCGGTGATGAAGGCAAGAACAAAGCGCGACATGAGCTGGTTATCCTCCGAGAGAGTAGTCAGGGTCCAGCTATCCTAAATGGACTTGACCGGAATAGCCAACAAGTCGTCGACCAGGCCAACTTCTTTTTGCAGGAAAGGCTCGGCGTAGGTTACGCCACCCAACATGCCATAGAAGCGCGCCATGGAGTCGACACGCGCCCGAATTTCTTCGTGGGCAGGGAAGAGATCTTTGCCCGCTTCCTGATTGCTGAACTGGGATTTGTAGGCGAGGGTCGAGGCGAATTTTTCTTCAAACTGTTCGCTGATGTCGACGACAAACGTCGGCCGCACATCGTAGTAAAGCGTAGCGTAGATGATCTTGAACGGCCGGTGAGGAGCAAGTTCGGTCGCGCGGGCATCCTGTCGGCTGTTGCGCGGGCCTTCCGCCCCCGCAGTATCCAACTTTGCCAACCCCGCCAGAAAACACGCCTCATATCCCAACACCGAAGCCGTGTAGTGATCCGGATGTCGTCCCTTCCAGTACGGAAGAATGATGACTCGTGGCCGCGTCTCGCGAATCACGGCAGCAACTTTCAGGCGATTTTCCCAGGTGTTTTCGACGCGCCCGTCGGGAATATCAAGCGCGCGCCGCCAACCTGCACCCAGAATCTTCGCCGCGTCCGAAGCTTCGCGGGCGCGATCTTCCGCGGTTCCTCGGGTCCCCATTTCGCCTCGTGTCAGGTCGAGAATGCCGGTGCTCTGCCCGAGTTGTGCCGCTTTGAGAAGGGTACCGCCGCAGGTCTGCTCTACGTCGTCGCGATGTGCGGCGATGGCAAGGATGTCGAGAGGCATAGTCACAACAGTCTACCAATCCGCCCCTTAGTGCTTTCACACTATTTCCCGTCTGAACACGGCTAAGGTACAGTCCACCGAATCTGCGGGCTTTGCTGGCCGTTTT
Organism: Candidatus Sulfotelmatobacter sp.; assembly: GCA_035695545.1. Lineage (GTDB taxonomy): Bacteria > Acidobacteriota > Terriglobia > Terriglobales > Acidobacteriaceae > Sulfotelmatobacter. The sequence continues at coordinate 86,576 of DASRRV010000393.1, read as the reverse complement.
CCTCAGGAGGATTCCCTTGGCTGTCCAGACTCCAACTCTAACTATGGACTTACCCGTCGCCCCGTCCGGCACAGCGCAGTCGTACTCTCATCGTTGTTCTAATGGCGGTCATTTCTACGGTCTTTTGGGTGGAATCACGCTACCCGGCACTGATGAAGCGATACCACGCCGGCACCCAGGTTAAAGCCACCGGCGCGCTTACATTTGGCACCGTGTACGCTGTTGATCGTTCCATGCCTTATCTGGACCGGGTTTGGCGTACGACGGTCAATTGGCTCGATACCAATCGCGTTGGCATGACCTTCTCGTTCCTCTTCGGCCCGGCTGCTCTCACCTTTCTCGCTACTCTGCGCCGCCGCCGGACCAAGTCGCGCTATCTCAATACGCTACTGGGAACCATGGCAGGAGTACCGTTGGGAGTGTGCAGCAACTGCATTGCTCCCATCGCTCGCGGACTCTACGCTTCGGGTATGAGTACTGAATCGGTGCTGGCAGCGATGTTCGCTTCGCCTGCTTTGAACCTAGTCGTGCTCGCCATGTCGTTCGCGCTGTTTCCGCTGCCCATCGCGCTATTGAAACTGTTCACGGTTCTGCTTGTGATTCTGGTCTTCGTCCCGGCAATATCCCCTTGAGAATCTGCGCCGCAAGCGATGGTGCAATGCGTGATCGATGTTCTACCCTCCGAGAGCTGGGGCCAGGCTCTGGCTGCAACAGTGCGTTCGTACGCAAAGAGCTTCTGGATCGTTGCTCGTCTCGCGCTACCTCTGATGATTTTGGCGGCAGTGCTCGGCGCCTTCGTCGTAGAACTCATTCCGCCTCAGTCCCTCTCCGGACAAGTAGCCTCATAGGGATCGTCGTCGTTGGTCTCATCTCAGCCTTCTTGCCGGCGCTCATGGCCTTCGACGTCGCGATTGCGTACATCCTGATGACCCACGGGACGCCGCTGCCCTATGTGGAAGTGATTCTTTGCACGCCGGCATCATCAGCGTGTATTCACTTTCGGTGCTGGGGAAGACGATTTCCTGGAAGATTGCCGGGGCCACATACGGTGCCGTCGTATGCCTGGGTATCGCCGCCGGTCTTATCGCCCGCAGTTTGGGATGAGGTTTTGCCTAGTCCAGGTTTCCTTGTTCCAGCACCACGTTCTCGCGCACGATCAAACGGTGCGCTGCCATTTCCTTTAGCGTCGGAAGCACTCGGCTCACGTGCTCATCCGTGTCGACGAAAATGATGATCACCGGAAGTTTTCCACCTGCTTCGACCAGGTGCGCTGTCTCCACACGATGCCGCCCCAGAAATCCCGCCACGCAATGGATCGCCGTAGCGGCGTAGACATTCTCCTTGCGCAGGTAGTTAAGGATCTCCATGTGCAGCGGCCGGTGGCGCCACTGGTCGGCTTCGTTCAGGTAGATGGTGACTTGAACTGCCATCTGGTCGGCCATTTTACAGCACCCGCGCCAGCGCCACGCCGGCGAGTGCTCCGCCGAGGCAAAGCAGGTTGTTGCCGAAGATGTTGACTAGCATTAACCCCCACTGCCCCTGCTCGAAAAATGACATCGACTCGAACGCGTAGCTGGAAAACGTGGTGAACGATCCGCAGAAGCCCACCACAACAAGCAACCGCCAGCGCGGGTCCACCAGCACGCGCTCTGTGGTCCAGATCACAAAGAAGCCCACGATGAAGCTGCCCACGAGGTTGATGGCGAGAGTGCCATAAGGGAAGACAGGGCCGAACTCTCGCGCCGCAAGCCGGCTCAGAAGATACCGCAGGTTGGCGCCGACAATCGCGGCGACGGATATAGCGAGGAAGTCTTTCACGACGAAGTCTCCTACAAAAGCAGATTGGATTTTGTAGGAGTTATCAGCCTGCAGCGCTCCAGGCGGTTATGGCGAACTCCATCGCCGTACGCTATTTTCTACCACAGAGGCCGCAGACCAGCACCTAGGCGATTCTGTTCCAGATGCCTGAAGCCTGACGCCCGAAGGCCGCCGCCGTCACTTCTTCCGCTCCACGAGGAATCGCGCCAGTTCTTTCAGCGGTTCCGCCCGCTCACCGAAGCTGTCGATTTCGGCGAATGCATCGGTCACCAGCGCATCGGCTTTCTGCACGGACGCCTCGATCCCAAACAACGCCGGATAAGTCGCTTTCTCCGAGGCGGTATCTTTGCCCGCCGTCTTCCCCAATTGCTCGGAGGTCTGGGTTACGTCGAGAACATCATCTACAATCTGAAACGCGAGACCGATGCCCAACCCGAACGCCCGCAGCTTTGCTACTTGACTATCCTTTGCTCCGGCGTACACTCCGCCGCTGACCAGGCTGGCGGTGATCAAGGCGGCGGTCTTGGAGCGGTGAATATACTCCAGCATTTCTGCCGTAGGCCGGGTGTGCTCGGCTTCCAGATCCACGACCTGCCCGCCGATCATCCCGTCGATCGTTCCGGTGCCGCGCGCAATCTCTTCAACGATCCGGACCCGTGCCTGCGCTGGACACTTTAGTCTAGCCAGAACTTCGTAAGCTTGAGTTTGCAGCGCGTCCCCCGCAAGAATCGCTATTGCCTCGCCAAAAGCTTTGTGACAGGTCGGCCGCCCGCGGCGTAAATCATCGTTGTCGAGTGCGGGAAGATCGTCGTGGATCAGCGAGTAGGTGTGCAGCATTTCCAGGGCTGCGCCCAGCTCTTCAATCCCGGCCGGCAATGATCCAACGACCATGCGTCCTGCCTCCATGCAGAGCACAGGCCGAAGACGCTTTCCCCCGGCAAAAACGCTGTGGCGCATGGCCTTGTGAATCGAGACGGGATGCTGGGTCTCCAGCGGAATGAGTCGGTCGAGCGCGGCGTCGGTCAGCCGCTGCCCTTGTTCAAGAGTTTCCTGGAGCATTCGAGTTGAGTATAACAAGGCGAAAGCACGCCCTTATGTGGTGGGATGTTGCTGTGCGGCAATCGCGGACTTGACTTCCCAATGCGCTGAACTGGCGCTGTACACATGTGGCCTAGGGGCGTATGATCCGCGGATCATTTTGCCAGAGAACCAGTCATGGTCTACCGTGCTAACCCGGCTTCGATCAGGGTGTGTGCAGGAATCGTCTCGATGCTGGCATTGGCAATTCTTCTGTATGCCGGCGTGTTCGACGAACTCATTCGCGCACTCGGCTCCGCAGGCTACGAATTTCTCCGCGCCCTTAACAACGAATAAGAAACGCGGATCGTTGACGCATCCCTATCTTGCTGTTGATGCGAGCGCGATGGCAACATGCAACCTCCCGCCAATAAACTCGATGCGACGCCCGCAGGCGTCCCCTTGAGAGCGGAGATAGATTTATGCGGCTGCACCGCGAGACAGGGCCATGCTGCGGAGAACTGAAGTCAGCACGACTGCTACGTCGTCGGATGGGCAAACATCACTAGCGCCAGCTTCCAGAGCGGCCATCCACATCTCTTCATCAGGCACGCGATGTGTGCAGATAATGGACAGAGCAGGGAAGTCGCGGTGCAGATTTTCGACATCGGCCAGAAGCCAGTGCTCAAGGTCGAGCACTACCGCCTCCGGAGAATTAGTGCTTACTTTTTCCCGCAATTCATCGCGGGAGTGGGTTAGGTGTACGGAATGGAAATGCGGGCGCAGTCCTCCGGCCAGGGACCGGGCCCGTTTGGGATCTCTCTCAAGTACAACGACACTCTGAGCCATAAATCCCCCGTTTCTCAACCGTCGTCAACGGCCGACTAAGGCTGCGGGCCTGGTTCTGGGAAAAACCACAACACCACAGACATCTCAACTTACGGACCGCCCTGAAGGATCCCTCACCTACCGGCGCGAGGGCGCCTTCTCGCTCAGCGGCTCGAATGATTCCGCCTGGAGCTTCCCGTTCTTCTTCAGCAGGATCTCCACCTTTCCTTCCGCCTGCTCCAATTCCTTCCGGCAAGCCGAGGAAAGCTGCATGCCTTCTTCAAAGAGTGTCAGAGACTTCTCCAAAGGGACCTCTCCCTTTTCCAGTTCCTGAACAATTTTCTCCAGTCGCTGGAGGCACTCTTCAAACTTGGCCAACGGGTTTTCGCTCCGTACCTATTATAGATGCAACGACTCTGGGCCTCGTGTCCAGTCTTTTTTTTGGGGGGGCGGATCGAAAAAAATGAGCAATCTCTTCCCACGCCGGAACTTGTCTTGAATTGAAACTATCCCACGTCGTAGAGTTGCGAGACCATTTCCCTGGACTGCTCGGAACATTCCTCTATCGAAGGAGAAGCGCTCGTGAGCACAATAACGATTTTCGAGGCTCTTCTTCAGAATCTGAAGTTCGCCCTGAGGACCATGCGCAAGAACCCCGCCTTCTCCGTGGCAGTGATACTGACGGTCGCCCTCGGGATTGGGGCCAATACGGCGATGTTCTCGGTGATCCGCGCCGTATTGCTCAAGCCCCTGGAATACCGTGAGCCGGACCGGGTTGTGGTGCTGACCGAGGGAGCGACGCCGGTTCGGGCGGAGGAATTCACGGCGGCGAGCCGATCCTATTCCGAAGTTGGAACCTATGCTGGTCCTGAGGATCTCGCCCTTTCCGGCAACGGAGAGCCCGAAGTCCTGAAGGGTGCTCGCGTGTCGGCCAATTTTCTCCAGATTCTAGGAATCACTCCGCTGCAGGGGCGCAGTTTCTTCGCGGAAGAAGACCAGCTTGGCGCGGCGCCGGTCGCCATGATTAGTGCCGAACTTTGGCGGCGACGCTTCGGACGAGATCCCTGGATCGTGGGCAACACGATCACGCTAGCCGGGGTGCCGACTACCATCGTTGGCATATTGCCTCCGGGTTTCCAATTTCCCATCGCGGGCTCGGATGTGTGGCTGACCCGGCCCGCGGACTGGTCTGTGCTCGGCCCCAAGGCAAGGCCGCTAAGTCCCTTTCTCAGCATATTTGGGCGATTGAAACCTGACGTGAATCTTCAGCAATCCAACGTTGAACTGGTGGTTTTGAAGCATCAATACGCCGCGGCCCATCCGGACATGCTCGATGCCAAGCCGGACACCCCCGAGGTCGTGCATTCCTTCAAGGACGAACTCGTCTCCGACATTCGTCCCAAGCTCTGGATGCTCTTCGGCGCCGTCGGCTTCGTGTTGCTCATAGTCTGTGCGAACATCGGCAGCCTGCTGCTGGCCCGGGCAACCTCCCGCGCGCAGGAATTCGCGGTTCGGGCGGCAATTGGCGCCGGCCGCGGACGAATCATTGGCCAACTCCTTTCCGAAAGCGCTCTACTGGCGATCCTTGGCGGCGCACTGGGCATACTGTTGGCCACCGCCAGCGTGAGCGCCATTCGCACGGTGACGTTTGTGGACCTGCCGCGCGCCGGAGAAATCCGAGTGGATGCCATGGTTCTCGCGTTCGGTGCCGTCCTTGCACTGGTCACGGGTGTGGCGTTCGGGCTGGTGCCATCTCTGGCTGCTTCACGGCCTGATCTCGCCGTGGTCCTGCGGGGCAGTGGAGAGGGAACCGTGCCATCGCGCACAAGGCCGTTCGCCCGCATCGGATCGCGCAGCTTTCTGGTCATGGGACAGGTGGCGCTGTCGATCGTCCTACTTATCGGCGCGACTTTGTTGATCGAGAGCCTCGCTCACCTCTACCGAGTCGACCCGGGATTTCAACCGGCCCGCCTGCTGACCATGAAGATTGCCTTGTCGCCGACCGGTTACGACACCGACCAGAAGAAAGCGTCGTTCTATGAGCAGCTCGTGCAGCGCGCGGAGTCGGTGCCCGGCGTTCAGAGGGCCGCTCTGACTCTCACGCTTCCCATGGCGGATGGGTGGATGGGAACCACTCTGGAGGTGACCGGAAGACCGCCAAGCAAGCTCAATGAACGCCCTATCGCCGTCTTCCAGAACATTACGCCAGCATACTTTCGCACGATGGAAATTCCGCTGAAGCGTGGTCGTGCGTTCACCGCTGACGACAACGCGGGTGCAGTCCGGGTCGTGATCATCAACGAGAGCCTGGCTCGCGTCCTCTGGCCGGAGTATCCCAACGGTACGAACCCGATGGGTCAGCACATCCTCATCGGCAACGACACCCAACCGTGGGAGATCGTCGGCATAGCGTCCGACGTGCACCAGACCGGAAAAGACATGGACCCGAAGCCGGGAGTCTATTTCGCTTGTGCCCAGAAGCCACCCGGGTCTGCGATGCTGGCTGTACGCACAAGTGGCGACCCGTTGTCGTTCGCCAACGCAATTCGAAGCCAGGTGCTGGCCATCGACCCCAACCAACCAGTTTCTGAAATCTCAACGATGGAAGCCGTGGTGGACGCCTCGGAGGGCCAGCTTCGATTGATGATGAGACTACTGGGGACATTCGCCGGTGCCGCCACACTTCTCGCTATGATTGGTCTCTACGGGGTCATCTCTTATTCGATCGTGCAACGGACCAAGGAAATAGGAATTCGCCGCGCGCTCGGTGCTCAGGAATCAAACATTCTCTTGCTCGTAGCCCGGCAAGTCGTCGCAATGGCCTTGGCCGGTGTGCTTCTTGGCATCGGAGGTGCACTTGCCCTCACCCGGCTGATGCAAGACTTGCTGTTTCAAGTCAGCGCAACTGACCCTGTGACGTTTGTTGGCATTTCGATCTTGTTCGTGCTCGTGGCCGTGGCCGCCAGTTACATTCCAGCGCGCCGCGCCGCCGGAATTGATCCCTTGCATGCTCTTCGAATCGGATAGACCTAACTCGCGCACGTGGAAGACTCGAATCTAATTCCACCGGGCCAACCGATCTCACTACCCGAACATCGAAGCCCTTGGCGGACTCACTGAGAAAAACAGGTGCAGTTCGAATCCATCCGAGCCGAGACGTGAGGATGGGTTTCGGGTCTGCTATAATTCACCATTTCGCGTTTAAATCTCCATTTTTCATGTCGTTAGGAGCCTTCCGTTTGAAGAAAGCGGTCCTCGTTGTCATCGTTCTGGTGCTGATCAGTGTGGGCTTTATTTCCTGCGGGTATTCAAGCGCCTACCTCTACAAACCACCCAGCGGCCTGACTAAGCGTGTTCTGGCATCCCAGGGCGTCTCCTCGACCCAGCTTTTCGGAAGCTTGTGGATGATCGACGGCAGGTACGACACCATCGCGCGGACGACCCCACTGAGCGCCGGAGGTTCCCCAGGCTTGATGGCTATCTCGCCAACCAGGAACGTCCTGGCCGCCTTCGACACGAGCAGCAATTCCGTCTTCGGCATCAATGCCGTGACTGAGGCCAGTCTCGGCAGAGTGCAACTGCCCGGACCTACTTCCAGCATGGTCGTTCCGACCGCCAGCCAGATCGGCTACGCTGCTGTTCCGACGGCCACGGTGACCGGCTACTCGTTCCTGGGAGCCGTGGATGTCATGGATCTGTCCGCGGGATCGATCACGACGACGATCGGCGTCACCAGCGCCAAAACCGTCGTTGCCAATGCCACGGGCAGCCAGTTGCTGGTTTTCAGCGACGACTCCGATTCCGTAACCGTCCTCTCTCCCAGTAGTGCCGTGCCTCCGGTCGATACCAGCTGTTTCACCAATCCGCCCAATGCGGTCTGCGCGATCGTTCCGGGCTTCAGCCGTCCTGTGAATGCCATCGTCAACGGAAGCGTCGCCTACGTTTTGAACTGTGGTTTGCAATGCGGCGCAAACCCGACAACGAATTCCACTGTCTGCGGCGCAACCAAGGCAGCGTGCATTTCGGTGCTCGACCTCGGCAGCCTCACTGTGACGAGTACCATCCCGGTCGATGCTGCGACCATGGCCTTTCTCAGCGGATCAACTCTCTACGTTGCCGGCACTTCCCCCATCAATAACGGATGCACCGGTCAAACAACTGCCGCCACCACCTGTGGAACCCTCGAGGTTGTGAACCTCGGCTCCGGTACTGTGACCACAAGCTACGTGATCACGGACGGCTACCACAGCCGCATGGATATGAGCGCCAACGGTCAGCTCTTTATTGGATCTCACGATTGCACCAATATCGGGAATGTCAACGATCCTAGCGGGGAAGTGCGCGGCTGTTTGTCGATCTTAAATACGAATGATGGCTCCGTCGTCATTCCGCCCGATAACGGCAACGTCAACGGACTGCAAGGCTTTTCGCAGCGCGATGTCGAGTACGTCGCCGAGGGTGGCGCTCTGCGTGTGTACGACACCACCAAGAATATCCTGTTGATCAACGACCAGCTGCCCGAAGGGACCATCAACGTAGTTGGCTACGTTGGAGACGTCAAAGCCATCGACTTCTTCTAGAAATCGGTAAGGTAGCGCCACGGTCTCGGTGGCTGTCCGGCGGGCGCCTCGCCCGCCAGGCCTAAAGCTGGAAGAGTATAGAGAGTTTTTCCTAACCAGGTTCGCTCGCGGGCTTAGCGCGAGGTCCTTACTTCCCCGGTTCCAGCACCAACCGATGAGCCTTGGCGGACTCTACCGCCTTCGCGCTGAATGGCAACGCAAACGTCGTTCCCTCGTACCAGGCTTTCCACTGATCCATGTAGTACGGGCTCATGAAATTCCCGCCCTGCCCGGTAACGATATTCAGAGTCGACTGATCCAGATCCGCCAGGTTCGCGGTGAATCGTTCCGACGGCCCATGATGTCGGGTCACGGCCTTCACGGTATATCCGCTTCCTGACTGCTCCTGCACTCCGGGCGCCGACCAGCGCTTGATCAAAGGAAGCTTCCTCAGAACAGGATGCTCAATATCGACCGCGTTGAACGCACCCCATCTCCACGACGCCAAATCCGTGGGTACTCCTGCGCCATTCACCGCTGCGTCCACAGCGGCGGCCAGCAGTTCGTCGTAGTTCGGATACTTATCGGGCAGCCAGCGCTTGGGACGGTGCAGAAGAAGGTTCTCCAGCCACACCGACCGCATCTCCCACGAATAAGTCTTCCAACTTAAAATCTCATCTTCCTTCTCGGGATCAGCGGGCGCGCTACCCAACTTCGGCTCGAGCAGAAGCCGTCGCAGTTCGCGGATCGAAGTTTCCGTAATGGTCGGAGCCGCCGACGAGGCCAGCATGCGTCCATCCCAACTCCGCATCAGATCGGCTGCTTGCTTCACTCGCGCCGAAGGCTTGGACGCATGGTCCACCGCATACACAAAGCGCTCGGCCGCAAATTGCTGGGCGTCGGAGTGAATATCCGTCTGCAACGCAAGCATGTCGGCTGCCGAAAACTGCCGGCCCGATTCCAGTACGTGGTAAATCCGCGCCGTGCGCCACGGTGCTTCCCACTCCATGCTGATCGAGTTGGGATACGCGTCTGGCGTGATTCTTCCGTTCGCGGTGCCGATGATCCCCGACGGCGGGTTGTAAATGCTAGGGAGCTTTTCAAACGGAATATAGGAAGTCCACTCATGCGCGTTGTCTGCACCACTGACGGGAAAGCTGCCGTCTCCGGCAGCGCGAATCGGAACTTTGCCCGTGGTGTGATATCCGATGTTTCCGTCGACGTCGGCATACACCACGTTCTGCCCGGGCGCGTCCCATTGCGAGAATGCCTTCTGGAACTGCTCCCAGTTCTGCGCCGTATTCACCTCAAAGATCGGAACGCGCAGCCCGTCGTAGAGCGTCCAGCGCAGCGCCAATGGCCGCGTTTCACCCGGTACCAATTCCGTGATGACCGGGCCGTGCCGCGTGATCTTCACATCGACGGTCACATCTGCCTTGCCTTTAACATGAATCAGTTCCGTGCGGTGCTCCGGCTGCACCCACCCCTTCGGGGTTTGATACGCGCCCTGCTCGTTGAAATTCTCAATGTAGACGTCCGTCACCGTCGGCCCGACGTTGGTGAATCCCCACGCGATCCTCTGGTTGTGCCCCACAATCACGTAGGGCATTCCCGGCAGCGTTACGCCCGCGACATCGATGCCGCCAGAATGCAAATGCGCCTCGTACCACAGGCTGGGCATCTGGTGGCCAAGGTGCATATCATTCGAGAGCAATGGCTTGCCCGTGACCGTGTGCGCACCGGAAACGACCCAGTCGTTCGATCCATTCACCGGCAGATCTTCGACTGGCAACCCCGCGCCCGGACGATCGTCGACCCGCAACCGCTGCGAACTCCGGATGACCGCCTTCTCCTGTGTGACCGAATTGTCCGGGGAATCATCGCTGTCATCATCATCATCATCCGAATCGCCGGTGCTCTTCTCGGGCTCCGTCAGATCTTCCCGCATCACCGTTGGCGGACGGTCGTGCCACGAACGGTTCACATACAAATCTGCCGTCAACTCCGGCCCCAGCTTTGCCAGTATTTTTTCGCGGCTCAGCGCGTCGTAAAAAGAGTGGTAGTTCAGATCTTTGACCATCGAGTTGGCAATCACCGCCGAATCTTCCGCCAGCCATGGTTTCGGCGCGTATCCCAGAATTCGAAACTCGATCGGCAGCTTGTTGCCATGCGTCCCGATGTATGCGTTCACCCCCCGCGCATATGCATCGTAGTAGTTCCGATCGCGCGGACTCGCCATTTCCATCGACTTCTTCGCCGCCGCGCGCAGACCTAGAATGCGCTGCTCGCGGTCCACCTTGAGCGTGTCCTGTCCTAAAACCTCCGATAGCTCACCGCCACCAAAGCGGCGCATGATGTCCATCTGCCACAGCCGGTCCTGCGCGGTGACGTAGCCCTGTGCGAAGAAGAGATCTTCCAGAGTGGCGGCTTCAATCGTGGGCACACCATGGCTGTCACGCGTCACGGTAACTGGGGCGGAGAGCGCCGCGACCTGCAGGCGTCCGTCGAGTTGGGGCAGGGCAGAGTGAGCCACGAACCACGCGTACCCGATCGCTGCCGCAACAATCACCAAGACCGCAACCAACACCCACAGCAGCATGCGAGGGATAGGAGAACGCCGCGAAGTCGGAGTGGTGATCTCTGCCAGGGTGCTCATGAGGAATCTCTGATTGTATTCCACAGCGACGGGGCCTGCTTCCCGCTGAAAATGAATTTCATTTTCAAGATGCCGGGTGGTATTCTGACTCGTTCACCCGCATGCTGCAGAAGCGCATCGATGATCAACCCACCATCTCCCGCCAGATGGTCCGCGAAGCCCAGGACATCCTTCACCGCCATCTGAAGGGCGTTGGACTCAAGCAGACTGGTCAGCGCGATACCATCCTGCGCACATTTCTTGAAACCCGCGACCATCTTTCCACCGACGAACTCCACCGCCTGGTCCAGAAAAAAGACGCCCGCATCGGCTACACCACGGTCTACCGCACCTTAAAGCTGCTGGCAGAATGCGGCCTGGCCAGCGAAGTCGCCTTTCACGACGGCATCGCCCGCTACGAGCACCAGTACAACCGACGCAGCCATCACCACATGGTCTGCACCGAGTGCGGCAGTTCCGTCGAGTTTTTTTCTCAGGAAGTTGGCGAACTCGAAATGGAGATCGGCCGCAAATACCACTACCTCACCACCCGTCACACCTTTCAGATCTATGGAATCTGCGAGGATTGCCGCAAGAAGCACCGTCCCAACCCGGTGTAAGAACCAGCCGATTCACCGCGGATCAAAAGCGCAGCATCGCCCCCGGCGCCAGCAAATCAAACGGATGCACCGGGAGATTTCTGGCGATCCCGAAGAGAAGGATGACAGCGCACAAGACGCGAATTGAAACCGCCGGCAGAAACATTCGCGGCAATCCTCTCCCGCGAATTTCAAACAGCGCATGCGAAGCCAGCCCGTACGTCAGGAATGGGATCAGAACTACGGTCAACGGATTCATCGCCCACGCCGCCCGCAGGTTTCCCAGCAGCAATTGATGGATCGCCCGCAACGATCCGCATCCCGGGCAATACCACCCCGTCAGATATCGCATAGGGCAGGGCGGAAAAACTCCCGAGGTCGCCGGATCGAAAACCCGCAGCGTGACAACTGCCAGCGCAGCACTGGCAATCATGGTCACCGGCAGCCATCCCTTGCGAACGTTAGGCATCAAAAGCATCCCCCAACTAGTTCGAATGGTTAATGCCGCTGACGATTCCCACCATCATCAGAATCCCATAGATCAGGGTAATCCCGAGTCCCAGACCCAGCGAAACGAGGCACCAGAGTTTTGCATTCTTCGACGCGGCCTGAGCGCCTGCCAGGTCTCCAGCCTGCAATTTGCCATTCACCTGCGCGGCAAACACAATGGCCGCGATGCCCGTAGGAAGGCAGCAGAAAACCGTAGTGAGAATCGCGAAGACTAGATAATTGGGCACTGTGGCTCCAGGCGGCAGTACGAGGCCTTCCGCCTGCAAGGGAACTGGGGCCCCAGCCAGCAAATTCCTGCCGCACTGCACGCATACCGCCGCAGTGTCCGCGTTGTTCGTGCCGCATTGGGAACAGAACATTCGTCTCCTCCTGAAAAAGATCGTGCCGGGTGATCGCTACAAGACTGCGCCGTTCTCCATACACCCCTGAGGCGACCCGCTGGAGTGGGCCCTCACCACTGCCGTTTCGTCCGAGCAGAAGGCGCGCCTTCCTGTCACATTTTGGTCGATCGGGTACGCCACCACGTGATACTTGAGGATGAGTTCCCCTTCCGCCGCCGTGCAACCCGACAATTGGAAGACGTACCCGTTCTTCTGACCACTCACCAGAACGCCATCGATCTCGCCGGAGAGATCTGAAAGCGAACATGTGAAGCCCACGTTCGGGTGGGTGGCTGAATAATCAACTTCGGCAACGTTGATCCTGCGAACCGACGCCACAGCCGACGACTCATCCGCCGCCATCCGCGCCCGCAGCAGGTTCGGAATCGCAATCGCTGCGGTGATCAGAATGATCGGAATGCCCGCAATCCAGACGTAGCCGAGCACGAGCCCAGCGATCGCCATGCCCTCACCCTTGAGCCGGCCCGCACTCTTGCGGATCTCCGATAAGGCCAGGTGGCCAAAAACAATGGCCGCAATAAACGCAAGAGGAATGAACAACAGCAATCCGCAAACCAGGCTGATGATCGCTTTCCCGCTCGTTTCTGCGGGCGCAGTAGGAGCCATTGGAGTGCCGCCCGAGCCCACTACCGCCACAGCCGCCGCTCCGAACGCGTCCCTTCCGCAAATGCGGCAGAACCGGTCTCCATCCGCCACGGTGTTGCCGCACGCGGCGCAAAACGAACTCATTGGCCCTCCACTGACTTAGCCGCTCCTTGCCGCTGAATTTTGCTCGAAACACTACGCTTCGCTCTGCGCTCCGTCAATGCTAGATTGGTCTCACCTCGTTTTGCCGTTACCCGCAGGTTTTGATAAGGTTCGCGACAATGGACCCAGCCCTCGCCATGCCGCTCTCCTGTCCCGATTGTGACGCGCGGATGCCCGAGACCGCCGCCTTTTGCCCCGGCTGCGGCCGTTCCATGACTCTGGCGAAATCGACCGTGGCGAATGTAGTTCCCTCGAACACGACGGGGACGAACTCAAATGCACCCAACCGAACCGCGTTGCCCACTGCCACGACAACTGAGTCCGAAACCCAGACCGAAACCAGGGCTTCCGGACGCATTGGATACTTTCTCGAAAGCTTTGCCGGAGCGGTCGCCTACTTCACGTTCATTCCCGCCATCGTATTTCTCACTGCCGACCCCTACAGGAAAAACCACTTTGTGCGCTTTCACGCGATCCAATGCCTCCTGGTATGGGTTGTTGTTCTAGCGACGGCCGCCACCCTCAGACTCATCGGCATCGTGTTGTTCATCGTTCCCGTCGCCGGACCCCTTCTCACTTGGCTGATTTCCGTCATCGCTGGGCTCGCCGCCTTTGTACTATGGCTGGTCCTGGTCGTGAAAGCCTTGCAGGGAGAGCTGTTCAAGCTCCCCGTACTTGGCGATTTTGCCGAACACCACGCAGGCCCGGTCTAGTCCCATCATCTCGCCGTCAAATTGTGGATTGCTTTGCCCGAAGTTTTTTGGTACGTTGCCCCGACGCCGCCTGGGCCCAAGTTTGCGCTGTGGACCGAACGGATGCTCTTTGGCGACCGAGGAGGACTTCCCTATGGCTTTTTGCAGCACATGCGGTGCACAGATCCCTGACGGAACGATGACCTGCTCTGCGTGCGCGGGCCGGGTTGCGGCAGCGCCAGTAGCACCCCCAGCGGCTGCGGCAACCGCCGCTGCCGGCATGACGGACAACGTCGCGGGTGCGCTCGCCTACATCACTATCATTCCGGCGATCGTCTTCCTGGTGATGGAGCCCTACAATAAGAGCCGGTTCATCCGGTTCCACTCGTTCCAGTGTCTGTTCTTCGCCGCGGTGGTGGTGGCAATCCATATCGCCCTCTCGATCGTAACGATTGTGCCTTTCATGATTTTCCTCACGTTTCCGTTGCATATGTTGGTATTCCTTGCAACGATCGTTCTGATCATCGTGCTTGCGCTCAAGGCAAATGGCGGCCAAATGTATAAGCTTCCGTTCATCGGCGATCTCGCGGAAAAACAAGCCAACGCGGTTTAAGCTTTTCCGCTGGCATGGCGGCTACTGTTCAATCCAGTGAGTTTGTTCGAATGAACTCAGGGTTTCGGTTTTCTCTGCGAACTCCGCGGTTCCTTAGCGAGCTCTGCGGTCAAACGCTTTTGGGTTTAGACCGCAGAGCTCGCGGAGCTGCGACACTCTCGGCACTTCCGCTCTTGACTTTCTCCCTATAAGCTGTCAATCCTATTAGCTTTTACCCGCACCGGAAGTCCACACTTGCTGTGTGGCTTTCCACTCGCGGGAATTCGGGCAAGATTGGGGAATTCATTGCGAGTTCGGGTGTTCTATCACGACAAATGCTTTGACGGTGCTTCGTCCGCCGCTCTGTTTTCACGCTTCTACCGTGAACGCATTCGCGGAGATGCTCAGTTTGTGTTCACCGGACTCGTCCATCGCGCCGGCGCCCTGTTCGACGAAAAAGACTTTGACGGCGACGAGAACGCCATCGTCGACTTCAAGTATTCCAGCTCGCCCAAAATTACCTGGTGGTTCGACCATCACGAGAGCGCCTTTCTTTCGCCCGCCGACGCCGAGCACTTCGAGCAGAACGAGAGCAATCGCAAGTTTTACGATCCCAACTACAAGTCCTGCACCAGCTTCATCGCCATGATCGCGCAGCAGCACTTCGGCTTCGATCCCGCTCCGGTCGCCGATCTCGTCCACTGGACCGACATCATCGACGGCGCGCTCTATCCCGATGCCAAGACTGCCGTCGAGATGGAAGCCCCCGCCATGAAGCTCACCATGGTCATCGAATCAGCTCCCGACCACGGCTTCGTCCCCAACCTGATTCCGTTGCTGGCCACCAAGTCCCTGGCGCAGATTCTCGAAGAACCATTCGTCGCGCCGCTCCTTCCTCCGCTTCTCAAGCGTCACGAACTCTCCATCGGCATCCTCGAGCAGCGCACCGAATGTAAAGACGGCACAATTTTCTTCGACGTCACCGACCACGACCTCGAGGGTTACAACAAATTTGTCCCCTACTACCTGCATCCGGAATCGGTTTACAGCGTGGGACTCAGCAAGAGCAGCTTCCGCGTGAAAGTTTCGGTGGGATCAAATCCGTGGGCGCCGCAGGAACCAGAAGTGAACCTAGCCCGCATTTGCGAGCGTTATGGCGGAGGCGGCCACGCCCGCGTAGGCGCGATTTCCTTTAATGTGAACCAGCATGCAGCGGCGATCAAGGCGTCGCAGGAAATCGTCGCCGAACTGCGCGCCGCAATCCGCAAAAAGTAGCGCCGCCGTCCCGGCGGCTGTCGTGGCGCCGCCTCGCCGCCACCGGCAAGGGTACGTCGATATGCCAGTTCGAGTCGGGACTCGCCAGTAACCGGAGATCTACTGAACCGGCACCCCGCTCGCGAAACACGCCGCCACATTCCCCTCGGCCGAAGCCCGGATCACCCCCGACTGATCGGCGCAAAACGCCTTCCGCCCTAATGTATTCCCGTTCGGCACGGCCACAAGATGAAACCCGGTCGCCGGAGCTCCGCCGCAATCGGAAAGCGTGAATACGAACCCATATTTCTTTCCGCTAGCCAGCCCGCTGTTAATGAGCATTGCCTGCCGCTCATTCGGTTGTCCTCCGCCAAAGCCATCGAGGCTGGAGAGCGAGCAGGTATAACCCACATTCGGATAGCTGCTCGCATATGTGACTTCAGCCGTAAGAATCGTGCGCATCGCCGCTAGCACCATCGCATCGCTGCCCGCAGGCTGCGACGGAGTCTCACTGTGCGGAGTGAACGTCACATTTGTGGCTGGCTGCGGCGCCATCTTCTCGGTGAGAGCCTTCAACAGATCCGGATCCGCCAGTGGTAAATGAACCGTGATCGAGATTTCATTCAGCTTCCAGACCTGCGCTTCTTGTTTCATCGAGAACACGATCCGGGGCATGAATGGAGTCCGCTGCTCTCGCCCATTCTTGTAGACGTGGAACGCCAACTCGAGATCGTCCTGGTCGCCGCGCAAAGCGTCATTCTCCACCGTGATGTCGGCCTTCTGCCCCGTCTTCGGATCTTCCGCGCTCAGCAATACCGATCCGGTCTCAAACGTCTGCAAATTCTGACCCTGGGTCTGAAGTTGGCTCATCATCAGCGAATAGGACTGTAAGCTCGTCAGCGCTCCTGACTTCTCCAGGGCCGCGCGTGTCGCAACCGGCAAATGTTTCACAAACGTCCCCGGCGTCTTGCTGAAAAACATTTCCAGCAACGCCTGTCGCGCCGTCTGCGGGCTACCCGCACCTTGCCCCCACGAATTCGCGGCTAGCAAAAAGGCCGCAGCCAGAGAAACGACTATTCTTCGCATGGTTCGTCTCCTTCCCTGATCGTTTCATTCCGACGGCATCCGCTCCAGTTACCGAGGTAAGGAGGCCGGGGTTTCGGACTACACAGCGGACTCAGCAAAAGGATGACGCAGTTCTGGGAAGGGCACGAGATTTACTAGAGTCGTGAAGCCGGTGAAATGTCTCGGCGCTTTAGCGCCCGAGGTCAGCTTTTGCGCCGAAGTGTAAACTGCCGACTCGAGTAATCCCACGATCCAATATTCCCATCCCCCGGTCCGTGATACTCTGCCTTGAGTAATCGCCAGCTTTCATGCGCCAGTTCGGAACCAAGTCTGATCCTCACCGCCGCCAACGGCGTGTGCTCCGGGCCGTCGCCCTTTTCGAATTCTTCAAGGGCTCCTTTGTCGTGATCATGGGAGTGTGTGCCCTCGCTCTCGTCCACAAAGACGCGTGGCTGTACGCGGAAAGCCTTCTAGCTCTTTTCCACATCAGTACCGATCACCGGTCGGCCCAGTTGTTTCTCGATTTCGCCGACAGCGTGACCGACGCTCGCCTGTGGGTTGCTGCCCGCATTGCCTTTGCGTACGCCATCTTGCGCTTCACCGAGGCCTACGGCTTGTGGAAGGGACGTACTTGGGCCGAATGGGTGGCACTAGTCTCGGGAACGCTGCTGCTTCCGGTCGAGGTCCGCGAGCTGATTCGTGGAATTACCCTGTTTCGCGTCGCCCTGTTGGTCGGCAACTTCGCGGTCGTTCTCTACATGTTCTATGTCATCCGCGCCAACCGCCGGGAAAGACGGGAGGCTGCGGCAGCCCTCCGTGCGGCACGCCGAAACCCGCACCAGGAGCCGGAATTGGAGTCGAAGGGCTCTGGTAAATAGCCCGCCTTCGTTCCATAATTATCACCTGGAACGCCTGATCTCCGGAGGCCCTATGCGTCTCGGTATCTGCTTAGGTTTGGTGCTTGCTCTCGCTGGAATCTGTGTTGCCCAGGACACCAACTTTTCCGTCGGTCCGCAATACCTCGTCACCTCCGGATCGCCGATGTTTGCCCGGCCCATCGCCACTCCCAATCTGTCGCTTGGAGAGCCTCTTCCGCAGATCGCGGGTTTTCCTACGGCACAAGCACTGGTCACGCCGGAATCGTCCTCTCCGTCTGAGCCATCTCAGTTATATTTGTCCGGCGTCCTTTGGGGCGAACACAGCGACGCCCGCATACTGGGCCGCGTCATCGTTACCCCGAGCCTCTCTCTTTCCGAGCCGCCCGCGATCGCTAGCGCGGCCACAGACGAACAGACGACCGCTCCCGAAACTACTAGCGAGATCGAGATCTCTTCCGCCGCGCCTCGTCTCCCGGTGCCCCCAAGCCTCTTCGATGCCGGTGTCACTGGAGTGACCAACGCGCAATACCTCCGCGAACGCGGATACGGCGTCCCCCTTGGCGACACCGCTTCGTTCTGGAAGAAGAACAAGCCTCGTGCCCCTCACGTCTACACCAACTCCGACGTCGACCGCCTGCACCGCAACTGACATCGGCTCCGGCAGGTCGACGCAAGATCATGCGATGGGGCGGCTGGCATGGTTGGAAAAGAAATCGGGCCGGGAATGAGAAAGAACGGCCAAGTCTCCGCCCCCCAGGATTCGATTATCACGAGCGGGTACGCGCTAAAGTCTCAACCGCGCGAAAGTTACTGCGTCGAGTTCGGCTTAGCGGATCCTGTTTGAGCGGGGCCCCTCTGAAGCGCCCGCACATACTTCACGATTCCTGCTTAGTTCTGGCTCCCAGACGCCCATATTGAGAAATGAATGCGTAGGCTTTGTGGGCGTTTCCGCGTCCAATGGCATCAAAAAGTTGCTCATCCGAGAGGCTGGCGATTTCCTTAGACCGCAAGTCTGGTATTTTTCCAATTGCAGAAGAACTCCGACCTGTGCCATCCGCAACATGGCACGAGGCGCACTGCTTAACGTAAGCGGGCGGTGGATCGAGCGCAAAAACCAGCGGGCTGCATGCGAGCACTAGGAAGAGGAAAAAAGGCCGAGAATGATGTCTCACTGCTGACTCCTGAAAGATAACTAACAATCGTATCTTCAATCAGGGGTAAGAACATGTCACTGGAGTAAGGGCCCGAAAGTGGTCCCCAGTGGGTTACCAAACGGGCCATGCTGCAAGCGGGTACGGCGATAACTTTCGCCACCTTCAACTGGACAACTTCAATTCGCGAATCGCGTCACCTGCACCGCTTAAGTCAGCCAGCCGCATCTCGGAGTACTTGCGCGACAGAATCACGCCCGGCGCGCCCGCGCGGAATGCCGCAAGTACAGCTTCCTTTACGCTTTGCTGCGTGCACTTGCTGTTGTTCGGCTCGGTAGGAATATCGATATCAATCCCCGGCCAGATCAGTGTCCTGGTGCCCGCAACTCCCTCCAACGCCCGCTTCGTCTCGCGATAGACGTAATCCGCCGACAACCCCGTATGAGGAATCTGGTCGTAGCTGCCCTCCTTGAAACCCATCAGCGCATAGTTCATGTCGAGCAGGTTCTGTTTCGTAAGATCCGCATAGAGCGTAGAGCCGATATTGTCGACATACAGGGCCATCCGCTCGCCGCCGCAGTTGTTGTACATGACAACCTTTATGAAATCCGAATACTCCGAGAGTTCATGCAGGTCCTGTTCCGCGCGGTAGATCGGATTAAAAGAATTGTTGTGCCAGATGTGCCAACCCACCGGCACCGCCGGCTTGGCGGTCTTTACGGTTTTGTAGATCGCTGCGTAAGTCTCACGCAGGCTATCCGTCCAAAGCATTTCCCAGGCCGCCAGTTCGGGATACCGCAACAGCAGTCGCCAGAATTGCACGTAGTAGCCGTCCACGGGACGTTTGCCGCTGCGAGCCGACCGAACAAATTTCTCCAGCTCCAGAAAACCCTGCCGCGCCCGCTCCACACTGACTCCGCGCTCTCTCGCTTTGCTCCGGCAAAATTCGCAGAAGCAGGTTACGTTCCCCGGATCGACCGGCGGCGTGTCATGCGTGGCTCCCAGGCTGTCGCAAAGCGCCCCCTGCCGCTCCGATCCCCACATAATTCCGTCGATGTCGTAGGAACGCGCATAATCCTCGACCAGACCGGTCAGAAAATTTCGATACTCCGGATTGTTCACGCACAGCGTGTCGGCATTCCGTCCGTATAAATCCCGCTCCTGCACCTTCTCGATGTTCGGCAGGTCGGTGCGAAACACATCCTCCAGCCAGCAAATGACTTTCATCCCGCGCTTCTTCGCGGCAGGCACCACTTCGGCCAAAATGTCGAGATTGCCGTGATCGGGTGCGCGCAGGTCCTTGAGAACCGTGTTCTTGTAGTACTGCCGATGAGGCGTCGCGAAATTTCCGCCGTGAAAATTGAGATCGTATTCCTGCTTGCCGTGATCAGGCAGCGGTTGGCCCGGAATCTGTCTTCCCGCGATTCCTCGGCCATAGGTGAACACCGCAAGAAATAGCGTATTCACGCCTCCACGCTCCTGCAGAACGTCCAACACTTTCTCCGTGCCTTCATCCACAAACGAAACTGCTCCCACCTGGATGCCGACCATCTTCGTGGCGACAGCACTCTGTCCCGGAGTTGGCATGGCCAAGGCGGCGCCTGCAGCAGCGGCAATCTTCAGGAATTCGCGGCGATTTACGTCCCATCCCAGCATGAATCTCTCCTAATTGAACTGGTTGCGAAACAATAAGTGCTAACACTGATCTAGAATTTTGTCATTTGAAATGGCGGTCTAGTTCTGATGGTCAGCAGCCATATGAGGATAAACGAATGCGCGCAGGTGCAAGGCATCTGCAGCCCAGGGATCTAGTCGGGCAAACGAAACTGCGGGCAGGCCACGGGCGCGCCCTCTCCAGCATGCTTGGCGTGAGTTCTCAGTCAGATGTGAATCTCGACTACTCCCATCGCAGGGCCACCATCGGATCGACTTTGGCCGCGCGACGCGCGGGGATGTAACAGGCAAAAAGAGCAACCAGGATCAGCGCCGGCAGCACGACGGCAAGAATGAGTCCCTGCGCGGTTTGAGCACCTGGCACGAAACGCTGCAGAACGCGCCCGGTGCCGATCGAAGCCAGCAGTCCAATGCCAATTCCGCCCAGGATAATTGCCAGGCTTTCGCGAAGAACCAGTCTGACGATGTCTGACGAGTGTGCCCCAAGCGCAACCCGCACTCCGAACTCAGGTACCCGCTGGCTCGTCAGATAGGCAATTACGCTGTAGATCCCGATGCAGGCGAGCAGCAGAGCGAGTCCCGCAAACATCGCAAACAGGAGGAGCAGAAATCGTTGTCGCGCGAGCGACGCGCTCACCAGTTGCTCCATGGTACGCACTTCATAAAGCGTCTGATCGCCAGCCGCGCCGCGCGCCTGCCGCTGCAATGCGTCGACCGTGTTCAGAGGAGGAACCTTGGTGCGGACCACGACCGACAGTACCGACGAGAAGAATCGAACTAAATGATCTGGCACTTGAGCAAGCGGGTAGTAAAACTGATCCTGAACCGTCGACTGCTCGTCGCCCGCGAGACCCCAGTGCCGCACGTGCCCCACCACGCCTACCACTTGCACGGGCCTATCGCTCATCGCCTGAATCCAGAGAGGCTTGCCGACGGCATCTTCTGCCCCAAAGGCGTGGTGCGCCATATTCTCGTCAATCACGACAACCTGACTGCTGTTGAGCCGATCGTTCTCATCAAAGAAGCGGCCATGAAGTAGCGGAAGCCGCATCACCTGCAAATAATCCGGAGTAACCGCAGAAGCCAGCGCTTCCGCTTCTTGATTCGGCGGCGGAGGTGTTGCTGTAGCCCGGTATCCCAGCACATTCTCCCCTTCGCGCATCGGAACAATATCCGTGAGCGCAACGGACTCCACGTCGGGAACGCGGCGCATGTTCTCCATCAGCGCCTGCCAAGCCGCTCGTGCGTCGGCTGGGTTTGAGAGCGCCGCCGGGGACACCGCTACACGCGCCGCCAGCGCATTCCGGATGTCAATTCCTGGATTGAGCGAGGCGAAGCGCAACAGCGTCCGTCCCAGGACTCCGGCCGCACTCAACAGCACAAGCGCGAGCGCGATCTGGCACACGACAAAGCCACTCAGGGGTCTGCGGGCGCTTCCGGCAATA
Organism: Candidatus Sulfotelmatobacter sp.; assembly: GCA_035695545.1. Taxonomy (GTDB): domain Bacteria; phylum Acidobacteriota; class Terriglobia; order Terriglobales; family Acidobacteriaceae; genus Sulfotelmatobacter. Next base: position 64,711 of record DASRRV010000393.1, on the reverse strand, counting down.
CCACGAGATCGGGAGCGGAGGGTTTCCTCGATAGGGCTCTTGTTTGCTCGCAGAGCCGGCATCAAACCAAAGATCAGTCCCGTCAAAATCGAACTTGCGATTGCGAACAACAGCACACGCCAATCCACGTGAACCTCGTCAGCGCGGGGCAGACGATCAGGCCAGAAGAGCAGGAACCGACTCGTGCCGACGGTCGCCAGCAACAGCCCAAGCAAGCCGCCGCAAATCCCCAGCAGGCTGCTCTCGCATAAACATTGGCGGAACAGACGCCGACTCGGCGCGCCCAACGCCAGACGCAATGCAAACTCGTGCTGACGCGACACCACACGCGTCAAGAGCAAGCTCGCGACATTCACGCAAGCAATCAGCAGCACTAGGCTCACCGCGCCCAGAAGCAGCCACAGCGTGGGCCTCACGTCTTGCACCAGGTCGCTCTGGAGCGGGTGTGGCACCATGGCGATTCCTTCGTTGGAGTCCGGGTACTGCTTTGCCAGGCGCTGGCTCATCAGTCCCAGTTCGGCTTGAGCTTGGGAAATAGTTGCTCCATCACGAAGCCGCGCGGTGACATGAATGAAGTGTGCCGCGCGCCACCGCATCCGAGGCTCGGTGCGCTGGCCCAGGGGGGTAAAAACATCCGCATCGCCGTCCAATTGGAAACCCGCTGGCGCCACTCCGACCACGGTGTACGCCTTGCCGTCATACTTGAGCGACATGCCAACTGCGCTCGGGTTGGCGCCATAACGACGCTGCCAGAGGCGTGTGCTGATAATAGCCACCGGCGCCGCACCAACCTGATCATCCGCCGCCGCAAACGATCGACCCTTCGCCAGGGGAACGCGCAGTACCGAAAAAAGGCCAGAAGAAATCAGGCGTCCATCCACATACTCTGCCTCGCCGGGCGCGCTGACGGTTCCTCCGCCGTAGGTCCAAGCGGCAACGCCTTCGAACGAGCGGCATTCGCGCTGGCAGTCGAGGAAATCGGGATAGGAAAATCCCCATCGGTCTCCGCGCTTGTCGGCTTGCACGTGCAGCGTGACCAGGCTCTCCGGGTGCGTATACGCCAGCGGCTTCAACAGGACACCGCTAACGACAGTGAAGATGACCGTAGTAGCGCCGCTTCCCAGGGCGAGCGTGAGCACGGCGACGGCTGCGAATCCAGGACTTTTCCGCAATTGCCGGAGTGCGTAGCGAAGATCTTGACCCAACGCAGCTACCATGTGTCCTCACTCCTTCTCGCTCGAGAGGATGCTGTTTCGCACAGTTGCAATGAAGAAGAAAGCTAGTCCGAAGCCGTTAGTCGTTAGCCCCGGGTTAAGAAGTGAAAGCACCTTGCTTTCCAATCTGCCGTACCGGCATTCTTATGCTTTTTCTGCACTTAGGGGCACACTCCGATTTTCCGATTGTCCGATTATCAACTGCCGCCGTCCAAAACCGGACACTAATTTGGGCTTCCCGCCGTTGATTTTCTCTGCGTTCTCCGCGGCTTTCCTCAGCGATCTTCGCGGTTAAGAGCATTGGACTCCATCGCTCGCACAAAAAAGCCAAGTTTTGCCCAAACCCAGTCATCGCTGTAAATCGACGTCGCCGAGCATGGTAGGCTGAATCCCACTTCACTTCCGAACGGGGAGTTCATGCAAGACGCCAATCCTTCGCATCTCGACTTGCAGGCCATCGCAAAAGAAGTCATGCTGCGCCGCGGTTTCGAGCCCGATTTCCCCCCCGAGGTTCCACAGCAACTCGCCTCGTTGAAGGATCACCCGCCGCAAATCGCGGCCACAGGCGACGTGCGCGATCTACGGAATCTGCTCTGGTCGTCGATTGACAACGACACCTCCCGAGACCTCGACCAGATTGAAGTAGCCGAGCGCGCCTCGAATGGCGACGTGAAAGTCATGGTCGGAATCGCTGACGTCGATGCGTTCGTCGCCAAGCAGACTCCGATTGACCAGCACGCCGCGCGCGAAACTACGACGGTCTACACCGGAATCCGCAATTTCCCCATGCTCCCCGAAGAGCTTTCTACCGGAGCTAGTTCGCTCCTCGAGAACCAAGACCGGCTCAGTATCGTGATCGAGTTCGTGGTCGATTCTTCAGGTAACCAGAAATTGCCCGACGTCTATCGCGCCCTCGTCCGCAACCAGGCGCAACTGCAATACAACTCCGTCGGTGCGTGGCTGGAAGGGAAGGCTCCTGCACCTCCGAAGGTAGCTTCTTCCAGCGATTTACAGGCGCAGCTGAAACTGCAGGATGAAGTCGCGCAGAAGCTCAAGAACCAGCGCTTTCAAAACGGCGCTTTGAATGTTCAGACGGATGAAGTTCATCCTCTCGTGCTCAACGACCAGGTTGTCGACGTGGTCAAACAGCAGAAGAATCACGCGACGGAGTTGATCGAAGACTTCATGGTTGCGGCCAACGGAGTGGTCGCGCGTCTGCTGGAGAAGGTATCATCATTGCGCCGCATCGTGCGCACGCCGGAACGCTGGGATCGCATCGTGCAACTGGCGGCGACCAAAGGCGAGAAGCTTCCTGCTCAACCGGATTCGAAGGCTTTAAACGATTTGCTCCTGCGTCGCAAGGCCGCTGACCCCGATCACTTCGCCGATCTCTCGCTGGCTGTGATCAAACTCATCGGTCCCGGAGAATATGTTCTGGAACGACCCGGAGATGTCGCACCCGGCCACTTCGGTCTCGCGGTACAGGACTACACGCATTCCACCGCGCCCAACCGCCGCTTCGCCGATGTAGTCACGCAGCGTCTGATCAAAGCCATGCTCGCCGGTCGAAAAAATCCGTACTCTGATGACGAATTAACGGCGATCGCCGCCAACTGCACGCAGAAGGAAGACGCCGCCAAGAAGGTCGAGCGCGAGATGTCGAAGCGCCTTGCCGCTGTCGCCATGCAGCATCGCATCGGTGAAGTCTTCGACGCGATCGTCACCGGCGTGACCGATCACGGCACGTTCGTTCGAGTTCTCCAGCCGCACATCGAAGGCCTCCTTGCCCAAGGTCAGCAGGGGCTCGACGTCGCCGACAAGTTGCGCGTCAAACTCATCCGCACCGACGTGCAAAAGGGATACATCGACTTCGCCCGCGCATAGGCCCTTTCCGGCCTGCGAACCTAACGTCAACCGCGCTCCTGTCACCACAGCAGCCAATAGTCGCCTCGCAGGCAGCAGGCTAAGCTCGTAGCAGTGCGTAGTGTGCGGACAATGTCTGGGAATCCGTTGGTCAGATGGCGCGAGTTCGTTTGCCTGCCCTTGATCGCGATTCTGCCCGTGTCGCTGTGGGCCGACGACACCGGAGCCGCCATGTTGCGCAGCAGCGGCGGAGTGCTGGTGAACAAGAATGTTGCGCCAGCGTCGACCGCACTGTTTCCCGACGACCTCATCGAGACTCTGAAGAACATTGTGGCGCGGATCGAAGCCATCGGCTCCACGGCCGACATTCATCCCGAGACTGTGCTGCAGTTCGAAGGCGACGAACTTGTCCTCGAACATGGCAGCGTATCGGTCAACACGTCTCGTCAGCTGAGAGTCCGCGTTGGTTGCATCACGGTCGTTCCTGTGAACGCGGAGTGGACCCACTACGAGGTCGCGGACAGCGACGGACAGGTGACCGTGTCGTCGCTCGAGAACGACGTGTACATCGATTCCCGATCGTCGAATCCGCAGCAGGCCAAGCAGCCCGAGCATTCCAACCATCTGATCGTGCGGGAAGGCGAGCAGAAGTCACGCACGGAAAAATGCGGAGCGCCAGTGATTAAAAGAATCCGGCCACTTCGCGGCCCGTGGCGCAATCATGAATTCGCCGTGGGCGAAGTACGGATCGCTGATCGGCATTGGCGTGCTGACCCTCTGCCGCGGCGACGATCCTATCAGTCCATCTAACCCATCGGGTTCAAACAATCCGCCAAACCCACCGCAGTAGTTCCATCGATTTATTTAGCAAGAGCCAGCAAAAGCTTCGCTGAATCGGGACAGCGCGGAGGCTGTCCCTCCTCAAGCGAACAAACTATGCAGTCTTCTGCATCTTCTCCATAGCTTCGTCCATACCCTGCTTCATCTCATCCAAGGACAGGTCTTTCGTGTGGGTTGCGATTGACCACTTGTGGCCAAAGGGGTCTTTGAGCTTGCCATAGCGGTCGCCCCAGAACTGGTCCATCACCGGCATCTCCACCTGCGCGCCCGCTTTGACGGCGCGATCAAAGGCGGCGTCGACGCCGTCCACATAAATGTGAAGTCCCATGCCTGCGCCGCCGGTTGACTCCGGAGAGAGCGCGCCGTACTCCGGCATTTCGTCGGCCAGCATGAAGATGGAATCGCCAATCATCAGCTCGGCGTGCATGATCTTGCCGTCGGGGCCTTTCATGGCGCCTCTTTCCGTCGCGCCGAACGCAGCTTTGTAGAACTCTATGGCGCGTGCGGCATGGCGGACTGTGAGATATGGAGTAAGAGTGTGGTAACCATCAGGAATCGGTTTTACGGACATGTGACCTCCTATAGGGCGGAATTTCGCGGGATGGAGTTTACACCAAAAGTGCGCAGCTAAAGGTCAAAGATATGTGAATAGGCGAAAAAATCGCAGTCTTTCCCGGCGCGAAGATCGTGTCTAGTAGTGATAGCGAAGTTCCGAATGGGATCGGTGTTATGTTTTGGGTCAGATTTTTTTCGGGGGTAGACTCTCCAAGGCCTGACGAGTTGCCGCAGGAGAAACCAAATGATGCGAACCTTTCTGTTGTCAGGCTTGATCGCCGCAGTCAGCTTGGCACTGGTCGCCCAAGAACCGTCAACCGTCAAGCGGCTTGACGGAAGCACCATCGCCGCAGCGGAGATCGACGCCACTGTGACGCGGCTGATGAAGGCCGCAGAGGTCACCGGAGCCGGAATTGCCATTCTCAATGACGGGAAGATTGCCTACCTGAAAGCCTACGGTTTTCGCGACAAGGAGAAGAACCTGCCGCTTACGGTGGATTCCGTGATGTCGGCAGCTTCGATTTCCAAGTCGGCGTTCGCCTATCTGGTGATGACGCTGGTCGACGAAGGATCCCTGGATCTCGACAAGCCGGTTTATCAGTACCTCCCGAAGCCCCTTCCCGAATACGAGAAGTATGCCGACCTGGCGAATGATCCGCGCTACAAGCGCATCACGGCACGGATGCTGCTGAGCCACACCAGCGGATTCCCGAACTGGCGATGGCTCGAGGAAGACCGCAAGCTGAAAATCCATTTTGAGCCGGGATCGCGATATGCATATTCGGGAGAAGGCATCGATCTGCTGCAAATGGTGGTCGAGACGATCACGAAGAAGCCGCTGGAAGAATCGATGCGGGAGCGCGTCTTTCAGCCTATTGGAATGACGCGCACCAGCATGATCTGGGAGGCCCGTTTCGAAAGCGATTTCGCCAATGGCTATGACGAATATGAAAGATCCGAAGGCGCACATCGCTGGGCGCACGCCGATGCCGCAGGTTCGATGCAAACGACGGTTGGCGATGTAGGCCGGTTTATGCAAGCGGTCATGCAGGGAAAAGGCCTGCAGGAAAAGACGCGGGAGCAGATGCTCAGCCCGCAAATTCAAATTATGTCGAAGCATCAGTTTCCGTCTCTCAATGAAGAGACTACGGACGAGAACAGAGCGATCCGCCTGAGCTATGGCCTCGGCTGGGGCCTTTACTGGTCGCCGTATGGCAGGGCCTTCTTCAAAGAAGGCCACGACGATGGTTGGAGAAATTATGCGGTCTGCTTCGACGGGCAGAAATCGGGAATCGTGATTCTGACCAACAGCGGAAACGGCGAGGGCATTTTCAAAGCCTTTCTGGAAACGCTGCTGAAAGACACATTCACGCCGATCGAGTGGGAAGGATACACGCCCTATGACAAGCTGCCTCCGCGGACGCCGCTCAAGCAGCACAAGCAGGTTGCCATCGACGGAAAGTTGCTCGACAAATATGCCGGTCGTTACGGAATTCCGCCGAACTTAATCCTGACGATTCGGAGGGAAGGCGATCATCTCTCGGTGCAGGAGAACGACGAGCCGAAGCAGGATCTGCTGCCGGAGAGCGATACTGATTTCTTCTCGACCGCGTCGGACGACGTCATGGCGTTTCAGACGGACAGCCAAGGCCGAGCGACGGGAATTGTCTTGCACGCAGACGGGAAGGACATTCCAATCAAGCGAATTGAATAGGGCTGATGGCTGCGATTCCAGCAAGGTCGAAGGCGAGACACCCTCTCGACAGCCGATGGGACGCCGGCGCTACGCCGTTAGAAGAACCTGGTCACGCCTTCTTCCATCACCACCACACGGTCTTTGGTGCCGGCGGCGCGGGCTTCGTCGTCCAATAATTGCAATGGTTCGTCGACCGGTTCGTGCGACAGCCGGAAGGTTCCGTAATGCATGGGCACCATCCAGCGGGACTTGAGGTCGAGGAAGGCACGCATAGCGTCGGCTGGGTTCGCGTGGACGTTGCGGAATTGCGGTGGATTATAGGCGCCGATGGGAAGCAGAGCGAGTTCGGGAGCGAGACGGGTTCCGATCTCTTTAAAGCCCGCGAAATACGCAGTGTCGCCTGCGTGGTAGACCGAATGTTTGCCGGCCTTCAGAACAAAGCCGCCGTAGCCGCGGTGCGAATCTTTCAGAATGCGCGCGCCCCAGTGGCGCGATGGGACATGAGTCACCGACAAGTTTGACTGCCGTGAACTCTTCCACCAATCGAGTTCGATAATCTCTGAGAAGCCAAGGTCCGAGACCAGGTCAGAAACATGGGTTGGGATGATGATCGCCGGCGCTGTTCCACGCGTGCGCAGGTTATTCTGCACAATGGCGCGCAACGACGCGCGATGCAGGTGATCGAAGTGCGCATGGGAAACCAGCACAAGATCGATCGCGGGCAGATCGGCAATGCGCAAGCCCGGACGGCGCAGGCGCTTCAGCACAAACAGCCAGCGCGCAAAGTTAGGATCGATCATCACGTTCTGGCCGCCGATTTGCACGAAGAAGCTGGCGTGGCCAATGAACGTGACGCCGAGTTCTCCGTTGGTGACGAGCCTGGGTTTGTGGGTCTGGCCGCAACGAGGAGTTACCGCGGAGCGCCGCACCAGACGTCCGAACTGGGTGGCGCGTTTACGGAGGGCCGGATTGCGAAGCGTTTGCTTAATCATCCTTCTACAGAGCCCAGGGGGAAGATTGCAGCCCCATACACAATACTAGTCCCGATTGCCGCAGCGTGCGGAATAACCCTCGCGATCCCGCCGCTTCTTTTTGTCAGTTGTTCATGTTAGATGAAGGGCAGGGACGTGAGGCTGCTTTTTCATTGCCGGCAAGTACGTACGTAACCTGGCCGCAGTGCAGTTTGGCAGCTTGTCTCACGTTTCCTCCGCGCTCCCTGAGGCCTTTCTCCGTCAACTCAGCGGTTAAAAGCTTTTGTCCGAGGAGTGTCGTTGAGAAACATTGTGGCGAACGCAAAGACAACGTAGGGCTTGAAATTTAGACCGTTCTATTCCCGTCGGCTTGACCGCAATCGCGCTGGTCATATCTAATCCGGAAACGTTCCTTTCTGGGGAAAATCTTTAGCGAAGGCGAAGGAGAAGGTCCGAATGCGAGTTGCTTTTCTGGGGTTGGGAATTATGGGCCAGGCGATGGCGACGAATCTGGTCAAGGCGGGCCATGAGGTTACGGTCTGGAACCGCACGCCGGGCAAACTGGTGGAAGGCGCGGGCGTTGCTCCCACTCCGGCGGCAGCAGCGCAGGGCGCGGAAGTGGTGTGGCTGTGCGTCTCCGACACAGACGCTGTTCAGGAGTGTGTCTTTGGAAAAGACGGCGCGGAGGCGTCTCTGACCGAGGGCATGATCATCGCCGACTCGAGCACGATTTCTCCATCGGCCACCCTGAGATATGCCGAGCACGTAAAAGCGAAAGGCGTGGCCTGGGTAGACGCTCCCATGACGGGGTCGAAGATCGGCGCTCGAGATGGCACGCTGGTGTTCATCGTAGGCGGCGACGAAGCGACGATTGAGCGGCTCAAGCCGCTGTTCGCGGCGATGGGCAAGAAAATTTTCCGCATGGGTGAGACCAGCAAGGGACAGGCTACAAAGCTCGCGATGAATCTGCAGATCGCGCTGATCTTCGAAGGTTTCGCCGAAGCGCTGACGTTGGCGACGAAGCTGGGAGTCGACACGCAACAACTGTTATCGCTGATTGAGGCTACGATGGTGCGGTCGGGAGTGGTGGACTACAAGGGGCCGTTCATCCTGCAACGCGACTTTACGCCGAATTTTCCACTGCGCCTCATGCATAAGGACATCAAGCTGACTCTGGACGCGGCCAGGGAATCGCGTGTGAAATTACCGGCGCTGGAGACCGTGGAAGAGATCTACGAAATGGCCACCGAAGACGGCCACAAAGACCTCGATTACGCCGCTACCCTTACGTTGCTGGAGAAGTGGGCGGGCGTGCAGGTGAAGGGAAGGGCCGCGTAGACGAGGCTGCGTTCGCCCTACGGCGAATACCAATCTGCCTTGTCTACGACCCGAGCGGACTGTTCAAACGAAGTAGCTCTCAGTCCGATAGGACTTTCGCGAACACGTCGTGATCGACGTTGCCGCCGCTAAGCACAAGGCCGACGCGTTTGCGGGCTAACAGATGTTTTTCCTGCAACGCCGCGGCCAACCCGGCGGCCCCTGCTCCTTCGGCTACGTTGTGGGTGTCGGTGAAATAGATTTTCATCCCTTCGCGGATTTCTTCCTCGCTGACCTGCACCACGTGATCCACGTTTTGCAGAATCACCGCGAGAGAATCTTCGTCGGGAACGCGGCAGGCCATTCCGTCCGCGAGCAGCGTAGTGACGGGCGCAGCAATCTTGCGGCCGGCTTCGAACGAGAGCGCATATGCACGCGCGCCGGTGGCGACGACGCCAACGATCTTCGTCCTGAGGCGTAGTCCGTTGCGAACCGCAATGCAGGCGCAGATGCCCGATCCCTGTCCGATCGGCACATAGACGACGTCGAGATTCGGAACTGCCGAAAAGAACTCCAGCCAATAGGTGGCCACGCCTTTGACGATATCGCGATGATAGGGCGGCACCATGTGCCAACCGTGCTCGCGGGCAAGCGACTGCGCGTGCTCTTTCGATGCCTGATAGTCGTCGCCGAATTCGATCAGCTCGGCGCCCTGAGCCCGCATCGCGGCATTCTTTTCCGTGCTGTTACCGCGTGGAACCACGATGTGAGCGGGCACGCCGAACCTGCGCGCGGCCAGAGCCACGGACTGGCCATGATTGCCGCGAGTGGCGGAGATCAATCCTTTTATGCGGTTCGGCCCAGTTTTGTTCGGTCCGCGAAAAAGCTCAGCCGCATAAACCACCGCTGTACGCGCCTTGAAGGCGCCGATCGGCGTGTGATTCTCGTGTTTTACCCAGGCTTCGGTACCCAGCCGTCCGCTGAGCAGGGGCCATACGATCTGCGGAGTGGGCTGCATGACGGAGTACACAAGCTCCTGCGCTGCCCGGATTTCATCGATGGTTGGCAGAGAAACGGTTGGCAGAGAAACAGCCGGGGAAGAGGTTTCGAGCGTTGGTCCAGTCATATAGGGTCAGTGTACCTTGGGTCGAGATTGTCTTGTTGAGATCACTTCTGTCTTGCCTCAGATTCACAAAATTCGGCGAAAACATTGAGGATTCCGCGAATTCTCCTAGCCGGTGTTACGCGGCCGTTACCCCTGTAATGCGCGAAATCCCGCTATTACACAAGTATTACAGTCAGTCGTCCCGACCCTTGGTAGCTTAACCAAGGGTTGAACGAATTTACACACCACGAAACGGGGACCTTCCTTGGATATGGAATTGCAAGATCTGGAAAAACCACAAGCCGCTAAAGATGAAGTGAATTGGATCACGGCAGCTTTTATGGCGGCGTTTCATATCGGAGCCGTCGCCGCTCTCTTCTTCTTTACCTGGAAGGCTCTATTTGTCGCCATGTTCCTGTGGTGGGTATCGGGCAGCCTCGGCATCGGGATGAGCTATCACCGTCTGCTGACGCACCGCGGTTACAAGACTCCGAAGTGGGTCGAATATTTTCTGACCGTCTGCGCCACGCTCGCTCTCGAAGGCGGACCGATTTTCTGGGTGGCGACTCACCGCATTCATCATCAGTATTCCGATCTTGAGGGCGATCCGCATTCGCCCATCGACGGCAAGTGGTGGGCGCACATGGGATGGATTCTCATGGGCAAGTCGATGCATCACGACACGACCACACTGGCCCGCTACGTTCCCGACCTCGCCAAAGATAAATTCCATGTCTGGATCACGAAATATCATTACGTTCCCATGATTGTGCTGGGACTGATTCTGCTCGCGCTCGGTGGGCTGCCTGTTCTGATGTGGGGCATCTTCCTGCGCACCGTCGTTGGATTGCACGCGACCTGGCTGGTGAATTCCGCGACGCACTCTTGGGGCACGCGCCGGTTTGCGACCCGCGATCTTTCCACCAACAGCTGGTGGGTGGCTCTGCTGACTTTCGGCGAGGGCTGGCACAACAATCATCATGCCCATCCGACGGCCGCGCAGCACGGTTTCCGGTGGTACGAAGTCGACATGAACTGGTATGGCATCTGGGCGCTGAAGACTCTCGGCTTGGCTTGGGACATCAAGCGGGTCAAGATCTCGGACGTGGAAAAGGGATTGGTGCCCACACCCAACGGACACTTCATCACTGCTGCTCTTCCGGAAGGCGCGGCCGCGGGAGACTAATCTTTCAGTTATTTTGGTTTGTTAGTAAAATCAGCCCTGGCTAGCGCCAGGGCTTTTTCGTGTTTTTCATCGTGATGCTCTGGGGTGCTTTTCGCGGCGGCAGGTGCGGAACGCTGTAAAATCAGCCTGACGCCATGCGCATCTCGAGCCGCCGCGGAACCATCGTCTTTTTTCTCTGCCTGGGCATTGGCCTGGTGGCGCTGGCTGTTGCCCTCAACGTTGGGTGGATCATCCTCAACTGGCGCGAGGGAGTGCTGCTGTTTTTCGGAATCATCTTCTTCGCCTTGATTATTGCGGGGATGGTCGTGAACACCATCTTTCTGGTGCGTGAACTGCGGCGCAGCGAGCAGCACGACAGCTTCATCAACGCGGTGACCCACGAACTGAAGACGCCGGTCGCGTCCATCAGGCTGCATCTGGAAACTCTGCAACGCCGCGATTTGCCGGAACCCAAGAAACAGGAGTTTTATCGCGTGATGCTGAGCGATACCGATCGGCTGACCGAGACCGTGGAACAGGTTCTGCGCGCCGGCCGGGCGGGCGACAAGAAAGCGGGGAAGGAGAAGGCCGACGTCGACTTCCGGCAGGTGGTTCGCGAGTGCATGGAGGCTACGCGATCGCGTCATCATCTCGAACCTCAGGCTCTCCGCTATGAGGAGGCATCGAGCAACGGCAACGGACTCCGCGTGCGAGGTAGCGCCGAAGATTTGCGCACCGCAGTTTCCAACGTGCTCGACAACGCGATTAAATATTCCGGTGAGAACATCGACGTGCGGGTGCGGCTGGAAGCGCCCGACGAAAAGCGCATCGTGCTGCGGGTGCAGGACCAAGGTGTAGGTATCCCTGCGGACGATATGAAACGCATCTTCAAGCGCTTCTATCGCGTGACCCACCGCTCCCTCGCGCATGTGAAAGGAACCGGCCTGGGGTTGTTTATTGTGAAGGCGATTGCACAAAAGCACGGCGGCAAGGTATTTGCCGAAAGCGGCGGGGAAGGGCAAGGGACCACGATTATCTTGGAACTGCCGAGGTGGGCGGCATGAGCCGTGTGCTAGTGGTGGAGGACGAGGCGCACCTGGCACAAGGGTTGCGCTTTAACCTCGAAGCCGAAGGATATGCGGCGGAAGTTGTCGGCGACGGCGAGGCGGCGACCGACCGCCTCCTCGACAAGAAAGAGAATTTCGACGCGGTCGTGCTCGACATCATGCTTCCCGGCAAGGACGGATTCAGCGTGGTCTCGGAGCTGCGCGCGGCGCGGAACTATGTTCCCGTGCTGATGCTGACGGCTCGCGGACGTTCCGAAGACGTGCTCAAAGGATTCGCGTCCGGTGCAGACGACTATCTGGCGAAGCCCTTCGATCTCTCGATTCTGCTGGCGCGATTGCAAGGACTGCTGCGCCGCACTCAGTGGATGCACAGTGCGCCAGGAGCGTCGAAGCCGGAATCTGACACACCCGCGGATGCCGGGAGCGTTGGGGACTTCGGAACGTTCTCCTTTGGCGGGAAGACGATCGATTTCGGCGCGCTCGAATTGCGCTCTCGCGGCAACACGATTCACCTGACTCTGATGGAGTCGGAACTGCTGCGGCACCTGGTGCGCAACGACGGGAAAATCGTATCGCGCAAGCAGATTCTCGAAGAAGTCTGGGGACTGAAAGAAGATACCGATACCCGCGCCATCGACAACTTCGTGGTGCGCCTGCGCCGGTATATCGAGGACGATCCCGGCAACCCGCGGCACTTGCTTACCGTGCGCGGAGTAGGGTACCGGTTTCTGGCGAAGCCGGAGCCACGGTAAGGATGCATTAGTCTGCGCGCTGCCAATATAGGCCTGACAATTTATGCCCGGCACAACTCCGCCACCAGCGTTTCCCGCCGCTCCAGCGCGATGCTGTCCATCCTGCGCAGGACCATCACGTAAAGCGGCACGGAAACCGCCGAGAGCACGAGGAAAACGAAGGTCGCAATCCACTGATCTCTGTACAGCCGCGCGATCGTGAACGCGGCGACTCCGACGCCCACGACCACAACTTGAATCCCCAGGCTCGCCAGCACCGTGGTCTGCGAGACGTTCTGCCGTCCGAAAGTCGAGAAATCCCGCTTCCGCGGCGAATAAATCGACAGCAGATTTCCAGCCGTGAAATTCAAAGGCGCGGCGAAAAGTAGTCCCGCAATGGTTGCAACGGTGACCGCCAGTCGGGGAGTGCCGTAGAAGTAGGCAACGGCGGACCAGGCCAGCGCCGTGTTCACCACAAGAATGCTGGCGTGCGTCAGATTCTTCCCCAGCACAACCTGGCGGAAGTGCGCCGGCGACGCGTAGAAGAACTGAATGCCGCCTCCATCGCCGCCGAAATTGTTGTACACCAGGTTGGTCAGGACCAACAGCGCGTAGGCGGCCGCGCCCGGGAATGCCATGTCAGGTGTGCGGGTCATGAAATTCGAAGGCCGCATGGGATTCATCGGTCCCAGCCGAAAGACGACCAGCATGAAGATCGGCATGACCAAGGTGAGCAGCATGGGGCCGCTGCGCGCGAGATAGCGAACCTCTTTTTCAAACACCGCTGCCACCGCGGGCGCAAATCCTGGAACATCCCATCCCACCTGCAGGCCTTGGACTCGTGCCACCGCAGGACGCGCTCCAGCCTCGCTCAGATTCTCCCCGTGGAACTGCGCGCGCAAGCGCAAGTGCAGCAGCGATCCCACGCCCAATGTCAAAGCCGCCAGGAACGCCAGGGAAGTGAAGCCGACGATGTATTCCCCATGCGACGTCCGCGCGATTGCGTCGGCGGCGAGACCGGGCGGCAGCACCGCCTGCACCTGAGTGACAATCTGCGCCGCGCGGCTGAACTCCGGATGGGGCTTCTTCTCAAGGCGCTCCATCATCGGGCCGATCAACTGAAAACCGAGCATGACCAGGATAAAGAGGACGCCGAGAATCTCGCGCGTCCGCCGCTGCGCCAGCCAACGCTCGAGCCACGCAAATATCGTCTGCATCAGAATCAGATTGAACACCGTGAAGGTCAGCAGTACGAGCAGGGTCCAGGGAAACAACAAGGGGCGGGCGAAGCTGACGCCCAGCAGGATGCCGAAGAGTCCAAGGCTGCCCAGTGCGCTAGCAGGGTCGAAGAAGCCATACGCCAGGCGAATCAGAAAATACGCGCGGTAGGTCAGGGGAAAACGCAACAGGTCCGACGAGTCCGGATTGTTGGTGAACGCCGTCGCCATGACCGGGAAGGCTTGCCAGAAAAAGAGAATCGGCCACAACAGGATGGCGAGGAACTCAACTTTGCCTTGCGAGACGAAGTACCACGAGAATCCGATAGCGAGAGCGAAACCGACAAGGCCGCCAAGCGCGAACGCGGAGGTGACGATGATGCGCGAGGCGAGTTCCATCTTGCCGCGCTTGCTGCGCAGGCCGTTGACGAACATGCGCCAGCGCAGATGGGCGATGGTTGCAACCTGTTGCAGAACGCCTTCAGGGTATGTCATTTTGTGCGGCCTCAATTCTTGCACAGGTACGTGGGATGTGGCGCATCACCTGCAACCGAATGTTACGGATTGAAACTACGGCACTTACTGAGTGGCGCATTCCATTAGGGTCGGCTCAGAAATTGCCTGGCTCCGATTGGTGATTTCAGTCACAGGTAGAAGTGGAAGAGCTCACGGTTGGCTCGCGATTTCCGATAGAGAATAGTGGTGGTTCTGGAGGTGGATGAAAATGTCGGCGGTCGAAAACGTTCCGCTATGGGATAGCGTTACGCATCCTTTCGCGAACGCGCTGAAGTTTGCCTTTGGTTGTCATCATACGTTGTCATCATACGAAGCTGAGCCGGGTCTTCACTCTTGAAGGGCACACCTACAAGGTGTGTTGTGATTGCGGGGCGACCTTCCGTTATTCCCTGGAAACGATGTCGATTGTGCCCCATCGGCACAAGCTGTTTGCCGTGTTGAGACGCCTGCGCCCGCGGCAAAGACGCAGGAGCTTGCGGCGCCGGACCTTACTGCGTCAAAGCTTGCTGGATCGAAGCTTGCCCGACAGAACCTCACCCAACAAAGCCAAGACCGCTTGATTCGGAACTTCCGCGAGCGCCTTTCCTATCCCAGCCAGGAAAGCTCTTGCTCGGTGCGGCGCGAGCCGCCGACGATGCGCAGGAATATCTGTTCCAGCGTCAACTTCTCGCCGGATACGTGTGCGCCGTCGCCTGTTTCGGCGGGCGTTTGCGCTTCGACCCCAGCGCGTAGCTCTTCCAGCGAGCCCTGCGCTACCAGACGTCCCTGATGAATGATCGCGACGTGGCTGCACAGTCGCTCCACGATTTCCAGCACGTGCGAAGTGAGAAATATCGTCGCTCCCCGAGCAATCATGCCTTGCAGCATCGCCTTCAAGGTGCCGGCTGCAATGGCGTCTACTCCTTCGAAAGGCTCGTCCAGGAATAAGACCTTCGGCCCGTGAATCACCGCCGCTGCCATCGCCAGCTTTTTCTGCATGCCGTGGGAATAGTCGGTTACAAGTTTCTTAGGCTGGTCAGCCAGTTGCATAAAGTCGAGCAACTCGGCAGCACGTTTGGCTGCGGTCTGGCGGTCAAGTCCGTACATGCGTCCGGCAAAGCTCAGAAACTCGGCGCCGGTCAGGCGCCCAAACAGCGCCATGCCTTCCGGGACAACTCCGATCTGGCGCTTCACTTCGACCGGGTGCGCATTGAGATCGATGCCGAGAATCTCGATGCGCCCGGAACTCGGCGCGAGCAACCCCGTCAGCATTTTGATGGTGGTGGACTTTCCTGCGCCGTTTGGGCCGAGGAAGCCAAAGAACTGCCCGGGCGCAACCCGCAGATCGATATTGTCAACGGCAACGAGATCTCCGAAAGTGCGCGACAGTCCCTGGGTTGAGATAGTAGGTGCGGCGTCCATGGAATCATCGAATCTAGCACACCGCACCGGGCCCCGTTTGCGAAGCGGCAAGTGGTGAACTACTTCTTCTTGGCGTCCTCGGTCCAGGGAGGAACAATTCCAACCTCGCGCGCATAAGCGATGGACTGTCCGAGATGCTCGGCGGCATGGCGGACAATGAAGAGCAGGATGCCGCGCTGCGTATTTTTGCCGCCGAACCAGTCCAAGCCTTTTTCAAGGTTGGCATCGGGCATGGCCTTGATGGCAGCCTGGGCGTGGGCGAAAGAATCTTTCAGCGTAGTGATGACCTTTGCTTTGTCAGTGGTGGATTTCTCCAGCGTCGCGATATCCATTCCGGTCGGCGGAGGCGTTCCGACCAGTTTGTAAAGGTTGTAATTCGCGGCACTCACATGAAGGAAAACTTCGGCGAGCGAGCGCACGTCGGCGGCGGGACGCCATGTGTACTTGTCAGCGGGGATCGCTTCGGCGAGGCGCGTGAACTTGTCTTCCTGGACCATGACTTCTGCCAGGATTTCAGAGCGATAGCCCGTGACTCCAGGAGTGCCGTCTTTGTACGGGTTTACCTGGGCCACGGCCCGAACTGCACCGGTTGACAGCAGAAGCAGACAGACCGTCCATAGAACGCGTTTCATGCGTGATTCTCCTTTGCCTCTCAACTGTCTTGCCAGTTGAGGTGTTCTGTCTAGAACGAAAGCAACTTGTCGCTGCGGACCCACAATCGCGCTTAGCGAAAGCGGGTGGTGCGCCACAGGGCGATTCCGCAAGTCGCCAGCAGCGACAGCATCGCGAGCGTGAGAACGATTCCCCATCCCAATCCAATTTCCATCTGCGGGAGTTTTGCCATCACGGCGAGCACTACGAAGAGCGCAGTCGTGCCCAGAATCAGCAGCCAGTCGATCATGGTTCTGCCCGTGACCGTTTGCCCGCCTTCCATCTCCCTGCCTTCCATACCGGCGCGGACGTATTCGCCTTCAATCCCGTAACGTTGGCCTTCGCGGTCGGCGGCGTCTTGCCAGGAAGAGTGCTCGCGTGCGGTCGCGGATGACAGCGCAATTGCGACTGCCCCGAGCGCCATCAGGATCGATCCTCCGGCAACCTGCGCGTAGACTGTGTGGCTTCCGCCGCGCAACTCATGGAAGACGAGAATTCCCCACAGCAATCCCCAGAGTTGGTTCGTGTTCGAGAGCGGAATGCCGCGGCTGATGCCGACATACTTTGTCGCATACTGCTGGAACAGATCGCCGATGACCCAGACGAATCCGCCGAGCATCAGCCAGAAGAGAACCGCGCGGGCGCCTGCGAGTTCGTGCCACAGCGGAGTCGCGCCGCGGTATCCGACTGCGAGCAGCGTCATGGTAGCGAGTTCGCCGACGGTAAAGAACGTGATGAACGACAACGGATTCATTCCCGTCAGATAGGCCTTGCGGTAGGGAATGTACATCGTTCCCCATAGAATTCCCGCGCCGAGAGCGGCGAAGATTCCGAGCGCTGCTTTGCCCGGAGCGGCCTGATGCGATGAGGCAATCGCGAGCAGGGTCGCTCCTGCGAACATGCAGATCGCGCCGCCGATGACCCCGAGCCAGCGCCTCCACCCCGCGTAGTGCAGTTCGTTGAACAGCAGGAATCCCCAGAAGATGCCAAGCAAACTGTTCGTGTTCCACAGCGGAAACGCGATGCTCAGCCCAACGTTGCGGATCGCGTAAATGGTGAGCGTGTTGGCCACGGCCCACATGCATCCGGCGAGCACGGCCCAGACGATAAGATGCGGCGCCTGGCGAACATCGTTGCGAACGTGCGCGGTGCCGCGAACGAATGCGGGCACGCTCCAACGCGCCAGGAAAACTCCGAGCACCATGATGAGCGAAACGGTGATGGGAGAAATATCTGGGTTGACGAGCTTGATGGGGGCTTCGGCGCCGCCGAGCCAGGCTCCAGCGGCGAATCCACAGAAGATACCAAGCGCCTGCAGGCTGCGCAGGCGAGTGGCGTGAACCGGTGCCGGAGCCGTGGGCGTGATCGCCGGTCGCAAATTCGCCGTCGGCATCAGCTGAGTTTATCCAGAAGGAAGAGACCGCCCAAGAGCACACACAGCGGAATCCAGAAGTGAACGTCGGTAGCGATGTTGCGAAACAGATTGCGGGGAGCGCGGTCAGTCGTGTCGGGAGTCATCATGTCGGAGAGCGTCGTTCTGGAGTGCCATCTTAGGGATAGATGACCGTTGAGTCAACGAAGGGCAAGCTTGCGCATATCCGTTTGTGTCTTGGGTATAGGCAGAAGAGCTTTTGACCGCAGAGGACGCGACGAAAAGCCGCTAAGTTCGCAGAGAAAACCTTCGCTGCCGATTGCGCTTACCTGCACTCTGGAACTTTTTTTTGGAACTATCGCCGATAGAAAATGTTCCCGAAATGGGAAGGTTACGGGTTTCCGGGGGGCATTCCCCTCCCCCCTGGTCTATTGGAATCATTGAGTTAGCGGGAAATCTGGAAGTAATCTATGGGGCTCAATCACTTGCGGGCAAAATCTTGATGTCAAAGAACTTACGTGGTGACTCGTTAGAGCGTATTCCCAAAATGGGAGGGATCAGATGCTTTCGCTGCGTTCCGGCCGTCGACTATGATCGCTGAATTGGCCGGGTGGACGCAAGGTTAGACGTCACAGGAGAGCTGTGAATTTCTTGAAATATGGAAGGCGAGCTTAAGGTCGTGGGCGCCAGCGTGCTATGGCGGTTTGAAGGGCTCTTTCAATTCGGGTTCCCCGGCGGCTGAAGCCGAGCACGCCGACCATCTCATCGATGATCTGGTCGTCGGTTCTCAGTTCGCCGTCGGAATTGAGTGATCGTTGTGCGCACCGGGATTGATGGCCTCGGTCCTCTTTTCGGATGAGCGGGCAAGGCGGCGGTATGCTCTCGTCCATTTCCATGATGGTTCTCAGAAACAATGCCCGGGCCCAGTTTGTCGGCAAAGGCGATGGCATCTTCGAATGCTTTGGTCGCGCGCTGGATCTCTTCATCCTTACGCATGAACCAATCGGTGGACCATATGCGGTGGAATCTCCATCCAAGGGTTTCAAGCTGTTGCTGCCGCAACCGATCACGATCGCGCGCGGTATAACTGGAATGATAGGTGGCGCCGTCGCACTCAATGGCTAACACATAACGCCCGGGCTTCGAGGGATGCTCTGCGACCATGTCGATCCGGAAATGTGAGGCGCCCATCTGGGGGATCAGTTTCATGCCCGCCGAGGTAAGACAATCGAAGATTTCCTCCTCAAAATCGTTCAATGGTTCTGAGGTGATATCCGCATCCCCGAGCCGCTTCCCATTTGCTTGCCGCGTACTGCAGGTAGTTTCGAAGCAGTTCGACGCCGCTTCCGGCTCGCACGCGGCGAGGTCAATATCCAAGTGGCTGAATGAGGAGACGACGTTTAATTTTTGGCGCGCACGGGTCACGGCCACATTCAGTCTGCGGCGTCCACCTTCCGGAATCAACGGTCCAAAACGGAGAGGCAGGTTCCCGGCTCGATCTTTGCCATAGCCGATACTGATTTATGATGGCGTTTCGCTCATCACCCTGAACACGCTCGAGGTTCTTGATGAAAAACCGTTCACTCTGGTTGGGGTCAAAGAATGCGCCAAGGTCAGGATGCTCTTCCAGGGCATGATCGACAGCGGCCTGGACACGCATCATGTGACGAATCCCCATTGTGATTACGCCCAAAGTCAGCTCCGGAGTTCTTCTGGCGTGCTCCAAGACAAGGGACACAACGGCCTGTACCTCGGCGGAGGAACTTTCTTCCTGGCCGTCCAAGCCAAACTCCTGTTTGACCAGGACATGGGAGATGGCAGGAGGACCTCCGGGACCGGGGAAAGTTACCAGTCGGCCCTGATAAATGTAATGGTTCGAAAAATTGATGAGACTCTCCTCTCTGCTTCGGTAGTGCCAGTCGAGGTAAGAGCTGCTAAGCGAGTTCATGGTGTCGAGCAGACTCTCAAAGCCCTCGGTTCCACTCGCCTCTTCATCGGCGGCGGATTCATCGTCGTCAGCCGCCGCGAAAAACGTGGTAGGTGGCAACTGTTTGCTGTCGCCGGCAACCACCAGTCTGTGGCCGCGCAGTACCGAGGGAACAGCATCTTCGGGGAGCACCTGGCTGGCTTCGTCGAAGATCACGAAGTCGAAATACTGTTTGCCGCTATCCAAGAGTTGACTCACGGAGAGCGGGCTAGCCATCCACCAGGGGCAAACGGCGGTCAGCACGTCCGCTGCCTGAGAGAAGACTCTTCTCAGTGGAAGGTGGCGTCGCGTCTTTCCGGCTTCCGTTCGACGCAGCTGTTCGCCCGCGGGGTGTGCATTCATGGCCGCAATCGTCCGTTCGCGCGAGGCTTTCGCGTTTCGGGCAGCCAGAATTGCAGCGCGCGCCTGCCGGTATTTGCCGCGTGTACAGAACGCCCACGCCGCCGCCAGCCCCCATTCTTCCCGGGGCAGAAAGCGCGGAGAATCGATTCCAGGTTTTGCTGATAGAGCTGAAGCGAATAATTCGAGAGAGTTCGTTCGACCGCTTCAAGCAGGTCTGCCAGTTCGTTCAATTCTGCAATGACAGTCGGGCGCTTCAGGCCCGTCTGAGTGGTGACTGTTTGTATTGTCGCCAGGCCTTGCGGCAGCGTTTCCGCGTGCATTCGTTGCACCAGGTCCAACGCTTGCTGTACACCTCCATCCGCAAGAACTGCTCCCGTCCATGGAGAGGAGTCGGTCCGCAGGAACAGCGAGGCTGGCCCTCCGGCCTCTGCCAGCAAATCGTTCACGTGCTGGCAGACCTCCGGGGTAAGCCGTGCCAGCTCGGCTCCGCGCCAGCGAACAGGCGAATCGACGGTCCGCTGAAGGCGCAGAATGAGCCCCTGCATCTCATAGACACTCTTCTTGGTAGGTTCTCGCTGGCAATGCATTCGAGCTACGTGCGAGTTTAGCCGGGATCGCCGGTCTACGAGTTGCGCATGCACTTGTTGGCAGTTCACGGGGACCGAAGAACGCACAACCTCGAGAGTGTGCGCGACCAGCTGCATTACTTTCTCCCTGCTTAGGGGAGATATCGGCGCCATGCAGATCAATTGCGAAATGCCCGAGTCCTACTTCGTCTAAACGGTGCTTAACCACTTCGAGTGCTGCCTTCTTCTCGGCGACGAACAGGACGCGCCGCCCTGCCGCGGCGAGGCTGGCGATCAGATTCGTGATTGTCTGGCTCTTGCCGGTTCCCGGAGGCCCATGGATCATTCGGCTTTGATCGGCTAAGACCGCTGCAATCGCCCGCTGTTGACTGGAGTCCGCATCCAGCACCAGAAATTCGTTATCGGGAGGAATGAGGTCGAACTCTCTAGGATCGGGATCGTTCTGCTCAGCGTTGATCGCAGTCTTTGACTTGCTGTCGCCTGCGATCGCGGCGATCACGTCGTGTGCGGGCAAATCACTCGCTCGCTCCCGTAGGTCTTTTACCATCGCCATCTTTTGAAACGCGAAGTTTCCCAGTATCACTCTCAACTCGATGTCGAAGCCGCTTGCGTCGGCCATGAAACCCTGAATCTTTCCACATAAGCCTTTAATGTCGAGAACGGTGCCGTCATCTTCGTCGCCGGCGAAGTCGGCCAGGAGTTCTTCAAGCTGCAGCTTGAGTTTGAACTGGTCCTCAAGTACGTGCAGAAGGACTAGATTGAGTTGGAAGTTTCCTGTAAGCTGTGAGGTAGTAGGAGTTGCTGCCCTCTTTCTTGCTGATCGCAACCGGCAGCATCAAGACAGGGGCTTCTGCCGGCCGACCTTCGTCCAGCGATGGCCAGGTCGCCATTCCGAAGGTCACGAACAGCGTGCTGAGGCCCTTTCTTCAGAGTTCTCCAGAGCCCGACGACGATAATGTCTCGGAAGGACTTGTGGAGAGCATCCTCCTCGAGTTGCGGTGCCAGTTTTGCAGCGTGGACGCTCTCTCCTGCGATCAGGTCACGGAGTTCTTCGCTGGGTGCTGACGAAAGTTCGAGCGTAGCGGTTTGAGGGGACGGAAGTAGAGGAGGCTATTGCGCCGAGACAGATCGATGAGTTTACGGATCCAACCTTGACGTGCGGTTTCGACGGTATGACGGCGCTCCTCGGAAACCTGGGGACAGCGCGGCCTGAAGTTGGCTCGGGATGACGGGCGGAGGTACTCAATCCCACTCCTCAGAGAGATCGGGAAGGGCCCAGATGTTAGTAAGTGGCAGCGGTTGAGTATACGTCAGATAGGGCGGGATTGTAATTGTGGAGAACCAATCGATCGTGTCCCCGAATTCGAGCTCTTGACTGGAATCTGAAACTGCCACACTACAACGCGGCGGGTCCGAGACGCCTCCGCGACAGCCGACGGGGGACGCTTCGACCGCGCTCAGGGCAGGCTGCCGGCGCTACCTAACATGTTCAACGCAGCTGGGCGATTCGCTGGCGGACTTCGGTGGAGAGGTTCTCAGGTAAGGGCGCGTAGTCGAGGGTGTTGGTCATCTTTTCGCCGTCGTCGGCCATCCATCTTAAGAATGCGAGCAGGGCGGCGCGGCGCGGATTGCGTTTTGGTTCTGTGGGTACAAGGAGCCAGGTGAATCCGGCGATGGGATAGGCTTTCGCTCCACGGGCATTCGCAATGGAGAATCGAAAATCTGGCGGTATGTCGGGAACCGACGCTGCGGCTTGCGTCAGGCTCTCGAGGGTTGCGGTTACGAACTTGCCGGAAGAATTCCCAACGCTTGCGGTAGGCAGCCGATTCTCCTTCGCGTACCGCATGTCCACATATCCGATGGCGCCTTCCAGTTGATGGACGGATTCGGCAACGCCGTCATCTCCCTTGGCACCCAAGCCGATGGGCCACTTGACCGAGGTGTCGGTGCCAACGGAGGTTCGCCACTGGTCGCTCACTTTCGAGAGAAAGTCGGTAAACAGAGACGTGGCGGGACTCGGATCGGAACGGTGCACCACGACGATTTCCTGGTTGGGAAGATTCCTGCCCGGGTTTTCACGGACGATGGCGTCATCGTTCCACGAGACGATGTTGCCGAGGTAGATGTCGGCCAGGACTTCGGAAGAGAATCGAATCTCGCCGGTCACGACCGGGAGGTTGTAAATGGGGACTACTGCGCGGAGCACAGTCGGCAGGTGAAGGACTTTGCCGTTGGCCTTCAGCATTTGATCGTCGGACAGGGGAATGTCGGTGGCTCCGAAATCGACGGTGCCGTCGAGCGTTTGGCGGATGCCTGCGCTGCTTCCAGCCGGCTGGTAATCGATGCGAACGGCGGCGCCTTGCTCACGAACCACCTGCTCGCGAAACTGCGTGAACCATTTCTCGTAGATGGGATAAGGAAACGCGGTGCCCGCGCCGGCGAGACTAAGTGGACCTCTGATTCGTATAGGGCGAGACTCGTGCGTGGCGGTTGGTTTGGCTGGAGTTGGGGATGCCGGTTGCGGCGCATCCTTCACGTCCGTCGGCAGCGCGGCGGCGACCGGTTGGAGGTTCGGGCGCTCGGACGAATAGGTTTCGTTTTGAATAGGCGCGCTTTTCACGGGCGCTTCGTACGCAGGTCCGGGCTTGATGATGTGAACCTCGGCGTGTTGAGGCGAGGGGCTTTCACTGACCGCCGGTTCCGGTGTGATCGTCGCGAGATCCGGCTTGGACTCGGCGACCGCGACTGCGTCGTCAGCGGCTTTGGGCGTTGCTTGAGCACGCGCGCGGGCTCGCAGATCCATTCCGACTAAGACCGCGATCACGGCGAGGGCGATGAGGATCATCACGCCACCCGACTTGCTGATTTGAATTGTTAGGAGAGGTTTGGACGCTTGGCCAGAGGACGAATCGTACTTAGACATAAACCACCGCCTGAAGTAGATCGCAACATCGTACACCGAAATCTGTGAATGGAGGGTAGAAGTCTGGCGGAACCAACTACGAAAGGCGCTAACCGGTAAGGACACTAAGTCCACGACGGAAACCACTTGGATCAAGACCAAGATTTTGTCCTGCAGTGATGACCAGCGGAGTGTATGCTGTGAAGCCAAGTGTGGGCGTGGAGGATGCAATGACATCGGAAAGCGGTGTCGAGCCGCGATTCCATTTTCGTTGTTCCTGTGGCGCGGACATCGAGACAACCGACAAGAAAGAGATCTGTCCCGCTTGCGGTAAGTCCATTGAGGTCCTTGGCTGCATTGAAAAGCGCCAGGGCAAGAAGTACGTCTTGCGAATTACCAAGCGTCGAAATGACTGGAATACCGCAGCGCCGTTGTGGCCACTGGGGCGCGGCTCGACGACAACGCGCGCGACACAGCATCAACACGAAACACCGCTTTACGAGAGACTGCCAGGCAGCGTGGATACGGCTTGGCCAAAGGTAGAACCCGAAACACGCTTCAGGCGTTTAGGTTTTCTGATCCTGTTGATCGGAGCGGTGTTCATAGTGCTCGCTTCTATTTTTGGATCCGAGGACTTTGCGGTCCTTACAACGCCGAAGCCGAGCGATTGCGATTGGTCGACCCGCCCCTTGGGCAACAAGCACTGCCACTACAAGAGCATCGTCATGCGCGCGGGCGACGACCAGACGCAAATTAAGGTCACATGGGAGCGCGTAATCGACTATTGATCCGGGCACTCCGACTGACCTCCGCCACGCTCTGGCGCTACACACAAAAAAACGCCCTGGCTCTGCGGCCAGGGCGCGGTTGAGACCCCTGTGTTCTCTAAAACAGGTTCCACAGGAACTGGTTGTAGACCTCGTGGTGGAATTGGACTTCCGGAGCTTTGACGAAGGTTCCCAATGCGCGAGGGCAGCGATCGGCCGCGGCCTGTTTCAGGTCGGCGTAGCGGCCTTTGACGTCTTCGCCTAGCAGTGTGGTGGACCAGTCGGCTTTGCGGAAGTTGGAGAGCGCGTCATAGACGTTGTCGGGCAGGTAGCGCTCGGCCTGGCGGAGATTCTTGATCTTCGCAGTTTCGCCATCGATGCCGGTTTTGAAGACCGCGAGCATCACCAGGTAAGGATTCGCATCGGGCGCGACGGAACGAACTTCCACGCGCATGCTCTTCTCGTTGCCGATGGGGATGCGCACCATAGAGCCGCGATCGGTAGGCGAGGCCTTGATCTGGTTCGGGGCTTCGAAATGCGGGTCGAGACGGCGATAAGCATTGACGCTCGGATTCAGCAGCAGGCAGATGTCGTTGCCGTGCGTGAGAATTCGATCGGTAAAGGCCCATCCCAGCTTGCTGAGTTTCTCTTCACCCTTCGCGTCCCAGAAAAGATTCTTGCCGTTTTCGCTGATGGAGACGTTGGTGTGCATGCCGCTGCCGTTCACGCCTACAACTGGCTTGGGCAGGAACGAGGCGGTCAATCCCATGTTGGTGGCGACCTGGCGGCAGATCAGTTTGTAGAGCTGAATCTGATCGGCGGCCTGCACGACTTCGCCGTAGCCGTAGTTGATTTCAAACTGCGAGGGCGCGACTTCGGGATGGTCCTTTTCGTTCTGGAAGCCCATGGAGCGCTGCACTTCGGCAGTCGTATCGATGAAGGTGCGGAGCGGGTCGCCGGGCAAAGAGTGATAATAACCGCCGGTGTTGACGTATTCGAACTTGCCGCCGGCTTCGTGATAATGACGTTCGGCGTCGGGTCCCTTGAAGAGGAAGCCTTCAATTTCGTTGGCGGCGTTCAGAGTGTATTTCTTCTTGGCGTAGAGATCGTTGGCGTAGGCCTTGAGCACTCCGCGAATGTCGGCAGTGTACTGCGAGCCGCCCTTGTCGATGACCTCGCCGAACACCAGGACCTTGCCGGAGCCGAAGACGTCGGCGGGCGCCCAGTAGAATGCGCCCCAGTCGATGCCCAGGCGGAGATCGCTCTCGCGTTGTGCAGTGAAGCCGCGGATGGAGGAGCCGTCAAAGGTGAGGTTGTCCCAGCTCTTGATGAGGAACTTCTTGTCGTAATCGAGCATGTGCAACCGGCCTTCGAGATCGCTGAAGAGCACGGTTACGGCCTTGATCCGCTTTTCGTCGGTGAGGTATTTGAGGCGCTCCTCGCGGATCGTGTCGACCGGAACGCGGTTCCTGCGCTGCTCCTTCGCCTTCAGGTTGAGTTCTTCAAGTTCGTCGTACGTGAGTGCCAGGAAATTGCGCAGTTCGTTAGGCATGGATGTCCTTCAGTCTCCTTCGTTGTAAGAACTTAAGATTTTGGGCAAAACCACATCACGAAAACACGTTTAGAAAACAGGGGAGTTGAAATGGCTGGTTTCAACGCTCTCGCTTGGAACACGGAAGAATAGCGCGTGCGCCAGAGCGCGGCCAATCGAAAAAGCTGATGAGGCAGATAAAAGAGATTTATTCGGAAATCATTTTGGAAACACGGTCTCAAGTCTCGCCAGCTTGCGTTGCAGCCGCTGGTTTCGCGGGTCAAATTTCAGTCCGGATTGGCAATGTTCAACCGCCTTGTGAAATTCGCCCTCTGCCGCGTACGCATCCGTGAGAAGGGAAGCAATCTGGACTTCTTGTTCGGCCGTGGCGGTGGATAACGGAGCTAGAAGTGCGAGGGCTTCTGTCGCATGATCGGCTTCCAGAAGCCTTCCCGCAACTTGCAGCCGCTTGTCGGGCGAAACATCCTTCGATTTGCCGATTGCCTGGAATTCGGCTAGGGCGGCCTGTTCGTTCTCTGGTCTTACCCACTTATGGAACAACGGATCGTGCCCCAGACTAGCGTAGTAGCCGTCTCCAATTTCTGACTCGGTCCAGGCGTTATTCTGGGAAAACGCGACATTCAGGTATTGCAAGGCCAACGCTGGGCGTTCGATGTCTGCGGCTACACGAGCCCCTTGCAGCAAAATCCGCTGCCAGTTTGAAGCGCGAGCCACCGCGCTGATCAGCAGGGCTTCCGCGGCGTCGAGTCGCCCGTCTTTTGCGGCTCGGCTTGCCTGCGCCACTTGCTGGCGCGCTAATTGCATGTTGAGGAGAGTGCGCAGATCGGATACAGGATCGGCTGAGTGATCGACGCGAAGGTCGATGTCGACGGGCCATCCGTGGGGCGTCTTGACCAGGAGAGCGGCAGACTCGCGCCCGGTCTTTTGGCCTCCGGCGCGATCGCCCGCGATCAGGGCGGTTAGCAACCTCTCCGCCAAGGTTCCGGCAGTGTGCAGGAAGGCCTGCTCCATGGCGTCGACGACTTGGCCGCTGGTGAGACCGTTTCCTTGAATGCTGTATCCGAAGCCGGACCGGGCTCCGGCCCAACTCGCATTCTGGACTTCGTTGCCGGTGTGGACCGCAGTTCTACCGTCCAAGCTCACGATTGCTACCTGGCGCGACCCGGGACCCTGGCCTTCGAAGTTTCCGTCCTCGCTGAGCAGGCGTTGAAGAGCGTCTGCGGGAGCGACGCCTTGAGCAAGCAGGGCGAGTCCACGAGGTCCATAGTTCGGATTGGTTTCAAAATGCGAGGCCAGCGCGCCGACTCCTGCTTGCGCGTACGGGACACTGGCTCCGACTGCCAAGTTGTTGGTTTGCACGGCAACGCCGCACTCGCGGGTTGTCGGGTTGCAGGCGATGATGGAGTACGTGGCGCGTGCGCAAGGAACACAGAGCAGCAGCGTTGCACAGAGGCTTACCAATGACTTAAGGAGAGCGGAGTTAGACATTGTGCTGGTTGGACGGGTGGCGTTGCAAATCGGGAGCGGGAGAGGCGGGATCAGAGCGGGAGAAGCGTTGTCCACTACTAGTTCACGCCAAAGCCGTGCCCCGGCAAAACGCGAAGGATCGCGCCGAGTGCGGTTAGGACTGCGATGAAATAGATCGTCGTCGCGCGGCTGGGATGAGGCGGTAGATCAGCTGAAAAGAAGGCGCGGTAGGCGGCTCCCGCCGCAACTAGAAGGAGTACGTTCTCACGCAGTGCTGCCCAGAGGAGCAGAGACGCGACCAGTAGAGCGATGCGTTCGCCCTTGCTCAAGGCGAGTGCAGCATGACCGCCGTCGAGGATCCATACGGGAATCAGATTTAAGAGATTCAGCGCAGCGCCCACTCGCGCCAGAACCAGCCAAAAAGGTTCGTGGGTCTGCCACCAGAGCACGGAGCACGCAACTGCCGCAAGAAAACCAGCCAATGGTCCCGCGAGGCTGACGGCGGCACGTGTCGATAGTGGAACGCCGAGGGCTTGCCAACGAACGTAGGCTCCGAGGCCGGGGAGAAAGATCGGCATATCCGCGGGCAGGCCGCGGCGGCGGATGTCGATGTAATGGCCCATCTCGTGGATGAGGATCAAAGTCGCAAAGCCAATTCCGAATTGAATCCCTGACACTCTTGAGTAGATGGCGACGAAGAGGGCGAAGCTTATCAGAGCGCCGAGGCTGAGGCCTGTACGCTGCCCGAGGCTCCGGCTCCGCACCGGCTCGACTGATGCGATCTGAGGTGGAGTCTGATTCGGGTAAGTTGAGGTTTCCAGGGAGCGGGCGTGTTCTTCGATCCACTGCGCCTGCGTGGACGCAGGCGGCAGCAATCGAAGTCCCATGAGCCAGACTTCGCGCGCCTGGCGCAAATCTCCGCTGGCCTCGAGCGCTTTAGCTTCCGCGGCGAGACGGTCGAGTTGCTCGGAGTGCACAAGCGAATGGCACCTGTCGCACGCTAGTGCTCCGGGGACGAGCTCGCTGGAGCAGCGCCGGCAGTTTCGAATAAGGTCGGGAGTGGTCGTGGACACGGGTTCGGGAGTCGTGATTTGATTCTACGCGCGACTCATCGCAGTGACTGCGCGGAGTTGTCGAACGGTCCGTTGAGGACAAACGGACGTCCGGCGGCGATTCTCCAGGCGTACTTGATGCCGAAGAACAAGATCAAAAGTCCCATCGCGCCCCAGAAGGGATCGTCACGCAGCTCATAGAAGGGAGAGGCCAGGCCAAGCATGGCCAGCCGTCCCAGGAACACGCCAACTGTGGGACGAGACCGGACTGGTGCTGGATCGGGCGCTGATTCTTGGTCCAGATCGTTTTCGGGCTGTTTCGACAACTGTCCGGAGTCTTTTTCCAGTTGGCGCTGTTCCGCCGCTAGTTTCTGTTGCTCGGTCTGCTGGTGATGCGGGTGGTTGTACGCATAGTAGATGCCGATGGGAACTGCCGCCATTGAAACCGCAGCGTAGGTGAGCAGAGCGGCGGCCATTTGGTAGCGGCGGCCGCCGACTCCGTTGGAGAACTTCATCATCGCGGTGGCGATCAGCCATCCAACCCCAATCGACATATAGCTGATGACCCAACCCTGCAAGATGATGGCGATGGTCGCATAGGCGATCAACCCCAGCACGGCTGCGCCGACGCCGGCGGTGATGCCACGAACATAGGCGGCATGGGAGTCCTGCGCCCGCTCGCTACGGATTTTTTCGAAGCAGGCTGGACAGACCATACCGTCATTGAGGCGGTAGTAGGTGCTTCCGATGGGCTGTTGGCACAATCGGCAGGCATCGCTGCGGGAAGGCCCACCGTATTCGGCGGTGCCGAACTGCGGTGTGGGATTGCTGAAATCGGAGTCGGGCATGGCCCGGAACGATAGCACAGGAACTTCGGCGGAAAAAGGAGAAACGGAGACTCGAACATTGCCGGGTTCGACGCGACTTACTTGCGGTGGGCCGAGGCGCCGGCCAGTTCCCTGAGGGTGGTGAGGAAACCGGAGGCTTTCTGCGGATCGGAAAGGGCGTCGAGCGTGACCGTCGCTGAGAACTGTGGTGACTCGGGACGAAAGCGAACTTGCAGGACGTCTTGCTGGCGGACGGCCATCAAGGCATTAAGTTCAGGAGTGGGATCCTGTTTCCAGTGAGTGCGAGTGGTGAGGACCACAGGGCCGGGTTCGTAGATGTCCCAAGCCCGCTCATCGCGGGGACGGGCGCCGACGCCGCGGCTGCGGGCGCACCAGCGATGCCGAACCACTTCCAGGTGGAAGCTGGGCGATCCGCCGAGGTCGGCCTCGAAGGTCAGAGTCTCTTTCTGTTTGTGCCAGCAGCTCAGAAGCCAGTGAATGGGAAGGGGCCGCGGCCGGAACTTCATGGTGACATAGGCGTTCTCAAAAGACCGAGAAGGAAACTGCACGCGGGCGTGAAGGCGGGAGGTGTTGAGCCAGTGAGGGTCGAGGATGCGTCCTTTGCCGGCACAGGCTGACTCGACCCAGCGCAGCGCCTGAGCGCCTTTGCGACGGTTATAGGCAGCGAACAGGAGATACCACAGGACCAGCAGTCCAACCGCGCCGACGACGTCGATCACGAGAAACTGAATCACAAGAAGGCGCCCCAGAACGCTTTCCTCTGATGCCGATGGTACGTCCGAGGTTGCGGTTGCTGCAAGGGGCCATTCGGCCCTGTAGGGAAAAACTGTGGAAAACGGGGAAAACTCCGCTGAGAACGGGAGTTTCTTGACGATTCTTTTACATTTCGTGAACGGGTTTTGTGAGCAGGGCGAGGCCGACCGCTACAATGTCGCCGTGCACTCCATCATGCGCGATTTCAATATTCGCGACTTCAAGCCTGAAGATTTCCAGACGCTCTGGCTGATTGACCAGGAGTGTTTTCCGTCTGGGATTTCCTATTCGCGGCAGGAGTTGAAGGTCTACATGCGCCGGCGAGGGGCGTTTACGCTGGTGGCCGCGAAAGCTGCAACGGGCACGATTTCAGGATTCATTGTGGTACACGGCGGCCCGACCGGACACATCGTCACCATTGATGTGATTGCGGAGGCGCGGCGTGCGGGCGTGGGATCGCTGTTGCTGCGAGCAGCAGAGGATCGATTGCGTGCTGCCGGATCGCGCGGCGCGGGGCTTGAGGTCGCGGTCGACAATGTATCCGCATTGTCGTTTTATAGGCGGCATGGATACAGCGTGGTCAGGACTTGGCCGCGATACTACTCGAATGGAGTGGACGCGCTGGTGATGAAGAAGGAGTTGGACGCGGCGTGAGGGTGCACGGGCGAAGCCGGTGTACAATTCGGGCCGCTGCGCGGGCTAACATTCGCCTCGCCGCCCGAGACAAGAAAAATATGCCGAGAGTTCCACTGCCAATTTGCCGAATGCGAGGGTTCACGGCGCGGACCTGGGTGCTTCTGATTGGCTTGGTAGCGGTGGCTGTATTGGCCGCAGCTGCTCCGAAAGATGGGTTACCTACTGAGACGATTGTGCTGCCGCATCTTCATGGGCCGGTGGAGATTCTGATCGATCGCTGGGGCGTGCCTCACATTTACGCGAAAGATGAAGCGGATTTGTTTTTCGCGCAGGGTTTCAATGCGGCGCGTGACCGGCTGTTCCAGATTGATCTTTGGCGGCGGCGCGGTCTGGGGCAACTGGCGGAAGTTTTCGGTCCAGAGTTTGTTGAGCAGGACAAGGCCACCCGTCTGTTTGTGTATCGCGGCGGCATGAGCCGGGAGTGGGCGGCGTATAGCAAAGACGCCGAGCAGATTGCGCAGAATTTTACGGCGGGCATCAACGCCTACGTGGACTGGCTCGAACAGCATCCGGAGCGCATGCCGTTTGAATTCAAGAAGCTGAACTACAAGCCGGGGCGATGGGCAGCCGAAGACGTGGTTCGGATCCGGAGTCACGGCTTGAGCGGAAATCTGGAAGAGGAAGTGCAGCGCGCGAAGGTCGTGTGCGCGGCCGATCTGAAGACCGACGAAATCCGTTCGCCGCTCGAACCGCCATGGCAGACGCGCGTTCCCGAGGGCCTGGATCCTTGCCTGCCGAAAGATGTGTTGAAGGTCTTCGAGTTGGCGACCAAAGAGGTTCGATTCGGAAAGCCCTCCGTTGGAGAGACGTCGAGTCCTGGCGATGTGAGCAGCGAGTCTCGGGCAGCGAGCAACAACTGGGTTGTTTCCGCGGCGAAATCGGCAACGGGGCGCGCGATTATGGCGAACGATCCGCATAGAGCTTACTCGGAGCCTAGCCTGCGCTATATTGCCGACCTCAACTCGCCTACCCTGCATGTGACCGGCATCGGCGAACCGGCGATTCCGGGAGTGTCGAATGGGCACACCGAATCGATCGCATTTGGAGGAACGTACTTCGCGATCGATCAGGAAGATTTGTACGTGTACGAAGTGAATCCGGCGAATCGCAACGAGTACAAGTACAAGCATCAGTGGGAGGCGTTCCGGATTATTCACGAAGAAATCAAAGTGAAGGGTCAGGACGCGATTCCGGTTGATTTGAAGTTCACGCGACATGGTCCGGTCATATACGTTGAGGAAGGGAAGAACCGGGCGTTCGCCGTGCGCACGGACTGGCTGGAACCGGGCACGTCGCCTTACATAGCCTCGCTCGGTTACATGCGGGCGAAGAATTTTGAGGAGTTCACGAAGGCGCTGGAAGGCTGGGGCGCGCCGCCCATCAATCATGTGTACGCCGATGTGAAGGGCAACATCGGATGGGCGGCGGTAGGGTTTGCTCCCATCCGGCCGAACTGGGATGGCTTGCTGCCGGTGCCCGGAGATGGGCGATATGAGTGGGCAGGACGGTGGAGGGGCGATCAAGAGCCGCGGACCTACAATCCGGCTTCCGGTTACATCACGACCTCCAACGAGATGAATCTGCCGGCGGACTATCCGTATCAGGAACGGAAACTTGGTTTTGAATGGACTGCACCTTTTCGGCACCAGAGGATCGACGAGGTTCTTTCCGGCTTGAACCGGATTTCGATCGAAGACTCGATGAAGCTGCAGAATGATGTGGTATCGCTTCCGGCGCGGCGACTGGTCACGCTGCTGCAGCGATTGTCGAGCAAGGATGCTGCGACGCAAGCTGCCCTGGACCTGTTGAAAGGCTGGAACGCCGCGGTTGACGCGGAGTCGCCTCAAGCCGCGTTGCACGAAGTCTGGTTCAGCCGCCATCTGGGTCCGGCATTCAAGGACGCAGTCTTGAGCAAGGCGGCGGCAGACGTGATCGACGAGGCAGACGTGTCGGTCGTGCTGGATGGTCTGGAACATCCGGAGACGCGATTTGCTCGCGATGCGGTAGCGGAACGGGATCGTGTTTTGCTGAGTAGTCTGGGGGCTGCGTATCAGGAGATGATCAAGCTGCACGGAGGCGATTCCAGCCAGTGGAAATGGGGGAAGCTGCAGTTCAATCTTTCGGAACATCCACTATCGGAGCTCTTCGACCAGGAGTCGCGGGCCAAGATTAATGTGGGTCCAATCTCGAAGAACGGCAGCACCGACGTGGTGAATTCGTCGGCGTACCGAGCGAGCGATTTCCGCCAGATGACCGGGCCTTCTGCGCGTCTGGTGGTCGATGTTGGAAACTGGGACAATTCGCGGGCGGTGAATCATCCCGGGCAGTCGGGTGATCCCGATAATGCGCACTATCGCGACCTGGCTCCGATGTGGCGGGCCGGAGAATATTTCCCGCTGCTCTACAGCCGAGAAGCGGTCGAGGGCGCCGCAGAGAAGAGAATTCTTCTGGCGCCGCGGGCGGGGCAACCCTGAGAAAATCGGAAATTATTTGCGGGCGCACTCCTTCAACAGATAGCTTGCGTTGTGCGGGACAAACGAAATGAAAGTTGCCATTCAAGGGGAACTCGGGTCTTTCAGTCATGAAGCCGCGGAGAAGATGCTGCGGCGCTGCACCGTGGTGCCATGCGCGCGATCGGCGGAGGTGTTCGACCGCGTTGAGGGCGGATCGGTTGAGGCCGCGGTTATTCCGATTGAGAACACACTCGCCGGAACGGTGGCAGAGCATGCCGATCTGCTGGTGACGCGCGGAGTTTTCATTCAAGGTGAATATCTGCTGCGCATTGTGCACAACGTGATTGCCGCGCCGGGAGTGAAGTTGGGATCGTTGCGGCAGGTGCTGTCGCATCCGGTGGCGCTCGACCAGTGCCGCGATTTTTTCCGGCGGCATCCGCAGATCGAGTCTGTGCCGTTTTACGACACGGCGGGCAGTGTGAAGCATGTGATCGGCGATCAGTTGAAAGACGCGGCGGGGATCGCCGGGCGCCAGGCGGCGCGGGAATACGCAGGGAAGATTCTTCAGGCCGGCATTGAGGACGACAAGAATAACTTCACGCGCTTTTTTCTGATTCGCAAACTGAGAGGGGCCGCCGGGAAGAAGAAGGGGAGCGCGGAATATCGTCGGATGATTCCTCGCGGGGCAAACAAGACATCCATTGCGTTCAAGGTCAAGAACATGCCCGGCGCACTGTTCAAGTCGCTGAGCGTGTTTGCGCTGCGGGACATCAGCTTGAGTAAGATTGAGTCGCGGCCCATGCGAGGGCGGCCGTGGGAGTATGTGTTCTACGTCGACTTTCTGCGGGGCGATGACGAACCCGCGAGCAACGCGCTTCGACATCTGGGTGAGGTAGCTGAGTTCGTCAAAGTGCTGGGAGTTTATCTGGCGGCGTGACTCGGGCAAACCTTGAGTGCGGAGTACGCGTCAGAAAAGGCAAGAGCTGAAGATGTAAGGAGGCGACTAAATGCCCGAGGCACCAATTCCCTCGATCAAGACCCGCCGAAATTTCCTGCGCGACACCACGATGGCTGGAGCAGGTCTGCTGGTGCCGGCGCTAGCTGCGGCGCAAAAGCCGGCTCCCAAGAGCGACAAGCCGAAGGGGGACGAAGGCATTTCGCCGGCCGAAGACCTGATGCGCGAGCATGGCCTTCTCAACCGCGTACTGCTGATCTACGACGAGCACCTGCGGATGCTGGCAGCAAAGCGTGCCTTCGACGGGTCGGTCCTGGTGAGCGCAGCCGACGTCATCCGGCACTTCGTTGAGGAGTATCACGAGAAGCTGGAGGAAGATTTTCTCTTCCCGCGATTTCGCAAGGCAGGAAAGTTGGTCAGCTTGGTCGATACCCTGCAGGTTCAGCACAAGGCGGGGCGCGATTTGACGGCGCAGATCCGCGAATTGGCCGGACTCGGTACGTTTAAGTACGTCTCCGACAGCGACAAGCTCACTGATGCCTTACGAGCCTTTCTCCGCATGTACCGTCCGCATGAGGCTCGCGAAGATACGGTCCTTTTCCCGGCGTTCCGCTCCATTGTTTCGGCCCACGAATACGACGCGCTGGGCGACGACTTTGAAAAGAAAGAAGATGAATTATTTGGGGACGAGGGCTTCTTCAAAATTGTGGACCAGGTGGCTCAGCTGGAGAAGAAGCTTGGAATCTACGAGTTAGCCCAGTTCACTCCGAAATGAGACGGTGGGGTCTGCCATCACAGGTTCCTGTGATGGTACACACATTCTCCCAGAACGCTCCCTTCTAGACTTACCAGTGGTGGCCTGAGGACACAGTCCAACGGGGAACACCGCGGAATTTTCTTAAGGAGGTCTTATGCGTTCGTTGAAAGTCCTGGGCATCATTTTGTGCCTGTGTGCGCTCGGATTGATTGCCACAGCGGCAGATAACAATATGGGGATCCATGAAGTGAGCCAGATCACGTTCGTTGCCCCGGTTCGCGTTGGAAACAGCGTTTTGCAGGCGGGGGACTACCAGGTACGCCACATCATGGAAGGGCAAGATCATGTGATGGTATTCCAGCTTCTCCGGGGTAAGAGCCCTGAAGTGAAAGTGAAATGCATGCTGGTGCAACTGGGTAAGAAGGCTGACCAGACCAGGACTGTCTATGAGCTGAACGCCCAGAACGAGCGCGTGCTACAGGAGTTGGTATTCCGCGGCGACACCGCGAAGCACGTGTTCTAAGGAAGTCCCGATTTTTCTGCGCCCGCCGTGACTTCGCGGGTGGCCGTTGGTTTCGGGGAAACCGCCCAGGCTGGAAGACAGTCCGGGAATGGGTCCCCGCTTTTTCATTTGACGCCTAGGCACTGCGAGCAAATTCTCCCAGTTCCCAATTTAGTTCCCAAGTTAGTTCCCAAGTTAGTGCTTGGCAACGATATGCTCCCCGCGTTAGCCTCTGCACCTTAGGCACATTCCAAGCGCACTATAACGGAATAGAATTCAAGATTCTTGCGGGAATCCTGCGGGAGGGGTCTGAAACCTTTCCTGAGGGAGTATCATCTAAACTTGAGCGAGTTACACTCAAGGAGAAATATGAGCCAGCAGACGCCCGTCGAGCAAACTCCTAAGCCAAAGGAAACAAACGATCAGAGGGCGCTTCCGGTACTCCCGGTAAGGGATACGGTGTTGTTCCCGCATGCAGTTTTGCCGCTGACTGTGGGCCGGGAGAGTTCGGTCCAACTGATCAATTCGCTCGGCGAAGACAAGACCATTATTGTGGTGGCGCAACGCGAAGCGCGCGTGGACTCTCCGCAGCCGAGCGATCTGTATACGGTCGGTACGTCGGCCGTGGTGCACAAGGTCGTAAAGATGCCCAACCAGAGCCTGTTTGTGTTTGCCGAGGGCCTGGAGAGGATCCGTCTGGGCGAGTTTACACAGCTGACGCCATTCATGCGGGCGCACTACGCGACCATGCCGGAGAGCGCGACTCCGGTGGCGACGTCTGAAATCGAAGCATTGCAACGCAACGTGCTGACGTTGTTCCAGCAGATTGTCGCTGGATCCCCAACGCTATCGGATGAACTCTCAACCGTGGCCATGAATATCGACGAACCAGGCCGCCTGGTGGATTTCATCGCGTCGTCGTTGCCATCGCTATCAACGCCCGACAAGCAAGACACGCTGGAAACGCTCGAAGTTCATGTGCGCTTGGAAAAAATTAATCAGCATCTAGCCAAGGAACTGGAAGTCCAGCAACTGCGCAACAAGATTCAGAGCGAAGTGCAAGATCGCGTGCAGCAGACGCAGCGCGAGTATTACCTGCGCGAGCAGATGAAGGCCATCCAGAAAGAACTGGGTGAGCAGGACGAAGGCCAGCGCGACGTCGAAGAGCTGAAGAAGAAGATTGAAGAAGCGGGCATGCCCGAAGAGGTCAAGAAGGAAGCGCTGAAGGAATTGGGACGGCTGTCGCGCATGTCTCCAATGGCGGCCGATTATTCGCTGACTCGCAACTATATCGAGTGGCTGGCGGTGTTGCCGTGGGCCAAGACGTCTGGTCAGGAAATCGAGATTCCCAA
This sequence comes from Candidatus Sulfotelmatobacter sp., assembly GCA_035695545.1. GTDB lineage: Bacteria > Acidobacteriota > Terriglobia > Terriglobales > Acidobacteriaceae > Sulfotelmatobacter. Next base: position 28,058 of record DASRRV010000393.1, on the reverse strand, counting down.
GGCAAAGGAAATTCTCGACACCGATCACTACGATCTGGAGAAAGTCAAAGACCGCATTCTCGACTATCTATCGGTGCGGCGGTTGAAGCCGAACATGAAGGGGCCCATTCTGTGCTTTGTCGGACCTCCCGGCGTCGGCAAGACGTCGCTCGGAAAGTCGATTGCCCGTGCTCTGGGCCGTAAGTTCGTGCGGTTGTCTCTGGGCGGCGTGCACGACGAGGCAGAAATCCGCGGACATCGGCGTACGTACATCGGAGCGCTGCCAGGGCAGATCATTCAAGGCATTCGCCGAGCGGAGACGAAAGATCCGGTCTTCATGCTCGACGAAATCGACAAGGTGGGACGGGATTTCCGCGGCGACCCTGCTTCGGCGTTGCTGGAAGCGCTTGATCCCGAGCAGAACTCTACGTTCCGCGACAACTATCTCGACGTGACGTTCGACTTGTCGAAGGTGCTCTTCATTACGACCGCGAACATGCTCGATCCGATCGCCGAGCCGTTGCGCGACCGCATGGAGATCATTGAACTTCAAGGCTACAGCGAAGAGGAGAAGGTTCACATCGCGTTCCGTTATCTGATTCCGCGTCAGATCGAAGAGAACGGAATCACCACAGAGCAGATCGAGTTCCCGGAAGAGGCCGTCCGCTACGCGATCCGCCATTACACGCGGGAGGCGGGCGTGCGGAGCCTCGAACGCACCATCGGCACGATCTGCCGGAAGCAGGCCCGGCGACTCGCCGAAGGTAAGAACGAGAAACTTGTGGTCACCAAGGAAATCATCCAGGAATTCCTCGGCGGCATCAAGGTTCGCAGCGAAGGCGAAATTGCTGAGCGCACCGAGCGGCCTGGAGTAGCCGTGGGCTTGGCCTGGACTCCGTCGGGCGGCGACGTGCTGTTCGTCGAAGCCAATGCCATGAAGGGCAAAGGCGGATTCACCATGACCGGACAGATCGGTCAGGTGATGCAAGAATCGATGCAGGCCGCGCTGACGTGGGTGCGGTCGAACGCCGACCGGCTTGGAGTGGCGGAAGATTTCTTCGCCAACCATGACATTCACATCCATGTGCCGGCGGGCGCGATTCCGAAGGACGGTCCTTCGGCGGGCGTGACGATGGCCACGGCTTTGGTTTCGCTGCTGACCAAACGGCGCATTACGCCGCTGCTTGCAATGACCGGAGAGATCACGCTGAGTGGGAATGTTCTTCCGGTCGGCGGGATCAAGGAAAAAGTTCTCGCCGCCAAACGTGCTGGTGTGCGCGACGTGATTCTGCCAGCGGAGAACAAGATGAACGTCGAGGAAGACTTAACTCCTGAGCAACTGGAGAACTTCTCGGTTCACTACGTGAAGACGATCGACGAGGCATTGAAGGTGTCTTTGCCTGAAGTGGCTGAAGGTCCGGCGGCGAAGATACTGGCGACTCCGCCGAAGGATCCTAAGCAGGACTACAACCCGACTCAACCAGTGAGAGAGCCGGAAGCGGTACACGATAAGGTTCTCACTACGAACTGAGTTTCTGCTGGTAGACGTATAAGCCCCATCCATTGCGTTTTCGCAGCCGATGGGGTTTCTTATTTTGCAAGATGTTCGTTGAGCGAAGCAACTCTTTCCGTCCTTCTCCAGGCACCCGCCAGATTGACGCCTGCGTCGAATCGAAGATCGCGAGTCCACAAAACGCTGTGGATATCACATAGGTCCGGAAAAATTTCCAAAATCCGAACAGATGTTGAAAACCTGTTCTTTCTTGACAGCTGTCGGCACTGGCGATACATTCCGGGACACGAGTCAGCTGCTTAGGGGCGCTGGCGGCTTCGCCAGTCATGGGTGGTTCGCTCGGAAATCTTTTTCAGCAACGCCATCCCGCAGGCAGGGTACTGTCTCTCTTTAGTTGTATTGCTTGCCGGGCGATCGCATGCGGCTTCGCGGGAACGCAGCGACATACCCAGCACTTCCCTCCGATCCTGTTCTTCGCGCTTGAGCGCCGGGCCTGACTCCGTCAGCGTCATTGCTGGCGATGACGAAACCACTCCGGGCGTAAAGCGTTTACTTCACTTGCGAATGGAAAGGAGCAATTGCCAATGCCAAGAAAAAGAAAACCTTCACCGAAAAAACCAGATCCTGGCAAACCACCCGTCTCTAGCGGAACGGTAGCATGCTGGGAAGATGATCCGGGCGATCCAAAATCGCAGCCCGTCCTGGGACCGATCCAGGTGTCGACACCAAATCAAGCGGCGAAGCCTTTGCCGTATAAGATTTCCGGAAAGACTCCACCGCCTCAGATCTACCAGCAGGGAACGAAAGAATTCTTGTATTACGCGAACGCGAGCGCGCTGCGCAGGACTGCCGACTTTTGGGGCAGCATTATCCCGCAAGGCACGAGCTGGGAGGTCGGCAGTGTTTTGCCGGTCGATCTCGATTCAGGAGAAGACCTGAACGCCTTCTATACCCGCGGAGACGGCGGCGACGCTCCCGGTTTGCACTTCTTCCATGAAGAAGTATCAGGACGAGTGTACTTCTCGGGAGAGAGCCCGGACGTGGCGTGCCACGAAATGGGACACGCTGTGCTCGACGCCATTCGCCCGCAGTTGTTTGACGCGCAGACCATTGAAGCCGCCGCCTTTCACGAGTCGTTTGGCGATATGAGCGCGTTGCTCTCAGCGCTGCAGGTGGATTCGTTCCGTCAGGCGCTGCTTTCCGATACGCGAGGCAAGTTGAACCGTTCGTCGCGGCTGTCGCGCCTCGCCGAACAATTGGGGGCGGCCATCCGAATTGTGCAACCGGACGCTGTCGATCCCGATTGCCTCCGCAACGCGTTTAACTCCTTTTTCTATCGGGATCCGCAAACGCTCCCGCCCTCGGCTCCTGCTTCGCAGCTATCGTCAGAGGCGCATTCGTTTTCACGAGTCTTTACAGGTGCCTTCCTCGAGATAGTGGCCGGCATCTTCGCGGCACAGGCCAACGCTGACGCGAATGGTCTCGTGCTTAGTTCGGAGGAGGCGGCGCAGATTCTGGTCGGCGGAATTATGAACGCATCCATTGTGCCGGACTATTTCAGCCAGGTCGCTGCGAACATCGTTCAATTTGCCGAAGGAGCTCCTTTCAACGGCAAATATCGCGATATTCTCAAGAGCGCATTCGTACGGCGTGGCATTCTGTCGCTACAGGCGGCAAGCACAGTAAGCAATACGAAGCCTCAAACGATGCGCATAGCAGCGGCGGCTGCTTCGCGAAGTAAACAGCCGGCGACTTTGCCCAAGGCATCGATCTCCGCAACCCACTATGGACTGAAGCAATCCGTGATCAAGGTGCATATTGCAGCAGAGCCAAAGACGATGGGGGTAACGGGCTCATCGCTGATCTTAGGATCGCTCGAGCCCAGATCCTCGCAGAATGCCGCCGAGGCCTATACCGAGAACCTGTTTCAGCGCGGGCATGTCGATGCAGGCAAGTACGCGGACGAAAACACGGGATTCCACCATCCTCACACGTTCAAGACTCATATAGTTTTCGAAGAAGACGGCGAATTAGTATTGAAGCGAATCACGTTCAACTGCGGGTTTGACCACCCTGGAGGGCTGGCGTAGAGTTGTTAACGAAGAGGGATTCTAGTGGGTAACAAGAAGAAGCCGAAGGCGCGCAAGGCGCGGAATGGGAGCGGCAAAGCTGCCAAAAAGCGCGCTGAGTCGACTCCGGCCGAATCGAAACCCGTGAATCCAGATCCGGCCGAGACGCTGTTTCTGAATGGTCTGCGAGTGCGTGGGGAAGTCGCCAAGGTGAGCCCAGGCGGGAAACTGCCGCTGAAGGCTACCCACATCGAGACCGAAAACTCAGACGGCAGCACGACGACCCGACGTGCGCGCTTCAAAGCTTTCTAACAAGTAGAAATTCGGGGCCGCTGCTGTTGCCGCGGCCCCATTTCTTTTCGCGCCGCGATGCAAGACGATCCACCTACCCGCGATACACTATTCCCCGAAGGTGAAAGTGGTCCTAAGGCTTGATATGCGCGTGCGCGTGCTCTTTTTCGGGATTCTGAAGGACCGGGTAGGGAAGGCGTCCGACTCGCTGGACTTGCCGGAGGGCGCTTCGATTCGCGACCTGCTTGCCCAATACGAATCACGGATTCCGGGTTGGAAAGAATCGCTGCCGTCGCTGGCTTTGGCGCTGAATCAGCAATATGCCAGCCCGGATGCGAAATTGAAGGCGGACGACGAGATCGCGCTCTTGCCCCCGGTGAGTGGTGGTGCTGCGGAAGTGGCGGGCGAGACTCCTACGTCACGGCCGGCGAGACAGAGCCTGGCTCTGATTGTGCGTGAAGTGATCGACACGCCGAAGATACTGGCGGAACTTAAGCGAGGCGAAGACGGCGCGGCCATCATCTTTGAGGGAGTGGTTCGGAACCAGACGCGTGGGCGCCGAACGCTTTATCTCGACTACGAGGCCTACGAAGAGATGGCGCTGCAGCAGATGGAGTTACTGGCCAGCCAGGCTCTAAAGCAGTTCCAGATTCGCGATGTGGCGATCGTGCACCGCCTGGGGCGTCTCGAAATCGGGGAAACTAGCGTGCTGATCGCGGTCGCATCCGCCCATCGCGCCGCGGCTTTCGATGCCTGCCGGTGGCTGATTGATAGCCTCAAACGCACCGTTCCGATCTGGAAGAAGGAGCACTTCGAGGATGGTGCAGTATGGGCCGATGGAGAGCCGTTTCCGGCCGAAATTCACCGCGCAAATTCCAACGGAGAAGGCAGCCCTGACACAGGTCCGGCATCTAAGTGAACGGCGCGCCAGAGAGTCCCCGACTGGACGCGGGTTCGCAAAGGTATAATTTCAGCACTCGATGAGAAAACTCGCCACGAGTCTGCCTGCAGTGGGCCTGCTCATTTTCGCCGGCACCGTATGGGGCAGCGGCCTCTGGGCGCAGTCGTCGTCTACCCCGCCGTCCGCGCCTAAACAAGGGCAAGAGTCGGAACCGTCGACCACGCTGAAGGTCGATGTCAATCTGGTCAACGTGTTCGTGACGGTGACCGACACGCATGGCGCTCCTGTGGCTGGCCTGAAGAAGGAGAATTTTGTTCTCGAGGAAGACGGCCACGAGCAGAAAATCTCCGTATTCGACAAGGAATCGGCGCTGCCCCTTTCGATCGCGTTGGCAATCGATACGAGCTTGAGCACACGTCACGACCTGCCCTTGGAACAGGCCTCTGCCAAGCGATTCGCCCACGCCATTCTGCGTCCGGTGGACGCCCTCACGGTGTATGCCTTCAGCGAGGTTGTTCAGGAAGCCACACGCGGTTTCACTCCGGACCTGAAGCGTATTGACGAAGGCATCGATCATATTCGGTATGGCGCGGCGACTGCGCTCTACGACGCGATTTATAAGGCCTCGCGCGCGCTCGACCAGCGCAAAGGTCGTAAAGTGATCGTGCTAATCACCGATGGCGGCGACACCATCAGCACGGTCGATTACAAGGAGGCGTTGCGCGCGGCCGAAGAGGCCGAGGCCATTGTCTACTCAATCATCATCGTGCCGATTGAAAACAGCGCTGGACGCGAGACCGGCGGCGAACACGCGCTCATTCAGCTCTCGGAAGACACGGGAGGCAAGTACTACTACGCGACTTCCACGGGGCAGCTCGACGACGCGTTTCGCAAGATCAGCGACGAATTGCGCACGCAATACCTGCTGGCCTACTACCCATCGCAGCACGCCTCCTTCTCGGAGTTCCGTCAAATAAAAGTTAGAGTAGCGGGAGTGCAAGATTCCGCTGGGTATCACGTGCGCCACCGGGCCGGTTACTACACAGTAAAGTCGGAATTCTAGAGGTAAAGGTTGGGAAAGCAAGCCGCGTCTGCATCATGCCCAGAAACATAACGGGCGTTGACGTTAGCATTGAAACACTTGTTTGTAACTATAAGTAAACAATGGGGTAAGGGTTGGATTGATTCTCTTTTCGCGGAGTGGAGATACGGCATTTGGAATATCCTGTTAAGATCTGCTCCATAACCTCATCTCCTCCGCTCGCTTGGATCCGCCGTAAGTCATTGACGATAGTGGCGGATAAGGAAATATCCCACAGCTGCAACCATGGCTGGCTGCCGAATTGCAGTGAGGAAAGCCAAGACATTCGCTGTCTTGTGGGGATGAACCTAGACACTAGGAGTGTTGTTGTGCCGTTCTAGGGAAGTTGTTGCGCCCTGCGAGCGAACGACAGTCAAGGCGCTCGGCATTTTCTGTGGAATGCTTTGAGCGACGTGGGCTGCATAACAGATCGATGAAATTTCGAACAGAAAGAAGGAAGGTGGACGATGCTGAACCCCAAATCCCCCCTGCGCCTGGCCGCGCGGATTGGTTTGTCACTGACTCTATTGGCCACGTTTGCGCTACTGATGTCCTCTTCGGCATTTGCTCAGACCACGATCAGCACGGGCAGCATTGTCGGCACCGTCACAGATCCTACCGGTGCCGTCGTCACGGGAGCTAAGGTTTCTATTACCAATAGCGGAACCGGGCAAGTTCAGACCACCACAACGTCATCAGCGGGTACCTATGCCTCTGGGGCGCTGACCCCGGGAAACTATTTGGTGCGTATCGAAGCGAGTGGGTTCAGAACCAATCAGACGACCGTTTTGGTGCAGGTGAACACGACGGCGTCAGCAAACGCAAAACTGACACTTGGGGAGAGCGCGCAAGTCGTTGACGTGCAAGCTTCCGATCTTGGCGTGAACACCGAGCAGGCGACGGTGCAGGGCGTTCTTACCGCGGAACAAATTGAGAACCTGCCTATCAACGGGCGGAATTTTCTTGATCTGGCGCAGTTAGAGCCGGGTGTACAGATTCAGGATGGCGGCACTTTCGATCCCACCAAGAACGGTTTCTCTTCCGTATCCTTCGCCGGCCGCTTCGGCCGCACCGCTCGCATTGAGGTCGATGGCCTCGACATCAGCGACGAGACCGTGGGAACGACAACGCAGAATGTTCCGTTGGGAGCAATTCAGGAATCCTCGTTGCAGCAGTCGTCGCTTGATCTCTCGACGGAATTGACCTCGTCGGGCTCGGTGAACATCACCACGAAATCGGGAACCAACACGCTACACGGCGATGGCTTTTACTATTTTCGAGACCAGAGTCTGAACGCCGCACTCCCCGGAGCCTCGACCAACTATTTTCAGCGAAATCAGTTTGGCGGCGATCTTGGTGGCGCGATCATCAAAGACAAGCTTTTCTTTTTCGTGGACGCTGAGCGCAACAAGCAGGCGCTGGTCGATCCCGTGATCCCCGGCGGAAACTTCAAGAGTCTTGCCAGCAGTTTCGTTTCGGCTTTTCCCGATACCCAAACGATTGCCAGACTTGATTACACGACCGGCAACTACAGATTCTTTTATCGCTTTACGTTTGAACAAAACCGCAGCGTACTTCCATTCATTCCCAACTCCTTTCAACCGTTCGCGAACGTGAACCACTCGCGCGACCATGTTGTCGGAGTGGACTTCAACACTGGAAGCTATACGCACAGCATCCGCTTTGGATACACAAAATTCCAGAACGGGATCACGGATGCAGTCATCGGATCGAGCATCTTCAACCCAGGAGGGCCCATTGAGTTGGCCATTGGCCAGGATCCGTTCTGTCTGACTGCTGGGGTCAATGATTTCTGTTCCGGTCCTAACTTCCTGGCGCCGCAGGCGACGTTCCAATCGGACCATCAGATCAAGTACGACGGCAGCAAGCCCTATAAGAATCATATCCTCCGCTTCGGAGCTGGCTGGAACCATATTCAGGGAGGCGGCTTCGCCGAGTTTCTCGGATCCGGCCCGGCGGTTTTTTCTACGAGCTTGGGAGTAGATAAGAACGGAAATCCGATAAACCTGCAGTGCGTCACCGACAACGATTGCCCCTTTCCAGACGGAAATGCAAACCCACTTAACTATCCAGTCCAAGCGGTGGTTCTGGGCAACGGCGAGGGGTTTTCGTCGGCGAAGAAGGCTTTTGGCTACCCTGGGGGCGGTCTGGGGCCAGACAACCGACTCTCTTTGTACTTCGGAGACTCCTGGAAACTGAAGCCCAATTTCACTCTGCAGCTGGGCGTCCGCTATGCTCGTGACACTGGGCGAACCGACAGCGAACTAGGCCCCGAGCCCGCTCTCAACGTGTTCAATAACCAGTTCTATTCAGGATTAGGAAATCGTATAAATCAGCCCAATCTGAATTTCGCTCCCCAGTTGGGGTTCGCGTGGGATCTAGGTAACAACGGAAAAACGGTGGTGCGAGGCGGGATTGGTCTGTTCTACGAAAATTCGATCTGGAACAACATTCTGTTTGATCCTGCAGGAAGGCTACAGAGTGGATTCTTCCTGGCGATCACGGGTGCGTGCCCTGCTCCGGCGGCTGGCTTGACGTTCCCCGACGGTACGGTGGTGACGCAATCAACCTTGGACTCGACAATTTGCAGTAAGTCGATCGGCGACGCCCAGCCGGCGATCGTTGCACTGCAGCAGCAATACCAGGCGGCCACGGTCGCGGCTGGCGCAGCTACCAATCCCAGCTACGTCGGAAGCACGTTAACGTCTGGAATCGATATCAATGAAACCAGCTTGCTGGCTCCGAACTATAAATCAGCACGGTCGGTGCAGATGAACATCGGGTTTCAGCGAGAGATTCGTCGCGGAATGGTGCTGACCGTAGACTATCTGCGTAACGTGTCCACCCATAACCTTCTCAGCGTCGATACCAACCATGTGGGGGATGCTCGATTCTTTAATCTGGCCGCCGGCCAAGCGGCAATTGCAGCGACCTTGTCGGCGTGTGGTCAGGCCACCATCGATGGAGCAATCGGTTCAGGGACATGCCCAGCCGGGCCAGGGGGAACAAAGGTTCCCCACGCCGCGACAATTTATGACTTCGCCGCTAACGGTTTGGATTCAGGCTATAACGTTTGCGGCGGTGGCCCTTGTCCCAATGCAGCCTTTGGTGGCGTGAACATGGGTGCAACCGGCGCCAACCAGATGCTGTTTCCCATCGGGCGGTCCGTGTACAACGGATTGCAGATGACGCTGAAGGATGATGTTCACAATCCATTTCGTGGCGTCAAGTACATGAATTTGCAGGTCTCCTATTCGCTCTCCCGCTATGTCGCGACGGCGAGGGACAGCGACTTCATTAACTTCCCGACCGACTATGCGAACCCGCTCGGAGCGATGGGACCCAATGGGCTGGACCGTACCCATCAGCTCTCATTCGGGGGCGTCATGGATCTGCCGGCACGCTTCCGGTTGAGCATGATTGGCCACTTCGACAGCCCGCTGGCGGCGAACCTCACATTGCCAACGAATGGTGGACCGGCTGGAATCTTCCAGACGGACCTCACGGGTGACGGGACGGGTGATGGGTCCGTTCCTTCCAATGGCGGAGTAGGCGACCTGCTCCCCGGTTCGAAACTGGGTGCCTTCGGTCGCGAAGTTAGTGTTAATGGTTTGAACCAGCTCATCAGTCACTTCAACACCACGTTCGTAGGCCAGGCGACCCCGGCCGGCCAGAAGCTGATTGAGGCAAACTTGTTCACATTGGGGCAATTGCAAAGCCTGCAAGGCGTAATTGGCCCGGGTCCGCTGGCCCAGGCTCCGCAGGATGCCGTAGGCCAGGCTTGGCTGAAGACTGTCGACATCGGCCTCAACTGGGGCTACAAAATTAAGGACAGGGTTGAGATTCGACCAGGAGTGACCTTCTACAACGTTTTCAATTTCTCCAACTTCGACGGTCCGGCGGTGCCTTTCAGTTCAGTTCTGGACGGTACTGTTGGCTCACCGAACGGCACAAGCAACGCTGGCCGGCACGGAGTGGATGGCAACTCTCTTCGGTTGGGCCTGGGTTCAGGCGTCAACGCGCTCGGCGCACCACGTGTGGTTGAGTTTGAACTGAGGCTTAGCTTCTAGTCGTTCGAGCAGGTATTGGCAGCCACCGTTCTTCGGAGCGGTGGCTTTTCCATTCGGAGCGTGCGCGGCTAATCGAGCCCGCCGCAGAAGCTACGGCGTCAACTCTCCCCGCAGTCGCTTCGACAGCTTCTCGATCTGCTTGAGCTTTTGCATTACGTCTTTCGGGAGCATGCCTTGCCGCACGCTGGCCACGTCGGACGGAATCGTCTGGGCCATGCGGGCCAGGTCGTCGGCATCTTTTTGCAGCTGCACCGGGTCAAGGTGTCGGGTGGGTTTAGCGGGTGGGTGCTCTTGAGTCGTGGTTCTATCTGGGTCGAGTGGAGGAGGGGGCGGCGACATCCCCGGGTGGGTCGATTGGGGAATCGCCAGCGCGACGAACAGGGAGAACGTCACAGGGATCGAAAGCAAGGTAAGTTTTTTCACAAGTGCGCCTCCGGATGAATCGCCGAATTCCGGCATTGTACTCCGGACTTGGTGCGCGGTTCGTCGTCCTTTTCGCGGGATGAAGCGGTGGTTGCATGCGCACTTGCGGCATCGTGCGATGTTGTTTGTGTACAATGCCTGCATGCCTTTCCGCGCTCCACAAGGGAATCCCAACGCCGCCAAGCGTAGCCGCACACCTCCTCCAGAAGAAACCAACGAGGAGGCGGCCTTCCTCAAGGCGCTCGGTGAGAAGCAGAAGCCGGTGTCGATCAAGCTCATGGATGGACAGACGGTCCGCGGCTGGATCGAGTACTACGACAAGAACATGGTGCGGCTGACGCGCGAGGGCGGGCCCAACCTATTCATCTTCAAGCACGAGATTATGTACATTGCCGAGGACAGCGGGAAGAGGAAGTAAGACGGCTCCAGGCGTCAGCCCTCAGCCCCGAAGTTTGAGGCGTTCCGAATGCTGAGTCTTGAGTTCTGTTGGTTTCATTGATCCTAGAATGGTTCGTAAGCTTACTGCAGTCTGATCTTGAGGCCCGATGCCTGACGCCCGACGCCTGACGCCCGATTCAACTCCAGAGAGTTTCCTTCCTGCCATGTCGTCCATTGCACGCGAGGCGGGGGCGCTGTTGCTGCAATATTTCCAGCAGGGACTGAAGATTGAATACAAGGGCGATGCCGATCTGGTGACTGCGGCCGACCGCGCTTCTGAGGCGCTGATCCGCGATCGTATCACCAAACAGTTTCCGTCGCATGACGTGCTCGGAGAAGAGCAGGGGCTGGACGATCAGGGAGGCGATTACCGCTGGTACGTCGATCCTCTTGATGGCACGACGAACTTTGCGCACGGATATCCCGTGTTCGGTGTGTCGATGGCACTGGAGCATCGGCCGCCCGGGCAGCCGGCGCGCCGCATTGCAGGCGTTGTATACGATCCCACGCGCGACGAACTCTTCAACGCCGCGCTGGGGGTTGGCGCGCAGCTCGATGGCAAGCCGATTCATGTTTCGCAGGCCGCGCAACTGAAGGAATGCCTCGTGGCGACGGGCTTCCCCAGCCACAAGCGGCATAAGAATCCGAACATTCACTTCTACCATCAGATCACTCTGCGCACGCATGGAGTGCGCCGCGCAGGATCGGCCGCGCTTGATCTGTGCAATGTTGCGTGCGGACGCTTTGACGGGTTCTGGGAGTTCAATCTCAATCCGTGGGATACGGCGGCCGGAGTACTGATCCTGGAGGAGGCGGGTGGGAAGGCCAGCCGCTTCGATGGATCTCCATTTGAAATCGATAGCCGCGAAACGCTGGCGTCGAACGGGCTGGTGCACGACGCGCTGTTGCATGAGATCAAGGAAATTTTCGCAGGGCGTGGACTAGATCCTCTGCCGGACCCGCGGGTTTACCAGCGTTAACCGCGAGCCGCGCTTTGAACCTGAGCAGCGCTACAATGACGTATGTGGGTGAGCCGGCTCCGCTCCGGCGGCTAATTTCAGCAAGACCTCAGGTTAACCGTGATTAACTCTCTTCTGGAACGCAAGATCGAAAAGCGCCTGGATAAAGTCCGGCTGCAGGGACGCATTCTTTTTCTTACCGAAGATCCTGACCTAATCAAGCGTCAACTCGCAGGCGAAGACCTGGCTTGGGATACGAAGAATCCCGCGAGCAATCCGAAGCTTCGCGACGACATTTCGACTGACGAGATTACTCCGGCGCACTATTGCTTTTATTTTGACGAGACGCTGGGGGAGATCCCGTATCTCGGGCTGAAATGCGGCAGTGTGCTGCCCATCGGCCGCGGCGACGTTAAGTGCGGTGGATTCGTGTGCGTGGTGAGCGGCAAGCGGCGCGGCAAAGGCTCGAGCCGCGAGCAGTCTCCTTACGCCGAAATGTGCGCGGGCATTCGGGTGGTGATTGCCGAGAATATTGAGCGCATCTACAAGCAGAACTGCCAGAACCTGGGGTTGCTCACTTCGACCAATTTCTCGCTGATTGACCGCATTCGCAGCGGGGAAGAAATCGAGTTGAGCGAGTTCACAACCGGCGAGGATGAGATTACGCGGCAGGTGATCGAGTACGGAGGCTTGTTTCCGTTTAACGTCGCAAGGATGCAGGGGAAGGTGTTTCTACCTCCCATCAAGAACGCGGGCGAGAGCTCTCGCGCCACACCTGCAATGACCCTTGCCGAGAAGATCTTCGCGCGCCACATGCTCGACGAGAAGGCGGAAGTGGGAGTGCCGTCAGTCAAGCCCGGCGATACTGGCTTCGCGCGCGCCGACTTGCGTTTCAGCCACGAGTACGTGACGCCCATGGCGGCGATCTTCTTCGAGCGTTACGTGGGCAAAGACGCGCAGGTCAATGATCCGCCGAGCATCCTCTTTTTCCGCGATCATCTGACTTTTCTCGACGAAGTGATCTCCGAAGAAAAGAAAAAGCTCGGCCTGCTCGATCTGGCGACGCAGCTCAAGCTCAAGCAGCAAGACTTCGCGGCGAAGCAGGGCATCCGGTTGCATGGCGAACTGACCGACCGCAAAGGATCGGAAGGTATTTGCCACTCGATTGTCCTCGAGAGCTACGCACTGCCGGGACAGCTGAACATCGGATCCGATTCGCATACGCCGCACGTCGGCGCGATCGGATGCGTAGCCTTCGGCATCGGGACCACCGACGTCTTCAATTCCTGGATCACGAAAGATGTACGGGTGAAGGTGCCGGAGTCGGTGAAGATTGTGGTTCGCGGGAAGAAGCATCCGAATGTCACGGCGAAGGATTTCATCCTCAAGATCTTGAGCCTCGACTATGTGCGCAGCGGGAAGGCGCTGGCCAAGGTTATGGAGTATGCGGGAGAGGCCATCGAAGAATTGAGCGTCGACGAGCGCGCCACCATGACGAACATGGCAGCGGAGATCGGCGGGTTTACGGGCATTGTTGCGCCCGACAAAAAGGCTGTCGATTTCCTGGTGGAGCGGCGCGGCATCGATCGCGCGAAAGCCGCCGCGATGATTGAAGGCTTGTGCAGCGATCCCGGGGCGCAGTACGCGCATGTGATTGAACTCGACGCCGCCGAGATCACTCCCATGGTGGCCACGCCGGGTGATCCGGGAAATGGCAAATATGTTCGCGAACTGAACACTCTTGTGCCAGTCGAAATCGCTTACGGCGGAACTTGCACCGCAGGCAAGAACGAAGACATGGACATGTATGCCTTGGTCCTGGCCGACGCGCTGAAGCAGGGCAAGCGAGTGGCGGACTCAGTGAAGTTCTACATTCAGTTCGGCTCGCAGGAGACACGGGAGTACTGCGTGCGCCGCGGATATCTCGACACGTTTCAGAAATCTGGCGCGCATGTGATCGAGCCAAGTTGCGGAGCATGCATCAATGCCGGTCCGGGTGTTTCGACCCGTACGGATCAGGTGGTGATCAGCGCGCAGAACCGGAATTTTCCCGGGCGCAGTGGGCCGGGGCAGATGTATCTAGCCTCTCCCTTGACAGTCGCGGCTAGTGCCGTGGCGGGGTACATCGTCGAGTACGAGCCGAGCGAGAAGAAAGAATTGGTTCCGGCGTAACTGTTTCGCCGGTGTCTGTTTTATCCTTCGTGCAGTAAAAGGGTACGCCGGAGGTTTTCGATGAGATCCTCGACGTCCACCGATTCCGAATCAATTCGGACGATCCGATAGCGGCGGTCCACGATATCTCCTTCACTGGCCACGAATATCTCGCCATCCTGAAAAAGAAAGACCTTCCGCACTACATGTGGGCTGCTAGCGAACCCGAAGAACTTCAGGCGAATTGCCGGTGGCGAGGAAGTGTCCGGCTTAGAGGGAGGCGGGGAAACTGGGGCCGCGATCCGCGACTTCCGCCTCGCGGGGAGGTCGACGGTAGCGCAAAAGATGTTTCTCCCCGATCCCTCATATTGTTTGCTTTCGGTGAGCTGCAATTCCACCGACTTGAGGCGAGGGTCAATGAGCTCGGAGGAACCGATATTTCTCTCGCTGCCGGATCGTGCACTCCCGTTCTCGAAGCGGGGCTCCGATGGGCTCCTTCTGAACGCAGACGCCGTCGTCGAGTACACGGGCAGAATCCGGTTCACCGTCAGGATCACTGCCGCGAACGTTAGCGCAATCGCTGTGACCAACTTTGTCCGACTCCGCACGCCAGTCGCCATATGCGCAGCTCCAGAAGCAGTTGCTTCGTTTGTTGAACGACCAGCCATAGGGAGCTTGCAAGTCAAATTCTTGCGTTATCGGCGATTGCCACACTGCCGGCATCCACACCGACTAAGCTTTGAAGCGTCTCACTTCTTCAGGAGGAGACCATGAGCCGATCCCGCCTCTTGCTGGTCACTGCAATCACCATCTGCTTCGCAATCGCAGCTCCTGCATTTCGCGATGCAGATACGACCTCCGTCAACTCGCCTTCTATGGCTGGCATATTGACGGCAGCATCGCAGATGTTCGATCCGCGTTCGGGACACAGTGCAACGCTGTTGCCTGACGGCAAAGAGTGCTCATCACCGGCGGCATGCGGCGCAATCAGGATTTCTATAAGTCCGCGGATCTCTACGATCCAGCTACGGGAAAATTCCAGCGCGCAGGGGAGATGAGCATCGCGCGCGTAGGACACGTTGCGGCTTTGCTGCGGTCTGGCAAGGTGCTCATCACCGGTGGAGGGATCGGCCACGGCGCCACGGACGAAGCGGAGCTATATGATCCGGCGACGCGTACGTTCACGTTTTTGGTAAGATGACGACGCGACGCGGACATCCTAGCGCCACGTTGCAGACAGGTTGAACTACTTCGACTCCTGGGCAGCACGGGCCCGAACTTTCTGCAGTTCGTTGATGGCCGGAAGCGATCTTGGAGCCACCATGGTGCGCTCCGGCGGCTGCGATCCAGCTTTCAATGCACTCACCAGAAGTTGTATCGCGTCACCCGCGATTGGAGGGGAGACCACGGTCGCTGCGAGCTTTCCCTGGCGAACCCATTCCTGGCCCGAGTTGGGGACGCCATCGCATCCGGTAATGGGCAACTGGAGCCATGTGGCGCGTTCCTGGGGATTTGTGATCTCTTCAAAGGCCCGGCGCACGCCCATCGCCATGTCATCGTTCTGGCAAGCGATCATGCCGACGTTGAGTTGCTTCGAAGTGCTCAACGAGAGCCAGGACCTCATGGCGTGATATCCGCTCTGCTGCGTCCAGTCGCCTTTGAGCGTCTTTATCATGATGCCCGCGGGCTTTGTCGAAAGCATGCCCTTGGTGCGGACTTTGGCTACTTCTCGTACGGATGGCCCTTCGAGATAGAGAGCGCATCCTTGATCGCCGAGGAACGCGGCAATTTGCTGGCCCTGAATTTTTCCGATGGCCTCGTGGTCTGACATGACACAGAAGATCGGAACCAAGGCGTGTTGCCGCAGTTGGGCAATGTAGTTGACGTCACTGTTAACGACGCCCCATGCGATGCCGGCGGAAACCGCGGCTTTGGCGATTTGGGGCATGCCGGTCCCCACAGGCTCGGCCAGAATGGCGTCAGGGCGCTTGCCCGGGTTCTGGATGAAGCTGAGAATCTGCTGCGTCTGCTGCACGGCGTCATTGCCCGAATACATAATCTGGACGTTGACCCCAAGTTTGGACGCGGCTGTCTGAGCCGATGCCGCTTGCGCTCGTTGATAATCGTTGTCGTCTGTAATCAGGGAAACCAGAACGTTCAACATGTTCATTGAAACCGGGCTTTCCCGCTTTAACCGTTTAACCGATGGTTAAACCGCACGTTGCCCTCATTAATGCACACTCATACGGGTGCACGCCAAGTTACTTCGGTGATGCCGGTCGCGGGTTTCGAGCTTGGAGATTGGACACTGAATGGTCGCGCAGGGTGAGTTGTCTTCGAGAAAACCAGTCGATCCTACTTCGATCTGCCGCCCTGTACCGACGTCTGCATTCTTGCTAGAATGTGCCGTTCTGCGGGTTGCCCGGATGGACCGTCGTGGTAGTAAGATTAAGAGAATACATCTCAGGAGACTGACACCTTTATGGCCTACGTGATTGCTGAGCCGTGCATCGGCACCAAAGACACCGCATGCGTGGATGCGTGTCCGGTGGATTGCATTCATCCCAAGAAAGATGAGCCCGCCTACGCGACCGAAGAGTTGCTGTATATCGATCCGGTGGAGTGTATTGACTGCGGAGCCTGCGTCCCGGTATGCCCGGTTTCGGCCATCTTCGCACTCGACGATCTTCCGGAAAAGTGGAACGCCTTCACGGAGCGGAACGCCAAGTACTACGGGCGCTAAAACCGCTCTCTGCTTTTTGCTCTCGGCTCATAGCTGATCGAAGGCGGTTAAGATCAAAGGCGCGCGTCCTTTTGTGGGCGCGCGCCTTCTTGTTTCTTGAGAGCCTGGATTTACTTTTGCCGCTTGTTTACGTTCCCTAGCACTTCTGCATCTTGTCCAGTGTGACGCTTCAACGATTCCAGAATGTGCACGTAGTCGTGCTTGTCCATGCGAACCACAAAAACTCTTGGCGCGTCCTGATCGTGGTAGTCGATCTCGAGCCAGTGGCTCTTGGATTTGGTCAGAAACACAATAAGGCCCACCCTCGGGCGACAAGACCCCAATAAGCACGCCCTGCGTAATGCGGTGCTTCTTCGTGTACTCGTGCGAGCATTTGTCGATCTGGCTGTAGGCGATGGTCACCGCGTCGCCTTTTTTCACCGGATGTATTTCCAGCGCCTTGTGCTCGTCGCTTGAAAGTCAGGACCGCCTCGTTTTGGTTCCCCTTAGAATCGGTCACCTTGACGCTGCGGAAGGAGGTTTCCTCGGCGAGGCCGAGGTGAGCGGCGATGAAAATCACCAGCAGGGCGGAGATCGTTCGGTTCACAGTGTTGGAAGTATATCGAAGTACGAAAAAGTGAGCGGTGCGAAGAAGCGGCGGTTTCGTCGTGCGTCCTATGACGAGCCGGTCTCTAGCGGTGCGAGAGGCCCCATCCCACCGCGCCGGCTGAAGCGCCGATATTCACAAACGAAGTGATGCGCTCTAGTTTGTGGTGGCCGGTCTTGTGGAAGAGGTAACTGACTCCCATAGAGCCGATTGTTTCGCCTGCAAAATTAACCGCCAAACCTGCGGTGCTTCCCGAAAACATGTTAGCGATCGGGTTGAGCTCCCGGCCACCGCTCGCCAGGTTGGCGCGGGTCACAAAGAAATCAGCGGTACTCGCGGCACCGACGGCGGCGAACAGGATGCGATTGTCACGATCCCAAAAACGATGGTCCCGTCCAGCCGGTTCGACCTGATGAACAAAGGGCGAAGGCTGCACCGGCTCGATCAAAGAGGCCCTCATAGAGGCGGTGAACGGGGATTGCTGCGCGGAAAGCCCCGTGGAGGCCGCCAGGATAAGAGCTGTGACCAGCATCCAGTGCTTGGAGGAAAAGCGCTTAGAGTGGACCATAGTGACTTAGGACCTGGCCTGCATTGGCCGCCTGTACTAGTACTACCGTGTGGCGGGTATGAAGTGAATGTCTCTGACGTGCCAGAGAAGCCACTCGTGAGTGTGGTTACGATGAGGTTACCTTAGAAGAAATACCATATCGAATCAATAGCTTAGCGTGCTACCGCGATTCTGAGATCTAAAATTGTACCCACTTCTCGCGCTCTTTGCGGGAACCGAGTCCCTTTTCCATGCAACCGACCCCGCTGAAAGCTGACGGCTGAAAGCGATTCCTCTAGAATCGCACTCGGAAGTTGGCCTAAGGAAGATGGCCCTCAGAGAATCAGAAGCGATCGTGCTGCGCACCTATCCGATGCGAGAGGCGGACCTGCTGGTCACGCTGTTCACGCGCGCGGAGGGAAAGGTGCGGGGCGTGGCGCGGTCGGCCAAGAAATCGAAGCGGCGCTTCGGCGGAGCGCTCGAGCCCCTCACTTACGTACGTGCCTTTTACGACGTCCGCGAGCGGCAGGAGTTGGTACGACTGGATGCGTGCGAGGTCCTGGAGTCTCCGCTGGCCTCGGAAGTGAGCTATGCGCGAGCGGTGGCATTAGGGCATATCGCCGAACTGCTCGACGAACTATTGCCCGACCACGAGGCCAACGATGCCGTCTTCCGTCTCACGCTGTCGGTGTTGCATGTGTTGTCCGGCGCAGAGATATGGATGCCGGTCACGTACTTCGAACTGTGGATGACGCGTCTGGTCGGCTTTCTGCCGGAGTTGACGGAGTGCACCGTCTGCGGACGCGCGCTGAACGGCAGCCGCGCCTACTATCATGCCCTCGCGGATGGCCTTATGTGCGTGGAAGACAAGCGTTTGGCATCGTCTGAGATTTCAGGCGATTCGCGGACCCTGGCGGCACAGATGTTTCGGGCTCCGGTCGAGAGCTTTTCTGGTAAGCCTTGGCCCAAAGCGCAGGCCGCCGATCTGCGGAAGTTCCTGATCCAGATCCTGCAACGCCACATTGACAAGAAGCTGGTTACAGCGGGGATGCTGGAGAAGGGAAGTTTCTGAGCTTGGAAGTCCGTTATCTTTCCGATACCCTGGAGCGCCATGGAAAGGCCGCTTCGTAATTCATTGGTAATCCTTTGTCTGTCCCTTTCTGCCCTGACCACAATTGGGCAATCCGCTTCGGATGCTCAGGTCGTGCAGGCCTGGC
Source organism: Candidatus Sulfotelmatobacter sp. (assembly GCA_035695545.1). GTDB lineage: Bacteria > Acidobacteriota > Terriglobia > Terriglobales > Acidobacteriaceae > Sulfotelmatobacter. Next base: position 9,069 of record DASRRV010000393.1, on the reverse strand, counting down.
TCACCGAACCAGGCAGCACGCCTTTCTATTTGCAAGGGGTCATTACCGAACGCGGAGACCCGGCCGAGCGGATCGACATCGAGATGTCATGGCTGACTTCGAACGAATGGAAACGAACCATAAAGTCGCAGGAGTTCATTCAGACGCTCATCGTGAACGGCGAGAAGGTCTTCGAACAAGATTCGGCAGACTACATGCCCCTGGCGATTCAAATTCTCACGACGGCTATGGTCGATCCGCGTCCCATTGCCGCAGCCGTGCGTCCCGGTGATCATGTCATCACGAAAGCAAACGGTCGCTCGGGAGAGAATGGCAAAATGTGCTTCGATTCCGCTGGAAAAATGTGCGGCATGAGTCGGAGTGGGTTAATCGAGGTACTGGATGCACCTGGACGTTCCGTGACATTCACCGATTATCGTAGATTCAAGGATAAAAGAGTGGCGCGCCTACTCAACTACAAGATCGATCAAGGCGATAGTTACGAGCTACACATCAATACGTTGGGAGAATTGAAGAGCGACGTTGCGGCCTTTTCAATTGCGGAGCCTACGCCAAAAACGAAGCAAATCCGAAGCGTAGTTGTGCCCGCAAGTGAGTTGCTCGGTTTAGCCCTGGTTTCTACGGAAATTATCTGGCCGCAGGTGCTCGAGGATAACAACACGAGCGGCGAGACCAGCTATTACGTTTCCGTCGATCGCTCCGGGCAGGTCCGCGAAATTCTTCCGCTGAGTATCTCCGTGGAACGCGCCGACGACTCAGCGCGGCGGCAGATCATGAGATGGAAGTTCAAACCGGCGATGAAAGACGGCGTTCCCGTGCAGGCTGAGGCCATCCTGAACTTCCGTTTCGACACACGCGCCTACGGGCCGAAGGAACCCTTGACCGATCCGGAGGTCCGAAAGCTGGCGAAAAATATAGTCGATCCCGTATTTCCACCCGGAAGCGCGTCAGGTTCCCCTTGCAGCGTCCGCATCGCAGTCGACGCAGACAGCAAGGTGATCGAACAGATTGCAGCTGAGGGAGCGGGAGAAGTTTCGCAGGCGTGTATGAACGCCATCGGCAAATGGCAATTCAGCCCGATCCTGGAAGACGGTAAACCGCGTCCGTACCGGGCTGAGGTCAAGTTTCAAGTGCCTTGAAACCACGGTTCCTTTTTACGCATTTTGGGTTTCGCGGAGCAGGACTCGTCACTGACAGCTGCTGAACGCAAGCGTCGCTGCCGTCACAGTTGTTCCGGCTGTGACCACCAGGCTCGTGTTATTGGCAGTCGAACTCGTCTGCAGTTCGGATGGATTGCAATCGAGTGCGCCCGTGCCATCTGGGACAAAAGCAATGGCGTCTACCGTATAGTCCACCGAGCCGCTGGCAGGAGCAGCGGGAGGTTGGTTGCCGCTCGTACTAAATGTGCCGATGCTCGGATTGGCCGCGGGGATTGAGAGAGTGTAGCTGGCGCAGTCCGATTTCGCGGGACAATTCGCCGCTGGTGCCGTGGTCAGACTAGCAGTGGCCGCTGATTGGGATGCCAGAGGAATCGTAACCAGTACGGTTGACCCGCCGACCGAGATTGGCTGAAGTGCCGACAGAGAAATATCGGCAGCCGTCCCTGCGCTACCGGTGCTGCTGGTGATCTGTCCTGCGATCGACGCTGGAGACTTAACCCCCATCGGCGCTACGAGTGGCACAGTTCCCAGAGCATTACCGGGCTGCACGCCCGTAATCACCGTGCTTCCGTAGGCAACTTGGGCCCCGCTAATCGCGACGGCGACAACATCATAAGTGCCGGCCGCGACGGGGCAGAAGACAAACGCTCCGCTGGCGTCCGTGACCGTTTCCATAATCACACGGTCCACGCCGACGCTGTCTTTCTTCTCCAGCGCGACAACGGTATTGCCTCCAACGATGGACGTTCCAGTCACGCTGTCAATAATGCTGCCGTTAATCGACGAAGAAGTCAGGCTTACTTCGCCAGCGTGCAGCACCGGCTTGAGGCGGAACCCACCGTTCCCCTGCGCCACAATCGAGCGACACGCATTGAAGTCGATGTCCAGGTCTTTTGTTTCGCCGATTGCGACTACGAACTGGCCACCCGCGATCTGCCCCGATGGAATTTTGAGTCCAGTCTTCGACTCACTGGAAAGCAGGAGAGGGTGCGGATGGCCCGGGGCACTGCTCAGCATGATGCAATTTGCCATGCTTCCGCATTGGTTGCCGCTGAGTGACACGCTTCCATCGGCCAGGAAAATGCGAATCTGCTGATAACTGCCCGGCTGAATTTCCATCGCGGAGCCCAGCGAAGCCAGGAAGCACTGGTTGTTGGCCTGTCCCAGCAAGTCCACCTGCTGGGGATTCTGCTTGAGACTAGGTGTCAAATCGATCCAGCCCGGATCATTGTCACCAGCGCTGGAGCTCGCATTGATTTGCACGTCAGTTATGGTGACGTAGATATGACTGAACGGCCCCTGCGGACCAGAACACGTGGCGGGATCGCTAACCGTGACATTCACGCTGGCTGGGGCGCTCGAACTCATCGAGTGCGATCCGCTACAGCTGGAAAATAGAAGAGCACCGCAAACGACCAAAGCCGCGGCCAGGGAACACAGGATACCTTTGGACATGGCAGAACCTCCGGTGAAGCGCCTGGGAGAGCGAAAACCGGGCATAGGAAAATAGACTTCCCGTAGAAGTGGAGCATTTTTCATGCCTTTCCTGCACGAATTGCGCTAGTCGATAGTTGACAAAGACCTTATAGGGCCCACGGGATACTTGTTGGTCCAGTCGGCGCAGGCTTGTCTTAACGAAGATTCTTCCACTTGAAGCAGTCGAAACTACCTCGTGGCAGCGGTTCCCCCGCCAAACAGTCCGCATTGGAAGCTGCATTCAGATCGGCGCATTCCGCTGTTTCGCGAGTGTGTAGTTTGGCGAGTGCGCTTGCTCGCTGCAGGGCGAGTCAGTGTTGGACGTGGCGCTACTGATCCTCGTTGAGCTTATTGGCAGCGAGAATGGTCTGTCACAGCTGACGGTTAGCGCCCGCTTCCATTACAATCGTTGATTAACCTGCTGGAGTTCCACGCGACTGTATCGGCAGTTTCTAGTTCCAACACTCTAGCTTGTAGCCAATGAGCTGGGAGTTCAGCTAGAAGCTAGGAGCTAGCAGCTTTTTTCATGACCTTATCCTCCTCCAAATCGCTCACATTCCAGGAACTCATCCTGCGGTTGCAGACATTCTGGGCCGAGCGCGGATGCGTGTTGCAGCAGCCCTACGACGTGGAAGTGGGCGCGGGGACCATGGCTCCCGAGACGTTCCTGCGCGTTCTGGGGCCGAAGCCTTATAAGGTCGCCTATGTGCAGCCCTCGCGGCGTCCGGCGGACGGACGCTACGGAGAGAACCCTAACCGGTTGTTCAAGCACATGCAGTTGCAGGTGATCCTGAAGCCACCCCCGGAGAACGTGCAGGAGTTGTACCTGGAGTCGCTCACCGCGATTGGCATTGACCTGCGCCAGCATGACATCAAGTTCGAAGAGGACAACTGGGAGGCCCCGACGCTGAGTGCGTGGGGTGTGGGCTGGCAGGTCATGCTCGACGGGCAGGAGATCACTCAGTTCACCTACTTCCAGCAGTGCGGTGGTGTCGATCTGTTTCCAATCTGCGCGGAGCTGACGTACGGGTTGGAGCGCATCGCACAATTCCTCCAGGGACTGGATTCCATCTACGACATCGTGTGGGCACGCGGTCCGGAATCAGGCGCTGTGGTTAAGTACGGCGACGTGCGTTTCGCCGATGAGTTGCAGTTTTCCGTATACAACTTCGAAGAAGCTGACGTGGAGAAGGCGTGGAAGCACTTTGATCTGTATGAGTCCGAGTGCAAGGGACTGATCGATCAGTACACGGCTTTGATGAAAGATCAAAGACCCGCTTCTGCCCCCCCGCATAACGGAGAGACGAGAACCGGGCAGGGTGAAGATAAGGTCGCGAAGGCTCGCTTTCCGCTGCTGGGTGCTTACGATCTTTGTTTGAAGTGCTCGCATCTGTTCAACATTCTGGATGCGCGCGGTGCGATTTCGGTGACCGAGCGGGTAGGCGTGATTGGGCGCGTGCGGGCCCTGGCTGTGGGGATCGCGAAGGCCTGGGTGGATCAACACAAGAACGATCAGCAGATGAGTGAAGGCGCGCCGGACAAGTCCGACGAGCCTGAGCCTGTCAGCGAGAAGAAGCCAAAGGCGAAAAAGGAAGCGCTCTCGCCGGTAGGCTAGCACGAGGAACGGCCCGCTTCGGGCATGTACAGGCGTGATGTGATGCCCGTCACATCGAATGGGGCCCAGTTTTGAGACACTTGATGGTTTGAAGGCATGCCAGATTTTCTATTAGAGATCGGGTGCGAAGAAATTCCGGCGCGGATGATTGACGCGGCCTCGCAAGAGTTGCGCGAGCGCGTAGGCGCGCTGTTGACGCGAGAACGAATCGCTGGCGGACAGGCTGCCGGCTTCGATACACCACGACGACTCGCCGTGATGGCGCCGGGAATTGCGGCTGCGCAGGCGGATGTGACCGAGCGGGTCAACGGGCCGTCGGTCAACGTTGCATATAAGGATGGAAAGCCGACTCCGGCAGCCCATGCATTCGCCAAAAAGGCCGGCGTGGACGTCGCGCAACTCGAAAGAGTCTCCACCCCCAAAGGCGAGTACCTTGCCGCCAAAGTGACGAAAAAAGGTCGCAGCGCGGCCGAGATTCTGGCCGAGGCGCTGCCGAAAGAACTCGCCACAATCTACTGGCCCAAGAATATGTACTGGCGCAAGCCGAACGAGCGCTTTGTGCGTCCTGTGCGTTGGCTGGTAGCCATGCTTGATGGCGACACGATTCCGCTCGAGTTTGGCGGCATTCGGGCAGGGAAGACCTCGCGCGGACATCGGATTCTGACCGACAGCCCGGTCCCAATTTCGCACGCTGGTTCGGGCTACGTGGATTCTCTGCGCGCCGCGAAAGTCTTGGGCCGCTCCGAGCGCGAGCATCAGATCCGCAAGGCGCTGGATGCTGCGACGCGTACGATTCCTGGCGCGCGGTGGCGAGAAGACAAAGCGTTGCTCGATTCCGTGGTGAACCTGACCGAGTTTCCCTCGGCGATCCTGGGTGGGTTCGATCCTCAGTTCCTGGCGCTGCCCGAAGAGGTGCTGGTTACGGTGATGCGCGATCACCAGAAGTACTTCGCGTTAGAAGATGCGGAGGGCAAGCTGCTCCCGCACTTTCTGGCTGTGCTCAATACAGACAGCGATCCGCAAGGGCTGATTCGAATCGGCAACGAGCGGGTTCTACGGGCGCGGTTTAACGATGCGCGTTTCTTCTGGCAGACCGATCAGAAGAAGTCATTGCTCGAGCGGCTGGAGCTTCTCCGCCACGTCACCTTCCAGAAAGATCTGGGCAGCTACTATGAGAAGACGCAGCGTGTGCAGCGCTTGTGCAGCTGGCTGAGTGAAATTCTCAAACAGAAGGGAATGGCGGTGCGCCCCGGAGTGATTCACAAGGCGGCGTGCCTGTCCAAGACCGATCTGACCACGGAGTTAGTGAAGGAATTTACTGAGTTGCAGGGAATTGTGGGGGGGCTCTACGCGCGCGCCCAGCAGCTTGATGAGACCTTGCCTGAGGCCACACGGTTCGCCATTGCCGACACAATTTACGACCACTACAAACCGGAGTCAACCGACGACGATGTTCCGCGATCTACGGAAGGCGCGGTGCTCTCGGTCGGCGACAAGGCAGACACGATTGCCGGAATGTTTGCGCTGGGGCTGGTTCCGAGCGGATCGAAGGATCCTTTTGCCCTGCGGCGCCAGGCGAATGCGATTGTGAAGGTAATCGCCGAGAAGACGTTGCCTCTGCGGCTCGACGACTTGATGCGCGATGCGCGTGCGGGATATCAGGCATCGGAAGCGGAAAAGAAGTTTGTTGATCCGGCAAAGTTTTCTGAGTCTGTCGTTATGTTCTTCCGAGAGCGTCTGGAATTCTACCTACGCGATGTGCGCGGGTATGCGTATGACGTAGTCAAGGCAGTCCTCGGTGCCGATGCAGAAGATGTAGTGGATGCCGTGCAGCGGGCCGAGGCGGTAAAACAGGTCCTGCACCTGCCGGAATTGCAGGCGATCGGCGCTGCCTGCAAGCGCATGCGGAATATCTTGAGGCAAGCGGCGGAGAAGGGAATTGATCCGGCGGTTAAGTTCGAGGCACTGCCGGATTCTTCTGAAGAAGAGAAGAATTTGATCGGGTACCTTGAGCGAACCGGTGCAAGCGTCGAAGGACACCGGAATAAGAAGGAATACCTCGAGGCGTTGCGGTTGTTGTCGACGGCCCGTGAGCCCGTAGATAAATTCTTCGACAAGGTTATGGTGATGGTCGAGGATGGCCGAGTTCGCGCCAACCGGCTGGCGCTCTTGCAGACGCTATTAAAGGAGTTCTCCACGATCGCCGACTTTTCGGAGATCGTGACGGAAGGTAAGGAAGGCCCGCGTAGCCCGCAATCATGAAGCGAACTGAAAAATCCGCGATCGTTCTGACGGCTTTGGCGATTGCGGCTTCTTTGTGCATGATGGTGGCGTCCTCTACGGCGCAAACGGCGACTCCAACGCTGAAACCGGCGATAGCATCGCTGGGTTATTTTGTCGGCGATTGGGAGTGTTCCGGAAAATTCGATACATCCGGCAAAGTGATTGAAGCCCACCAGCATTTTGTGGCTGATCTCGACGGAGCCGCGATCGGATTCCGCCACGACGACAAGTCTCCCTTCGACTACCATTCAGCCGCGGAGTGGGGCTGGGACGAAAGCGACAAAGAATTCGTGATGACCGCTCACGACTCTGGCGGCGGTATACGCTTGTTTCGGTCGAACGGATGGAATTCTAACCACCTGCAGTGGGACGGCGACGCAATCGGCAGCATGTCGCCGCCCAGCCAGCGATTCAGTTTTGAGCGGCTCGACGACCGTCACTTCAAGGTCAGCTACTTCACCATGAAGAATGGCAACTGGTCCCGAGTGGATTCGAGCACGTGCAGCAAACAGTAAATCTTCGAACAAAGGACTCATATGGCGACGATTACTCTGCCCGAAGTGCAGGAAAGCAAGACCACGAATAAACAGTCCGCAACCAAGTACGTGTATTCGTTTGGCGGCGGCAAGGCCGACGGCAACGGCAAGATGAAAGATGTGCTGGGCGGCAAGGGCGCCGGTCTGGCTGAGATGACTAACGCCGGACTGCCGGTGCCTCCGGGCTTCACCATTCAGACCGAGGCCTGCCGCGAGTACATGATGACGGCTACGACCTCGAAGGAAGTCGAGCGCCAGATGGACGAAGCGCTGGCCAAACTCGAGGCGCTGCAGGGGCAAAAGCTGGGCACGGGCGAGAATCCGCTGCTGGTGAGCGTGCGCTCTGGCGCGAAGTTCTCTATGCCCGGCATGATGGACACGATCCTGAACTTGGGACTGAACGACAAGAGTGTCGAAGCTCTGGCGAAGCGCAGTAATAATCCGCGGTTTGCGGCTGATTCCTACCGGCGGTTGATCCAGATGTTTGGTAACGTGGTGCTCGACATTGAGAAGGTGGCTTTCGACGAAGTGTTCGACGCCAAGAAGAAACAGAGGAAGACGAAGCTCGACACCGATCTGACGGCCAAAGATCTGCAGGAAGTCATTGTTGAATACAAGAAGGTCGTGAAGAAGCACGCTAAGCGCGATTTTCCGCAGGATCCGCGCGAACAGCTGGTCCTGGCGCGTGACGCCGTGTTCCGCTCCTGGCAGAACGACCGCGCGAAACACTATCGCCGCATGAACAACATCGATGACATGCTCGGCACAGCCGTCAACGTGCAGGCCATGGTGTTCGGGAACCTTGGCGACACTAGCGGATCGGGCGTGGGCTTCACGCGCAATCCCGCGATTGGCACGAAGGAGTTCTATGGTGAGTTCCTGATGAATGCGCAGGGCGAGGACGTTGTTTCTGGCGTCCGCACTCCGGTCCCAATTCTCGAACTGCAGAAGATTCTGCCTGAGGCCTACAACCAGCTCCGCGAAATTACCACGCGACTGGAGAAGCACTACAAAGACGTCCAGGACTTCGAGTTCACCGTTCAGGGCGGCGAGCTCTACATGCTGCAAACCCGCAACGGCAAGCGTACGGGGCTGGCTGCAGTGCGGATCGCGATCCAGATGGTGGAAGAAGGATTGATCACGGTGGAAGAAGCCATCTTCCGCGTAGAGCCGAACCAGTTGTATGACTTCCTGGTGCCGCGTCTCGATGAGAAGGGAACGAAGGTGGAAGTCCTTGCTACAGGACTGCCGGCTTCACCGGGTTCGGCTGTCGGGCAGATTGTATTTACTGCCGATGCTGCGGTGGAAGTGGTCCACAAGGATGAGAAGGCCTCGGTCATTCTCGTCCGCGCTGAAACCACCCCAGAAGACATCCATGGCATGGAAGTGGCCAAGGGTATCCTTACCTCTCGCGGCGGCATGACCAGTCACGCGGCTGTCGTTACCCGCGGTATGGGAAAGTGCTGCGTGGCGGGTGCTGAAAAAGTTACCGTGGACGAGAAGAAGAAAGAAATGCGCGTGGCGGGGCAGACCTTCAAGGAAGGGGACTGGATCTCCCTTGACGGGACCACTGGGCGGGTTATCAAAGGCAAGCTCAATACCATTCCTCCGAACGCCGATGATCCGGAACTGCAGAAGTTCATGCAGTGGGCCGATCCCTACCGCAAAATGAAAGTTCGCGCCAATGCGGACATCCCACGCGATGCCGTCCAGGCCCGGACATTCGGCGCAGAGGGAATCGGACTGTGCCGCACCGAACACATGTTCTTCGGCGAGAAAAAGATCGGTCCCATGCGCGAGATGATCCTGGCGGACGACGAGAAAGGTCGCCGTGCCGCTCTCAAGAAGCTTCTACCCTTGCAGCGCGCCGACTTTGCCGGCGTCTTCAAGGCGATGGATGGACTCCCGGTTACGATCCGCACTCTGGATCCACCGTTGCACGAGTTCCTGCCGCGCCGTGAAGAGCTGATGGTCGATATCGCGCTCCTGTCGCGCTACA